>JAEUUE010000058.1 GCA_016787605.1 Cyclobacteriaceae bacterium
TGGTGTTCCCGTCGCCGAACCCTACTTTTGTGGCCGGATTTTACGACTTCAATAACCACACCCACTCCATGGCAAATTATGGCAAAATAACGCAGGTGATCGGTCCCGTGGTGGACGTTGCCTTCGATGAGCCCGGCTCAAAGCTTCCTGAAATTCTGAACTCGCTGGAGGTCACCAAAACCGATGGCACGCGGATCGTGCTGGAGTGTCAGCAGCACCTCGGCGAAGATCGTGTGCGGACGGTAGCCATGGACGGTACGGAAGGCCTGGTGCGCGGCATGAAGGTGCTCGACACCGGAAACGCCATCACCATGCCCATCGGCGATGACATCAAAGGGCGCCTCTTCAACGTCGTGGGTGAAGCCATCGACGGCATCGCCCAGCCCAAGAAGGAAAAAAGCCTCCCGATTCACCGGCCGGCACCTTCTTACGAAAACCTGACCACCTCGGCCGAAGTGCTCTATACGGGTATCAAGGTTATCGACCTGATCGAACCCTATGCCAAGGGTGGTAAGATCGGTTTGTTCGGTGGTGCCGGTGTGGGTAAGACCGTGTTGATCCAGGAATTGATCAACAACATCGCGAAAGCCTATTCTGGCTTGTCGGTATTTGCCGGCGTGGGCGAGCGTACCCGTGAGGGTAACGACCTCCTCCGCGAAATGATCGAAGCGGGCATCGTGGATTATGGCGATGAGTTCCGCAAGTCAATGCACAGCGGCGGCTGGGACCTCTCCAAAGTGGACAAAGCCAAGCTCGCCGAGTCCAAGGCCACCTTCGTGTTCGGCCAGATGAACGAACCCCCGGGCGCCCGCGCTCGTGTGGCACTCTCCGGTCTGACCATTGCCGAATACTACCGTGACGGCGACGGCACAGGCAAAGGCCGCGACATCCTCTTCTTCATCGACAACATCTTCCGTTTCACCCAGGCCGGTTCTGAAGTATCGGCGCTCCTGGGTCGTATGCCTTCTGCCGTGGGTTACCAGCCTACGCTCGCCTCTGAAATGGGCGCCATGCAGGAGCGCATCACGTCGACCAAGAACGGATCCATCACTTCGGTACAGGCCGTTTACGTTCCTGCCGACGACTTGACTGACCCCGCTCCGGCTACCACGTTCTCGCACCTTGATGCGACCACCGTGTTGAGCCGTAAGATTGCGGAATTGGGTATCTACCCTGCCGTTGACCCGCTGGATTCCACTTCACGGATTCTGCGCGCAGACATCGTGGGCGAGGCGCACTACAACTGCGCCCAGCGCGTGAAATACACCCTCCAGCGCTACAAGGAATTACAAGATATTATCGCCATCCTCGGTATGGACGAGTTGAGCGACGAAGACAAGATGGTGGTGAACCGCGCCCGCCGCGTGCAGCGCTTCCTCTCCCAGCCATTCCACGTTGCCGAAGCCTTCACCGGCCTCAAGGGCGCTCTGGTAGACATCAAAGACACCATTAAGGGCTTCAACATGATCCTCGACGGTGAACTCGATCACCTCCCGGAATCCGCCTTCAACCTCGTGGGTACCATCGAGCAGGCCATGGAGAAAGGTGAACGTCTCCTCGCAGAAGCTAAAGGCTAATGACCATGTATCTCGAGATCCTCACGGCAGAGAAGAAAGTCTTCGAAGGAGACGTAACCAGCGCCACCTTCCCGGGCTCCGATGGTTCATTCCAGGTATTGAACAACCACGCTCCCCTCATCAGCCTGCTGGCCGAAGGTACCGTGGAGTACAAGCTCAACGAGAAGCGCCACAAGGTGCAGATCACCGGCGGTGTCGTAGAGGTCCTCAAGAACAAAGTGGTTGTCCTCGCCGACGGCGTGAAAGAATAGAGCAACTTCTTCAAAAATTGAAAAGGCACCTTCGGGTGCCTTTTTTGTTGGGTCAAACTGGGGTTGGCGGAGATTAAGTAAATTGATAGTCAAGAAGGCCCCGCATCCTGCTAGTGCTAAGATCTGAAATTTGAAGAGGAAGGAAATGAAAGGGAATCATTTTTCATTGTCGATTGCTATAATGGCCGTAATGGCAATTATGTTACTGCCTCGTCCCAGTGATGCCCAGGTGATTTCGCACCAAATAAAGAGCAAGCAGAGTTTTACTTTTAAGACCAGTAATGAGGATACCGCCCTATTCGGCTTCACCTATTTTTTTGACAGCACCTTTTTCTCTGTCAACAGCATTGCTCGAATGGATGATTTCGTCATTCTCATAGACCCTATTCACAATAATGTTAAGAGTGTGAGTGTGTCCGAAGGAAGGCTTAGGTGCAGTCAGGTGTTGCTAAAGACTGCAATAGATCCTAATAGGATTCCTCCTTACTTAATGGATGTCTATGTGATGGGCAACTATATATATGTTACGTCAAGCAGTGGCTTTCTTTTCACGCTGGATAGAGATTTGTTGTTGGTGAACAAATCACAAATTAGTTTCGATCGAACTTCAGATCCAGTCTTCTTTAGCTTCAATGGCCGTCTTTTCATTTTTGGCGATGTCGGAGACGTTGTTGAAAACTCTAACCATCGCGTATCCGTGCGAGCTAATTGTGTTAAAGGCCCGAAAACCTTAATTCCAACCATGGTCGAAATTGAGGGAGATTGGGCTAAGTTCGATGACATATGCACTGGATTTAAGAAGAAGGACGATTGCTTGCTGGTTGAGAACAACTCATACTGCCTAGATGGCAAATTCCCTGATGCCCAATATCAGCTGACCCGACAAATATGGATTTCTGATCGATCTATTTCCTTCTACTCTGTTGTTGATGAGAAAGTTGTTCTTTCTGTCTATGATTTCAACTAAAGAACTACTGCACTAATCGTACTGGATAATTGAGGCTAGCCCTGCCGAACCGCACCGCAAACAGAGGGTGGTGGGTTCGCCGGGCTGAAGCCCGGGGCAATTAATATCTCGACTCCAATGCCCCGACCGGGTTTAGAATAGCACCTCAGCGCTTCGCGCTAAACCGGGTACGCGGGACAAACACATCCTTCCGAGCGGCGGCATTCAGGGAGAAGAAAGTGTCGGGCTGTTGTGAGGTTCGGACGGCCCAGCTGCCTTCGGCGGGCCAGGCCTCGATCGTCCCGAGCGTCTTGCTCCCCTTCTCCAGCGTGACGGAAACAGTCGCCGATCCGGCCGGTGCTGCCGGGGCGAAGGCGGTGGCGTTGCGATACTCCATCCCGGAAAGGAAGGAACGCACTTCCATGGAGTCCACCGGGTCCCCGCCCATCGTCCATTTGCCGCCGATCTTCTCAATTACAAAACTGCTGTCGGCGGGATAGCGGAAAGTAACGCGGGTAACAGAGTCGCGCTTTACCCGGAGGAAACTCTTGTCGCGCCAGTCGTCGATGGCCCGGTTGAACTGCGCATCCAGGAATCCGCTTATAGCATACACCTCGGGTTCGTCGTGCAGACGCATGTAGGTAAAGGCCGGGCCGCCATAAGCCTGCGTGGGCGTCTGGCCGAACCCGCTGCGTCCGATCACCACATCGGCTTCCACCGAAGTGCCGGCCATCACCTGGACCCGGGTGCCGGTCGAGTCGCCGACCTGGAATTCATCCCATTTCTCCATTTTCTTGGAGGCCATTCGCTCAGGTTTGACCGAAGTCAATACCCGGAGCAGGCTGGCCGCCGCGCCCTGCTCCAACCGGAGCGCCTGCTCTCCTTTCATGAGCTTCCAGCCACCAGCACGCGCCAGGCGCACGGGCTGACGGCGGTCTTTGGCTGGCGTGATGATGATCTCCGTAATTTTTGCCGTGTCCAGCTCGACGAGCGTTGCCGGCAAATTTCCTTCCAGGCGAGGCGAGCGGAATTTCCGCACGGCGATGAATACAAGAATCAGGCTGAGCAGGATGACTGCCAGCTTCCAGGGATCAGTTTTCTTCATAGTTGTCACTCATTCGCTTCAGACGGATGTTACGGTTGCGCTGCATGCGCACCAGGCCATAGATAATCACCAGCAGGATCGGCAAGAGGAAGTTGACGTACTTCAGGATGGCCTTGCTCGCCTCTTCCAATTGCTGGAGCGGCCTGGAGGTGGCTCCTTTGGTGCGCAGATCGATCAGCCCGGTATCATCCGACAGCCAGTCGATGGCGTTGACCGCCAGGCTCACGTTGTCGGGCTGCAGCGACCGCGCCTGCTCGCGGGGACCATTGATGAGAAAGTCGCCGTCGCCGAAGACGATGAGACGACCACCACTGGTTTTATCCTCGACGATACCCCCCATGACAATGTTCCGCTCCGGGAAATCCTGCTCAGTCCACTGCTTGTTGATGTCAAACATAAAAGGGGCCTTCTGGGTCGCAGAGCGCTCCGACGTGTAGATCAGCGGGCTAAAGCGCTTGCTCGAATCACCGATGAAATTCACGGGGCTTGCAAACTGCAGCAAAACCGTCTCCAGCCCGCGGGTGATGGGGTGATCGGCAAAGCGACCGACCACGGGGAGGTAAGGGAATGAAACCTGGGTCTGGAAGTTGAACATGCCCTGTTGCTGCTGGACCGTCACGGCGCCGCACTTGGCGTCGATGATAAAGGACGGCTCCACCGCCACGCCTTTCTGCGCCAGCCAGCCTTCAAGGCCGTTGGACAACGACATGCCGTAGGAGCGCTGCAGGTCTCCGTTCACGCGGTTCAGCGCCATCAGGACACGGCCGCCGCGGGCGAGGAAGGCATCCAGCCGTTGGAGGTGGACCGCCGGTATACTATCCACAGGACGGATAATGGCCAGGGTGCGGATGGTGGCAGGCACGTCGGCCGAATCCAGCCTGACCTCCTGCGGAGTGTACAGCACATCCAGCAGCTCCATCGCCTGTCCCATTTCCGCAAGGGAGGGCTCGCCATGGCCACTTACGAAACCCACCACTGGCTTCGTCTCGACCGAAATACGCTTGATGGAAGTAGACAAGGCATACTCCATGGCCGAGCCGGGCTGTACAAAGGGAATCACATCCACTTTCTCACCGAGGCTGATGGTTGCGCCGAGGAAGGCCTTTTGCTGCTTGACCTGGTCTTTCTCACGCACGTTGATCATCACCGGCTGGATGCCGCTCTCGAGCGCCAGTCGTTCGGACCCTTCGTTTTCATTGGGATTGATGAATTCATAGGCAATCATACCGTTGGAGCGGCTGTTGTACTCCACGAGCAGGTCCTGGAAATCACTGCGGGTTTGCGCAATGTTGGGCGGAAGATCCCTGGAGAAGTAGGCCTTCACGGTCACGGGCTCCTCCAGGTTTTCGAGGATATCGAGGGTGGCCTTACTCAGGGTGTATTGACGGTCATCGGTCAGGTCGAGGCGAACGTGAAGTTCGTTGGAAAGGAAGTTGACAACCAGGACGATGCCGACTACCAGGAGCGTTGTAATGAGCAGTTTCTGTTTCATGGGTCAGTTCAGATTCCGTTTGGTCAATGACATCTCGGCCAGGAAGAGTCCCAGGAAGATGAGCGACAGAAAATAGATCACGTCACGAGTATCCACGACGCCGCGGGAAAGGCTTTCGAAGTGATTGTTCAGGCTGAGCGTGGCAAACACCTGGGCGGTGATGCCTGTGAAGCTGCCGGCGAGCACTTCAAAAATGATGTGAAAGAACAGCCCGATGGAGAGGGCGAGCAGGAACGCGACGATCTGGTTGTTGGTGAGGCTGCTCGCGTAGAGCCCGATGCTGATGTAGGCACCGCTCATGAGGGCGAGGCCAGCATAGCCGCAGAATATTTCCCCGGCATCAATGTCGCCGATGTAGGATAGCGTCACCACGTAGGGAAACGTGCAGGCCAGCGCGACAAAGACCAGCAGCAGGGCGGCGAGAAACTTGCCGGTCACCACCTGGCGGTCGGTGATGGCTTTGGTCAGCAACAGTTCCAGCGTCCCGGTCTTCTTTTCCTCCGCCAGCAACCGCATGGTGAGGGCTGGTGTAAAGAAGAAAAGCGTCCAGTAGGCAATGCTGAAAAACGTTTGCAGCGAAGCCTGCCCGACCATGAAGATATCGGAGCCGAAAAGCCAGGTAAAGAACCCGCTGAAGCCCAGGAAAAGCACGAGCAGGATGTAGGCGATGAGCGAGTCGAAGTACGACTGCAGCTCTTTTTTGGCAATGATCCAGGTGGCGTGCATAATCAATTCGTAGTTAGGTTTCTGAAAATATCTTCCAAACGCGTCTCCAGCGGAGTCAACTCACTAAGCACCCAGCCTTTGGCAACGCACAGGTGGAACACCTCGCGCCTGGAGGACATGCCCGTCCGGCTTTGCAGTTCCAACCGGTTAAGTTCCTTGTCCACCACTTCCACGGTGTCGACGGTGGGCATGCCCCGGAGTGCGTTCATGACCTCGGCCAGGGGTGCGTCCTCGATGCGCAGACGGATCACCTCCTGCCCGGTCGCCTGTTTCCGCAGCGTGTCGGCGGTACCATTGGCCACGATCCTCCCCTGGTTGATGATCAGGATGCGGTCGCAGGTGGCTTCCACTTCGGGAAGAATGTGGGTGCTGAGCACGACCGTCTTGGCCTTGCCCAGCTCGCGGATGAGGTTTCGTATTTCCACAATCTGGTTGGGGTCAAGGCCGGTCGTGGGCTCGTCCAGCACGAGAATTTCCGGGTCATGAATCATGGCTTGGGCTAACCCGACGCGCTGACGGTATCCCTTCGACAGTTCGCCGATCTTCTTGTGCTTCTCGGCGTTCAGTCCGCACACGGCAATCATTTCGCGAAGGCGGCGGCGGATGGCGTCGGGGGTCATTCCTTGCAGCGCCCCACAGAAGGTGAGGTAATCGATGACCGGCATGTCGAGGTAGAGCGGATTGTTCTCCGGCAGGTACCCGATGTGACGCTTGAGATCGTCGCCATGATCACGCACCGACTTGCCGCCGATGCGAACGTCGCCGTCGCCGATGGCCAGGTAGCCGGTGATCATTTTCATCGTCGTGCTCTTGCCGGCACCGTTGGGACCCAGGAAACCCAGGACTTCTCCGGGCTTAACCTCGAAGGAAATGCGGTCTACGGCTTTCTGGGGTCCGTAGTTCTTGGAGAGATTCTCAATCTGAATTTCCATAGCGCAAGCGTTTGCTGAACAGGGTGCAAAAATAAATTTTCTGAAAAAAAAGTAAAGGGGGTCGGCTACTTGCGGAGCAGCCAGCGAATAGCAAAAATCAGCCCGATCATGAGGCTCAGGCCGCCCACTACCCAGAAGACATTGCCCCCGATTATCAGCGCCACCAGGCCGCCGGCGGTGAAGATAGCCGACCTCCTCAGGTCAGGATCTTCCTTGATCGGCACGGCAGCCTTGGGTTCGGCCGTTGCCTTCGATGGGCTCT
The DNA here is from genome assembly GCA_016787605.1 of Cyclobacteriaceae bacterium. Classification (GTDB taxonomy): domain Bacteria; phylum Bacteroidota; class Bacteroidia; order Cytophagales; family Cyclobacteriaceae; genus ELB16-189. Next base: position 7,292 of record JAEUUE010000058.1, read on the forward strand.
CCGGCACCGGCTTCATCTCCGGAGCGGGCACCGTTTTGCTGTTCGGAGCCGGCACCTCCAGCGTCGCTACCCTTCCGGCCTGCAGGGAGGCCGGTGATGGCGGAGCCAACGGAGACACCCTCACGGCAACCCGATCATCGGGTATGGCAGGGGGCTGGGGGAAATAATAGGTATAGCGCGGAGCAGAACACGCAGTCAGCAACACGAAGGATAGGATCGTGATTTGTCCCTTCATGGATCAGACTTTCCGAACAGACGGGCAAAGAATCGCTTCTCAAAACTCCAGAAAAACTGGAATTGACCAAAGAGCAATCCGTAGAAGAGAAGGAAAACGTTGTAGATGGGAAGAATGAGCACGTAATACAGCACGGTGGCCCACGTGGGGATCTCTTCCGGGGCAAACAAGGCGTGCAACAAGGGACGGGCGAGCAGGGCAACCGTGGTACCCGTACAGGCAAAGACCACGAGGATAATGACCACCTGGAAAGTATTCTTCACTTTCCACCGATCCTTGAGTCGTTCCATCCAGCCCGCCATAGCCGGCAAAAGTACTACTTGTTTCGGAACGGCGCCCACCACGA
>JAEUUE010000086.1 GCA_016787605.1 Cyclobacteriaceae bacterium
TGGGCGGCCTGCACAACGAGACCAGCAAGGTAGTCGCCGTCGCGGAGGAACCCACGGAAGTGGTATTCCTGCCCATCGACCAGATGACGGCACTCATCCGGGAGAACCCCGATTTGCTGAACTACATCTTCCGGCTCTACCACAAACGGTTCGAGGAACTGCTCGAGGTGGTCAACGCCATAGCCTTCAAGAAAGTGGATGAACGGCTGCTGGATTTCATCCGGAAGAAGTGTTCAATTACGCAGAGTAAAACGCTGCATGTGACCCACGAGCAGCTGGCCAACGAGCTGGGAACGGCACGGGTGGTGGTTTCCAGGCTGCTGAAGCGGATGGAAGAGGAAGGAATTGTGCGCCTGGGCAGGAATAAAATTACGCTTGTGTAACCTAGGTTGCTGATGGGGAGGGGATTGACGGCCTATTTTTAGATCACAAAACAAACCATTCACCAATCTATCATACCATGAAACCGAATATGGGAACTGTTGACAAGGCGGTCAGGATACTGGCGGCCGTTGTCATTGCTGCGCTGTATTTTACCAATGTCATTTCGGGCACGCTGGCACTCGTATTGCTGGTCCTGGCCGGGATCTTTATCGTGACCAGCCTGATCAGTTTTTGCCCCCTTTATTGGCCCCTTGGAATATCTACCCGGAAGAAAGAAACTGAGGTGAAGTAGGGTTTTTGGGTTACTGTAACCTAAGTAGCGGTGTATTTCGGTACACCGCTTTATTTTTGCACCAGATTTAACCATTCGCCCATGATCATCCATCAGTTTGAAGACAAGAACCTGGCCCATTATTCCTATGCCATCGTGAGCAAGGGAGAAATGGCCGTCATCGACCCGGCGCGCAACCCGCAGCCCTACTATGACTTTGCCATCAGCCAGAAGGCGAAAATCACCACCGTCATTGAGACACACCCGCATGCCGACTTTGTCAGCAGCCACCTGGAAATTCACCAGGCCGCAGGGGCCACCATTTACGTCAGCCGCCTGCTCGGCGCGGAATACCCCCACCAGACCTTCGATGAAGGGGAGGCCATCGTGCTGGGCGACGTCACACTGAAGGCGCTCAACACCCCCGGTCATTCCCCCGACAGCATCAGCGTCGTGGCGGTCGATGAGCAGGGTAAAGAATATGCCGTATTTACCGGCGATACGTTGTTCATCGGTGACTGCGGACGTCCCGATCTCCGGGAGTCGGCGGGCGCCATTACCGCGGCCCGCGAAGACCTGGCCCGCCAGATGTACCATTCGCTCCGCGACAAGCTTATGAAACTTCCCGACCATGTGCTGGTGTACCCGGCCCATGGAGCAGGCAGTCTTTGCGGCAAAGGGCTCAGCAAACAAAACGTGAGCACCATCGGCGCCGAAAAGATGAGCAACTGGAGCCTGCAGACCATGACGGAGGCGAACTTCGTCAAGGACCTGCTGGCGGACCAGCCGTTTGTGCCCAAGTACTTTCCTTATGCCGTGGGCATTAACAAGCGTGGCGCGGAGCATTTCCGCGACAGCGTACGGAACGTCAAACGTGCGCCGCTCCCGTCACAGACCGAATACCCGATCATCGACGCCCGCCCGGAACGCCTTTTCAAGAAGGGTCATCACAAGGGCGCCATCAACCTGATGCGCGACACGAAGTTTGAGACCTGGCTGGGCAGCATCGTCAACCCCGGCGAATCCTTTTACCTCGTGGCAGAAAGCGAAGACGCGCTCAACGAACTGATCGAACGAATCGCCCGCGTGGGTTACGAGACGCAGGTCGCCGGTGCTTCCGTGGTGGAAGCAGGGCCGGCCGAGATGAACATCTTTGACCCTGAGTTGCTCCGCAAGGCGGAAGATGCGTTCACGATCCTGGACATACGCAACCCGTCGGAGGTGAAGACCTCGCGGATCTTCAAGAAAGCGATTCACATCCCGTTGTACGAGCTCCGCGAGCGTGTGGGAGAGATTCCCACCGACAAGCCCGTGGTAGTTCACTGTGCAGGCGGTTACCGCAGCGCAGCGGGAAGTACGATTGTGAGGTCAGCGCTGCACGGCAGTGTGCCGGTTTTTGACCTGAGTGAGGCGGTAAAAACTTTCCAGGAATGAGCTTCTTGATCAAGCATAAGCTGACCGTGCTGGGGATACTGGCAGGGGCGGCTGGGGGATACCTGTACTATCATTTCATTGGATGCACGTCGGGGTCATGCCCGATCACATCGCAGCCGGTGAATAGTACGCTGTACGGGGCGATGATGGGGGGATTGCTTTCTAGTTCGTTCCAGAAGGAAGAGAAGAAATGAGAAGCTGGAATCTAGAAGCTAGAATAAGGAGTAAGGAATTCGGAATACCAGAATACAGGATCTCGGCTTCCGTTAGGGACGGCATTTGGAGGGTAAATAACATTAATAACCAATAACGAAGAACAACGAATGAAAACAGTAGTAGACGTACGTACGCCGGGGGAGTTTGCAGGGGGGAATGTTCCTGGGAGCATCAACATTCCGCTCCAGGAAATACCGAACCGGCTGGATGAAATCAGGAAGCTTCCGCAGCCCATCACCCTCATCTGCATGAGTGGCGGCCGCAGCGGCCAGGCGACGACCTTCCTCAAGCAACAGGGAATT
>JAEUUE010000139.1 GCA_016787605.1 Cyclobacteriaceae bacterium
CTGCTTCACGGACGGCTCGGTGGACGTGCTGAAGACGACGATCCCGATGAGCGTGGGCGCAGTGACGGCCACGGACGAAGACCTGTGCACGGGACCTAACGGATCGGGTACGGTGACGGCGATTGCGGAGACGCCGGGCCCTGGCAACCCGGCGAACTACGTGTATACGTGGAGCGCCAATGCGGATATGAGCTTACCGATCGTGGCGCTGAACCCGGCGGTGACGCTGAATGGTCTGGCGGCAGGAACGTATTATGTGCAGGCGACGAAGAACGCGGTGGTGAGCCCGGCGACGCCTGGCGTATCGGGCTCGGGCTGCGAGACGGCACCGCTTCCGTTCACTATCGTGGACAGAAGGGTAGTGCCCACCGTTTCCTTTGTAGTTCAGTCGAGCACATCGTGCGACGGTAGCTTTGACGGGCAGATTACGGTGCAGGCGGCAACGGCGAGCGGACCGGGCGCTGGTTCAACGTATGATTTCCTGTGGCAGAGTGACCCTGGTGGCGCGGTAGTGGTCAATGATGCCTTGAATGTGGCCAGCCCGCATACGACCGGAGGCGCTGATGCGATCGGCCCCGGCCTGTACACGATTCGGGTAAGGAACACCGTCACCCAGTGCTTCACCGACGCGGACACCGAAGTGCTGCTGAATCCGCAGCCGGTGGACATCCTGGGGGTCAACAAGACCGACGCCCTGATTTGTTACCCGGACGGATCCATTACGGTATCGACCATCAGCTCTGGTGTGCCCGGTAATTATACCTACGAGTGGTATCTCAATTCGCCGGCTACCGCAAGGCTACAAGACAACTTTGCCACACCCATCGCGGTATCTTCGCTGGTTCCTGGTGTGGCGGCGACCCAGTATCCCACCATGGGTCCTGGTGCTTATTTTGTGAAGGCCATCAAGATTCCGGGTACCGGTGTCGGATCTGGTTGCGCAACGCCGCCGTTCCGGGTGGATGTACTGGATCTGTCGACTGATCCCCGCGTACTCTTTAACTACGTACCTAACTCTTCCTGTGACCCGGTCAACCCGAACGGTATCGTAATCGCCGATGCCTCGGAGCAGAATGGTGCCAACGGCGATACGTATTCGTTTACCTGGCAGCTCAACGGGGCAGCGCTGCCCCCGGCGACCACGGAGACCCTCACCAACAACTCCAGCCAGTTGGACAATGCCTTCGAGGGTTCCTATGTACTGGTCGTTACTAACGTGTCGAATACCGGCTGTGCTTTCACTTCCGGATTGGATGTCATTAAGGACACTAACCTGAGCACGCCGAACATTGTCAATACGAGCACTGTCGACCCGTTGGATTGCCTCAACAGCGGAAGCGCGCAGGTAACGGGCATTTCAATCAATGGCGGTCCCCTGATCTCAGGCGCCCAGTTGGCCACCGATTTCACCTACGAGTGGTATGCCGGTGCCTTCCCGGGCGGACTGACCGGAACGACGACGCCCAACATCAACGCGATCGGCCCTGGAACTTACTTTGTCGTGGCCAGGGACAATACCACGTTGTGCCAGTCCGGACCCACCGCGGTGGAGATCCTCGACGACGCGATCGTGTACCCGGTTATCGATATTGTCCAAACCGCCAAGCAGATCAGCTGTTTGCCGGCCACCGGCACGGCCGCGTTGTCAGCCACGGCCGACGGTTCGACCGGTCCGAATTACACCTTCGACTGGTTCCAGAACCTGACGACGACGGCACCTGTGTTTGCCACGACACCGGTGATCAACAACGTGGTGTCGGGCGATTATTCGTTGCTGGTGCGTAACGTGACCACCAACTGTACTGCGACCGCGGTATACATCGTACCTGATGAAGCCCCTTTGTTTACGCCGGAGATTTCCACAGGCGGGGATCCCCGCACGTTCTGCGTGGGACAGGATGGAAGCTTCCTGGCACGGGTCACCAACCTGTCGGCACAGTATCCTTTCCCCCTGAACTTCACTTCGGATCTGTATATCGGGGCGACGCCGAACCTGGGCAACCCCGCCGACTTCCCCAACATGAGCACGGTTCCGGGCTTCCCGGCTAATTTCATTCAGACCGGTCTCGCCAATGGCACGTATACCGTGCGCCTGACCGATAACAATACCGGTTGCGTGACGGTTAAGACGGCCGACATATTGGACAACCGCACCAACCCGGTCGTCGATATCGTGGAAGAGCAGCCGCTTACCATTTGCGATCCTGCCCGCGCCAACGGCCAACTGGCGGCGACGGCGGATGGTGGATTTGTAAGCGGGTATTCCTTTGAGTGGGTCTCTGGAACGACGGTACCCACACCGATTAGCGGAGTGATCCTCACGGACAACCTCCTGGTGGGCAGAGCCGCCGGCTCTTATGCCGTTCGGGTGACCAATACCACCACCGGATGCTTTGCCGACAAGTCAGGCAGCATCACCGATGCTACGGTAAGTCCGCCGGTACCTAATCCCAGCGTGGTGTTTGACCGCACCAGTTGTGTTACGCCTGATGGTTGGGTGACCGTGTCGGTGGGAGGGGTGACGCTCAACTACACCTTCAACTGGTACAACGGCACTACAGCCGGACCGACGCCTGATTTTGTGGGCGTTGATTACATCGATGTCGATATCGGCACCTATGCCGTTACGGCAACCGATGTGGTTACCGGCTGCGTATCGGCTCCGGCCAATGTTGACGTGCTGGATAAACGCACACCGCCGCAGTTTATCCTCTCGTCCACTCCGTCGCTTTGTTCGGATACCGGTCGTCCGGCCAGTGGTTCCCTGTTGATGACGCCGACCATCGTCGATCTGCCCATCGATCGGGTGGTATGGACCGAGGTGGCCACGAACGGGAATGCGGGAGAAGGTCCGCAGGTGTTTGGTGTCTATCCCGGCCTTTACCATGTGGTCGTGACAACATCAGAGGGATGTACCAACGAAGGGGATGTCCTGGTCGGAACCGAAATAGGAGCGTTCAACGGTGTTTCGGCCAATAACGATGGCTTTAACAATGTGTTTATCATCGACTGCATCAGCAATTTCCCGAAGAACAACGTGAAGATCTTTAACCGGAGCGGTATTCTTGTTTACGAGGCCAACCATTACGATAATGCAGACGTGTCGTTCAAAGGTCTCGGAGAAAATGGATTGTACCTGCAGGGGCGTGCGCTACCGGAAGGCACTTATTTCTATATCATCGACAAGGGCGATGGGTCTAAACTGGTTTCCGGCTATCTTGAATTGACGCGATGAAACGGGCGCTCACCATATTCCTATTCCTCGGGGTTGCGCTGATCCAGCCGGCCCGGGCGCAACAGCGTCCGATTCAGTCCTTGTACATGTTTGACCCGTTGTTGATCAATCCCGCCTACGCAGGCACCCAGGTGCAACTCAGCGCCACTGCCATCTATCGAAACCAATGGGTCAACCTGGAAGGTGCGCCGAAAACATTTACGGCGACGGTTCACTCCGGGTTCCTGAAGTCGAAAATGGGACTGGGTGTGATTCTCGGCTCCGATCAGATCGGCGTGCACAGCGATATCTCTGCGTATGGTGTGTATTCCTACAAGATTCAGCTCAACCGGAGCATGTCGCTGTCCATGGGTATCCAGGGTGGGTTCAACTACCTGGAGTCGGACTTCAATAAACTCAACCTGAAAAACCTCGGCGACCCGAACCTGTCGGGAACGACATCCAAGTTTAATCCCAACGTGGGGGCCGGCTTTTTCCTGCGGTCAAAGAGGACCTACGTTGGTTTTTCGGTCCCTTACCTGATTAATAACAAGGTAGTGGACATCAATGCGAACACGGAGGCCACGCAGCGGAGATACTATTACATCATGGGAGGAACAAGCAAAGACCTGGGGCCGAATATTACCTTCATTCCGTCCGCGCTGCTCCGCATCCAGGAGAGTGCCCCGATGAGCTTTGACATCAACGGTACCTTCGTCTTCTATAAGACCGTTGGCCTGGGTGTGTCGTACCGACTCAATGAAGGTATCGTGGGCCTGTTTGAGCTCCAGATCACCGACAGCTTCCATGTCGGGTATGCCTATGATTTCACCACGTCTGATCTGAACCGCGTATCGCTGGGTTCACATGAGATCATGATCAACTACCGGCTGAAGATTCCGAAAATCCACAAAGGACTCGAGTGCCCGGCCTACTGGTAAGCCAGCTATCCCAGCCCGTTCAGGGGAATGGGTTTCAGCAATCGTTTGCGGGCTGACTTCCCTTATTCTTGTCTGCCTTCGCTTTTGCGTAACGCCACCTACCGCCTATCTTGGACCGCTGTACCTCTGTATGCGTTCCCCGGCTGCTTTACTCGTTGTTTTCACCCTTTTGACAGCCTGCTCGCCTTCACGAGAGAAGATACCACCCGTGCCTGAAATAAAGCCCGACTCGTCCAAGCTGATCATCTACCAGGTGATGACGCGACTGTTCGGCAACAACATCACCACCAACAAGCCCTTTGGAACTATCCAGGAAAACGGCGTTGGTAAGTTTAATCACTTCACCCCACGCGCTCTTTCGGGCATCAAGGAAATGGGCGTCACCCACGTTTGGTATACCGGGGTTATTGAACACGCATCCCTCACCGACTATCCCGAAGCAGGGATTTCCGCCGACGCGCCGGAAGTGGTGAAAGGAAGGGCTGGGTCGCCGTATGCCATCCGGGATTACTACGATGTAGACCCTGACCTGGCCATCGACGTGAGCCGCCGGATGGAGGAGTTCGAATCGTTGGTGCAACGTACACACGATGCAGGCCTGGGCGTCATTATCGACTTTGTCCCTAATCATGTGGCCAGGTACTATCATTCCGATGCCAGACCGGAAGGTGTCAAGGACCTGGGCGAGGGGGATGATCTCAGTAAGGGTTTCCTCCCGTCGAACAACTTCTATTACCTGCCCGGGCAATCCTTCCGCGCACCCCAGGATCACGTCAAACGAGTGAAGGGTGTGTTCCCCCAAATGGCCCTCGTATTTGAAGAGACTCCGGCCAAAGCTACCGGCGATGACCTGTTCGTGGCTGCGCCGCCTTCGGGTAGTTGGTTTGAAACGGTAAAGCTCAACTATGGTGTCGACTACCAGGACGGTAAGAAGACTTATTTTGATCCTATCCCGGATACCTGGGTGAAAATGAAAGACATTCTCGTTTACTGGGCCCACAAGGAGGTCGACGGCTTCCGGTGCGATATGGCCGAGAAGGTTCCGGTAGAGTTTTGGAACTGGGCCATACCCCAGGTGAAAGCGATCAAC
>JAEUUE010000161.1 GCA_016787605.1 Cyclobacteriaceae bacterium
CCGCCAACAACTTGGTATTTGTATTGCCTATATATTCCTTTTCTCTGGCTCGATCAATTGTGCTTTTTTCAGAGCGTAAAGGACTGTTTTGATACTATACCTAGTCATATCTAGAAATCAATATCGAGATTTTCTAAAGGACTGACAATACCGGATAACCTTTTTGCGGAAACGTGGGCGTAAATCTCCGTCGTCTTGGGGGAGGAGTGGCCCAGGGCTATTTGGATGTAGCGCTGATCGGTACCGCTCTCCAGGCTGTGTGTGGCAAAGGAGTGCCTGAGGGTATGCGGCGATACGTTTTGGGTAATGCCGGCTTTAAAGGCGCTGTGCTTTACGATATGGGCTACACTTTTGGCGCTGTACATGCCACCGCGCTGACCTTCAAAGACATATTCTTTGGGGGTGTACTGCTCGATGTATTTGTCCAACAAGGCAATTGTCTTGTCGCCCAGGACGGTGTGCCTGTCCTTTTTGCCTTTTGCCTGACGTACCAAAAGGAGATTTCGATCCCGTTTCAGATCGGTAAGCTTGAGTTCCAGAAGCTCTGATAGCCGGAGTCCGCAGGAGTACAGGGTAGTAAGGATGGCTTTGTGCTTCAGGTTTTCTGTTGCCTGGATCATAGCCTTTACCTCCTCCTTGCTCAATACTGTCGGCAGTTTCTGCTCTTTCCTCGGTCTTTCAATATCGTAGAAGCGCTGAGGCATGTTCAGGACCTGCTCGTAATAGAACTTAATGGCGTTGATGGCAGTGTTTTGCATGGAGGCAGACTTTCCGGTTTGCACCAGGTGCCTGGAGTAGGTACGGATGTCCAATTCATCGATCTCAAGCAGGCTTTTATTGGGGAAATGATTGATGAATTCGGTGAATTGGGTGATATAGGTCTTGGCCGTGTTGAGGCTGTACCGCTTTGTTTCCAGCAAGGCGATGTATTCCTCCGGGCAGGGCTTTCTTCCCGTCTGTTTCTTTTTCTTCAGATCGCTCATGTCCACAGGCTCGGCGTCTGGCCGAATGGGGCGGTTGCGGAAGAAATAGCGACCCTCGACCCACGCTACCCCTCGGAAGACTCGGTAGAGCAGCGTCAGGTTTTCCTGGCAATTCAAAATATGGTGCATTCGGTGCTCGTCGGACCAGGTCACCTCCGGAAGGTTGTCAACCAACGCCTGGATCACCTTATGAGGATGATACTGAAGCCCAATCCGGGGCTGAGCCTCAATCATGAGGTGCCGCAAGGTGATGATGGGCAAATTCGTCATGTTTTCCGTCAGGCGATCGTGGGGCAAGGATCGTTAGACTCCGGTAGCTTAGCCGTGGTAAAACCGGATAGATCCGGATTAGGTATGGTTAACGACGGATTTAGTACTGATTTCCGGCACTGCCCGGTGTGCAATACGCGGTTTAAGGGCCGGAAAGACAAACGCTATTGCAGCGAGGACTGCCGGGCAGCTTACAACCGCTCGCAACGGAAGGCTGCTGAGGCCCCTCTAAATCACGTGCTGAGCGTAATCCGGAAAAACCGGGGCATCCTCAAAAAACTCTGGAAAGGAAAGGCAACCATGGTCTCACGGGAGAGACTGATGGCTCTTGATTTCGACCCTGCCGTATTCTCGTCTACACATGTTACTTCCAGAAGAGAGACCTATTATTTCAGCGGCGATTATGGGTTTCTTCCAAAAACCAGGGAAAAGAGTGAAGTCGCCCTCATTGTACAACGCGAATCCCATGCCACAGGCCAGGATCCGTGGACAATGATCAATTAGGAAGGGGCAGCTTAGTTGCCCTTTAGGGCTACTTTGTTATTTTTGCGATGGGTAGAGAAGGACTATGAAATCGAAGAAAGGTAATGTCACAACCCTTGACCAATTCAAGGACAAACATTACGGAAAGAAAGGCACCGCCAAACGCGATAAACTGGATCGGGATTACGAGAGCTTTAAGATCGGAGCTCTGCTTTATGAGGCTCGACTTGAAAAGGGGTTGACTCAAGAAGAGCTTGCCCGGAAAGTGGGGACAACGAAAGCGTATATTTCAAAAATTGAGAATGACATCAAAGAAGCACGCATCTCGACACTTAGAAAGATAATTGAACTCGGACTGGGCGGACATTTGGAGTTATCCATTAAACTTTGATCCTACGGACAGTAAGTGGGGAGGCTACAAGTCACAGCAAGCAGCCAAATCTTGTTTTACTTCTATTAAACCATGTTCCATGAAGAGGCTTAAAGAAAATAAACCCAGAAATAGTCGTTTTGAGGAACGGAGACGCCTGGCAAGGCAGTTGAGCAAGGAGTCCAGATTGGTTTCCAATGACTCCATAGAAGTGCTTGCCGAGTTCAAGGAGATTGATTTTGAAACACTAATTGGTGCCTTCAAAAGGGAGCCAAAAGGGACGTACATCATTTGACGCCCATTCAGGTAACACCTACTCCGACCGCAACGCATCCACCGGGTTGGCCAGCGCAGAGCGAATGGTCTTGAAACTCATGGTGACCAGGGCAATGACCAGCGTGGCCATACCCGCCAGCACAAACATCCACCATTGAACCTCGGTCTTGTAAGCAAAAGCCTGCAGCCACTGGTCCATCAGGTAATAACCCAGCGGGAAGGCGATACAGAACGAAATCAACACGAGCACCACGAGATCCCTGGAAAGAAGGGAAACCACTTCACCCACGTTGGCACCCAGTACTTTCCGGATACCGATCTCTTTCACACGCTGCTCGGCGGCAAAGGTCACGAGACCGAACAGCCCCAGGCACGCCACCACGATGGTGAGCGCCCCGAAGAGTTCCATGATGTT
>JAEUUE010000008.1 GCA_016787605.1 Cyclobacteriaceae bacterium
GATAGCGACTATTCCATTGATAGAATTGATTTTACAGAAACAAAGTGGTACCCGCATGGTGGTCCCAATATCGCCATCACGCACGACAAGGCGACTAAATATAAATATCAAGGCAATGAAAAATGGGCACTTAAAAGAATTCAGGACGAATGGTTCCTTACCTTGACTCAAGATCAAATTGATCCCATTATTTTTCAAGTGATTAAAGACTATGGAGACTCACTTACATTAAGGTGTCTCAGTTGGGCACCACAAAATCAATTCACGCTATGCAGATTGAAGCCAATAGAGCAATCGCAATCTGAAACCATCGTCCAACGGCTGTCTCAAAAGAAATGGGATACTGTTGAACTTTTGAATTACTCGACATCATTCAGTGAGGATACAACGGGCATGCCTGAATCGCTAACAACTGGTTTCTATGTTAGAGACACCACGTTGATCAGAAAGAGCGATTTAATGGAAAACAAACTATCATTCCTTTTCGGCGCCGACTTTGTGTTTCAAATCCTGGTCGACTCCAAACCATTTTGGCAAACCAAGTGGCGCCTTTCAGCCGATGGCCATTACGTTATCCTTAGTGAGGGTCGCCACCCTTATCACTATATTGAGATTCTTTCCCTTGAGGGTAATGAGTTGATAATTGGCAAGTCCGACAATTTTGCAGCTGAAAGAAAAAAAGAGTTCTTCCCTTACTATTACGAAGTCAGGTTGAGGTAAAGAAATGCACCCAACAGACTGGTGTACCGCCTCTTGAAACAACCAAAACAAACCTGAAACTCTTACCCACATTCATCCTCTTGACCCTCTCCAGCGTGGCCCTGGGGCAAGCCCCTGCTATGAGAAACTGGGTCGACACGGAGGTCACCTACCCCACCGCCGGTGAGAAGGGCATCACCATTCAGAGCAGCCTGCCCAAAGGCGGCGGAACTCTCCTCGGTCCCGCGGGAAAAACATACAGCAAAGTGGTCTTCTGGTTCCGCGTGGCCAACCAATCGGGCAAGCCGGCAGCCGTGTCGCTCAATTTTCCCGCTCAGCCGCTCAGCATCTTTCCCTCACGCGAATCGCACATACGCGTGATGCTGCACCCCGATACCATGTCGGCCGAGAAGATCCAACTGCTGGACTACGGGCTGACCAACCTCGAATCCTTCGTCGCAGCCAATTTTGACAAGCCCGCCCGGTTAACGAAAACCGTTCCAGCCAACGAAGATTTCTACTTCTATGTCCCGATACTCTTTTACCAGGCCCGCGGCACCACTCGTGTCGCGCTGGTGCTGAAAGACCAGGAACTCTTCCTCCGGATCAACATAGACCCCGATATAAAAGCATTGATGGTGCCGTGCGGGAATCTGGTTCTGAGAAATTGAATAACTTACCTCAAGGTTACGATCTCCATCCAACGCTTCGACCGGAGAAACCCGTCATTGGAGAAGATTGAAGCGCTGAAAGCAAGCTTTAAGCACCCTGGCGCCAGGTGAACCCGATCACCTGAATCTCCATACGGGGCGGGTTGGCGCATCGTATTTCCGGGAAACAACTCAATACCTATGAAATACTCATCCTTCTGTTTCCTTATCTTCATGGGTCACCTTGCCAGCGCCATGAGCCCCGCCCCCAATCCCGACTCGACCCGGGATGTCGTTGAACGATTCAATGAGGCCTTTAATCGCCACGACGTCGATGCCGTCATGCGCCTGATGACCGACGACTGTGTTTTTGAGAACACTAACCCGCCGCCTGACGGTGCCCGGCTGGAAGGTGCTGCCGCGGTCCGTGCCTACTGGGTAAAGTTCTTCGCTTCCAACCCGGATGCTTTTTTTGAAGCCGAAGATTTCATCGTATCGGGCGACCGGTGCGTGGTGCGCTGGATCTATCGCAAAACCAAAGAAGGCAAACCCTGGCACTTACGCGGGGTAGATGTGTTCAGGGTTCGTGACGGAAAGGTGGCTGAGAAATTCTCTTATGTGAAGGGCTAGCCGGCCAGCCCGGCAGATCCACCTTGAGAAAAGAACATTACGATGACTTTCGCGTATACATACTCAGGTTGACTCCGCACTCCGGTCTTCAAGTTCCTCCTTAGTAAGTGACGGAGCCAAAAGCATTTGATCCAATCAGGTGCTATGATCGAGATACTTGCCTATTTCATCAGCAAACATGCCGCCTTCCTGGAGGCCTACGGGAATTTTGTCCTGATCCCGGTACTTGGTCTCCTCTATTATGCGGACTACTTGATCAGAAAGAAGAAATGGGAAAAGGTTCAGATCAAATGGTCCCTCCGGGTGATTTTCTTACTCATCAATATCACTATCGGAAGTATTCTCTTCATGATCAATTTTCCACTGAAACCTATGGTCACCTCCCTGGCCAAAGTGCAGCGGAGCATCGGAGAGCACCTGGAAGACTTTGCCTTTACGACCCTTAGCGACAACCAAAGCCATACGCTCGCTGACTACCAGGGCAAAGTCCTGGTCCTGAATTTTTGGGCCACTTACTGCGGCCCTTGCCTCCAGGAATTCCCGGATCTTCACAAACTCGAGAATCGGTATCAAGGCCGTGTCGAGGTGCTCGCCCTGAGCGACGAGGAACCGGATCACATTCGCCGCGTAATTCAAAAACTGGATGCCCCTTCACAAATTGGGCGCTACTCCAATGAAAAGTGGATGAACCTCGAGAGTTTCCGACCGGTGACTATAATCCTTGACAAGGACGGCATCATTCGGGAATATACGTTCGGAAGAAACAGCCTTGAGGAGTTCAACAAGATGGTCATCAAGTACCTCTGATGATTAGTCCTTGACACCGGTCAGCCTACGGTGGTTAAACAAAATCCGCGTGGGTTTGGTTAAAGGGACATGGCATCTATCCTCATCGTCGGAGCCTCATCCGGTATCGGTGCAGCCCTGGCGAAACAACTTATCGCTTCGGGGCACCAGGTCTATGGTACCTATAACTCCAATTCAACTGCCCCGGCAGATGGCCTGGCGGGCTGGCAGCCACTTAATGTTCTGGATGAGTCACCGGATTTCAGCTTCCTCCCCGACACCCTCGATGGTTTGGTCTATTGCCCCGGAGCCGTCAACCTGAAGCCCTTCGCCCGGATCAAGCCGGAAGACTTTACGGCCGACTACCAGCTGCAACTGATTGGCGCGGTCAAGGTGATCCAGGCCTGCCTGCCCCGCCTAAGGAATTCTGAACAGGGTTCGATCGTGTTGTTCTCGACCGTGGCGGCGCAAACCGGCTTCACCTTTCACTCCCTGGTGTCTTCTTCCAAGGGCGCCATCGAAGGGTTGACCAAAGCATTGGCTGCAGAGTTCGCACCAAAAATCCGGGTGAACTGTATCGCACCCTCCATGACGGACACACCCATGGCCGCCTCCCTGCTGAACACAGACGAAAAGAAAGCCGCCAACGCGCAGCGCCACCCTCTCAAAAAAATCGGGACACCCGATGACCTGGCGAACCTGGCCTCCTTCCTGGTCTCCGAAAAATCATCCTGGATCACCGGCCAGGTGCTCCATGCCGACGGCGGCATGTCCACCCTGAAGTCCTAAGAACAAGAACTAGCGGCTAGCAACCAGCTACCCCTAACAATTACTGATCACCGATTACAGATCACCCCTCACTCCCCCTTCAACGTCTCCGCAGGGTTAGTCTTCGCCACTTGCAGGGTAAGGTAACCCAGCGTGCCCCAGGCGACGACCAGGAGTCCCGCTCCTACCGCCACAAACACCAGGGGATTGACCGTGGTGTGATACGTGAAATTGCTTAGCCAATTGTTCATCGCCCACCACGTAACCGGCACAGCCACCGCCACGGCCGCCAGTACCATGCGGGTAAAATCACCCAGCAGCAACATGATGATTCGCTCGACGGAAGCGCCCATCACCTTGCGGATGCTTACTTCTTTGACCTTCTGGCGGAACGAAAGCGCGGCAATGCCGAGAAGGCCGAAGCAGGCGATAGCCGTTGCCAGTCCCGCGAATGCCGTAAGAGCCATCGAGAGGTTTCGCTCTTCAGCATATTGTGTGTTCAATTCGTCACGGAGAAACCGGAATTCAAATCCAAACTCGTCATCGAACGTGCGCCACGTCTTTTCGATGGCCGCCATTCGCTCGTCCAGGTTGTCCGTCTCGATTTTCATCACCACATGATTGTAGCGCGGCCGCTGGCGGAAGATCAGCGGCTTGACGGGTTCGTGCAGCGACTGGAAATTAAAATCCTTGACCACGCCGATCACCGTACCCCGCACTTGACCGGGCTCGTCATCCCAGACCATTTCCTTGCCTACTGCCCCCTCCGGGAACATGGCGCGGGCCGCCGACTCATTGATGACAAAGGCCTGCTCGTCGGCAGGGTTCTCGCGAAGGAACAAGCGACCATCGGCCAGGGCAATGCCCAGCGTGGAAAAGAAATCGTAATCACAAAACTCTTCGGCCACCACGGTGCTGAGCGTCGGATCATTGGCGTTCCACGCCGTGTTGCGATTAAAGGCTGAGCCCGGAATGTTTGACGCGCCACTCACCCGCAGTACTCCCGGGACCTTAAGCATCTCCTGGCGCAGGGCATCCATGCGAGACACGATAGCATCCGGGTTTTTCACCGGGATATTGATAACCGCCTCCTGGTCAAATCCCAGCGGGCGCTGACGAACGAAAGCCAGCTGGTTGTAAATGATGACACTGCTGCAGATAAGCGTCATGGAGGCGAAGAACTGGAAGGTGATAAATACCTTGCGCAGGCCTTTACCCCCGGAAGCCTGCGGAAGACTACCTTTCAATATGAGCGTTGGCCGGAGGGCCGCCAGGCGGAACGATGGAAAGACGCCGGCCAAAACACCGGTCAGTAGTCCAAGTCCTAACAACCCCGCCACCACGGTGGCATATCCGAAGGAAGGATCAACACCGGTAAGCTGCCGGTAAATGGGCATCCCCAACTCAATCAAGGCGGCAGCCAGCACCACAGCCATGAGGCTGACCACCAGCGCCTCTCCGGTGAACTGCGTGGCCAGCTGTGATTTATACGCCCCCAGGGCCTTGCGGATGCCAATCTCCCGCGAGCGGTCGGCCGACTGTGCGGAAGTGAGGTTGATGAAGTTGATGATGGCTATCACCAGGATAAGTATACCGGCTGCCGCGAGCATGTACACATAGGCGATGTAGCCATTTGGCTCCAACTCCCAGATCAGGTGCGATTTGAGGTGGATGTTGGTGATCGGCTGCAATTCAAAGTGTACGCCGCGGGACATGGCCGCGCGGAAGACTTCATCCGACACGTTGACATACTTGGCCACCCAGGGCAACAGCTTGGCTTCCAACGCATTGGGATCGGCACCCGGGCGAAGTCTGACGTAGTTGTAATGGCCAAAGTCAGCCCAGGAATAATAGGGATTATCGCCATCAAGTGCTTTCTCCCTTACATAGGATACGAGAAAATCGAAGTGCATGTGAGAAGCGCGAGGAACATCCTTGAACACCCCCACCACTTCCACGAGGCTTTCCTCATCATTGACCGCCAGCTTCTTGCCAATTGGGTCTTCATCACCGAAATATTTCCTTGCAGTGGACTCTGACAGCAAACACCCCCCTACCTGTTTTAAGGCGGTATTCGGATCACCCTTTACCAGGGGAAAAGTGAATACATCAAAAAAGGTGCTGTCCACTGCCAACACATTGCGCTCATCATAGCGTATGTCGCGCTCAAGATTACGCACCGAAAATGTCTGGCGTGTCAGTCCAAAACCCCACAGCGGCGACAGCGACACGGCACTTTCCACTTCCGGGAAATCCGCGACCATTGCCTGGGCCATCGGGTGTGGCGTCCGGGGCTGCGGGTTGTCGTCGTACCAGGTGACCCGGTAGATGTTATCCGCGCTTTCGTGGAACCGGTCATAGCTCAACTCAAACTGCAGGTAGGTGGCAATCACGAAAACACTGGCTAATCCCAAGCCTAGACCAGCCACGTTAATGGCCGTGAGTGCCTTGTTGCGCAGCAGGTTCCGGAAAGCGACAATCAGGTAGTTGCGAATCATTGACGTTTGATTGAACACGGACAGGAATTCAAATGCCGTACCATCCCGTTTAGGCTGTTTCCACCTTCAAATCCAATGCTTTTCGCCAGGATATTGTCCGGAATTGCCACACAGTGACCGAATTCGGGCAGCCGCAAGCATCCAAAACTCTTGCCTGCCGATGATTGCCGACGTTGCTTTTCCAGGGCACCCACGTTTGATTTGACCCAACGCCAAAAGGATTATTTCTTCAACTGAATCGAACAAACCATAATCACCATGACAACCTCTGGGATCGGAAAATCGAGGCTTCGTGCTTCCTGGCAATTTATCTTACTCACCGCATCTCTCCTCTTATCTCCGTTGGCTGGAAAGTCCCAGCAAGATGCAGAAGGCTGTAAGGATCATGCGCTATTCACCCGCATCAACAACTTCTACATTGCGAGCTGCGTGGAAAACTACAATGAATTGCCGCTGCGCCTTGCGGCAAACAAGACAGAAACCAAAGAAGGCAATCTCATTTCCATAGAATATGACTTCAATTCCGACGCAGGGGAGAAAATGAAAAGCCCTTTACAAATAATCAAGAACTATGAGAATGCCGTGGTCAAAAACGGAGGTAAACTGATCTACAAGAACACCAACTCCTCCGAGGCCGACATTGAAGCCACCTTCTCCCTTTCCACCCGGGAAAAGGAGTACTGGGTTCGGCTCTCCAACTTTGCCGGCAACGGCATCGAAGTGGAAGGCTTTACACTTTCTGTCCTGGAAATGGAGGCCATGAAGCAGGAAGTGGACGCCAGCGAAATGTTTGAAACGATCACCCAGAAAGGTTCCGTGGCGCTGTATATCAATTTTGAAACAGCGAAGTCGGAGATCAGGACAGATTCAAAGCCGATCATCGACCAGATCGCGGCCATGCTGAAACAGAACCCGGACCTGAACGTCAGCATAGAAGGACATACCGACAATGTGGGTACTGAAAAATCGAATCAAGCCCTTTCGGAATCACGAGCAAAATCAGTGGTTGATGCGCTGATCGTACAGGGCATCAATAAAAACAGACTGAAAGCCAAAGGCTGGGGACAAAGCAAACCCATCGCTGACAACACCACCGAAGAAGGTAAAGCCAAGAACCGCAGGGTCGAGATCGTCAAACTCTAGCCATCATGGCCATTGTATGCACCCGAATAAAAGGCTATGAATAGTCACAGCGTGATGGAATGGCTGCTAGAAGCCGATGCAGCCATTCAGTATCAAGTCTACCGGGACTTGCTGGGCAGAAACAAAAAGCAACTCCAGCAGAGTATTGCCACTCAAGGATGGGGACACATCCTGTTGTCAAAAAGAAAGCCCAATGGGCAGTGGGGCGATCGGTTCTATCAACCCAAATGGACTTCCACTCATTACACGTTGTTGGATCTCCGTAACCTGAATCTCAGCCAGGATAACGGGCTGGCGCAAGAAACCATTGGAATCGTATTGAAAGAGAACCAGGCCAACGACGGAGGCCTTCGCCTGGGGCCCTCCACCTCACAGCATAGTGACGTCTGCGTCAATGCCATGTTTCTCAACTATGCTTCCTACTTCAGGACGCCCGAAAAGGACCTGCGATCCATTGTCGACAGCATCCTGTGCGAGATCATGGCCGACGGAGGATTCAACTGCCGGACAACCCGAACGGGCGCGAAGCACAGTTCGCTGCACACCACCTTATCCGTGCTGGAGGGTTTGACGGAGTTCCAAAAGGCGGGGCATAGACATCAATATAGAAAAATCCGACAGGCGCTGGAGTCTGGCACAGAATTCATCCTACAACACCGGCTTTTCCTGTCAGACCGAACGGGCAGGATTATCCACAAAGACTTCCTGAAACTGACTTACCCGTGCCGGTGGAAGTATGACATCCTGCGAGCACTGGACTATTTCCAGTACGCGAAAAGGCCATGGGATAATCGAATGCGTAATGCCCTGGAAGTTCTACACAATAAACGCAACCAGGATGGAACGTGGAATATGCAATCGGCTCACCCGGGACATGTGCATATGGTGATGGAAGTGGCGGGGAAAGCAAGTCGCTGGAACACCTTGAGGGCACTGCGCGTCTTGAAGCATTTCGGAGGCGAAACAGGAATGCGATAGATTGATTTCACGGCGTATCTTGCATCCCAGCTGCTTGCTATGAGGATTCTGTTTTGTATCAGTCTGGCAATAGCCATCATCACGGGCTATAGTCAAGCTCATGCCCAGGACACCCTTCGATTGCTCTCCTGGAACATCCAGATGCTCCCCTTTCCCGCTCCGCCTCACGGGAAAGCCAAGCGGGCACGGGCCATCGCCTCGATCCTCAATGAACAACATCATGATGTCGTCGTATTCCAGGAAACCTTCAAGCGCCGCAGCCGCCGGATCCTCCGCCGGGAACTGAGCAAAACGTTCCCTCACCAAACCCGCGTGCTCAACAAGAAGACTTTCTCCATCAAGACCAACGGCGGCGTGATGATCTTCAGCCGGCACCCGATCGACTCCGTGCATGAAATCCGCTTTTCGAAACGCACCGGCTACGACAAATTCTCCCGCAAAGGCGCCATGCTTGCGGAAGTCAACTTCAAGGGTAAACCCATTCATGTGCTTGGCACACATCTCCAGGCTTTCGGGACCGATGACATCCTCATCAGCCAGTACAACCAGATGAAGATGGAACTGCTGGATCCGCACCAGCGCGCCGGAGTCCCCCAGTTCCTGCTCGGCGATTTCAACACGCGAAAGGTACCGCCTGTGTCCGCAGGGCTGTCGGGCACCACACCCATGCCACAGACCCGCTACAGTGCCATGCTCCAAACCCTGGAAGCCGAAGACGGAGAACTGCATGGCGACCAGCAATACACCATGGACCGCCCCTACAACGACCTTTGCACCCGCCGAAAAGAAGCGCGACTCCTTCTCGACTACGTGCTGGTCCGCCCGGAAAAGAATGACCTCACCATCCGCCGCGAAGTGAAGATCTTCCGGAAACCATGGACCAAAGACCACCAGGATCTCTCCGACCACTTTGCCCTGGAAGCCCTAATTAGCTTTTAGCTAAAGGCCGAAGGCTAAAAGCCACATGGTCTCCAACCACTTGACATGCTGGCCCAGACATCCTCAACACCCCGACTTCGCGAGACGCTTGTCGGGGCAAGCCTCAACACCGCAACACTTCAGCACTTCAACACTTCAACGCCTCACCAAAAACCCCGATATTTGCCGGATTAGTAAGGTCCGCCGTGCTTAAAATCGACTCCCATACCCACATCCTGCCGAAGAAAATGCCCAATTGGAGCGAAAAATTCGGGTATGGCGACTTCATCTACCTCCAGCACCACAAACGGGGCTTCGCCAAGATGATGCGGGGCAACCAGTTCTTCCGGGAAATCGCCGAAAACTGCTGGAACGCCGAACTCCGCATCGACGAATATGATGTGCATAACACCCGCGTGCAGGTCGTATGTACCATCCCGGTGATGTTCTCGTACTGGGCCAAGCCAGTAGACACCCTTTCGCTTTCCAAATACCTCAACGATCATATCGGCAAGCTGGTGGCCAGGTACCCCAGGCACTACATTGGCCTTGGCACCCTGCCCATGCAAGACACGGAGCTGGCCATCCAGGAATTGGAGCGATGCAAGAAGATCGGGCTGGTCGGCATCCAGATCGGCTCCAACATCAACGACGAAAACCTTAACGAAGAGCGGTTCTTCCCCATCTTCGAAGCCTGCGAAAAACTCGGCATGGCCGTCATGGTGCATCCCTGGAACATGATGGGCGAGAAGAACATGTCGCGCTACTGGCTGCCCTGGCTGGTGGGGATGCCCGCGGAAACCGCCCGGGCCCTTTGTTCGATGATCTTTGGCGGGGTTTTTGAACGACTCCCCAGGTTGCGGGTGATGTTCGCCCACGCCGGCGGCTCGTTCCTGTTTACCCTGGGGCGCATCCGCCACGGTTTCGAGTGCCGCCCCGACCTGGTGGCCATCGACAACCCGGTAGACCCGGCCAAGTACCTGGGACGCTTCTGGGTGGACAGCATCACGCATGACCTGAACATGCTGAAGTATGTCCTCGAGATGGTGGGATCGAAGCGGGTCACGCTGGGCTCTGATTACCCGTTCCCGCTGGGCGACCTGCAGATCGGTAAATTCATCGAAGACTCGGACCTGCCGAAGAAGACAAAAGAGGATATTTTTGCAAACGCAACACTGGAATGGCTTCAATTACCAAAAAAGCGGTTTTCATAGCCCCCTTGCTGGCGATTCTCCTGTTTGCCTCCTGCCCCTTGGTGGCCCAGGATGAAGAGCGTGAAAAGCTGAGGGAGATGGAGCAGCAGCGCGAGTTTCAAAAAACGCGGGCCATCAATGCCCGGCTGGATTCAGCCGTTGAATTGATGAAGCTGGAACAATACGAAGCCGCCGATGTCAAGTACCGGTCGGTACTGGCCAGCATGAAAAGCATCCCTTCCGATGTGGCCTATTACTTTGGAAGGAATTCCTTCCACCTCGGGAAATACAAGCAGAGCATCGACTGGCTGACCAAGTACATTCAACTGAAGGGCACCACCGGCCAATTCTCCGAAGATGCCACCGGCTACCTGAAAAGGGCCGAGGCGAAGCTCGTTGAACAGCGCCAGGTACAGTCGGCTAAAGCTGTTGAGGTGCTCTCCCGCGACTTCACCATCGACTGCGGTCCTTCCGGCAAGGTGCAGTGCCCCGTCTGCAATGGCTCCACCGTGGTCATCCGCAAGGACTACCTCGGCGAAAAATACTCCACCTGCGGCTTCTGCCACAAAACCGGGTTCCTCACTTGCGAAGAATATAACCTGCTCCTCCGCGGGCAGCTGAAAGCCGACAACGTAAAGAATTGACCATGCCTTTTCTTCACAACCGCGTCAACCGGCGAGTTCTTAAAGACCGTATCCGCCAGGCCCCCGAAGACCGCGTCACACTTTCCTTCTACAAGTATCACCGCATCAGCGACCCGGCGAGTTTTCGTGATCAGCTCTTTAAAGTATGGGCCCCTATCGGCGTCCTTGGCCGCATCTACGTAGCGCAGGAAGGCATCAATGCACAACTCAGTGTGCCCCGCGAACACTTTGAAGACTTTAGAAAGACACTTGATGACACCGGTTTCCTCAAGGGCGTACGTCTGAATATCGCCATTCAGGATGACGCGAAATCCTTTTTTGTCCTCAAGATTGCGGTGAAGAAAAAGATTGTCGCCGACGGACTTCGCGATGAGACGTTCAACGCGTCCGACTCCGGCATGCACCTCAGCGCGGCAGCGTTCAATGAACTCAGCGCAAAGCCTGATACCGTCATCGTCGACATGCGCAATCACTACGAGAGCGAAGTGGGTCACTTCCGCGATGCCATCCTACCCGACGTCGACACCTTCAAGGAGGCGTTGCCCGTGGTCGAGAATATGCTGAGCGACAAGAAAGACAGCAACGTGATCATGTATTGCACGGGCGGCATCCGATGCGAGAAAGCCAGCGCCTGGATGAAGCACCGCGGCTTCAAGCACGTCTTCCAGCTCGACGGCGGCATCATCGAATATGCCCGGCAGGTGAAAGAGCAGGGACTGGAAAACAAATTCATCGGGAAAAACTTCGTGTTCGACGATCGGCTCGGCGAGCGCATCTCACCGGAAGTCATCAGCGTTTGTCACCAGTGCGGAGCGCCTTGCGATACGCACACCAACTGCAAGAACGACGGCTGTCACCTGCTGTTCATCCAGTGTGAGGCCTGCGCGGCCAAGTACAACGGTTGCTGTTCAGAGGAATGCAAAGAGATTATCGCCCTGCCCGCCGAGGCGCAGAAACAGATGCGGAAAGGAAAGGCCCAGCAACGCAAAGTGTTTCACAAGGGCCGCTCGCCCAAAATCCGGTTCAAGGGAACAGCATGATCCGCATTGGCATTATTAATGTCTCCGACCGCGCCAGCCGGGGTGAATACGAAGACCTGCCGGGCAAGGCCATAGAGGCCACCCTGAAGGAGTACCTGGTGACCCCCTGGGAGAAGGTTTACGCCGTTATCCCTGATGAGCAGCCCCTTATCGAAAAGACCCTCATTGACATGGCCGACAGGCAAGGATGCTGCCTGATCGTGACTTCAGGGGGTACGGGCCCGGCGGTACGGGATGTAACCCCGGAGGCTACCGAAGCCGTTTGTAGCAAAATGATGCCCGGCTTTGGAGAGCGGATGCGGGCCGAAAGCCTGAAATATGTGCCTACGGCCATACTTTCCCGCCAAACGGCCGGAATTCGCGGAAAAACCCTCATTGTGAACCTCCCCGGGAAGCCCAAATCCATACGCCAGTGCCTGGATGCCATTTTTCCGGCAATTCCTTATTGCTTAGATTTGCTCGATGGGCCCTACCTGGAATGCAATGAATTGGTAATAAAAGCGTTCCGCCCACCTGCTCAATAAGAGAATAAAGCATGGCGAAGATTAAGTATTACTACGATACCGAGGCTTGCAAATACGTGCGCGTTCAGACCAAACTGAGCGACGTGATTCTTAACGTACTTGGGGTGATCTCGCTGACACTCGTCATGGCGGTTGGACTCCTCCTCCTCTACAGCAACTACTTCGAGTCACCCAAGGAACTCATGCTGAAGAACGAGGTCACCCAGATGGAGTATTACTACCAGGACCTCAAGCAAAAGGTTGACAACCTGGACAAGATCCTGGCCGATATGAGCTACCGCGACGATAACATCTATCGCGTCGTGCTGGGTGCCGAGCCCATCGACAAATCCATCCGCGAAGCCGGCGTCGGTGGTGCCGACCGGTATGCCGACATCCGCAACAAGAACATCAGCCACGACGACATTATTGTTCAGCTCAACGAAGCGGTGGACAACCTGCGTCGCAAGGCCTATATCGAATCGAAGTCGCACGATGAGATCATTTCCCTGGCCGAGAACAAGGAAAAGCTCTTTGCTGCAATTCCCGCCATCCAGCCTGTTCCCAAGAAAGAAACTGTTGTTCTTGCCTCCGGTTATGGCATCCGCATTCACCCGATCTACAAGGTGAGGAAGATGCACCACGGCATCGACTTCGCTGCCCCTATCGGCACTCCCATTTATGCAGCCGCCGATGGCACCGTAGAAAATGTCGAGATCAGCTTCACGGGTTACGGCAAGAAAGTGGAAATCGACCACGGCTTCGGTTACCGCACACGGTACGCCCACATGCACATGTTCGTGGTCCGCAACGGCCAGCGGGTGAAGCGCGGTGACCTGATCGGCTATGTGGGAGATACCGGTCTCTCCACGGCCCCCCACCTGCACTACGAAGTATTCATCAACGGGGCACAAGTGAATCCCATTCACTACTTCTTCAACGATCTCAACCCCGCCGAATACGCGAAGATCATCGAGCTCGCTTCTATCGAGAACCAGAGCCTGGGGATGTAATTTGAAAATTTGATGATTTGAAGAATTGAAAATGGGGTTATCCCACTTTCAATTCTTTCTATAGCCAACTTCAAGCCATAATGATCCAAGTCACCGCGGAGAAGCTTTGACCGGACCATTTTCAAATCTTCAAATTTTCAAATCTTCAAATTCCTATCTTCGGGGAAAGTTTCCCATGAGGCTGCTCCGGCTTTCCGTATTTCTTGTGCTCATTCCGTTAGGGGTTCGTTCGCAGGGCTGCAGCGACGCCGGGTTCTGCACAATGGGCGCCATGAAGCCCGACCAGCCGTACAATAAGCGGGTGAAACTTAAACTGAGGACTATCGACTTCAGCCTCTACCGGGGAACCACCACGCTCACCCCGATTGTCCAGGTAGCCACGCTCGACTTTAACTTCAGCCTCAACGATCGCAATGCCATCCAGGTCAAGTTGCCCTACCAGTGGGTGAACGGAACGTTGGGAAGTACCGCCACCATCGGGGATATTTCGCTGTGCTACACGCGAAACATCTTCAGTTCTGACCGGTTCGACATCAACGCTTCCTTCGGTGCCAAGGTGCCCACCAATAATTCCAATCTCAAGACAGGCCCCAACTCCCTGCCCATGTACTATCAAACCAGCCTGGGGACCTATGACCTGATCGCCGGGATTTCGCTGATCAACCGACAATGGCTTTTCGCCACCGGAATCCAGGTGGCCCTCAACCGGAATGGAAACCAGTTTGACTGGAACCGCTGGCAAACGAACGACCCAACCAAGCTGGATTACGTCAAACAGTATGACAATTCCACGGAGTTGCAGCGGGGCGTGGATGTGATGCTCCGCATCGAGCGCAACTTCCGCCTGGCCCGTTTCAATTTCACCGTTGGCCTGCTTCCCATTTACCGCATCACCGCCGACGAGATCACCAACTTCCAGGGCAAGCGGGTTACGAAAAACGCGGAAGGTGAAGTCGGCAAGGGGCTGGCCCTGTCAGGAATCATCACCACTGGCTACAGCTTCAATGCGCGGTCAGGCATCCGCCTGCTGCTCGGGCACAAACTCGCACAGCGAGACTTCAACCCCGACGGGCTGACGCGCGAGTTTGTGATGTCATTGGGTTACTCCTACCGGTTCTGATGAAGTCACTGGCCACCGCATTGATCCTGCTGCTCCTGGCCTGGAAGGTTGAAGCCCAACATTCCGTGGCCCACGTGGATTCGCTCATCAGCACCGGAGACCTGGAAGCCGCCAGCCTGGCCGCGAGTGAAGCCATCGCACGAACGGAAGGTGAACTGCAGCTGCGCTACTACAACAAGCAGGCAGAAATTTTCATCCAACAGGGTAAGCTGCCGTTGGCTGAGCAGATTCTGATTGGCCGCATGCCCGTAGCGGAAACCTCCAAAAGCGTCCTCGCGGAGTGGAAAACTACCGTGGGCTTTTTCTACCTCAACCGGGCCCGCAACGACATGGCCCTGGAGAATCTCCAGCAAGCCCTGCAACTCTTTCACGATGCTGGAAAAGACAAAAGCCTCGAGGCCGCGCGTTGCCTGTCCACCCTGAGCTTCGCCTACCTCGCCGAGGGCAAGATGGCACAGGCCGAAGAGAACGGATTGGCAGCCCTGCGCATCCGGGAGCAACTCCTTCCACCCGCCAGCGAGGACATGGCCGCGTCGTACAACGACCTCGGGCTCATCTATGGTCAAAGCAACCCGGACAAAGCCCTGGAGTACTACGACATGGCCATGGCCGTATACGAAAAACTCCACGGTAAAACCCACCGGAAGATTGCCATCGCCTACAATAACATCGGTCTGGCTTACCGCAACCTCAAACTGTATGGCGACGCGATCAATAATTTCGAGGCGGCGGAATCCATCTGGAAAACACTGTATCCCAACGGGCATCCCAACCAGGCCTTTTCCCTCGTCAACCTCGGCCTGACCTATGCCCAGATGCGCAACAACGGGGCAGCAAAAGACTACTTCACCCGTGCGTTGGCCATCTATCGCAACGCCTATGGCGAGCGACATTCCGACATCGCTGCCGTGCTCAACCAACTGGGTATCCTCGACACCAACGACGGAGCCTATGATGCTGCGCTGGCTCACTTCCAGGAAGCGTTGATTGCCAACACCCCCTCCTTTTCTTCCCGCCTGTCCACGGCCAATCCGCCGATCAACTCCTACTACAATGCCAAAGTGCTGCTGTATTCCCTGCGACTGAAGGCGGAAGCCCTGGAGTCCAGGCATTTGAATAAAACACTCCGGCTGACTGATCTCACGATGGCGCTCTCCACGCTTCAATCCTGCGACAGCCTGATTGAGAACATCCGCTTTGGCAGTTCCAACGAGGCTGACAAGCTGGAATGGGGTGCCAGTGCCAGCGATGTTTATGAAAGCGGGGTTCGCGTCGCCCAGGCCATCAGCGAAATGACGATTCGCCCCCGGTCCTATGAAGAACTGGCCTTCTTTTTCGCTGAAAAAAGCAAGTCAGCCGTACTCCAGGAATCCATTGCCGATGCCGAGGCAAAATCCTATGCCGGTATCCCGAATGAATTGCTGGAAAAAGAAAAGCAACTGAAAGCCACCCTGTCCCTTCTCATCCAGCAGTTGTCTCAGAAACCCGCTGAAGACCGTGAGGCGGCGCTTCGGCAACAACTGTTTGAAGCGACCCGTGACTATGAAGCCTTTGAGCGCAACCTCGAGGCCACGTACCCTGATTACTATAACCTGAAATTCAACCGGGCCACGCCTTCCCTTGACCAGGTCCAGCGGCAACTGCGCGAAGGGCAGGTTCTCGTAAGTTACTTCGTGGCTGAAAAATCAGGACAGCTGTATTCCTTCGTCATTACACCCTCGCGCCTTCGGTTGTACCGGTCGACGCTGCCTCCGCAATTTGAGGGATTGGTGAAAGGATTCACCAACGGAATCTACTACCACGCCCCGGATGTCTTCCACGACGTGGCCCGGCCCTTGTCACGGTTGCTCTTGCGCGGCGTACCCAAAGCCGAGGAGACCATCATCATCCCGGCCGGGCGGTTGTCTACATTGCCCTTTGAAGCGCTCATCGTGGGAAAAGCTCCCAAGACCATCGCGTTTGAATCGTTCAGGTACCTGCTCCAGCAAACCGCCGTGAGCTATGAGTTTTCCGCCGGACTTTTGCTTCAGAAGAGCGCCCAACGTTCCGGGGCCTCCAAGCCGATCTTTCTTTGTGCCCCCATCACGTTCCCTGAAAAAGACAACCTCGCCGATTTGCCGGCTACGCAGCAGGAGGTAAAGTCCATCTCCTCGCTGTTCGGAAAAGAATCCTTTGTCGCCCTGGGTCCCCAGGCCAATGAATCCCTGGTGAAGTCAGGCGCGCTGAGTGATTACCGCTACCTTCATTTTGCCACGCATGGAATTGTCGACGAAGAGTCTCCCGCACTCAGCCGAATCTTCCTCCAGGAAACCGATGCGGAAGACGGGAACATTTTCTCGGGAGAGATTTTCAATCTGAAACTCAACGCCGATCTCGCCGTGCTTTCGGCGTGTGAGACGGGGCTGGGGAAATACTCGAAGGGTGAAGGAGTGATCGGACTTTCGCGTGCGCTGGTGTACGCCGGGGCCCGGTCGATTGTCGTTTCGTATTGGCGGGTAGCAGATGAATCCACGGCGGAACTGATGACGGAATTTTATCGTCAGCTGGTAGGCCGGCCCAATGTATCTCCCCGGGTGGCCCTCCAGGAGGCGAAAATGAAGCTCAGGGATCAACTACCCTATTCCGCCCCGTTCTACTGGGCACCTTTTGTATTGATTGGGCAATAAAAAAGCCCTTAAAAGGGCTGATTTGGGGGTTCTCTGGATCTCTCCTGGCCCCTACAGTAGAGGGTGGTTTTTGGCCACTCCTACTGTCCGGGTCAGGTACACAGTTGAACGCTATGGCAAAATAGACTTCACTGTGATTTCAGAGGACTTCAAAGTAGGCGCATGGCTTTCAATTTTCCTAAGAAAATCAAAAAACTTTGTTTTCATGCTAAAAATGGCCTTTTTGGGGGTATAATCGATGGTCGAAGACAACTACAGACAGCGGGGACTACGTGCCAAATTGGTCAGGAAACTCCGCCAAAAAGGCATACGCGACGAGGCCGTCCTGGAGGCCATCGGAAAGGTGCCCAGGCACGTGTTTTTCGATAATGCCCTCCTCAGCCATGCCTATGAAGACAAGGCCTTCCCTATCGGTGAAGGGCAGACCATTTCACAGCCCTATACCGTTGCGTTCCAGACCGAATTGCTCCAGGTGAAACCGGGAGACAAGGTGCTGGAAATCGGGACTGGCTCCGGCTACCAGGCCTGCGTGCTGATGGAACTCGGCGCCAAAGTCTACACGATCGAATACAACAAGAAACTGTACGACCGAACGAAGGAGTTCCTCCCGGAACTCGGCTATCATCCGTTCTTCTTTCATGGCGATGGATCCAAGGGACTTCCCATACGTGCTCCTTACGACAAGATTCTCGTGACCGCCGGAGCGCCGGTAGTTCCAGACTCCCTGATTCACCAACTGGCCAATCACGGTGTGCTGGTCATTCCCGTGGGGGGTCGCGACAAGCAGGTGATGGTTCGGATTACCAAGGTGAACGGCGTGGTCCGCAAGGAAGAATTTGATACGTTTGCATTCGTTCCGCTCCTGGGCAAGGAAGGCTGGACCTCCGACACTAACTGAATACCCATGACCCGTAAGAAGAAGTCTCCGCGAGAATCGTTTGTGAGTATGACCGAGATGGTCCTCCCCAACGATACCAACACGCTCAACAACCTGATGGGGGGACGCCTCATGCACTGGATGGACGTCGTCTCCGCCATCGCGGGACAGAAGCACTGCAACAGCACTGTGGTAACCGCGTCGGTAGACAACATATCGTTTCGTACGCCCATTCAACTGGGCAACGTCGTGACGCTGAAAGCGCGCGCCACAAGGGCATTTAATTCATCAGTGGAGATCCGAATCGACGTAGAGGCCGAAGACATTCCCAAGGCTAAGAAGGTAGCCAGCCATTCGGCCTATTTCACCTTCGTGGCGGTTGACCACGAAGGCAGGCCCGTGGAAATTCCCGAGGTCGTACCCGAAACCGAGGAGGAAAAGCAACTTTATGATGGTGCCTTACGGCGCCGGCAACTGCGTCTGATCCTCTCGGGCCGAATGAAGCCTTCAGAAGCCAATGAATTAAAGTCGATATTTGAAGGAACGTAAACCCCTTGGGTATGAACAGGTACGGACGGTTCTTCCTGGTAACGTCCCTGTTGGCCGGGCCTGACACCATTGCCCAACTTCCGTTGGAAAACTCCAAGCCGGATAAACCCTGGGAAACACAACCGACTTCGACAAAAATCATATCGATTGGATACAACACCTTCGGTGAGTTCTATGTGGGGGGCGAACTGCCGAAGAATTCAAACAACAAACTTTCGATGCAAGCAGGTTATCAGGTTGCCATTACCAGCGGCATGAGCTACCAATGGGGACCTTTTGGCATGACTACGCCCTGGCTTAATAACAACTGCAAAGGCATTCGGATAAGGATTGGATACCAGACCATCGACAACCGCGACCGGAATCACCTCGCGGTATATCTGGAGGCACATCAGCTTGAATCAAATCCGTTCATCAATCAGGATTTTTCTGGGAGTAGCCAGGTTGCGGTTATCTACTTCACCGAAACGTACCAGAAATACGGTGTACGCTTCCTGAACGCGAAGCCCCTAAACAGTAACCATACCGTTTTTTTCACCATGTCTGTGGCCGTATTCTACTCCCTGGCACATCGGACTTACCTGAGTGCTTCCAATGGCATCCCACTACCTCCGGAAGAAGACTACACATTCACATCCCCACAGATAACGTTTGGTTTGCAATTCCTCCTATTTTAGCATTTCCCCGATTCATATCATGTCATCGCTTTTCATAGCCACATATCCTGAAGAAATCTACTCGTTCCACGCACCGCTGGTCGTGGTACTGAACAAACCATGGAGTGAACAATCTGAACCCAGCCGGGAGGCATTGACCAAGCTGTTGGTGGCCGTTGGTCATCGGCCCGAGTCCGTGCGCATGGTCTGCCAGGAAAAACTTGACCTTTCGGGCTGGAGCGATATGCCTGAACGGCTGGTCGCCTTCGTAGAACCCCAACCCGGCTTTGTGCTCAATGAGAAGATCTCGACGCCGACAACCGAAATGGTGATCTCCGAACCCCTCGATGTCCTCCTCCGCGACGAAACGGTCAAGCGAAAATTCTGGGCCGCCTTCAAGACTTTGTTCCCGGCCTGAAAAGCCCCTTTTTGGGAATATTTTGGCTTGTTCTATATTTGCGGGTCATTTTTGATACCCCCGCAGAAACAAAGGCGGAATAACGTAAACCTGATCCTATAACCATGCAAAACTTAGTGTATTACCTGCCCCTCTTCGGAGTCATCGGGCTTATCTACGTCATCTGGAAGAGCGCCTGGGTGGCCAGCCAGGACGCCGGCACCGACAAGATGAAGAAGATCGCGGACCATATCGCTGAAGGTGCGATGGCCTTCCTCAAGGCGGAGTACAAAGTCCTTGTCATTTTTGTGGCCTGCGTGGCCATCCTCCTGGGTGTCACGGCCAATAGTGAAACCTCTTCCCCCCTCGTGGGCGTTTCGTTTGTTCTGGGTGCATTCAGCTCTGCCCTCGCCGGGTTCATCGGCATGCGCGTGGCTACCAAAGCCAACGTTCGCACGACGAATGCGGCGCGCACCAGCTTGGGTAAAGCCCTCGAAGTGGCCTTCACTGGCGGCTCGGTAATGGGTATGGGTGTGGTCGCCATCGGCGTCCTTGGTCTAAGCATTCTCTTTATCATTTATTCACAAGTCTTCGGCGTAGACTCTCAAGCCGGTTTGAACCAGGTGATCACCGTGATTACCGGATTTTCTTTCGGCGCCTCCTCCATCGCTCTCTTTGCGCGCGTGGGCGGCGGTATTTACACCAAGGCAGCTGACGTCGGCGCCGACCTCGTCGGAAAAGTAGAGGCCGGTATCCCGGAAGATCACCCGCTCAACCCCGCCACCATCGCCGACAACGTGGGTGACAACGTGGGTGACGTGGCCGGCATGGGTGCCGACCTGTTTGAATCCTATGTGGGTTCTATTGTCGGTACGATGGTGCTCGGTGCTGCTTTCATGGTGCCCGGTTTCAGCGACAACTTCCAGGGACTCTCCGCCGTGCTCCTGCCGCTGGTACTTGCCGGCGTAGGTATCGTGATGTCCTTCCTCGGAACGTTCTTCGTGAAAGTGAAAGAAGGCGGTGATCCTCAAAAAGCACTCAACACCGGCGAGATTGTTTCCTCGCTGATCATGATTGCTGCCTCCTGGTTCATCATCAAGTGGATGCTTCCGGCCGAGTGGTGGTTCCAGGATCCCCTGTACGCCTGGGAAGATCCGGTTAAAGGAACGTTGTATACCTCTACGGGTATCTTCTACGCGACCGTAATCGGCCTGGTTGCCGGCGTCGTCATCGGATTGATTACTGAATATTATACTGGGATGGGCAAGAAGCCCGTGAACTCCATCGTTCGCCAGTCTTCCACCGGGGCAGCCACCAACATCATCGCCGGACTCGGCGTGGGCATGATGTCTACCCTGTGGCCCATCCTTATCATTGCCGTCTCCATTATCGGCGCTTTCGCATTCGGAGGCTTGTATGGTATCGCCATTGCCGCTGTGGGTATGCTTTCCAACCTCGGTATCCAATTGGCCGTTGACGCCTACGGACCCATCTCCGACAATGCCGGAGGGATCGCCGAGATGTCGGAGCTTCCCAAAGAAGTTCGTTCCCGCACCGACAAGTTGGATGCCGTGGGTAACACGACCGCCGCTATCGGTAAAGGTTTTGCTATTGCTTCCGCCGCCCTCACCGCCCTGGCCCTTTTTGGTGCCTTCATGACCACGGCACACGTGAGCACGATCGATGTGTCGAAAGCTAACGTGATGGCCGGTCTCTTTATCGGGGGCATGCTCCCGTTTGTGTTCTCAGCCCTCGCGATGGGCGCTGTCGGACGTGCCGCCATGCGCATGATCGAAGAAGTGCGCCGCCAGTTCACCACCATCCCTGCCCTGAAGGCCGCCCTGGACGCGATGAAGCGCAACGGGGACAAGGAAATGAAAGATTGGTCTGCCGATGATCAGAGGATTTTCCAGGAAGCAGATGGCAAGGCAGAATATGGCAAGTGCGTGGAGATCTCTACGCAGGCTGCTTTGAAACAAATGATCGTTCCCGGTCTCATGGCCGTCGTCGTACCTGTGGTGATCGCCTTCCTGCCCGGCTTCGGCGTGGAGGCTCTCGGCGGCATGCTCGCCGGCGTAACGGTTACTGGTGTACTGATGGCCATTTTCCAGGCCAATGCCGGTGGTGCCTGGGACAATGCCAAGAAGAGCTTTGAAGAAGGTGTCGAAATCAACGGAACCATGTACTACAAGAAGTCGGATCCGCACAAGGCCGCCGTGGTTGGCGACACCGTGGGCGATCCCTTCAAGGATACTTCCGGACCTTCGCTGAACATCCTGCTGAAACTGATGTCCGTGGTGGCACTCGTCATCGCTCCGCTGGTGGCCCTGCCCACGCAGACCAAGGCTCCCCAGCCCGATGTGACCATCATCCTGCATGAAGATCCCATGGCTGAAAAGCCTGCGGCAACCGACAGCACCGCGGTCATGAAATAACCAGGTCTCAAACCAAAAAAGCCTCCCGACCCGGAGGCTTTTTTGTTTACATTCGCTGCAAAAGTTTTCGCCATGCGCATTGTGTTGACCGGACTATTGTTCCTGCTGGCTGCCGGCCCGTTGGCCGCCCAGGGGACTATTGTGGGCAAGTGGAAAACCATTGATGACAATACCGGGGAGCCCCGGTCCATCGTGGAAATCCTGGAACTGGAGGGCAAGGTTTTTGGGCGAGTGGTCAAGATATTCCCACGGCCCAACCTGGAGCCCGACCCGGTATGCAAGAAGTGCAGTCCTGAAGACCCCCGGTTCAATAAAAAGATCATCGGCATGGAGATCATCCGGAACCTGGTGAAATCGGGCTCAGAATACGCGGGCGGCGACATCCTGGACCCGGAGAATGGCCGGGTCTACCGGTCAAAGATCTGGCTGGAAGGAAAAGTTCTTAAGGTGAGGGGTTACTGGGGCCCCTTCTACCGTACTCAGACATGGCAGCGAGCCGACTGAAGCCATTGACGGAACCTACCGTGCGTTTGACCCCAAAAACCTGCCTTTTAACCTAAAACCCGGTTACCCCCTTGGCCTACCGCGTATTCAAGTCGAGCGCTGAGATGAACGAAAAGGACCTTTTCGAGCGCATCCAAAAGGGTGACGAAAAGGCCCTGGAAGTCGTTTACAAAAAGTACTACCGGATGATGACCAAGCTGGTCATCACCAACAGTGGTACCGAAGAAGAGGCGCGTGACGTATACCAGGATGCCCTGGTCGTGTTCTGGCAGAAAGCCAGCTCCGGCAACCTGGTCCTTACGTCGAAGATGAGCACCTACATCTACAGCATTTGCCAAAACCTGTGGAGAAAAGAGCTCGAGCGGAAGAAGAGGCTGTCGAACGAAGAGAAGGATTCGCCGCAAGCGATGGACTTCGACACCCCGGAACGCGAGAAGATCATTGCTCATTGCCTGGAACAACTGGGCGACACGTGCAAGAAGGTGCTTATGTACTACTACTTTGACGAACTGTCCATGCAGGAGATCGCCGACCGGCTCGGCTTCGCCAACACGGACACCGCCAAAACGAAGAAATACAAGTGCAAACAGAAGCTCGACGAACTGGTCAAAGCCCAGTACTCCGAGCGGGACTTTTTGGATTGAACCGTATGACGAATTTTGATAAAATAGACGACTATCTCACCAACCGGTTATCGGCCGAAGAGCGGTCCAGCTTTGAGCAGGCCCTGGCCGGAGACCCGGCGTTGCGCGAGGAGCTGGCCCTCCAGGAGAAGATCATCAAGACCGTGCAGCAGGCACGCGCCGCCCAGCTCAAGCAGATGCTTCAGCAGGTTCCTGTTCCCTCCTCGGGTTGGAGTGCCGGACAGGTGGCCGCCGGCGTGATCACCATCGCCGCCATCTCCACCGGAATTTATTTCTACTTCCAGGATGACGAAACAGCCATTCCTGACTCGCGTTCACCGGAAATGACCATCCAGCCGGAGCCTTCTCCCGCACCTGCTAAACCTGGCACCCAACGGGATGCTACTCCTCTGGCGACACCCGCCGAGAAGAATTCCGTGCCGGATACCAAGTCCCAGCCAAAAGTCAGCCCGGTCCAGAAGCCCGACATCCAGGTTGTTGATCCTTCGGCTGAGTTTACGGAAACCAAAGAACCCCAGTCGACCCAGGCACCCGCTGCTCATTCCGAGTTGACCGTTTCGAAGATAGAGGTCGTCACCCAGCCGGGCGACAAGAAGTACACTTTCCATTACCAGTTTGTTGAAGGAAAGCTGCACCTCTTTGGGCCCTTTGACCGGAATCTTTACGAGATCCTGGAGATCAACGGCGACAGCCACGCAGTCTTCCTTTTCTACCGGGAGAATTACTACCTGCTCGACGAGTCGCAGGCGGCCCTCACGCCCCTGGCCCCGATCCGCGACGGCAAGTTGCTGCAAAAGCTTCGTGATTACCGAAGCCGGTAACGAGACAAACCCCTTCCCGGAGGGGTTTTTTCTTACCCGTTTCTGCGCAAGGCTTGCTATCTTTGTCGCTTCATGGCAGCCGATTACCGCAACAAATACAGGAAATTCGGAAGCTACCCGTTTATCAGCGTGGTACTCAGCATTACGCTGGCCCTCTTTGTCATCGGGCTGTTCGGTATCCTCCTGATCTACAGCCAGGAACTTGGGCGGCTGGTCAAGGAAAATGTAC
This sequence comes from Cyclobacteriaceae bacterium, assembly GCA_016787605.1. Classification (GTDB taxonomy): domain Bacteria; phylum Bacteroidota; class Bacteroidia; order Cytophagales; family Cyclobacteriaceae; genus ELB16-189. Next base: position 24,362 of record JAEUUE010000008.1, read on the forward strand.
GTATCCAGGTCTACCTGAAAAACACCGCAACCGATGAAGAGAAAGCGGCCCTGGAAAAGAAACTGAAAGCGTCAGATTTCATTCTCAAGGATTCCACGCGCAAAACACTCACGTTTGTCTCCCGCCAGGAAGCTGCCAGGCAGTTCATCCAGGACACCGGGGAAGATTTTCAGAAATTCCTGGGAGAGAACCCCTTGCGCGACGCCTTCCTCGTTACCGTTGATCCCGCCTTCCAGGACAAGAAGAAACTGGCCGAGATCAAGAGCCGGCTTGAAAAAGAAAAAATCGTCTTCCAGGTGTATTACGTGGAAAGCCTCATTGAGTCGGTGAACAGAAACGTGGCCAAGATCGGACTGGTACTGCTGGGCATCGCCGGGGTATTGCTGGTGGTTGTCGTCCTTCTCATCAACAATACACTGAGGCTGGCGCTCTTCAGCCAGCGGTTTCTTATCCGCAGCATGCAATTGGTCGGCGCCACCCGGCTGTTTATCCAGGGACCGTTCATTCTCCGGTCAATGGCCCTGGGCGCACTTTCCGGGCTGATCGCCTCCGGAATGCTATGGGCATTGCTTTATTACGGCAACCGGCGTGTCGAAGAACTGAAGCTACTGGAAAACCAGGATCGGCTTCTTGTGCTGCTTGCCAGTCTGCTGGCATTGGGTATTTTTGTGGCCGCCCTCAGCTCCTGGCGTGCAGTAAGCAAGTACCTCAGGCTGTCCCTGGACGAATTGTACTGAAAAGTGGAAAGTGGGCTGTGGATAGTAGAATAACGAGTAACGAGTAACGATCGCATGAGCAAACTCCCCTTTGGAAAGAAGAACTACCAGTTGATGATCCTTGGCCTGATCATCCTCGTCGTTGGCTATACCATCATGACCCTGGATACCGAACCCCACGGCTTTGGAGTGTTGGGACTGACCATCGGACCCATCATCGTGATGGCCGGCTTCATTGTGGAAATCTTTGCCATTCTTCACCGGCCGTCCGACCGGTAATCCATGTCGCTGGTTCAGGCCATTATTCTGGCAATTATTGAAGGCATCACCGAATTCCTGCCGATCTCTTCGACGGGTCATATGATCATCGGCTCCACGGCCATGGGTATTGCCGCGGATCCTTTTGTCAAAGCGTTCACCATCGCCATCCAGTTTGGCGCCATTACTTCGGTCATCGTCCTCTACTGGAAGCGATTCTGGCAAACGCTCAAGTTCTATTTCGTGCTCGCCGTGGCCTTTATTCCCGCCGCCGTCACCGGATTCTTGCTGAACGATTTGATCGATGCTTTGTTGGAGCGCGCGGACGTGGTCGGCTGGATGCTGATCGCGGGCGGTATCGTGCTCCTGTTTGTCGATAAGCTCTTCGCCCGTACCGCGGAACTCGGGTCCACCGCCGTATCCTACCCGCGGGGGTTGAAGATCGGGATGTTCCAGTGCCTGGCCCTCATTCCCGGCGTGAGCCGTTCGGCGGCCACGATCATCGGAGGCCTTGCCGTCGGTCTCAACCGCCGCACCGCCGCCGAGTTCAGCTTCTTCCTGGCCATCCCTACGATGCTGGCCGCCACGGTGTATAAACTGGGCAAGTTTTACCTCGAGGGTAATGCCTTTGGCGCCGATCAATGGATGCTGCTGGCCGTCGGCAATGTGGTGGCCTTCCTCGTCGCGATGGCAGCCATCAAGCTGTTTATTGAATACCTTACCCGCCACGGGTTCCGTATCTTTGGATATTACCGGATTATCGTCGGCCTGATCATCCTTGTCCTGTACTATTTCGGAGCCGACCTTCCGATGCTTTAATGAATACCGAAGAAGGCATCGTACTGCTGGTCAATAAGCCACTGGAGTGGACCAGTTTTGACGTGGTGAACAAGCTGCGTTACATACTCCATACCCGGAAGATCGGCCATGCCGGCACCCTCGACCCACTGGCCACCGGGCTGCTCATCATCTGTGCGGGCAAAATGACCAAGCAAATCGATACGTTCCAGGCCCAGGAAAAGGAATACACCGGGACGTTGGTTCTCGGACAAACGACCCCCTCCTACGACCTGGAGACCGAACCCACGACAGCCGTGGATACTGCAGGAATAACACCCACCCAGGTGAAGCAAGCCGCCCAGGCGTTTGTAGGAAACATTGAACAGGTACCCCCGGCGCATTCGTCCATCAAGGTGGGAGGTAAACGAGCGTACGATATGGCGCGAAAAGGCAAGGCCGTAGAGCTGAAGCCCCGGGCCGTAGAGGTGCGTGAATTTGAAATCACGAATTGCCGATTCCCGGAAGTTGATTTTCGCGTGGTTTGTTCCAAAGGAACCTATATCCGCAGCCTCGCCCATGACCTCGGGCAAAAACTGGGTGTCGGAGCCTATCTCTCCAGCCTTTGCCGCACGAGGATCGGATCCTTCACCCTGGACCAAGCCGAAACACTGGAGCAGATACAACGCCGTTTTGCCGACCAGCCTCTTCCCGTTCAACCGCAGGACCCATGAAGATCTACCATTCTCCCGGAGACTTTACCCGGTTGCCGTTTGCTGTGGTGACCAGCGGTACCTTCGACGGCGTTCACCTCGGGCACCGGAAGATTCTCGACCGTGTGAAAGAGGTCGCCCAGCGGCATGGCGGGGAAACCGTGGTGATCACCTTCTGGCCCCATCCCCGGCTCGTACTCAAACCGGAAGACCAGACGCTGAAGTTGCTGAACACCTTTGAAGAGAAGGCCGAATTGCTCAAAGAGCAAGGCATCCAGCACCTGGTTCGCATCCCGTTCACCAAGGAATTTTCCCAGCTCTCGTCGCTGGAATTCATCCACAAGATTCTCATCGACGCCATAGGAACCCGTAAACTGGTCATCGGGTACGATCATCATTTTGGCAAAAACCGGGAAGGGAGTTTTGAACTGCTCCGCGCCAACGCGCCGGCGCTGGGCTTTGACGTAGAGGAGATTCCCGCGCAGGACATTGACCACGTCACGGTAAGCTCGTCGAAGATCCGGCGCGCGCTCGAGAGCGGTGACGTCACCACAGCCCGTCATTTCCTGGGACGCTCCTACAGCATTAGCGGATTGGTGGTGAAAGGCGACAAGCTTGGCCGTGTCATGGGTTATCCTACGGCCAACCTCGCCATTGAGTCTCACTTCAAGCTGGTGCCCGCCGACGGAATCTACGCCGTCAGGGTCCTCCATGGTGACCGCTGGTACGGCGGCATGCTTTACATCGGCAACCGCCCGACGGTGAACGGCATAAAACGGACCATTGAAGTGAACATCTTTGATTTTGATAGCGATATTTACGGTGAAACGCTCACGGTTACTTTCGAGCAATTGTTGCGTACCGACAGCAAATTCAGGGACCTGGAAGCCCTCAAGCAACAACTGCACCTCGACAAGCAACTGGCCCTTGAGGCCTTGAAGCGGTAAAGGACCTTAACTTCAGCACATGATCAAAAAAGTGGTAAAGGATGCCGAGGCAGCCATCCGGGACATCCCGGACAACGCCGTCCTGATGGTCGGAGGCTTCGGTCTGTCGGGCATCCCGGAAAATTGCCTGGCCGCCCTGTTGCGCAAAGGCACCAAAGGACTGACCTGCATTTCCAATAATGCCGGCGTCGATAATTTCGGCATTGGCCTGCTGCTCAAGACACGGCAAGTGAAAAAGATGATTTCCAGCTACGTCGGAGAAAACGAGGAGTTCGAACGGCAGTTGCTTTCCGGCGAACTGGAAGTGGAACTCATTCCCCAAGGTACGCTGGCCGAGCGGATCCGGGCAGGCGGAGCCGGCATTCCCGCATTCTTTACACCCGCCGGCGTCGGCACCGAAGTAGCGGAAGGCAAGGAGACGAGAACCTTTGACGGAAAAGTATATCTCATGGAGCGCTGGCTTCGCGCCGACTTCTCCCTGGTCAAGGCGTGGAAAGGCGACTCTCTCGGCAACCTGATGTATCGCGGCACGGCCCGCAACTTCAACCCCATGATGGCCGCGGC
>JAEUUE010000022.1 GCA_016787605.1 Cyclobacteriaceae bacterium
CGGAGGCAGGGCGTCGGCGTCAATAATCACATCCTGGAAGATCTTGCAATTGGAGCCCGAGTAGGTCTCTTCCACTTCCACGACATAGGAACCCGGGGCCAGCGTATTCGTGACAACAAAGGGGGCCACCGGAACGGGCGGAATAAAGTCACCCGGAGGAATCAGTTGGGTCACCCCGTTAAAAAGTCGAACGATGTAATCCGTCTGGTCGACCGCCGGCGGGGCCGTGATCGGGTCTTCGATTTGTATTTCAATGGAGCCGTTCCCGATGGTGTACGGGCAGAGCGTGCTATTGGTCTTGTTGATCTTCACTACGGCATGAGAACCGATAAACGGAAGCGTATGAGGGATATAAGCCTTGCAGCCAGTGACCGTATTCGTAGCTTGGAGCGTATACAAGCCCGTATTCAGACCGCCGAGGTTCTGCGACGCACTCAAGGCGCCGGCGGAATACACCGGTGGATTGGTGAAGTAATTAATGGAACCCAGCAGCGGGTCCGTCGGAGATGGAACACCGGCGTACCATTCAAAAGTGAAGCCGGCGGTAATGACATCGCTGATTGTGCCGTTCCCGTCGGCGGTCAGGTCGATCGTGGCGCCCCCTGCGGTCAGGGAGAGCGTTATGACATTGCCGGCAATGGTCTTAATGAAATAGATCTTGTTCTCCTCCAGCGGCAACGGCAAGGCAAGTACCCCGTCGCGCTTGATCGATACCGGATCATTGACAGCCAGTCCGAGCGCAGCCGAAGTGGTCAGTTGGTCAGTGGCCGCCAAGGCGCTGAAGGTCAGCACCGGGTTGGTGAGCCTAACCCCTCCAGTCAAGGCCCCATTGCCCGTATTACAATCGGTAGGAATATTGGCGTTGGCCGCGACCGGGAAGATTTTCGGTGAGTTATCAAGCACCGCCGTAATGACCTGGTTGGAACGGCATTGCGTGGCATTATCTCTCACCACGACCGTATAATCACCGGGTATAAGGCCTGAGTAGGTTGCACCACTCGTATTGTCATCAAAGTTGTTGATCACAAAGTCTTCGTCGGGCGCATCGTTGCCGTTGTACCAGAAGAACGTGTACGCGCTGGCCGGTGACGGCGTCGCTGTTAACGAACCATTGGGAGGAACACAAATGGTCAGGTGCGTGGGTACGACCGTCACCGTGGGAACCGTCAGGGTTTCTCCCAGGTAGATCGTCTGCGTACGCGAGCACTGCGTGGCGTCGCGAAAAGCCGTAATGGTATAGGTCTGATCCCCTTTCAGGTTGCTGATGGCATTGGAACCTGTTGATGCCGCCGTGACATCATCGATCCAGGTAAATGTGTATCCGGCCGTCACTCCTGCCCCGCCCCCGATGCTCGCTTCATTGATCGTGGCCGTCAGTGATCCATTCGGCGTCAGCGGATTACAGGAGGTTTGCTCCACATCAACTATGTCGATGACCGGGATAAACAAATTATCCTGGATGGTAACCGAAACCGGGTTGGATGTGCACTTGCTGATATTGTTCTGGGCAGTGAGCGTGTAAGCTCCTGCGGCCGCCGCCGTGATGGTTTGCGGGGGTCCCTGCGTACCGCCGGACCAGGTAAAGGTGTAGTCACCGAAACTCGCCGGCAATACCGGGTTGCCGCGATAGGTCAGCGTCGAGACGGTCGCCTCTCCGTTCTTCACTGGGCCGCAATTGGTATTGTCTGTCGGCGTCAGGGGGCCGAGCACCGGAACTTCACTGTCATCGGAGACAGCCACAGTAGCCGTATTGCTGCATCCCGTCTCCAGGATAAGCACCTCAACCGTGTATTGTATCGGGGTAACTCCAACAATTCCTCCCTGGACATTCGTATAGTCGTTGGTGGTCAAAGCAGAGGCCAGCGTCACAGGTCCTGCAGGGCTGGCGGTTGAATTGCCATCAAACCAGCGATAGTCATACGTCTTGCCGTTGGGCACCACATTGGTAACCCGGGCTACGCCGTCGGGTGCGCCACCTGCACAATTCGTTGACGGAACCTCTGCCATGGTGATCGCGGGAAGCGTCTTCGCACTGGTCACCTGGGCAGTGTACACGATGGATTGACAACCGGTGATGTTATGCAGCGCGGTTACGGAATAATTGCCCACGTCAAGTCCAGGCAGATTGTCAACACCATTGCCATCGGCACCTACGCTCCAGTTGAAGAAGTAATCATTCACGGTGCTTCCACCGGGTATGTTATTGATGACCGCCTGGACCTGGCCGTCAAACGCACCGCCAATCGCCTTTGTCGCATCACAAATCGTGTTGGGCTGCGGGGTCAGGGTCAGCACCGGCAGCACTTTTGCGTCGTTCACATTTACAGCGAGACTCGTCTGACACCCGTTCGCCTGGTTGGTCACCAGAACCGTGTAATCATAGCCGGCTCCACCCTGAACTTTGATAAGTTGAGCCGTGGTTGAATTGTTCGCCCCGCCTACCGGGAAGGCCGGTGCTACAGGGCCAGTCCATACGTACGTGTAGCCTGTCGCCACTCCTACCGCCGTGCCGTCAACCGTCAGTACTTCAGCTACCCCGTTCTCCAGGCCCGGGGCGCAGTTCGTCGATGCCGTCACCTGGGTCGTCAGGTCAGGTAAA
>JAEUUE010000034.1 GCA_016787605.1 Cyclobacteriaceae bacterium
TTATTGACTTTCAGGGAGGAGGCGTTCATGGCCACCAGCACGTCGATGTAGTCGCCCAGGGTGTGTATGTTGTGGGTGCCGAAGTGAACCTGGAAGGCGCTGACGCCGTAGAGGGTGCCTTCGGGGGCACGGATTTCGGAGGGGTAGTCAGGGAATGTGTTGACTTCATTCCCGGCAAATCCGGAGGTTTCTGAGAATTGGGTGCCGACGAGCTGCATGCCGTCGCCCGAGTCACCGGCAAAACGGATGGTGACGTCCTCGAGATGTTCTATGATCTTGGTCATTGGCGCTGATTTCTAGGTTCAAAAGCTGTCGAAAATGTAGACCCGTTCCCAGGCTGATAAAATGACATAAATCACTTTTGGGCCTAATCCTGCGCAGGACGGCGGTTTGTGGCCGGGCTCGTGTCACCCGGAAAATAGCTTCCTGGGGTCGAATAATGGATAAAGGAGTCCGAAATAGGGGACTCCACTCTTGAACTGTCAATGGCCCGTGGATGGGATTATATAATGACTAAACTGTCGGTCGAACAAGGTCAGGCGATCTGACAGGCTATTTGACGGCCGTTACCTCCCTGCCATCGGTTGGCCCGCTCTTGACAAATGGGACATTTTCATGAGTGGAATTGGATTTCTTACTGCGCAGCAGTGCGTCCTGCTGGTTGTCAAAGTGGTACAATTTGGCAACGGTTATTTGCTTGGCGACAAAACTCAAGGCGAGGCTGGCAAGGAACGCGCCGGCGAAAGGTCCCACCCAGTAGATCCACCAGTCATGCCACTCACCGGAGATAACCGCCGGCCCGAGGCTGCGGGCGGGATTGGTGCTGGTCCCTGAAATGGCGGCCTCGAGCGGGACCATGATGGCGTAAATGATTGGGAAGATCGCCGGGGTGTACATGCGAAGGTGACGGAACCCAATGAAGAGAACCAATCCCGAGACCATGATGAACGTCGTAATCACTTCACCGGCGAGGGCCATGGTGGTGCTGTAGCCCGTGCCTACCGTGGTGGCGCCGAAAGAAAGGCTTCGGCCCATCGATCCCCAAGCCAGTAGGGGAAGGCATCCCACAATGGCGCCAGTGAGTTGCCCAAGTACATAGAATCCCGCCGACTTCATCTCAATCTTCTTGAAGAGCAGGAATACCATGGTCACCGCTGGGTTGATATGCGCCCCGCTGACCTTGCCGATGTTGGTCAGGGAAATGGTGGCTCCCCAGCCTCCAAACAGGAAACCTGTAATGATGCGCCGGGTGGTCACACTCGGAATGATCTCCGCCATCGGGCTGCCGGTGCCAAACATGAAAATGACCAGGGAAAGGCCAATCAATAGCAGGAGCGCGGTACCGATGAACTCGGAAAGGAATAGTTGGAAGGAGGAGGGTTGATCTTTCATAACACACTTTCTCCTGGCTGAATGGAAAAGAAATCAACCGGACCAGGAGGCTGATCCGGTTGATTGGACTGACTGATCGTCAATTCAGCGACAGTTCATGCTTCGGTTCTTTCTTCTTCCTTTTGGTCCCAACCTCCTTTTCGAAGGCGGCTTTCTTGCCGGCTTCCAGTGAGTTTTGGGCATCCAGGTAGCCGAACAGTTCGATCAGCTTGGCCACTGCACCTGTCCATCCCGTCTGGTGGCTGGCGCCAAGGCCGGCCCCGTTATCGGCGTGGAAGTACTCGTAGAACAGGAGGTTATCTTTCCAATACGGGTCTTTCTGGAACTTCTCAGATCCGCCGAAGACCGGGCGGTTACCGTCCTTGTCGCGCGTGAAGATGCTGATCAGCCGGTTGGCGATTTCCTTGCTCACTTCAAACAGGTTCATCAGTTTGCCTGAGCCGGTGGGGCACTCGATCTTGAAATTGTCGCCATAATACAGGTAGTACTGCAGCAAGGCGCGAATGATCAGCACGTTGACCGGCATCCAGACGGGGCCGCGCCAGTTGGAGTTTCCTCCAAACATGCCGCTGTCGGACTCGGCCGGCAGGTAGTCTACACGGTGCTCCTGGTTGCCTACGTAGAAGATGTACGGGTTCTTTTCGTGGAATTTGGAGAGAGCCCGGAGACCATGAGGTCCGAGAAATTCATTTTCATCCAGCATCCGGGTGAGGATGCGGCGCAGCCGGTCCTCGGTGACAAGCGACAACAGGCCTCGGTCGTTTACACCCCGGTGATTGGGGCCGATCGGGTGGATGGAGTCTGTCAGCGAAGGGATGCGGCGAATTCGCTCCGTCATGCCGGCGATGGCCCGGGGTACGAGGTCGCGCTGTTCTTTATCGATCACGGTGGCGGCACACAAGGGCAATAGCCCGACCATAGACCGTACTTTCAGCCGGTGCCCGCTGCCGTCAGGCAGGCGGAGCAAGTCGTAATAGAATCCGTCCTCTTCGTCCCACATGCCCTCCGCACCCGGGCGGTTCATGGCCGCGGCGATGAAGAGGAAGTGTTCGATGAATTTGAATACCATTTCCTCGTAGGCCGGGTCGTACTTGACGAGTTCTGCCGCGAGTTCAATCATGTTCTGGCTGAACAATGCCATCCAGGCCGTTCCGTCGGCCTGCTCGAGATGACCGCCGGTAGGCAGGGCCGCACTGCGATCGAAGACACCAATGTTGTCGAGACCCAGGAACCCTCCCTCAAAGACGTTCTTTCCGAAGCGGTCCTTGCGGTTTACCCACCAGGTGAAATTGAGCAACAGTTTGTTAAAGTTCAGTTTCAGGTTATCGAAGTCTTCCGTGCCCTTGATGGCTTTATCGGTCCGGTGTAGGAATAAGGTGGCAAACGCATGGACCGGCGGATTGACATCGCTGAAGTTCCATTCATACGCGGGCATCTGGCCGTTGGGATGCAGGTACCTGGGGTTGAGCATCAACCGAAGCTGATCTTTGGCAAAGTCAGGATCGACGATCGATAAGGGCAGGCAGTGGAAAGCCAGATCCCACGCCGCGTACCAGGGATATTCCCACTTGTCGGGCATGGAGATGATATCTTCATTGAGCATGTGATACCACTCCGAGTTCCGGGCATTGCGATAGCCTGTGTGCAGCGGGTTGGAATTATGTTCGTTGAGCCAGCTGTTCCCGTCAAAGAAGAAATACTGTTTACTCCACAGCATGCCGGCGAGAGCCTGGCGCATGACGTTGGCTTCATCCTTGCCCACCGAGGCCGGCGTCACGGATTGGTAGAATTCGTCGGCCTCACGCAGACGGTCAGCGAAGATCTCATCAAACTTGACGAACGGTTCGGAAAGGGCTGATTCGTCGACATCCGTCAGCCGGAGCCGTATCGATTGCGTCTTGCCGGCCGGCACGGTCAGTTTGTAATGAGGAGCAACTTTTGTTCCCTTCTGGTCGGGATTCACGGTATTGGATTTGCCCTGCACGACATAATCGTTGATGCCGTCTTTGACAAAGGGGCTCTCGTTCTTCTGCCCCGGGAACAGGCGCTCGTGGTTGGTCTCGTTCTCACAGAAAAGGAGGGGTACATTGCCCTCACAATACATCTGGAATGTGCCCAGCTTCGTGTGGCTGGCTTCGACGGTACTGCAGGAAGAGGGACCATTTACCTTGCGGATGATTGGCTTCACGGTGGCCCGGTTGGCTTCATGGATCCAGGCGGACCAATCGTTGCGGAACCAAAGGGTGGGAAGCAGGTGAATGTCTGCTGCTTCGGGCCCCCGGTTGGCCACGGATATCCTGATGAGGATGTCATCGGTGCCTCCCTTGGCGTAATCGATGAACACATCGAAGTAGCGATTTTCGTTAAAGACGCCGGTGTCGATCAACTCATACTCCATGTCCCGGCGGTTGCGTTGCCCGTTGACCCTGACCAGGTCCTCGTAAGGGTAGGCGGCATGCGGGTACTTGTACAGGCACTTCATGTAGGAGTGCGTGGGTGTGCTGTCCAGGTAGAAGTAGTACTCCTTCACATCTTCGCCGTGGTTGCCCTGGCTGTTGGTCAGACCGAAAAGACGTTCTTTGAGAATCGGATCTTTTCCGTTCCAAAGCGCCAGTGCGAAGCAGAGCCTCTGCTTGTCGTCCGAGATCCCGGCGATGCCGTCTTCCCCCCAGCGGTAGGCGCGGGACCGGGCCTGGTCGTGGGTGAAAAAGTTCCACGCATCTCCGTTCTCGCTATAGTCCTCGCGGACGGTACCCCATTGGCGGTCGCTCAGGTAAGGCCCCCATTTTTTCCAAAGAGCCTTCTTTTCCTTGGCTTCATTGAGTCTTGCTTTTTCGGTAGTCATGATATTTTGAGTTAAGAGGAGTTGGGCGAATAGACTATTAAAAGTGCCTCTAGTTCAAATAATTAGCCATGACAAGCGTCACTGCAGGGTTGAATTCTGGCCATCGCGGATGATCATGGCCAGGCCGATGATGGCGGTCATTTCCCGACGCTCATCACCTGCGGATATTCGTCGGTACGCCTTCCGAAATGAACCAGGATGAGTTTCTGAGAGAAAACAAGGATTTTTCGATTGTCCTTGGGGGTCCGTTCTTTCAATTGCTGCGGAAGGCCCACTTAACAGGTAATACGCTGGAATTGGTGAATCGTCGCGTGGTCGCTTTTGCCGTGTTGACCTGGTTACCATTGCTCGTGTTCTCGGCGGCCGAAGGACAGGCACTGTCGGGGCACTTAAGGCTCCCGTTCCTGCTGGATGTGGACGTTCATGTTCGGTTCCTGTTGGCTCTTCCCTTGTTGGTTTTGGCAGAATTGGTCGTTCATGAGCGCCTGTTGATGGTGATTGGTCAGTTCCAGGCCCGCAAGCTGATCCCGGACAGTTCCCTCGACGCCTTCGATGCGGCGCTGAAGTCTTCCCTGCGATGGAGGGACTCCTATTTTGCCGAAGCATTCATGGTCATCCTGATCTATGTGATCGGGTACCAGGTCGTGTGGCAGGAGGCGGCGGGGATAGAAGGAGCCACTACGTGGTACTATTCGTCATCCGATTCTGGCGGACATTCCCTGGCGGGCTCCTGGTTTCGCTATGTGAGCTTGCCGGTTTGGCAGTTCCTATTCCTTCGCTGGTATACCTCTAATGCATTCTGATAGTCATGATCGACGTTGAAATCTCCATCAGGAGCAGGGCAAGCGAAATCATTGTTTCGTCTGTGTTTGTATTCGGAAAGGCCTCCAGTGGCCAACTCCCTGTCTGTTTTTCCAGACCTTGAAATGCAATGAATTAATTTTTCCATAAGGCACGAAATTAATTTCTGCACAATTAAGTGACTAAAGGCGTTGGTCATTTCTAAATTCCTTGATCAAAAGACTTCATCAAGAATTTAGAGATACTTACAATAAAAAAGTTAGCTTGGTGAAGCTCATTATGCAGAAACTACTTCAATATTATTTATGGAGCTATTATTGTCCTGCTCTAGCGTTCAGGTAGAGAGATTTTCAGTTAAACGTCACAATATAGATGGGATTTGCAGGCATGTAAAAAACTTAAACCTTGATGGATATATATGATGAAATTAATAAGGCAGCTTTTCAGGTATTTCCTCTGGATTTTTCTTGCGATTCTAGCAATCATTATCTCAACTTGGTTTTCATTTTGGATTGAAATACATTCTGATATTTCATTGCCAAGACCTACTGGAAAGTATGAAGTGGGTCGGACAACATTTCATTGGATAGATACTTTGCGGGTTGATAGCTTATCTACCCCACCATACACGAATAGAGAATTAGTTGTATGGATTTGGTACCCAGCATCAATTACCAAAGAAGACACAATAGTTGCATATGATCGAGCCCCTTGGGAAAAAGACAATAGTGAACAAGCACCATTACTTTTCAGGGCTATCTTTGCGAGAGACGGTAAAAAAATACATCCACATAGTTTTCAAGATCCAAGTATTTCACTAGCGCAAGCAAAATATCCAATTGTGTTAATGAAATCCGGAATTGGCACCTTGGCAACAGACTATTCCACCCTTGCAGAGAATTTAGCGAGTCATGGTTTTATTGTAGTAGGTTCTGATGCGCCTTACAGCACTTTTGCTGTTGCCTTACCAGATGGCAGGGTAATAAAGAGGACCTTTGAAGGTAATCCCGGAGAAGCTGCAAGTATTACAGAGAGAAGTACTAGGATATTTAACCGTCTTATTTCGATTTGGACTGATGATGCTCGGTTTGTATTGGATAATCTTCAACAGATTAGTTCATCTGACAAATCAAGTAAATTCTTTAATCGAATTGATATGAGTTCAATTGGTGTCTTCGGACACTCCTTTGGAGGAGCGACAGCAGCACAGATTTGTTCTGTTGAACCTCGTTGCAAAGCAGGTATTAATTTAGACGGCTCTCCTTATGGAAGCGTCATTGAAATGGGAATGGACAAACCGTTTATGTTTTTACTGGCAGACCATGTTAAGGAGACTGATCCTATCAGCATGAAAATAAAATCAAACATTAAATCCATTTACAACTCAATTACTGCTGACAAATACTGGTTTTATTTAACTGGTTCCCAACATTTTAATTTTAGCGACATTCCCTATCAAAAGGAATGGCTTATCATGCGGATTTCAGGAGCTACTGGTTCAATCGGACGTAGACAAGGGACAGAATTGATCAATAGTACTGTTCTAAATTTCTTCAACGTTTATTTGAAAGGTGAACCAAAGATACAACTAGACAATTTTATAAGAAGCCGGAGCGAGTTAAATGCTGCAATAGAATAGAGAAAAGATGGTGTACAATGCATTTGGCTCTATGATAGAATGGGGATGTGAACATGGTAAAATTCCACAAGGAATTGCGTCTGTTTTTCCTATTGTAGATTTTTTAGGCATCAACAATCCAAGGAGTGAATCAATCTGATAATCTATCCATTAAGCCAGTTTCGGTCTTGGACGCTTCCGTAACTAAATTTATTGATTCTACTTAACTCCAATCAAATTGGGTTGTATGGGATCGAGAGATGCAATTTGGAATCACCAGAATCTTTTTTCAGCCTATATGGTTGGAGCATATTCTGACAATCTATTGGTAGGCATAGGTTCCATCATACTATTCGATTCGTATGTTGAAATCAAGAGAATGTATGTGTTGGAAAAGTTTCGGGGGATGGGTATTTCTGAACGAATACTTTATGCTTTGGAAGATTTTGCTGTTCGGAACGGAATGATAAAATTATGTTTGGAGACCGGGTCCTAATGACGTTAGTATATATTTTGTAGGTCAACAAATTATGAGGTAGCGTAACCAGTGCCCGAAATGTTTCGATACATCGTTCCCTTGCTTCTTTCTCTGATAGCCCTGCCTCTATAAGGAGATTGACCTGGATTAATAAAGTCAATGAGTTAAAGTCTGAGTCTGTAAAATTGGGGACGCATCGTATTCTCATCAACCAATGACGAACGACCTTAATCATTTATACAGACTCATTTGCAACTACTTTTGTAACCTTGTTGTCAATGAGGATATAGGATTATAAACATGGTGTTATGAAAACAAGATTGCGATGGTTATTCATTTATTTGATTACAGCCTGTGATTCACCGGAGCCAGACCTAAAATTGATTTTTGATGGTGGGTGGAATTGGATTGAAACGAGCGGTATAGAATCCGATGGTGCACCTTTTTACAAAGAGCCTGACAGTGAAGGGTATGACTGGAGTTTTTTATTCTATGATGAACAAAAGACCAAGGGAAAGCTACAGACCTATAAAGATGAAGTTAAAGATGTTCAATACAGCTATGAGTACACTATTTCAAACGACCCTCTCCAACAGAAGCTCATTCTAATTAACCTTCAAGGAGGTAGTGGATTGCCTGAGATATATTATTGGGAAATTGCCGAATCGAACTTTTACACTCATTTGTACTTGAAAAATGTGAATTACTTTTCTGAGGAGTGTTGTAATTTAAAACTCGTTCATCACTTTGTACTGCAGAAAGATTGATGGTTTCGAAGAATGAAGCAAATGAAAGAGTTTCTTTTGGCATTCTTAGTCGTTATGCACACTTCCGGTGTTGTTGCTCAAACATCATTGTTATTTCCTGTTGATACATTAATTAAGAACGGAACTGTTCACGATCGAATTAATCTGGTGTTTGTGAGTGAGGGTTATCAAGTTGAAGAATTGCCAAAATTTAAGGATGATGCGCTAAATATTACTCACAAGATATTTAGTCAAACACCATTTAAAGAATATCATAATTATTTTAATGTGTTTGCAATCATGGTTCCGTCTGCCGAATCAGGAGTCAATCACCAACAACTCTATAAGGACACAAATCCCAACTGCGCGCAAATGCCTGCCAGTGTGGTTGATAATTTTTTTAAAAGTCGATTCGATCAAGGAATACACCACGCCTTAAGCATTGGCGATTTATGGTTGTTGTTGTATGTATTAGCTGAAAGCTTCCCATATTATGATCAGGTTATTGTGCTTACTAATACAACCTACTATGGTGGCGGAGGAAGCGCGGGTGGGGGCACCATATCAACAACCACGGTAAATGAGGCTTCTGGGTGGGTGGCCCTGCATGAATTGGGTCATTCATTTGGAGGATTAGCCGATGAGTATTGGTCAGGGTTTGATCAAGAGAGCCCAAATCTAACACAGGAGAATAGTGTCTCGAAAGTGCGCTGGAGGAACTGGCTTAATACTAATGGCATTGGAATCTATTCAATTCCTGGAAGTGCAGATGGGTGGTACAGACCCCACCAAAATTGTATGATGCAGGTGCCGGGTTTTGATTTTTGCAGTGTTTGTAGTGAGGCCATAACTGAAAAGATCCATTCACTAATATCTCCCGTGACTAATGTAGAACCACCCGGTGGAGCATTATTAAATGTGGGAACCGAAGATGTTGTACTGAAGTTGACTACGATTCAACCAATACCAAATACATTAAGGATAGTTTGGAAATTGAACAATAAGATTATTGGTAAAAACACATCCAGTATAGCTATACCTCCTGAACAATTAGATGACGGATACCTAAAAGTAGTTAAGGTAGAGGTAATAGATACAACCCACTTAACGCGAAGCGTGAATCACTCAACCGGACATCTGTATATATATCAATGGGTAATAGATGGATTGGTTACCTCAGTGGAGAATGAAGAAATAAAATTTGAAGTTATAGTCTGGCCGAACCCAACTCATGGCAATTTGAATGTAGCATTTGATTTGGAGAAGCAAACGGAAGTTGAGATAAAAATCCTGGACGTGAATGGAGGGCCGATCGCAAAAACCGTCGCTGGAAATTATCCAGCAGGAAGACACGAATTGGGCTATAACATCGACAAAAAGGGAATCTTCTTTGTGGTAGTGATTTTTGACGGTACCCCAATAAGCTCCAAAATAATAGGGCAGTAGACGGTATGCGTCTTCGTCTTTTTGGCGCAATAGTCGGACACCAATTAGGTAGAATGGTTTATGAGAGGCATTAGTTGTAAAATAATAATTGCAGACTCATCTCACATAAATGTGATGTTTACTGTCCGTTTAATATCCTGTGCCGATTTCCTCTTCTGTGTTGACTCCTGGAGGAACAGAATACCCAAAGTTTATTTTTCACGATTTTGCATTACTTTGATGCTTTTACAAGCTTTGCAAGCTCGGCAAGATGGAAAATAAGGAGGTTAGAAGTAGCAAATTATACCCTGGAATTTCTTTACTGGTGAGTTGTAAAATCTCATCTTACTCGTTTTGCGGAAATGCCATCATTTCTTCGGGGTGGGTAAATCACAATTGACTCTATCTTTCCTGCCTCTTGATTAAAAATGACTTTCATGGGGAGCTCTTTCATAAAGAATTTTGTTTCACTCTCGGGATGAATCGCTAAAACCGGTAATCCCCAATCCGGGGGTGACTCCAATTGAAGGCTTTCACCCTTCTTTGAGACGGTAAAAACTTCGCCATCGGCTGTTTGGAATTTACCCTCGTAATTGCTGAGTTTCGAAGGTTCTAGTTTTAGTTGTGTTTGCTTCACAAGTTTAGGAGTGGCAAGTGGAAAGGTTGAATCCAGAAGGTGATGCGCCAGATCACTGATATCAGTTGCCTGATTGGATAGAACTACAACACCAATTTGTTTCTTTGGATTGTACATGATGCAGCCCGCGTATCCGGCCGATATTCCATCATGGTAAATAAATTGGTCTACTCCTTCATCCAGAATAATCCAACCTAATGCCTGCTTCTTTTTATCGGAAATGGGACGACTACGGGATAAGCTAACCTCAATGGCCGGTGAAAGGGCATTCCTTTTAATGCCCATACTTATAGTCAGTACCTTTAACAGGTCATTCACGGATGAGTATAAGAGTCCGGCTGCGGGCATAAGTTTGTAATTAGGTACATCCACCATCATAGGTGCCTTCTGCAGGCTGGCATCTAGACCAACAGCGAGGTTGGCCCGCATTGAGGGCGAAAGCTTAAACCCCGTACTTGTTAATTGAAGTGAACTTAGAATTTCCTTTGACATCGCATCTTCAAAAGGAATTCCGGTTTTCTTACTTATAATTTCGCTCATTAACCAATAGCCCGTGTTTGAATAATCCCAAGTTTTTCCAATTTCAGTATTTAGCTTGCATGACGCTAGGTAGTCATATAGCCCCTTCGAGTTTTCAATGGCTACATCAGGCATAAAAGCCAAACCGGAAGTATGTGTTGCCAAATCAAGCATAGTAATTTGTTTTCCGTTTTGTTGGGGAAGTTTTACATCCTTCGGCAGATAATTGCTGACTGGGGTATTGAGATCAATTTCTCCTTTTTGCACCATTTGGGCAAGGAGCAGCCCGCTAAACACTTTGGTCACCGAGGCTATTTCAAAAACGGTGTTGCCATCTGGTTTTCGAAGACCATTTTCATCGATATAACCTTCTGATATGATGCGAGTTCCACTTGGATTGATTAAGCCAACAATAATCCCCACTTTTTTCTCTCCTCCAGATAGATCGCTTATTCTTTTACTTAGTAGCGTCCTGATTTCTGCATCACTTGGCGGAGCGCCGACGGCAACCTGCGCTAAAGAGGTAGCACTTATCGATAGCAACATCAAATGAAGCAGACATTTCAATTTATGGATCATGGTGAATATGAACTTTTGGTTGTGACAAAGATGAGGATTTAACAACTGTGGATTGCATATAATTCACCAGTAATTGATGACGGTCGTTTATCAATCCAATTCAAGTCTACATCCTTATTTGAGCCATGTTGGTATGACGAGCCGGAGAGCCAGTTTAGAAGGTCTTCTGTTTACCATCATCAAGTTCAACAGCTTAACGTGCATGGCGCCTGGCAAAAAATTGATTTTCCCGTATTGATTGTTTATTGGGAATACGATTGGATAATGAACCGGGAAAAACTTGAATACATTGTCCATGTGGTTAATTCCAGTCATCCGGGATCTGCGGAATAGAAGATTATTCCTCAAATGGATCACCACTTTTCGATTCATAAAACACCCAAAGAAGCCTTGAAGGAAATTACATCAACTATTCTAAAAATGATTTGCCTATCATACAGAAATGGATTAAATCAAAGGTGGCTGCCAATTGAAATCAATAAAAATTGGCTAGTTTTGTTCTCGAGCGGTGAATCTTCACACCCACGAGATTCGCGGAAATCCCAAGGGGTGGTATCATTATTTCATTTGCCCGGTGTTATTGGGTATTCACTGCCAGCAATCATTTGTGGGACTTTCGTACTATTTCTTTAAGCCGTCAGTTACGTCACTAATCGCCTGCTGGCTTGTGTGTCCTGGTTATTCACAGTTCATTATATCTCTTTTTGGATGGACGTTTCTGTTCCCGTTTTTGAAGTGTGAAATCTGAGCCCTTAGGTGTCCATTTGATATGTGTATGTTTCGCTTTGTATGAGGCATATCATTTACATACAAGGTATAACACAATAAGGTCAAATAGAAAAACTTCATAGAGTAGTGGCAAACTCCACACAAATTCACCTTTGAGCCAAGTGTAAGGCGCGGTCAATGAAAAGCTTGATGAGCGTTTCCAGATTTGATATAATTCACAACTAATGCACTTATATGAATGATCAGACTGTGCAACAAATAGTAGAAGATTGGGACACAACAAATGGTTACAAAGGTATGAGTAAGCATTCCTTTCGCACGCTCGGCATATGGCACCAATACGATGATGGGGCCGAGTGCATCATCAGAGACAATTTGGAGGCTGGGTATTTGTTTTGATCTCGCAGTAGTCGCAATAAAAACGGAAGCTCGGTTTGTTCCGAACGAAATGCGATGATGCCACCAAGAACGATGAATTAAGCCCATCATCGTTGTTCCTTGCGATAGCTGATAAATATACTCCCATACTTTTCCGAAAGATTCCTGTGCTGTATCTGGGAATAATGTGAATACAAAACCAAAGAGTTGTTGACCAAGGATAATCCCTATCCCGATGAGCGCTATAGTCGGAGGTATAAATTCACAAACAATGTCAATAGAATCATACACCATCCAAGCATCCAAATTCCACAAAAAAGCGAATTAACGTCAGTTCCAGAATAATGAGGATGAGTCCACGACTCAATGGAGACTTAATTAGTTTCATGTTTCGATTTTTCCATACAGAAAAGCACTTGTCCCTGCAAGAAAGGCAAGGGCAGGTACACAGAGGTGTGTTATCCATCGGGCAAAGAAAATAATGGCTGGCTGCGGGCTCCATGAAGGAATGCCCGAATATACCCGAACATGATCAATCGACATTAGGACCATTACAAGACCACGGATATAATCTACAGACTGAATTCTTTCACTATTCATGATTTGAAAAATTGGAGAATATAGAATATCAATCAATTCCACTCCGTTAAATGACAAATGACGTTAGTCGGTTTGGATAATATGCCTGAACTTAGTGAACTTTACAGTTATGAAAGTTTCAGAGCATTTGATTAAGGGGATGACCCCGCTGCTTATGGTTTTTGATATGACCAAATCAATTCATTTCTATTGTGGAGTACTTGGCTTCGAGCTTTTTCAATCAGCTGGATTAGCAGATGACATGGGATGGGCATACCTAAAATTGGGAGAAATTGAGCTGATGTTAAATACGATGTATGAAAAAGGAGATAGACCGAGTACGATAAACCAGACTCGGATAGGCCATCATGCTGATACAGTGCTATATTTTGGCTGCTTAGATGTTAAGGGGCTACACCAGGAGTTCACAACAAGAGGGTTGAAAGTTTCCGAACCATACATAACTAGTTACGGATGGATAGCCGTTAGTCTGGAAGATCCTGATGGATATGGACTTTGCTTTCACTCGCCACTGTAACTCAACCGAATGTTCGAGAAAGAATACCACATCAGATTAGAGATGTCTCGCATCAACACAACTAGTTACAGTGAGATTATGAAGTAAAATTCCATAAAGACACTTAGTATTTAGTGTGAAAAGCATATGTCTTGGCTTAAAGAGTGTAAAAGCCATCTTCCCCTGGTCACATTTGAAATGATACAATTCCAGTCATAATGACCATCCTGTTGGAATGTGGGAAACTCTTCATCGTAAGAATTTAGCCTGTGACGTTTTCCATGTTTCAACAGGAACTGAGTGGGTGTTAGATAGCCCGGGGAGCTGTAAGGTCTTTCATTGTTATAGATCTACATTCATGCCTGTGTGCCTAGCCTTGCCTGATTCAGGCTGTCAACTGCAAACAGACCTAGCGCCTAATCTCGGTAAGTCCTGTTAAAGCGTTCGATGTACCCATTCTTTTGAGGCTTGCCATTCTGGATGAAGATGAGCTTTACTTGATCTACGCACCAGTCCTACAGGGTCTGAGCGATGAACTCTAGTCCATTGTCAATATGTAGTTGCTCAGGCCTGCCTCTCCATTCAACCAGTTTGTTCAGTTCGCGAATAACCCGTTGACTTTGCGTATCATACGGTTATCGATGCCTATGGAACAAGGTTGCTGGTAAAGATACCATGTTGTCAAATTGGGATCGCTATTTTCGGTAGTTTCCGGTTGCAAAATTGGAGTGTCGGATATACTAGGTAATAAAAGATATTCGCTACCCTTGGCTTTGCAAGCGGAACCTACTCGCTAAACAAAAGTTTCAAAGCAAATTATTGACATCTTCCTGCTGCGTCGTAAACTGCCATATATCAAAATGAAATTCAACTATGACAAGTATATGCTCTTACTAAGATTCTCTTTGATATCATGGAAAGGAATAAATGAATCGTAGAAAATCTGAAATTCTCATTTAGGCCACTTCATCACCATCATTACCAATGCTAGTATTGGCGCTATAATTGCCACTAAGCCCCAAAGTTCCCATGACTTATACATCTTGTTATAGATATTCCAATCAAATTCCCTGGTATTGTTCTCTGTGACATCAGTAGCTTGTCTCAATTTCTTTTGAAGCGGGTATAGTATCCACCCGAATACTATACCCGAGAACGAAAACAAGACAATTGCCCAAAAAATCCAACCGGTTCGAATCAAAGGAAAGTGCGCTTGAATTGCTCCAATAATTCCTGCTATGGTGATAACTATGACTCCAGGAATTGTAAAATACTGATCAGACCTGATAAGCGATTTCCAAGTATGGTGTATAAGCATCAAATTTCGAGTTACATGCGCCTGATGCATCCAGTACAATCCTGTAAAAATGTTGCCTAAAAAAACAATTACAGCGACAATATGGATTAGTTTATAGATCAGATAGATGTTCATTGTGCTTAACTATTAAGAGAGACTACTGACATTTTTTGTAACAAGGCTTCCCGCCATTTCTTTGTCCCACTGAGGGGTAATTGGGTTACTAGACTTATAAGTAGAAAACTTATCAAGGACTAATTTAGCATGATTCCAAGCCTCTTGTGTTGATGTTCTCATAAACTGAGCCGTACAAAACTATGTTTGTGCCGCAAGCCCCAGAGCACGAGGATTCTCTGGGTTTAGTGTCAAAGCCTGCCTTTCCAAACCCCTTGTATCTAATAATGAGTAGGAAAACCCAATAGTCAACATTCTTTAGGGTCTGGCTATCGCGCCAAAAGAATTCCAAGCCTGTACCATTTCCCATTCCGAAATTAATCAATCAACCCGTGTGACCCGTTGCAGCAAATGCAATAATTCTTGGTAGATGATACTCCATAATCTATTTAATTGTTTAAACCGAAGGTATAACCAAGCGAAAGGTTGTAGAAGAAACCAATGTTATGCGGCTTATGTACTCTGCTCTTCCCCATATTGTCAATGTATGCAATCTCACCATTCTCAAGGGTTGAGTAAATATTTTGCCAGTAACGAAAGGAATGCTCAAGGAAGAAAGGTTTTAGTCCATTCTCTTTTCTCCGAAAAATGTACCTTCTTGAATAAATGCCGAAGCCACAATCCAGATTCGTATACTTCACACTTTGCGTCACATTTAATCCCGCTTCATACTGATGCACCTTTACTTCAAAGCGCAAATCAAGTGTCTTCTTGAATCGATAGCCAACCCCCGGTCCGGTTGAGTATAGCGAATTCAGATACGTCAATCCGTTATCCTTGCGAACAAGGGATGGGTATTTTAAGTACATACCATGCGAGTATTCGAACGTGAACCTCTCACCGAGATACGTTCCGGCTATATTAAAACCTTGGAGTAGTACTGGTTGAAGAAGTCCACTCAATATTGACCACTTACCTGAGTACTCCATTACTTTCTTTTCATCAGGTTGACTATATAATGATAATGCTGTCAGAAGACCACTGATTGTCAATATTGTTTTATTCATTTCCTAGATCAATTTGTGTTAATTACCCGGATTGTGAACATGAACGCAAAGTTGAATAGGAAAGTAATCAATGGCCAACGTGTTGGGACACATTGGACATTTCTGGGGTAGTCTGGAGTTTGGCAGGCAAGTGGACTACTCATTCGGAATCAGACAAACAAAGTTAAAGCTTCGTTTTTCTGGAGTGGGATGGAAGCGGTTTGTAATATATTGTCTCAGACTACTTAGAAAGTACCCTTCTTACATATTGCTTGTATGTTTTGCCAATTGGAAGTTTAGTTTGGTCGTCCATCAAAATCCCATTATCTGTTACAACCTGGATCTTTTGGATATTTACAATATAGGATTTGTGAATTCGGAGGAATAACTCTTCAGGCAGAGAATCCTCCAATTCCCTTGTAGTAATTTTTGCGACAAGGGTGTTCTTCTGCATGGCTAACTTAACGTAATTGCCATAACTTCTAAAATAGTGGATCTTGGCAAGCTCGATGGATGCAAAAGTTCCATCAATATATAATGTAATTTCATTGATATTCATTTAATAAGGAAGATTGATAAAAGCTGATGATCATCACCGTTATGAAAAGAACGGGAAATGGGATATTAAGTCAACTAGGTGGGATAGACTGGCATTATTTGGGGCAAATGGGAAGGAGAGGGCGCTTCAATTAAGTGACTCTGTCTTGATAGTTCTTACATAAAGTCACTGCGAAATATTGATTCCATGTCATAAGATGCAGTTAGGATTGATCTATCCCTAAACTTAGGACACATGGAAAAACAACACATTACACTCTGAGAATTACCTATTCTCAAGCCGTATACTAATTTCCTCATTCAATGCCCTTGAGACCGGAATCTCTTCAGGGCAATTCTTCAATTTAAGCTTAAGCCCACGGGCATTACCACTAACTGCTTCCACCTTTTCAAGATTAACAATAAAAGCGCGGTGGCAGCGGAAAAACATATGAAAATCTCTTAGATCATTTTCCACGCGTTTAAGCGTATTTCTTAACATTATTACTTGAAAACGCTCGTTTACCAGAATTCCGATTTTAATGTAGTTGTCGGCTGAAGTGATGTAGAAAATTTGATCTGTTCGCCATTTGGCACTCTCCATTTTGTTTTCAGATCGGATAAATACCTCATCGTCTTGTGGGGTTTTCTCAATAAGGGGCTTTCTTGATGTGTTGATTATATTGGCTTCTTGGATGTTTCTTTTCAAGAGCCGGTTTTCAATAATCAATGTCCAAACGGTAACAGGCACAATGGCCAAAACCAAAGTAACAAACTCTAAATAAATGAATCTGCTCAGTGAGGTGGGTATATCAAATACAAGCTGAACAAAAACAGAATTGATAACGCCAATTAAGAAGATATGGACCAGGGTAACAAGAATTTCGCGACCGGTTGTCCATTGTTCCTCATCAAAGAATTTATGAAAAACCTTGGGAAGAATAATAAGATTCAGAAGCATAGTGATAAAGGTAATCGCTCCAAACCCGAGGGAATATAGGGCTGTCGTTGAGTCGCTGAAAGTGTCTAAGCCAAAGGGCCTGAATATTACTAAAAAGAAAAAGACATAAATACCAAAAGATGCGGCCCAAATCAGCTTTGACATAGGCCCACTTACAAGTGGATATGGTTTCTTAAATATTTTAGCCCCCCTCATAACATAGTACAAATAGAAGTAGACCAGTGAGATCAACTAAAATTGGCTTCTATAAGCCAAAATTAGAAATGTGAATAACCGAATTGTCTAAAAGTAACGATAGATTGTTCGAGCAATATAATATGGACGAAAGGCGTTTGTCAATCTTACGTCAACTGTTAGTGTTCCTTGACCGATATTTTCAAAATCCTTGTGTTGTTGCCAATGTCATCCATGACAACAACAGGATACATCAATCCAATTGGGGCTCGGTATTTCAGTATTCCAATTGTCTGTATGATTGGTTGATACGTTCAAACTCTTATTGAATTGATTTGCTACTCATTGCAAAAGCCTTTGATTTGTCTTGTGCGTCAATATTCCATCGCTTGAGTCTTTTCAAATGATTGTATGCAAGATGAGTTGCAATTGGGAATACCCATGTTTTAAGAGAAGACTCACCCCTGAATGTGCGGAGTTTATCGAATGACTTCACAAACACACATTAGGTCTTGTACATCATTTCTATCGACGAGAAGCCTATATACAGGAGTGCAATTGACTTTGAAATTCAAGCAAGCAGAGATTGAAATGCTTTAATGTCACCATTAATCACTTTTTTCAATTATTCCGCATCAGTTGTTTTATGCAACATCAGCGAAAGCGTTGATAAAATGGATTATCTTCCTCTTATTAAATCTCGATTTAGAATAAAACGTCTCAAGTCATTGACCAATTTTGCGGGCCGCTCTTCTGGAATAAAATGACCGGTATCCTTATACGTGATCATCGTAGAATATTTAATAGCCATTGCGGATCGATCCCCAACTGAAACAGGGAAAAATGGATCCTTGTCTCCCCAAACAATAAGAACAGGTATTTCAATCTCGCCTAATCGCTTTTGAACCTCAGCATAATTCTTCTTTAAATCGGCAAGACTTTTATAAAAAATCTTGTATGTGAAGTATTTATTATTACTGGAGATATGTTTGCTAAATTCGGCTAATGTAAATTCCTGCTTGTAATAGGCGCCCTGCTTGTACATTTGCTTGAACCCAAATGTGGTGCCAGCCATCATCTTAAAAAATAGCTGACCTAATAATGGTACTTTTGCAATCTTCATTGGTCCTGGTATCGGGGTATCAATAAATAAATTAGTGGCCATTAATGCCATTTTTTTTACCCTTATATCCGGATGTTGTTTAGAAAAGGTCACGGACACCGGTCCTCCAAAGTCGTGACCAACCAAATAGATGTCTTGTACATCCTTTTTCACTAGCAACTCATACAGGCATTTAGACTGCCCGGTCATATAGTAATCACTTTGGGGTTTTGAGGATCTCCCAAAACCCATAAGATCCGGGACAATGACATGAAAATCCCTCGACAACTCTTCTGCCACTTTTATCCAACTGTTAGACGACCCAGGAATGCCATGCAAGAATACAATGGTTTCCCCATTTCCTGCCTCATGATAGTGCATCCTGCCTTGTGAAACATCACAAAATTGACTAGATAACTCAGATTTGAATTGCGCTTGGGTGTTTGTCATAATATGTTAAGCTAGTATAAGAAATGAATGGTTTTAATTTAACCTATTAAAATTGGCTTTCGCATCTTTAAGAACCTGAATATCGGTTGAAGGATTGTCTCGGCAGATTCATCTTGAACATAGTGGCCGGTTTCAGGTAATTCGATTACAATCGTATTTTTTGGAAAAGACTTGCTTCCCGCGTCGCTGCCAAGTATATGATCTAGTCAAAGTCGCGTGTAAAAATAATTACGATTAACAGCCAGCCAATTATGGCACTATGGAGGTTATATAAATGTAATGGGATCAAACTTGGGCAACCGTACCCGTTGGAGGTAGGGTTAGGGCCGATGCCATTGAAAACGATATCAATTTTGGCTTCTGTGTCCTTTATCTTCTTAACGTATGCATCAATACCGTATTCATCGAGGGCATCAATGGTATCTGCCTCCGAACTGCCACCAGTGTCGTTTATTTCATTGGCCACTTTCTGTGCTTGCTTGAAGTTACGTGCTGAGACATAAACTCTTGCACTATGACGTGCAAATGATCTGGCAACAGCCCCCGCTATTGCACCGCTTGCCGTAAAAACTCCTGCAACTTTGGTTCTTAGATTATCCATTTGCTTTAATTTTCTTTACTAATTTAGACAATCAAGTCAGTAAAAATGGTCAGAATGAGAAAGATCTCTCCAGGTTAGGGTGAGGAAATAAGTGATGAATGTCGTTGATCATTCGTTATGTTACTTCTACTGTGATTAAAGCTGCTCGTCATATAATATGCACAATCCAATCTTTGGGTATCATTGATGATATTGATCATTATAATCATGAATTCATGCACTCCAGTGAGTGTTTTGGAATTATACCGGAAAGACTATCACACCATGCAGGAACAGATGATATACGGAGAATCGATCCCCTTTGAGCAGGTAATAGGGCGCCTCAAACCCTACAAGAAAAAATCAGAAATCGTAATTAAAGCATTCCGTAGTTCTTCCATTTCCATACTGAATGCCCCTCTTTTGAGCATGAATCGTAGGCTGGCATTTTGCATTTGCCTTTATCAAAAAGAGCAAGCAAAGTTAGGCGGGCTTTCGCATTGTCTTCCCGCTAAGGTCACGCATGGAATTTCCGACATACACTTTTTTTCCCCTTCCAGCAATCCCTTCCAGGACCCCATTTATTCCGTTCCTCCTTGCGCGTGTTTCTTCCAAAGCCTGCGGGTGCACCATAATTGATTCTAGCGATTATGAAAAATGCAAAAGATCCAAAACAGTACGGCTTTCTTCGCTGGTATTACCGGATTTTCATCTGGGCGAGGTTCCTGTTCCTCGTTTCCAGGATCCCGCTGAACCTGCGCCCCACGCATCCCGATAATGCGGGCGGGCTTGGATTCCTGGAGAACACGGTACACGCCATCAAGCCCATCGCCCTGGCTCATGGCGCCATATTGGCGGGAATGATCTCTAATCACATCTTTTACGGAGGTGCTTCGCTGATGGATTACAAGATTTCCATAGCCCTCATGGCGCTTTGGGTGATGTTGGTAGCACTCATTCCCCTGATGGTATTTTCCGGGGTATTGGCTGATGTGAAGCGAAAAGGCATACAGGAGTTTGGTTTACTGGCGTCCCGGTTTACAGGAGAATTTGAAGGGAAGTGGATGCGGGAAAATCTTCCGGAGAACCATCCGGAGCTGGGAGATGATATCCAATCGCTCGCGGATCTTGCCGGCAGCCATGCCGTAGTGGCGAATATGAAGTTTCTCCCCGTCAGCCGGAGTACATTGATTTCGCTGATCCTTTTCACGTTAACACCGGTCGCACCCCTGGTTCTCACCATGATGCCCTTGAGTGAAGTGCTGAAGATGCTGGCGGGTGTATTATTCTGATAGTCCTGGAATAGGTGTACCTTCCCTGTGGCAATGGGTTGATCAACGAATTCTGTCGCCATGTCGCTTCACAAATGGATCGTGTTTACCTCCCTAGGCTGGATCGCTGGAATTCCCTTGTTGATACTGATCGCCGGAGCCCTCGAACCCATCGGTCTTGGGAACACGTCTATTGCACTGGGTATGAGCGCGGCGATTGCCTTCTTTCAGTGGCTGGTTCTTCGTCGATTTCTGACGCAGGCGTCTCGTTGGATTTGGATCAGTGCATCGGCCTTCATAATCCCGTTCCTTATCGCCGACCTGCTCGGGGATAAGTTGTTTTCTACTCCTGAAACGGCTATCGTAAGCTGTACGATTGTCTCGTCGGTGCTGCTTGCCATCGGTCAATTTCGTTTCATTCTGAAAGGGGAGGGTGTCCAGTGGCCTTCCTGGGTCACCGTCAACCTGGTAAGCTACGCGCTGGCCCTTGTTCCTCCTTTTGTGCTTACGGTGGGGCGAATCAGGGAACTAAACCTTCCCGAAGCGCTTTCCGTGGGGCTATCCTTTCTAACCGTGCTGGCCGGAGGACCGATCATCGGGTGGCTGACCGGGATTATTCTCTGCAGATACATTCGAAAGGCTGAGCCTAGTCAATAGCCAGGAACCTTACGCATACCGGTCGGTTGCGATCTTCACGGTCCCACTTCAAGGTCAGGCTGCCTCCGGGTTCAAGGATAAACAGCGCGAGGTTGTTGCTCTGCTGGTTGGCCACCATCAGCCATTGCCCGGTAGGATCGATTTCAAAATGCCGCGGCCCACGTCCCCCGCATCCGATCCGGCTTGCAAACGTCAGGCGGCCGTCCGGTTCGATGGCAAAGCTGACCATGCTGTCTTCTCCGCGATTGGAAGCGTACAGGTACTTCCCGGCCAGACCCAGGACAATCTCGGCTGACGTGTTGACGCCTTTGAAGTCAGGACCGAGAAGTGTCACCGTTTGTATCGGTTCTGTCTTTTCCGAACCGGGGTCACGGGTAAATGCGGTGATGGTCGAAGTGAGTTCGTTCAGGACATACATTTCCTTACCCTCTGGTGAATACACGAGATGCCGCGGGCCGTCCCCGGGCGAAAGGGTGATCGCATGGAACTGGCTTGTGTCCAACGTGCCGTTCTTCTCGTCAAACGGGTATACCATCACCTTGTCGATGCCGAGATCAGCCACAGCAACATACCGGTTGTCTGGCGTGGCAACGATGGCATGGGCATGGGGCCCGTTCTGCCGGTTCGGGTCCAGGCTGAAGCCGGTATGCTGGACCAGGGCCGTCGGTTCGCCCAGTGTTCCGTTTGAGGTGACGGGAAAGATGGCTGCATTTCCACCGACGTAGTTGGCCACCATGAGGTAGCGACCGGTCTGATCGAAAGACAGGTGACAGGGTGCCGCACCGCGTGAAGAGACTTTTTGAATCAGCGTAAGGGCACCTGATTCATGGTCGATGGCGAAGGCGCAGATCGCTCCGCTGTCGGTCTCCTGAACCGCATAGAGAAACTTTCGGGCAGGGTCAATAATGAAATACGAAGGATTGGGCGTCCTGGCCGCAAGACCAATAGGGGTGAGGTAACCGTCTGTAGAATTGAATCGATAGGCATAAATGCCTTCGCTGCCTTCGCCGGTGTACGTACCCACATAAACCAGGTGATCATGGTTGGTCGTGGTACAAGAGTACCACACGCTGCTAAGCAGCATGACCCATAGTACTCTGTAGGTACTCATTTTCCAGCCGCTTGCGATACCTTAATGGTCTCTGGTTGGCCCGGGATACGCTTCGGTTGATCGCCCACCTCAAAGACGTGGAAAGCCCAACCCGGCATGTTGAAATACATTCCTTTGTCCAGCAGTTCGCCGCCGTCACGGTCGTACCGGGCCGTGCTCAACAGGTCGCGGAAAGGAACCATCTGGTCGGCTAAGTCAGGGTAATGCATACGCACGTAACCTTGACTCTGATGCGGGGCAAAGTTGACGACGATCAAGGCTCGCGATCCGTCAAGCCCATCCCAGGCGAAAGCCAGGAGCGCGTCATGGGTTTCATTTCCTTCCCAGGCAGGCTGGCACTCCAGCAAGCTCCATTGCCCATTGCGGAACACAGACTTCTTCAGTACTTCGAGGAGTCGCGTGTAGAACTGCAGGAGATTCGTCCGCAAGGGTTCATGCGGCATCCGAACCAAATGGGGTGAAATTCTTTTCTTCCGTCCTTCAAATTGTCCTTGGTGGAAGAACCTCAATCCGGGCGTTAGGTAAGTGATGATGGCGGCGGCTTCATGCGGCTTGTCATCAAATGTGGAAGCGGCACGAGGCTCGTCGTGGTTCTCCAGGAAACGGGCGAGTCTGTCCTGGAAGTCCAGCCCTGCGCGAAGGTGGTCTCTCACCGGGCGCGCCGCACCTTCGTGCAGCCGGTCATAAAGTCGCTTGTCGTAAGCATAGTCAAAGCCCTGTTGTTGCATTACCCACTCCAGGTCCCAATACACTTCGGCCATAAAGACAAAGTCAGGTGACTTTTCGCGAACGGCCTGGATGCTTCCCGGCCAGAACGGTTGTGCCTTCCTGCCCCATGTCCGTTCGAAGATCTCGGGGAGGATGAGCATGGCCATGTCGCAACGCAGCCCGTCGCACTGCCCGCTGATGCGCAGTAGTTCCTGCTTCATCGCCTCGGCCAGGGCCGGGTTGCTGTAGTCGAGCTGATAGGTATCGGGCCAGCCGTCGAAGTAGGGGTCACGGCCGTGGGCCAGTACCCGCTCCGATTTTCCGTTGCCCACCCGAGCGAAATTTTGCGGCTGCCGCTCGAGGTCGGTTTGGCTTCCGGAGACAAAATAGCCGGGGTTGGTTTTCACCCACGGGTGATCCGGTCCCATGTGATTGGGTACGAAATCGAGCATCAGTTTCAGGTGGCGTGCATGCATGCGCTCCCGCAGTCGCGCGAGTGCTTCATTTCCTCCCAGGTCGGGATGTACCGAGTATCCCGCGATCGAAAAGCAGGAGCCTCCGATGTCGGATTCCTTCAGGTCCCACAAGGTCTCCTCAAATTCTCGTCTGAACTGTTCATTGCCCCGTGAAATCAGTCTGCCCTGCTCGCCGGTTTGCCAGACACCGAGGAACCAGATCCAGTCAAAGCCAAGCTCGGCCAGCCGGTCAAGTTCCTGGTTGGGAATGTCATCCAGCGTAGCTTTCCGGCCCAGGGCCTGGCTCAGTTGGGTCATCCATACCCGGGTATTCACTTCGTACAGCGATGGGTATTTCGGGGTTTTCATCTCTGTGTGATTTGAGTTTTTCGATGCGAAAGGCGGAGTCGTCGACTTCAGACTCTTACCTGTTTGCGATAAAGTTCAACGCCAACGCCTTCCTTTTCAATGATTAAAGTCACACGATGCCGAGACCTTCGATCGCAACCCGGTCAGTTTGCCCTTGCTTTGTGGCTTACTTCTCTTGAACTTACTCACCTCTAATGTCTTAAAATTACCCCGGGTTATGAAACGTCGTCTCCTTTTGGTTACCCTTGTTCTGGCAGTAGTTGGACCCGCTGCACGTGCTCAGCGGCCTGTGAGCCCGGTGATCGCGGGTATTGATTCTGCGCTGACCTACCTCCATCAGCGCGAGCTGTATAACGGTACTGTTCTCATTGCAGAGAAGGGCAAGGTCCTTTACAAGAAGGCCTTCGGCGTCCGGAATGCCGGGGGCGAACAATTGACCACGGCCTCGTCGTTCAACCTGGCCTCGGTGTCCAAACAATTCTATGCCATGATGACGATGATGCTGAAGGAGCAGGGCAAATTGGCCTACGACGATCCGGTGAAGAAATATGTTCCTGCATTCCCTTATCCTACGATCACCATCCGCCACCTGCTCAACCAGACCTCGGGACTGCCCGAATATTTTGACATTGCGCAGGGAAGAATGACGCTGCTCGATACGCTGACCAATGCCATGATGATCCGCATCCTCGCGGAGCGCAAGCCTCCGCTCGTGTTCGAACCGGGCACACGGTGGGAGTATTGCAACACGAATTATACGACCCTGGCGTCCGTCATCGAATCGGCGTCGGGGATAACGCCGGAGACTTTATTCCAAAAGTATATCACGGGTCCTTTGAAGATGAACGATACGTATATCTATCACCTGAAGCAGAAGACGTATCCTGCCTCCCGCGTTTTTGGCTTCAAGATAGAAGGTGGAAAGAGGGTGACTGACGACCTGGTGCGCTTAGACGGCATCGTCGGCGATGGGAACGTCTATTCATCGGTGGAGGATCTGCTGAAATGGGACCAGGCGTTGTACACGGAAAAGCTGGTGAAGAAGAGTACGCTGCAGGAGGCGTTCACGCCTGCCCGCCTGAAAAACGGCGAGCTGACAGATTATGGATTTGGATGGAGAGTGGATGCTGCGGGAGGGAAACTTTCCCATACCGGCGGTTGGGTGGGATTTGCTACAATCATTGTGCGCTACACCGGTAAGAATCAAACACTGATTGTCCTGGACAACAGCGGGCAGATGTACGCACACCAGGCCGTCGTGAACCGGTGGGAGGGGAAATCATTCGTATGGCCCAAGACTCAACTGATTACCAATGTCCGCCTGATCGACGGCTCGGGACTGCCGGCCACGGCCGAGAGCGTGCGCCTGCTGAATGACCGTATTCACGACCGGGGCTCACTCCGTGCGCAGCCGGGTGAACCAGTCATCGATGGGAAGGGGCAGGTGCTGTCACCGGGATTCATCGACAGCCATAGTCATCATGATTGGGGCCTGATGGAAAAGCCGTCATGTGTTGCCGCAACCAACCAGGGGATCACGACGATCGTCATCGGTCAAGACGGTTCATCAACTCCCATTGATTCGCTCCACGCCAGGATGAAGCGCGTGCCCGTGTCGGTCAACATCGCCACCTACACCGGTCATGCCACGCTGCGAAGCCGCGCCATGATCGACCTCTCGCGGAACGCCACGGATGCGGAGATCGACAGCATGAGCCGAATGCTGGTAAGGGAAATGGATAAAGGATCCCTCGGGCTGGCTACCGGCCTCGAATATGAGGCGGCTTTCTACTCCAACCGCGACGAGGTGGTGTCGCTCGCCAAAACGGCGGCTTCGAGAGGAGGGCGCTACATCAGTCACATCCGCAGTGAAGATGAGAACATCGAGTCTGCCCTGGAGGAGATTGTGGCCATCGGTCGTGAGGCGAAGATCCCCGTCCAAATCTCCCATTTCAAAATTGCCATGCGAGGCAAATGGGGCAGCGCCCGGAGGATCGTCGGGATGCTGGACCAGGTGAGGCAGGCAGGAGTTGAGGTCACCGCTGATGTTTATCCTTATCGTATGTGGCATTCCACGCCCCGGGTACTCTTCCCGCAAAAAGACTTTGAGAGTCTAGCCGCCGCGGAGAAAGCGTGCCGTGAGTATTTCGATCCCGAGTCGTCGGTGATGACGGAATATCCGGCCAATCGTTCCTATGAGGGCAAGACGGTGGCGGAGATCGGCCGCATCAATAACGAGACGCCGGCCAAGGCCTTGCTGCGGATCATCCGGGAATCGGCAAAACCGGGCATGGAGTCTGCCATTGTCGGGACCTCCATGAGCGAGGAAGATATCACCACGCTGCTGCAGTGGGAAAATTCCAATGTTTGCTCCGACGGCGCGATCGACGGACACCCGAGAGGCCATGGCGCCTTCACCCGCATGCTGGGACGCTATGTGCGCGAACAAAAGATCATGCCCCTGGAAGAAGCGGTGCACAAGATGACGGGACTGACGGCGGAGCACATGGGGATCACGGGACGAGGGCTGATCGTTCCGGGATACTTTGCGGACCTTGTCCTGTTTGATCCGGATAAAGTCATCGACAACGCCACCATCTCGCAAGCCACCGCGCTGTCGTCGGGAATTTCCGCCGTCTGGGTCAATGGCCAGCTCGTATTCCGCGATGGCGCCGCAGTATCTAACTTCCCAGGTCAATTTGTGTCCAGAAAATAAATTAATCACCTTCCAGCTTCTAGATTCTAGCTTCTAGCTTCTACTACTATGATGATCAATTCCCACCGCCTTCAATCCCGCATCCGCCGGATGAATGAGATTGGGCAACTGCCTGGAGGTGGCAACCGCAGACTGGCGCTCACCAACGAAGATAAGGCGGCTCGCGACTTGTTGCGACAATGGTTTGAGGAAGAAGGACTGGAAGTACAGGTGGACGAGGTAGGAAACATGTACGGGTTCCGGGAAGGCCGGAATCCAGGCAAGGCGGTGGCCCTGGGTTCTCACCTGGATACGGTCTCCACCGGGGGGAAATACGATGGAACCTATGGGGTGCTGGCGGCGCTGGAAGTGATTTCTGTCCTAAACGAAAATAAGGTGGTTACCGACTGCCCGTTGGTGATCGTCAACTTCACCAACGAAGAGGGAGCCCGGTTTGCTCCCGACATGATGGGCAGTCTCGTGGTTTCAAAGCCGGAGTTGCGCGATGCTGTCTGGGAGGCCAGGGACCTCAACGATAACCAGGTGACCGTCAAAGCCGAGTTGGCGAGGATCGGGTACCTCGGTACGGTCCGTTGCGGCTCCGTGCCGATTGAATCCTACGTCGAGTTGCACATTGAACAAGGTCCCATCCTGGAGAAGGAGGGGACGAAAATCGGGGTGGTGGAAAAAGTTCAGGGTATTTACTGGACGGAATATGTACTCACGGGGCAGGCGGCCCATGCCGGCACGACCCCGATTGAACTCCGCCGGGATCCCGGGCTCTTGGCTTCGCGCATCAATGTTTTTCTCCGGGAGATGGCAATGCGGCACCCGCCTCAGTTGGCTACCATCGGGTTGATGGAGTACTATCCCAATGTCATCAACGTGGTGCCGGAGCGGGTGCGGCTGGTGACTGACCTGCGCAACCCTTTCGTCAAGGGATTGGTGGAATCACAGCGCCAACTCGACGAGTTCGTGTTGGACCAGGCTCTGGCCGCCGGTATTGAAGTTCGGCGCACCGAGCAGGTGAGGCTTTCACCCGTGGATTTTTCCCAGGAGATCGTTTCTGTCCTGGAGACCTGTGCCGCGGAACGGGGGCTTTCCACCCGACGGATGGTGAGTGGCGCCGGGCATGATGCCCAGATGATGGCCGCGGTGGCAAAGGCAGCGATGATCTTCGTGCCCAGTGCGGGCGGAATCAGCCACAATGAAAAGGAGCACACATCACCGGCCGATTTGGAGAATGGGGCAAACCTGTTGCTGGACGTCGCGTTGAGGTTGGCTCGCCAAACCAGCTGAGAAGGTTCCTCCGGCTGTTCAGGGATTGCAGTAGTCGCAATACATGGGGTCTTCTTCCTTTTTGCCATTCGGAAAAAACTCCTCCTCGGTAAATGAGCATTTTTGGCATGCCGACACGTAGCTCAGCACGGATCGAGTGGCGGCGCCACACAGGCTGCAAGGCAGCCCTTGCCGGTAGTCACTGATTCCAAAGCCCGGGGTGTGACATTGGGGGCATGTGGACTTAACTCGCTGGATCAGTTTTTCGGCTGCTTTCTGAATGGTCTTCATCCGACTCGGGTTGCAGAACGCCCGCATGTCGGTTTCGGCCTGAACAGGAATCCCTCCGGCAGAGAGTTGGGTGAAGGCGTTTACCAGCGTTTCCCAGTCCTGTATTCCCTTTCTCAGGTTGGGGGCGTCCCCGGCAAGTGATCTCAGGATCAGTCCGTGCGAAGGGAACTGAACCTGTCGCGCGAACTCCATCAAGCCGGCCGGGGAATCGATCTTACGGCTGTTGAAATTGGTGTCGGTGGTGATTTCTCTCGCCTTTATTTCCAGCTGGTTCTTTCGGTCAAGCAAAAGGACGATCTCTTCGTTGGCGTGCAGGAACGGCAATTCGGGATGGGGCCCAAAGGAACCCTCGCTGGCGACGGCCAGGTCAGCCCCGGTGATCTCCATCGCCATCTCGCATTTGATGCGAGTCGCGGTAATGGGATCATGCTTTCGCTCGATCTCGCCGGTGAACGTACCCAGCAGATCAGTGTCCAGCCCTTGAGCCATCAGGCATCGTACGCCGAGTTCTTTCTCCAGCGGGCCAGCCAGCACCTCTTCTTTCCGGTGCTTGGTGGCGATCGCCAACATGCGTCCGTTGAACACCCTGTTACTCCTTTTCCCTCGAGTAGCTCAGCGCCAGATGTGCGGATAAGCCGCAGATCAGCGAAAGGGACTCAAGCAAGGGTCGGTGAGTGGGATTGGAAGTGGTGAAGGTATAACCAAGCAGGGCGATGGTGGAGACAAATAAAAGGAGCCCGGCGACTTCGGCATGCTTCATAGAGGCTGGATAAATGGATCTTTTTGTTTCACGTTGTTCGGTAGCCACGTGTTATTGTCCCTGGCCCAGTGAGTACTTGGCTACGCCGTCGAACTCATACAGGTTTTCCAGTTTAATGGTGTCGATCTGTTGCTGCATGGATTGCTGGAGGAGGTTGACGATGTGGGATTTCTGAAACGGTGTGCCGTTGACGGGTTTGAACCGGCAGCGCCAATGGTCGGTGCAAAAGGTCTCCTTGAATCCGTCGGGCCACACTTTGATGCCGCGGTTGGTGATCATCGACAGCTGGGTTCCCTCCGGCGCCAGGTTCTTCACTTTCTGGGCGAGTTCGTTGGGATCGGTGCCGCTCCAGTGAACGAACACGTCAACCCCGACGAGTTGTTTGCGGGCAGGAGCCTTGCGCTTGTATTTCGGAAGATTCATCGTGGTGTGGCCGGAGTAGGAGACCGGCTTCAGGACAGAAGGTTTCTGGCCCAGGTTCTTTATAACGGCCTGCGCAAATTCCTTGGTTCCGACTTTTTGCTTGCTCGTGCCTTCCTTGTAGATGTCGTAGGTGTGGATGCCGTCTTCAAGGGTTTTCAGCCAGGCGTTCTGCACTTTTTCAGCCACCGGCGATTGCCCGATGTGGTTGAGCATCATGATGGCCCCTTGCAGCAGGCCCGACGGGTTGGCCACATTTTGCCCGGCCCGGCGGGGAGCCGAACCGTGAATGGCTTCAAACATGGCGCACTCTTCGCCGATGTTGGCGGAGCCGGCGAGCCCGACGGAACCGGTGATTTGAGCGGCTACGTCGCTGAGTACATCGCCATAGAGATTGGGCATTACGATTACATCGAAAGCTTCCGGCGTATCGGCCATTTTCGCGGCGCCGATATCGATGATCCAGTGTTCATTCTCGATTTCGGGGTACTCCTTGGCGATCTCGTCGAAGACCTGGTGAAACAGGCCGTCGGTCTGCTTCATGATATTGTCCTTGGTGAAGCAGGTGACTTTCTTGCGGTTCTGTTGCTTGGCGTATTCGAAGGCGTAGCGGACGATCTTCTCGCAGCCGGGGCGGCTGATCAGTTTCAGGCACTGTACCACTTCGTCCGTTTGCTGGTGTTCAATTCCGGCGTACAAGTCCTCTTCATTTTCCCGGATGATGACAATGTCCATGACCGGATGCTTGGTGCTGACAAACGGGTGAAGGCTGCGGCAGGGCCTCACGTTGGCATAGAGCCCCAGGAACTTGCGCGTGGTCACGTTCAGGCTCTTGTATCCGCCTCCCTGTGGGGTCGTAATCGGTGCCTTGAGGAATACCTTGTTGCGCCGGATGATGTCCCAGGAGTCGCTGGATATGCCGGAGGTATTGCCGGCGAGGTAGACTTTTTCTCCCACCTCGATTTCTTCCACTTCAATGCGGGCGCCCGCAGCCATCAGGATATCCAGGGTGGCATCCATAATCTCGGGTCCGATGCCGTCACCTTTTGCAACCGTAATTTTTGTCATGGGTTATGCGTTTATTCGCCGGCAAAGGTGGGCACAAATAACCATAAGGTTTTATTCAACTTTGTAATGCTTATCATAACGATTCGTTATGAATAAGAGCCGCCATGGAAGGGGCCGGGCGGGTTGGGAAAGCAGGTTTTTAAGCAGGAAAAGGCCTACGTATTGCCTTTGGATTCCCACAAAAGAAAAACTGGTATGATCCGCAAGGGACCATACCAGTCTGATAGAGCAAATGATGGATGGCGCCTACCTGAACACGTAGCGGACGTTGAGTCCGAAGCTGTTGACGAACGCCGTGGTTTCGATCAGAACGAAGGTCGGGCGGTAGTCGAGACCAATGGCTATGGGTACTTCCTTGAAACGGTACTCGACCCCCACTTCACCCGAAGCGCCGAGGGCGAACGGGCTGGATAAATACAGGGCCGGGCCGACACCGACGTACCAGTTAACCGGGGAGTCAGGGATCGGGCGATACAGGAAATCCCAAAGGGCCTCCACGGCGACGCCGTTACCGAAGGCAACGTCAGCATGAATACGGCTGAACTTGCCAAGGGCAAATACTCCGTCGATGGCCACGCTGCTTTTGTTGGCCAGGGCGTCACCGAAACGGATACCCAATTCCTGGGCTTGTCCATTATGGACGGCTGCCAGGCTAAGGACGGCCATGGCGAGGGCAATGCGAAGTGTCTTCATTTTGGGTTTGTTTTTAAGGCCGCAAGTATAAGGTCGCGGCGCCTGAATTCAAACTTCTTTCGACTAAAGGCCGATTTTCTCGCGCTTCGTCCAGATTTCGTGGATAGGTTCCCCTTTGCTGCTGAGGCCCTTATGGTGCCATTCGCCTTCAACCAGCGAATAGTCGAAACCGAGGCTCGCGCCAACGCGGGAATTGTCGCGGGAGAAGAAGGCAATATTTTCTGTGTACTTGCCATCGGCCGTGGTATAGGTGCCGCCTCCCGTGCCGAAGAACTCCTTGGTGTCCACGTTGTACGCGATCCACTGGAAGCGGGTACCCGATAGAATTTTCATGGTACGCCGTGCCCCGGGTGTGGAACGCCTGATTTCACCCTTGTCATTGAATCGGCCGGTAATCAGCCAGGCACCTGCCAGCTGGCCGGGCGTGCCGTCGTCCGACCGGCTGAGCTCCGTAGAGCCGATGATCAGCTTCTTTCCGTCTTTGGAAAGCTTCAGGGTGAGCTTCACTTCCGTCCCCACGCGTTCCGGGTTCCGGGTGTCGAATTCGATAGTCTCTGTCAGTTGATCCCCGCTCACCGCGTACTTGCCGCCGTAAGTTCCGACAAACTGTTTGCCTTCCTGGCTGTACAAGGCCACGGAGAAGAAGTTGCCGGCATAAAGCCTCGATTCGGTGGATTCGGCCCCCTTATATTCCCAGGCACCCGTGAGGGGTTGGGCTTGTGAAAATGAAAGGGTCGCGGCGGTGACGAGGGTGATCCAAATTGATTTCATAGGGAGATAGTTTGATCAGTAAATTACTAAATTCCTACGGGTTATAGATCCACTTCGTGGTCTTGCCCCCGTCCCGGATCAGGTAGATACCGGGGGACGTTGCTTTATCCACTACGATCCGCAGGGTCCGTTCGTCCTCGCGGCTCACAAACACAGGTACCGGCGTTCCATCGGTTCGGTAAACACCCACCGCAAGAGGATCTGCGGTTTCGCTGGTGTATCGGAATTCCGGAAGGGAGGATGGATTCGGGTAGGTGAAGGATGGATATTTTTTTTCATCCACCGCGGTGACAAGGCCAGGCATCTGCAGTTGTGCCGATAGCAGTCGTTCATCCAGGTATGGCTTGATCCCATACTCGACGTGGTTGTTCATGCGGCTGCTGCCGGAGTTGAGAAAGTCCTGGTACGTGAATCCAAAGGCGCGCGGGAAGTAGGTATCCACAGAAACGGGAAACTGCAGGATCGACTGATACTGCGAAAGGAGCGGATCAACGTGGGAGTGATTGAAGGTGGTTTCGATCAGTTCCTGCAGGTAGGCCTTGTATTTTTCGAAGTAGGCCGGCACCGCCAGGATACGGGTGGTCAGCGGCCGGGCCTGGCCAGGCATGTACCAGGCATTGAGGTCATAGATTGCCCAATCCTGGCCGATCCAGTCGATCCCCCAGGTATTGTCGACGTCGTAAGGGATGAACTCCACCCTGGCGGTGACGGAGTTATAATAGAGATAGAAGTTATTCTGGTTGAAGCTATAGCCGTCCCAATGCCCGATCAGCGCCTCGACGGCGAGCTGACGCAAATAGCGGTCAACTTCGAAGATGGTTTCGATCACCGCCGGAAAATCGGCATCGCTGGTGGCGTTGAGGGTTGCAATAAACTGGCTGATTTCTGCGCGGGTGTCGGTCGATTTGTTGATCTCCGATTCAAAGAGCACGGCATCCTGCGCCTGGCTGGGCGACGACAGGCTGGCGCCCCAGTTGCATTTGTACATGTAGCCATTCGAGTGGCCGAACCGCATTTTCAGAAAGACATCGTCGACCTGCTCGATGTTGAGGTACACGCCCATGTACTCTCCATTGATGTACAGCCTGGCGTGGTGGGTGCGGGCGGCCGGTACTCCGAGTTCCCTGTACTGTTCGAGCGACAAGGCTTCACGGACAAGGGAGGGATCGTTCACATTGGCCTTCAGGTTGAATTTCTTGTAGTCAAAGAACTTCGGTCCGCCAAATTCCCGGAAGTCAATCTTGAAGGATTTCTTCTCGGCGAAACGGGAGGTATTTCCGCGCAGCCGCACGCCCACCGGGAGCCCCAGCGTCGTGTCCATCTGCGTATTCTTCAGCCGGATGGTGGCGGGAAAATAGGTCTCACTAAGGGCATTGGCGGGATCCTGCAGGAATGACTTGTGGGCAGGGTCCATCTCCAGGAAGACCCACATCACTTCGTCGGGCCGGAACACCGCGTCGGCGCCAGGGTTCACCACCTGGGCCGTGAGTCGCAGGACCAGGAAAAGGGTTATCACAGTGATACCAAAGCGTTTCATATATGGGTTGAAGGCTGCCGGTAGAACTGCTCCACGCTTCCCTTGACGGCGTTCTGTTGGACGATAAAGGAATACATGCGATAACGGCCAGCTTCCAAATTTAAGGCAAGCTAAAACCAATCAGGGTCTTTGAAAATACCTTCTGTTTAAGCGGTTACAGCCCGAAGCGATATTGCAGCATCCCGATGAACTGGGTGCGGGTGCCCAGGAATCCGTATTCGGCCCGAACCATCCAGTGTTTGTTATGCTGATACTGGGTTCCAATAATGAAGTTCCACATGTCCTGCGGCCGTTTGTTGAGGGAATATTGCACCGTGGCGAACTGTTCATCGTTGAGCGCGGCATCCATGTTGCCAAGAAATGTTCCAGCCGCATCCAGCGCCTGGTTAGCCGTCTCGTATTTGGCTTTGTTGACCGGGTTGGCTTGCTCCAGCGGGGTGAGTCCTGTCCACCAGGTTTCAACCTGGGCAGACAAGTTAGTCACGTTCTGAATGCCGTTATCCACTTTGGTTTGAAGATCCTGCGTGGGAAAAAGATCCTTCAGGTACAGCGATCCATTGGTGCCGCTGTTGAGCATCAACCGGAACCCTCCCGTCCAAAGCGCGATATTTTGGTCAGGGTTCTTGAGTTTGAACGATTTTCCCAACCGGGGACCGAATACAAATGCAAAGGCAGGGTCTGCCAGTTCGGGAATATCGCTCCACGTCATGTTCATGTCGAGGGCCAGCCACCCGC
Source organism: Cyclobacteriaceae bacterium (assembly GCA_016787605.1). Taxonomy (GTDB): domain Bacteria; phylum Bacteroidota; class Bacteroidia; order Cytophagales; family Cyclobacteriaceae; genus ELB16-189. The sequence goes on from JAEUUE010000034.1 coordinate 34,324, forward strand.
CGCCCACGCCAATGGTTGGCGTGATTCCGATGCCCATGGTGGTGGCCTGGAATTCCGCTTTCGAATTCAAGGCGATAACCTGGTTCCAGTTGCCGGTTTCATCCGGGACATAAATGCCATAATCCACCGTGGTGGTCGGACTTGCTTTGGCAAAAACGGCATATACATTCAGGAAGGGGAACAACCAGATGTCGGGCCGGATATTGAGGCCAGATGCTTCGGAGATGGCATTGTCGAACCGGACGACCTGGTCGAGGTTGGTCATGGGGCCATTGTTGAATCCCACCTGGAGATTGTCGATCACGAGTTGCGAACGCTGCCAGAGATAGTTCACGCCAACGCCGGCGGAATAGGGCAGGTTGAATCCGAGCTTGGTGGCCTTCGCTCCCCAGATGGGAAGGGCATAGGGATACTCCGTCTTCTTGATACTGTCGGCCAGCGCCTGGTTCTTCTTACCTACTTCTTTGTTAGAATAAACTTGTGAAAAGGCGGATGCTGAAACGCAGAGCATGGCGACAAGCAGCACCATGTTTTTGTCATGCCAAGGGAGGGTCTTCATATGGGATGAAGGTTATTTCAAAAGGCGAAAGTACCGGATGAGAATGCCTCTACCTATGATAATCGTCAGGGCTTGGCGGCTTCTGTCTCGCGCTGCCGGGCCTTTCCAGCCCCAATGGGAATCCCTATCGTAAAGTACAGCGACTGATTTCGTACCGCTGTGCCAGGATTGTATTCCAGGACATTTACTAATCCTTGATACCCTCTGATTCCAAGGTTCATTCCGTTACCTTTCATAAGCCTGTACCCAACGCCTGCTCCCAGGCCGGCATCCAACGCACGATATTGGTCGCGAATGGAGCGTGCATACGTGGCGTCTCCTCCCTGAACGCTGGCCGTAAAGAGGTCCTCCGCGTGGTACAGCAACCCGAGCATAATGCCTCCCTCGACATAGAAGCTGTTGCCCAGTTTTCGCTTGGCAAATACAGGCACATTGAAATAAGAAAGTGTCCGTTCTATGCTGCCACCCACAAAGGTGTTATCCAGGTCAGGATTATTAAGGGAGTAGACGGGAAGGCCATTGGCGCCCATCGTGGACTTTACAATTACACCCGTGTGGAAAAGCCAGTTGGGATTCTTGGTCTTGATATCAAAGTAGAATCCGAGATTAAAAGTGGGTAGCGCACGACCGTAAGCAACGCCCGTCTGCCAGGAGTAGTTTACCCCGCCATCAAGTCCAAATTCGATTTTGCCAGTGTTGAGTTTGTCTCCGAGCAGGAGGGAGATAATCACTTGCCCATAACCCGCGGTGGCGAAGCTGAGGAAAGTGAGGGCGAGAAGAATGGACCGCATACCGCCCGGTTGTCATATTACCGTGCGGCAAAGCTACAACTAGAATAATTACTTCTTCGCTACCTGGTAGGCTTTTTGTCCCTGGGCTTCGGTCTCCCGGATAACACCCAATTGTTTCATTTCAGCCAGCATGGCATGGATGGAGGCCTCGTGCTGGGTACCGAGGTGCTGCAGGAGCTCCTGGTGGGTTTTTACCTGGTTGGGGGCCTTGCGGTAATCGGTGATGAAATTGAGGATGTCGACTTTTTTCATCATAGGGATGAGAATTTTGAAGGTGGTACGGATAAAACCGCATCCAGGTTGCGTCCAGGTGATTACGTGCTTCCTTGGTCCATGGCCGGGGCAAGGCAACCGGCGAAAGAGAGGTTTTTTTGTATCTTTTCTAAATGAATCGATTGGTCGGACCGATCGTATCCCTCCTGGTTTCCTGCCTGGCTGGGGGTGTTTCTGCCCAGTCGGGCTTTGCTTCAATGGCCTCCCAAAGCCAGTTGCATCAGGCGTTGTCTGTCTGGTCGTTTGACAGCATCAATATCCGCTGGGACCAGTCGGGAAAGGCGCAGGCCGCACTCAACGAAGGCATCAACGAAATTCGCGACGGCCGCCTACCCACAGCCATCCAGCAACTCACCGTGGCGATCGAAACGGACGAAAAGGCGTTCCCGGCCTTGTACTACAGGGGTGTCGCGTACAAACTTTCGCGGTCTTACGAACTGGCGGTAGCGGACTTTATGGAGTTCCTTACGAAAGTGCCGGATAGCTTTGAGGGGCGTGCAGAATTGGGCAAGGTGAACGCTCTGCAAAAGGACTACGTCAAGGCCGAGCGCAATTTCAGGAAGTTGATTCAAATGAAACCCGACGATCCCAGGGGGCATTATTACCTGGGGATTTATCATTCGACGAAGCGTGAGCTCAAAAAGGCACAGGCCGAGTTTCAGAAGTCAGTCTCCCTGGACCCCGGATTCACTTCAGGCCTGGTACAGCTTGGTGCGGTGACCCTCGCGATTGATAAGGATTTTACGAAGGGTCTCGCGTTCCTGAATGAAGCCCTGAAGATGGACTCGCTTTTTGAAGACGCACGAATGATCCGCTACCTGGTTCGTATGAAGAACGGCGAGACGGCAGCCGCACTGGAGGATATTGACTTCCTGGTCAGGTATGCCCCGCTCAACTGGAGGATGCGCGTCGCTCGGGGTTATACGCTGGTCTCCCTCCAGGACTACGACCAGGCTTTCGCCGAATTCCGCAGGGTGCTGCAAATCACCGCCATTCACGACAGCGTGTTTGTGGGGCAACAAACGGCCCAGGATCGACGGATTGACATCCAAAACCTGGGCATCTACATCGTCAAGGGAATCTACGGGCTGGACGAAGTTCAGGCGGCGGCTATTCGAAAGGCATACTGCCAGTTGGTGGTGGGTGATAACGCCGGCGCAGCAAAGACGGTATCCTCCATCAAGAAGGAATCGGCTATGAGCTACTATATTCTTGCGGTCGCCCTGGAACACAGCGACGACTACCTGGAAGCGCAGCGGATGTATGCCCGTGTTTTATCGTTGGACGATGACGTCTTCGATGCGCACAAGAAGAGGGGAATCGTGTACACCAACCAGGGCAATTGGAGACAGGCCATTAAGGATTTCTCCGCGATGGAGCGCATCAACCCCGTGGCGAAGATCACCTATAAACTTAGGGGCGTGGCCTATTTCTTTTTGAAGGATTTTCAACCGGCGATAGAGGATTTCAACCGCTACCTCGCTCTTGATTCGACAAGCAGCGACATGTTCTACAATCGAGGGATCACCTACATGCGGATGGGAAATATCTGGGCAGCCGTCAGGGACTGCAACCGGGCGAAGGACTACCGCGACCTGGACTTTAACCTTCTTAACCGGGAGTTTGACCGACTGGAGTTTTCGGGCGATTCGGTGGCCCTGGGCCAATTCATCAAACTGGTGGACCAAATTCCCCAATCGTTGCGTTATGGCACCAGCTACCAGGTTTTCCTGGTCAGGCTCATGGGACTTAAGAAGGATTGGAACTTTGTGGAATTCCGGTTACAGAAACTGGTGACAACCGGAAGCTCTCCGGATGACAGTGGGTACATTTCCGTTGTCCTGACGGCAGAGGCGTCGCGGCTTGTCGCGCAGGAAAAAAAGGAGAAGGCCATCAGGGTTCTGGGGGATGCGATAAAGTATGACAATCGGAACGTGATCGCCTATTTCGAGCGCGGCAGGTTGCTGGCGGAAAAAGGTGAGAGTAGCATGGCGAAAGCAGACTTGGCCACAGCGGCTGACCTCGGAGATTCACGGGCCACCAAACTTCTTGAGCAGTTGTCAGGTACTAAATAGCGATTGGGGCGGCCATCCATTGAGCTCCATCGGTAACAGGCATCCGAACTTCTCGTGACCTATCAGGGTATGACCAGAATTGTCTTTACGGCTCGCCCATCTTTATGAAATCCTTATGGCTGTGCATTCCGAATTAACGTGGTATTTATACCCTGACACCTACCTTTGAATCATTAAATCGGAGACGTGAAACGCCTTCTTCCTTTATTGAAAAATCACCCCTTCGTGGTCAGCGTTCTGCTCATCGCTGGCGTGACGTTGGTGGGGTTGGTGGTTCACAATTATGTGGGATACCCGGTAGTTGCCTTCATGCTACTGGTGTCAGTGGCGCTCCTGGCCCTGCTCTACGATATTCTTACCGTGGTGATCGCCGCCGTGGCCAGTGCGTTGATCTGGGACTTCTTCTTTATACCGCCCCGCTTTACCCTGACCATCGGTTCTACAGAAGACCGGATTCTTCTGCTCACTTATTTCATGGTGGCCCTTGTTCATGGCGTACTCACCCGAAGACTCCGGCATGCCGAGCAGCTGGCCCGCGACAAAGAGGCGCGAGCCGGGCAGGTTAGGTTTTATAACACGCTGCTTAATTCGTTGTCGCATGAGCTACGAACCCCGATCACGACCATCCTGGGAGCGACCGATTCTTTGACGGATGAGAAGGCGACATTGAGCGAGGCGGATCGCAAAGATCTGCTGAAGGAATTGTCGTCGGCGACCCTCCGGCTGAATCGTCAGGTGGAGAACCTCCTGGGTATGTCTCGCTTGGAATCCGGTGCGTTTGTGGTGAAGAAAGACTGGGTAGATGTTCGGGAACTCATTTATACTACCCTCAGGCAGTTGGAACCTGAGGTAACAAAATTCAGGGTGAGTGTTTTCGCCCCGGAGAATTTGCCGCTGGTGAAGCTGGATTTCCACCTGATGTCGCAGGTGCTCTATAACCTGATCAACAATATTCTCCAGCACACCCCTGAAGGCACCGACGTAGTCATTCGTGCCGAGTACCAGGACGGGCAACTACGTCTCCTGGTAAGCGATACCGGACCTGGATTTCCGGAAGCGGAGATACCGCGGGTGTTTGAAAAGTTCTACCGCCTCAACCGGTCGCGCCCCGGAGGAACAGGTCTTGGGCTCTCCATCGTGAAGGGATTCGTGGAGGCACACGGCGGAGCAGTTGAACTCCGCAACCTCCCGTTGAGCGGGGCGGAGTTCGCGATCACCCTGCCTGCCGATGCGACGTATCTAAATGGGCTGAAAAATGAATAGCAAGACCACGATATTAATTGTTGATGACGAACCTCAAATTCGCCGTCTGCTGGAGATCACCCTGCAACATGATTTTCAGATTGTGGAAGCGATGAACGCACGCGAAGCGCTTCAACGGGTGGCCAACCATCCGCCCGACCTGGTGTTGCTGGATCTTGGGTTGCCCGATGAGAGCGGCCATGAGGTGCTCCGGAAACTGAGGGAATGGTATATCAAACCGGTCATCATCCTGTCGGTGCAACAGGATGAAGAAGACATCGTCCGTGCGCTGGACAATGGCGCTAATGACTACCTCATCAAGCCTTTCCGTACCGGCGAACTTCAAGCCCGCATCCGGTCGGCATTGCGTTCTGCAACACCGGAAGAGTCGAGTGCCCGTTTAGACTTTGGAGATGTGTCCATTGATTTTGCCGCACGACGCGTGACGAAAGGCGGAGTACCCATCAAATTGACAGCGACAGAGTATTCCTTGCTGGCATTGCTCATGCATAATGAAGGAAAAGTCATGACGCACCGGCACCTCTTGCAGGAGGTGTGGGGTCCGTCCTATACCGGGGAGTCACAATACCTGCGCGTGTTTATCGCGCAATTGAGAAAAAAAGTGGAAGATGACCCTAACCGACCGGCACACATCCTCACCGAATCCGGGGTGGGGTACCGGTTCGTAGGAAAGTAGTACAACCAAAACACGTAAGAACCACATGAAAAAGTCGAATGGACATTCGAACAGGGTTTCTATTGCCTCGTTGCTCGTGGCCCTGGGCATCATTTATGGCGACATCGGCACCAGCCCGCTCTACGTCTTGAAATCCATTATCGGCGACAAGCCGATTGACGAGGCATTGGTGCTGGGCGGAATCTCTTGTGTGTTCTGGACGCTCGTGCTCCAGACTACCGTGAAGTATGTCATTCTCACGTTAATGGCTGATAACGATGGTGAAGGTGGCGTCTTCTCGCTCTATGCACTCGTAAGGCGTTATGGAAAGGGACTGGTTATACCCACCATACTGGGGGCCACTACCTTGCTAGCCGATGGAATTATCACACCGCCCATATCGGTGGCTTCTGCCGTGGAGGGCCTGGAGATGATTGTTCCCGATTTACCGACAGTGCCCATCGTAATTGTCATCCTCTCACTGCTGTTCTTCTTCCAGCGTTTCGGCACCCAGCGGGTGGGGGGCACGTTTGGCCCCATTATGGTTGTCTGGTTTTCCATGTTGATTGTGCTGGGCGTCGTCCACATCACCGACTATCCGAAGGTGCTCGAGGCGGTGAATCCCCAGTATGCCATTTACTTGCTCACAAAGTATCCACATGGTTTCTGGCTGTTGGGTGCCGTCTTTCTCGCCACGACGGGTGCCGAGGCGATGTATTCCGACCTTGGGCATTGCGGAAGGAAAAACATCCGGATTACCTGGGGCTTTGTGAAGATCGCCTTACTGACCAATTACTTCGGACAGGCGGCGTGGACGCTCTCCGCGGCGGGAGGGTCCCTGGATGGCCGGAATCCCTTTTACGAATTGATGCCATCCTGGTTCCTGATCCCCGGCATCGTCATTGCCACCCTGGCCGCCATCATCGCCTCCCAGGCGCTGATCAGCGGATCCTATACGCTGGTGGCAGAGGCCATGAGCCTGAACTTCTGGCCTCGAGTCAACGTACGGCAGCCCACTGACCTGAAGGGACAAATCTATATCCCCAGCGTCAATACCATCCTGTGGATCGGATGCGTACTCATGATTCTGTATTTCCGGAATTCAGCGCATATGGAAGCCGCTTATGGTTTTTCCATCACCATTGCCATGATGATGACCACCATATTGCTCACTTTCTTCATGCTGTACAAAATGCGGTGGAATCCCTGGATGGTTGGGCTGATTGTTGCCCTGTTCTCGGTCATCGAGTTGTCATTCTTCATCACCAATGTAGCCAAGATCAAAGAGCGCTGGATGTTCCTGTTCTTTGAACTCTTCATCTTCCTGGTGATGTATGTATGGTACTATGCCCGCAAGATCAACAACCGGTTTGTCAGTTTTGTGGAGTTGGGCAAGTATACCCCGTTGATCCGCGAGTTAAGCGAGGACGACAGCATTCCGAAATTTGCCACTCACCTGATTTACCTCACCAAAGCCAACCACCGCGAGCAAATCGAAGAGAAGATCATCAAGTCGATCTTCTCGAAGAAGCCGAAGCGGGCCGACGTGTACTGGTTTCTCCACCTCAACCGCACGGACGACCCGTATACGCTTTCCTATCAGGTATCTGAGCTGGTAGATGATAAAATCATAAAGGTGACCATCAATCTTGGTTTTCGCATCCAGCCTCGATCGGAGCTTTACTTCAAACGGATTGTCCGGGAACTCGTAGCCAATAAGGAGCTCAACCTGCACATGCGACCCGACGGATCGACGAAGTATAATCCCGAGCCGGATTTCAAGTTCGTAATTATTGAGAAGTTTCTTTCCGTGGAGAATGAATTCACGGTGCGCGAGGGGTTGCTGCTCAACACATATTTCTTGCTGAAGCACATGGGTCAAAGTGACGAGAATGCGTTTGGCCTGGATAAGAGCGACGTAATCGCTGAGCATGTGCCGCTGGTGTATCATCCAGCCAATGAAGTAGCCCTGAAAAGAAATAAGGTATGAGCCGGATGATTCACTATCTGGTCTTGCTGACTGCTTGGATGCTATGGCAGTTACCTGTCGGAGCCCAGTCACCATCGAAGGTTCCCTTCCAGGGAATTGATCAAACCTGGCAGAACGGCGCCGATCGCCGCGACTCTTCTGTTTTTTCCGAGGCGAAGTACTTCATTCCCAGCGTACTGCTGGACATCAACTATAACTATTCTTTCAACGCACCTATCGACAACACGGTTGTTGGCTCCACGGCACTTGCCCGTCACAACGAGGTGCAGTTATCGGCCTTGCACGTGGGCGGGGATTTTACCTACGACCATATGCGCGCCAGGGTGATGCTTCAGTTTGGAACCCGGACTACCCTGGTCCCCCGTAACGACTACAGCTCGTACCGTGGGCAATATGACCTTGCCTCTGTATACCGTTACCTCAGCGAAGCGTACGCGGGTTACCAGTTTGACGTGGCCTACGGCCTCAACGTCGATGCCGGCCTCTTTCTGAGTTACATTGGTTTGAATTCGTACTTTCAACAGGAGAATTGGGAGTACCAGGCTTCCTATACCAGCGACAACACCCCCTGGTTCTTCAACGGTATCCGGATTCAGTTCTACCCCGCCAAGAACCTCAAGATTGAGCCGTGGATCATCAACGGGTGGCAGAGTTATGGCAAATTCAACAGCATGCCTGGTTTGGGCGGAAGCATCCTGTGGATGTCGGAAGACAGCAACCTGAAACTGATTACCAACAACTACTATGGGACAGATGCGGCTGGCATTCCCGACCGGGTCCGATTTCATTCTGATAACAGTGTTCTTGCGCGGTATCTTCATCGACCTGGCAGCAAAGGAATCAGCCAGATGGCTTTCTCGATTACCGGTGATATAGGTTTTGAAAAGGGTGGAGGCGTAAACGGATTCTCCGGAAGCGACCCCGCTAATCCAGCTCAATATTTTACCAGCCTGATGGTGTATCACCGCCTCTGGTTTGGCGCGAAAAAATATGCCTGGACGGTGGGCGGAGGGTTCATGGAAAACCCCGGCCGATACCTGGTGCTGTTGCCCTCCGGCCAGGCCAGCCCGCTGCCTGATCCCAACAATCCTTCGGCAACGGCAGGCCAATTTCCTTTTTCGGCGAATCCTGGTGATCCGTTCAGGGCATGGGATGTGTCTACCAACATCGACTTTATGCCTAACCCGGGATTGACGCTGCGTGCCGAATGGGTCTACCGGGAGGCTTCCGTTCCCTATTTCGCCGGGCATGGAGGGGTAACGTCCCAAACCGGGTATGCGACCTCCCCATTGGATCCCTCGTGGCGGCCCGATCTGGTTAAATCGGAGGCCAAAGTGATCGTTGCGCTGCTGTTCAGGATGTAAAACCTGGCTTGGAGAAACCACCGAAGCAGAGAATTCGGTAACTTTCCTATATGAAAAAGCTGTTTGTTTTCCTGCTGCTCGTCGCTGGTTGCGCCTCGCCCAAAAAGGAGACACCTTTGTCGGCCGTGCCCAACGTCGACCCGTCTCAACTCAAGCTTTATGTGATGGTTAATGCCAACAAAATGGCCATCGCGGTGACCAATTTTGGCGGACGCCTCACGTTCCTCCAGGTTCCGGACAAATACGGCCAGTTCGCCGATGTGGTGCTGGGCTATGATTCCCTGGAACAATACCTCAAGGGTAACCCGTACTTCGGCGCCATGATCGGGCGCTATGGCAACCGCATCGCCAAAGGGATCTTTACCCTGGAGGGAAAAGAATATCAACTCGCCACCAACAACGGGGCCAACGCGCTGCACGGAGGCCCTAACGGATTCCACAATGTGCTTTGGAACGCAGAGCCCAAGGAGACCGATAAAGGCCAATCCCTGGAACTGACCTACGTGAGCGCGGACGGTGAAGAAGGTTACCCGGGCAAACTCACTGTAAAAGTTACGTACACGCTGAATGACAACAACGACCTGATCATCGACTACGAGGCGACTACCGACAAGACGACGATCGTCAACCTGACTCACCATTCGTTCTTCAACCTGGCTGGCGAAGGATCCGGGGATATTCTCGGTCACGACATCACCCTTTTTGCTGATCGGTTCTGTCCCATCGATGAGGAACTGATTCCCACCGGCGAACTCCGCAGCGTGAAAGGCACACCGTTTGATTTCCTTTCTCCCCGCCTGATCGGGGAACGCATCGGAGCCGACGATGAGCAGTTGAAGTTCGGTAAAGGCTATGATCATAACTTCGTGCTGAACAAGTCCGGCAACGAACTCTCCCTCGCCGCCCGCGTGGTGGAGCCTGTCAGTGGCCGCGTCATGGAAGTGTGGACAACGGAACCTGGACTCCAGTTCTATTCCGGCAACTTCCTCTCGAAGAGTGAAGTCGGAAAGAAAGGCCACGTCTACGATTTCCGAACCGCCTTCTGCCTCGAAGCCCAACACTTCCCCGACTCACCCAACCATCCGGAGTTCCCTTCCACCTTGTTGAAGCCAGGGGAAACGTACCGGCAGCAGACGATCTACTGGTTTTCAACTACCACCTCGGAGCCGACGAGACGGTGACCGGCCTGCCCCGACGTAGTGCCTCACGCCTGTCCCGATCACATCGGGGGAGTCGGGGTGACCGTAACCAGTAATCGGTAAACTACAAGCAATATGTGGTCGAAGTCATGCTGAGCGAAGTCGAAGCATGACGGGAGTGGACGGTGATCGGTAATCCGTAATCTGTAATCGGTAATCTGTAA
>JAEUUE010000106.1 GCA_016787605.1 Cyclobacteriaceae bacterium
CTCCTACATCGACTTCGCCGGTGGTATTGGTGTGCTGAACGCGGGGCATTGTCCCGCGCCTGTAGTGAATGCGATCACCAAGCAATCCAGGAACCTCTTGCACGCCTGTTTTCCGGTGGCCATCTATGAGCCCTATGTGGAACTCTGCGAGACGCTGGCCAAACTGTTTCCTCACGGCAAGAAAACCAAGGTAATGCTGACCAACTCCGGCGTGGAAGCGGTGGAGAACGCCGTGAAGATTGCGCGGCAGGCTACCGGTCGACCCGGTATCATCTGTTTTTCGGGCGCCTTTCATGGCCGGACATTGTTGGGCATGACCCTGACTTCAAAGATAGGATACAAAATCGGATGCGGCCCTTTCGCTCCCGAAGTCTACCGCCTTCCGTTCCCCGACTTTTACAAACGAGGAGATGGATTGACTCTGAAGAAGTTCATCGGACGGGAGTTACAGAATTTTGAAGAGGCGCTGCATACCGTGGTAGACGCTTCGCAGACGGCCGCTGTCATCCTGGAATTGGTTCAGGGTGAAGGCGGATTCGTGGTGGCCCCGAAGGATTGGGTAACCGGGCTGGTGAAGATCTGCCGCAGGCATGGAATTCTCGTTATCGTGGATGAAGTGCAGACGGGGTTTGGTCGTACCGGCTCCTGGGCGGCGTATACCCAGTATGGCATTGTCCCCGATATCTCCACGTGGGCCAAGTCGATGGGCAGCGGCTTGCCGATCGGCGCAGTGATGGGCCGGGCTGAAGTGATGGACAAGACGACGAAGGGAACCCTGGGGGGAACTTACCTGGGCAACCCGGTAGCCTGCGCGGCAGCCCTGGCTACGATACAATACATGAAGAAAATTCGAATCGCCGACAAGGGAAAACGGATAGGCCGGTTGACACTGAAGTTCTTTGAGAAGTTGAAGAAGGATTGCCCGGCTATCGGCGATGTTCGCGGGCTAGGGGCGATGACGGCTTTTGAGCTGGTGAAGAACGGCGACCCTCACCAGCCCGACGGCGACCTGGCCAAAAAGCTGGTCAACGCCTGTGCGGAGAACGGACTGCTCGTCATCAGTGCAGGGGTAAGCGGCAATGTTATCCGCGTGCTCAGCCCGCTGGTGATCACGGATTCACAACTGAACCGGGGATTAGGCATACTTCGGACACAACTTCTCAAGCTTTCTCAACCTGCAAAATCATGAAGCCATTACTCTTCCTTGTCGTTGGTACCCTCATCAGCTTCAATGCTCTTTCGCAAAAGCCCAAACCACGGGCCCGCGACCTGGGCATTCCTTTCGAAGGGGCAACGGGCCCGTATAATGCCATCACGGATGTGAAGGGTGTCGAGGTTGGCTTCAAGACTATCATCTCCGGAAGTGGTAAGCTCGTCGTGGGCAAAGGACCTGTCCGTACCGGCGTTACTGCCATCTTTCCCAGGGGCAAAGGTTCCCTGGAGCGGGTTTTTGCGGCCTGGTACACCCTCAATGGCAATGGCGAGATGACGGGAACCACCTGGGTCGATGAGTCGGGTGGGCTGGGTTCGCCGATTCTCATCACCAACACGCACAGCGTAGGCGTGGTGCGCGACGCGGTGATTGAGTGGTACTCGAAAAAGATGAAGCCGGGTAGTTATGATGGCGATGTGAGTCTGCCGGTGGTGGCGGAAACCTATGACGGGTTTCTGAATGACATCAACGGGTTTCACGTAAAGAAACAGGATGCGTTTGAGGCTATGGAAGCCGCGACATCAGGGCCCGTGCAGGAAGGCAACGTAGGCGGAGGCACCGGC
>JAEUUE010000090.1 GCA_016787605.1 Cyclobacteriaceae bacterium
TTACCCACCCTTCACCGCCGGCCCCTGCGACGCGGTTGTCATTTTGGCGGTAGCTGATGAAAACGTCGAAGTTGAATCCTTGAGTCATGGGGTTGGGATTAACAGATCAAAGGTCGCGAGGAGGAGAGCCTGGCGCCTATCGCGGGTGTTTCAACCTTTGACACAATTGATACATGGGCCCGGATTGGGGCATACGGAGCCCTGAACTTCATAATGGATGGGCGGCATCCCCCAAGGTATGGGATGGCCCATTCGTGTCGGGGGATTCAGTTGCGAAAATCGCAAATGGCAGATGGCGAATGGGGAGCTAAATTCCGTGATGTATCAATTCTGTTAGAGATTGAAACAACGGGGGTAGCCGGGGGGCTGGGGTTTGGTGGACTTTTGACACACCGGAGCGCGAAAACCGGTAAAGCCTATGAAACCTCTTACCGCACAAGAAAAACGAGTCCTGGAGCTGGTCAGCCAGGGACTCTCTTCCATCGAAATAGCGCAGGCCCTTGGGGTGAGTGCCCACACGGTGGACAGTCATCGGAAAAATCTGCTGGTAAAGATGAGCGCAAGGAACTCCGCGGACCTGGTCAGACGGGCGTATCATTTTCAGGTGCTGAGTTTGGAATCCATCGAAACCGAAAATCTTCTATCACATGGAGCAATATAGAAGACTTATAGTTGCCACAATTATGGTTGCATTGGGGCACGTGGTTTTGGCTCAGGTTAGAATAGTTAGCGGAAGGGTGACCAGTAGCGATGACAATAAACCCTTACCAGGGGTTAGTGTAGTAGTCAAGGGCACGTCAAGTGGTACAGCATCTGATTCCGAGGGTCGTTACTCAGTTACTCTATTGGATGGCAACGATATTCTTGTTTTTTCATTCACTGGATTTGAGACAGTTGAAGTACCCATCGGCCAACGATTAGTTATTGACGTATCCCTTTCTGGAAGTGTCAAAGAGCTTGAAGAAGTGGTTGTATCAGCACTCTCTTTAGAAAAAGATAGGAGTAAAGTAGGGACAGCCTCGACCAGTATATCAGGTCAGAGTATACAAAGGTCTGGAGAGCCGACATTACTGAATGGGATGGCGGGGAAGTCATCCGGTTTGATAATTAACAGATCCGCAGGGGATCCAGGCTCCGGATCCTATATTCAAATTCGGGGACAAAGCTCAATTGTAAACAGTATTCAGCCCCTGATTGTTGTTGATGGCGTACCGGTGTTTAACTCGAACTATCAGGCGGCTGCAGGTGTCGTAAGTCAATCACGAATCAATGATATCAATCCGAATGACATTGAGTCGGTTGAAATATTGAAAGGTGCCCCCGCAAGCGCGTTGTGGGGGACACGAGCCGGAAATGGAGTGATTGTGATTACAACAAAAAAGGGGAAAAGTGAGGAGGGGAAACTGAATATTACTTATTCAGGTACCTATTCAGTGGATGAGATACTTACCAAGCACCCACTGCAAACAACATATGGGCAAGGGACGACCGGAGTATATAAAGGAACAAACGTCCTTTCTGGAGGTCCTGGAATCCAACTCTCATTTGGTGATAAGATAGCTAACCGTATCGGAGGTCCAGATTCTTTGATATTAGATCAAGGTTATTTTCAGACCTATGATGGACAGCGCATTTACCCAATTGCTGAAGATAGCGGGAAAAGATCCAGAAGTGTCTTTGATCCTTATGAACCCATATATGAAAGAGGGACTTACTACGATCAGACTATTTCCATTAGTGGGGGCAATAGAAATTCAAACTTCTATATCAGTATTGGTGACCTTAACCAGAAAGGAATTGTGAAGGAGAACAGCACCTACCGTCGAACGTCTTTCCGATTCAACAATGATCTACGCATTAATAGGCAGGTCAAGATTGGTTCTTCTTTCATGTACTCGCGTCTTTATCAGCAAGGGATTATTCAGGGCAATTCTACCGCGGCCGTAATGGTCGGTTTACTTCGAACCCCGCCCGATTGGGACAATGGAATGGGTTATGAAGGAGTCTACTATGATCCTGATGAACCGCCAGCACCGGGCCGGCAACTGGCTTATAGGAACCAGATAGGTCGTTTGCAGAACCCAGGCTATGACAATCCTGTTTGGTCAATGCACAACGATAGAGTCTCGGGTGAGACTGATAGGTTCATTGCCAATATGCAGTTTGAGTTTAGCCCCACTGATTGGTGGACTTTCACAGTCAGGCCGGGCGTTGATTCGTACTTTTTGAACGGAAAAGCGATGTTCCTGCCCGGTGGTGTAAATGGGGCGGGTGGAGGGATGCTCAATGTGATAAAGATTCAGGAGTCTCAGTTTAACCTGGACGCATTCAGTCAGGCCCACTTCAGTATCAACCAAGACATCCGAGCTACATTTTTGCTTGGATTTAACGCCAACCAGAGGGCTTACGAAGAGGTTGGGGGTTCAATCAATAGTTTTATCGTCACTACGAATCCACCGTTAAGCCTTGACAATGCACCAAGGACGGGCGATGACCCATTCAATATGTATAGCAGCATTCGTTCAGCGGCGGCATACTCCACTATTGAGGTGGACTATAAAGATGAATGGTTTCTAAGTGTGACGGGCCGAGCTGAAAATTCATCGGTATTCAGCCATACAAGCAATCCTACTTTCTTTTATCCATCTGTGAGTGCCAGTTGGCATCCGCTTAACTCGCTAAGAATTTCAACCAGCGGGTTAAACTTGTTGAAACTTCGGGCCGGCTACGGAGTCGTGGCCACACTACCTGGGCCATACTTGACAGCAACGTATTGGAATCCAGCCAATTTTAGCGATGGATTTGTGGGCATTTCAGCTTCTCTCCCAACTTATGCAGTTAGTGGTGGAGGCTATCAGCAGGCGCTGGCCCAGGGAAATCCCAACTTGGTACCTGAGACAAAGGTCGAAGTTGAGACTGGGTTTGATGTGAGATTTCTGGACAATCGATTTAGTTTGAGTGCCACGTATTTTACAAACACCATTTATGATGCGATAATCCCGCTATCACTGGCCGGTTCCACAGGTTTTTCAAGTCGAACAATGAACGCTGCGGAGATCAACAACCATGGCCTGGAGATTGAATTCTCGATTGACGTACTTAGGATGAGGGATTTCACCTGGAACCTTTACGGGAATTGGACACGAATCCGGAACAAAGTAGCCTATCTAGGAGGTGACGAGGCAGTTACATTTGGTAGTACTCTTCTTGGTGACGGTGCGGCAGTAAGAGGGTACCCGGTTGGTGTCCACTTTGCCAACTCGTTTTACCGTGACGAGAATGGCCTGGTTCTGGATTCTAACGGATTTCCGCAGGCTTCGCCCACAGCAACAGTCCTGGGTGACCCTAACTCGGAATGGCGGCTCGCGTTGGGTACTCGAATAACCTGGAAAAATGTCTCTCTAAATATCTTGATGGAGCATTCCCATGGCGGTCAAATGCATGGCGGTACGAGGGGGGCCATGATCTCCCATGGAACACACAAGGACACGGAATACGAAGTAACATTGAGTAAGCAGCAGGCTGCCTCAATTAAGAACTATTCCGGGAAGACTGTTGATTCGTATGGATACAGACCAAATAGCGATTCAAGCTACACCGTTCGGGGATACATTGAAGATTTTGGCGCAGGGCCCGTGTTAATTGACGAAGCATGGTGGACTTCGCTAGGTGGAGGATTTAATACAGCAGGCGTAGCAGAGCACTTTATTGAGCCAGCTCAATGGACAAAACTGAGGGAGATATCCATAGGTTACTCCCTGAGAAGCCCGACATTTCAAAAAGCTACAAAGTTAAAGTCAATCGATTTCTTTCTGACCGGTCGGAATCTGTTTCTCTGGACAGAATTCAAGGGGAATGATCCCGAGTCGAATCTACGAGGGCCCACGAATACCCAGGGAAGGGACTATTTCAATAATCCTGCCACGAGATCTTTTTTGATAACTGTAAATATCAACTATTAAAGAATGCCTTATGAAGAAGCGAGTCGCAATCGTTTTAGTCCTCGGTTCCCTTTGTAGTTGTGAGAGTTTTGTTAGTGGGGTCAATGAAGATGACATTACACGGCCTCAGGATGGCGATTTGAAATTGATTCTCACAGCAGCAGAGCTTCATTACATGGGCTGGCTTGAGTCAGATGTGGCAAGGCTCGCTGGTTTATGGAGTGGTTACTTCAATGGCAGGGCTCGTCAATCTGCAAGCTATTATTCTTACAACGTCACTGCATCAACGAGTAATGCTTGGTGGAACAACGCTTACGCTGCCGCACTGAAAAGTATTCGGATTGCCAAGAGCAAGGCAATCCAGTTTGATAACCTTAGTACACTCGGTATTTGTGAAGTGATGGAAGCAAGTCTTATGGGAACTGTTGCAGCGCTTTGGGGTGATGTGCCATTTAAGCAGGCCACAGCTATTGATGAATTCCCTGACCCTGTATATGACCTGCAAACGCAAATTATCGACGACCTCATTGTTCAGCTCGATTCTGCGGTTCTTCACCTTCAGGCAAACAGTCCGCGCGATGGAGACTTCCTGAATGGACCTACTGGCCCCATTAACAACTGGGTACTGACCGCATATAGTGTAAAGGCCAGACTTCTTCTGTACCGCCGTGACTACGTGAAAGCCTTATCCGCTGCAACCAATGGCATTCAATCACCTGCCAATGACCTGCTGGGAAAGCACGGTGCATCATTAGGCGAGCGCAACCTGTACTTTAATTTCCAAGCTAATAGCGCCTGGAGTGGCGATATGACTGCCAACAATACATGGCTGGGAGGTCTTCTCAATGCAACGACATTTGGGAATCGAAATCATGCTAAGACCAATGAGTCAGCGCGTCGGGCAAAGTACTACTCTGGATCATCAGTGGCTACGTACCTGCCAAATACAGGAGCGAATGGCTTTTTCGCTATGGCCGCATCATTTCCACTTCATACAGCGGTGGAAACAAAGCTAATAGCTGCCGAGTGCCACGCGCGACTGGGGGACCCTGGTAATGCGATTATTTTATTGAATCAGGTTCGGGCGATCCTTCGCTCCACCTACGCCTCCGGAGTGTACCTGGATTTTGTTTCCACTGACTTTGATAGCGGGGGAATTGAGAACCCACAGGGTACACTTCCGCCTAATGAAGCACTTCTTCGTGAGATTCTTGAGGAGAAGTATGTGTGCCTTTATGGTCAGGTGGAGGCTTTCAATGAAATCAGGAGAACCAATAATGCATTGGGAATACCGCCAAATACAGGCACGCAACATCCCCAACGATTGCTTTACCCTCTTACGGAATTCAACGCGAACAAAAGCATACCTAATCCAATTCCCGGTCTATTTGAAAAGACAACACTATTTCAATAATGGACTAATGGATTCGAAATCCAACATATTCCGGCTGATAAGGCACTGCCTGATGGCTTGCTTTGTCCTTCAGGCCAATTGGGTTGAGGCTCAGTCTGAATTCATCATGAAGAACTACTCAGTGAGGGACGGTCTCGATTTCGAGTTTACGGGCAGCATAGCACAGGATAAGCATGGATTCATTTGGATTCAAAACGCGATTTCTCTTGCACGGTTCGATGGCAACGAGTTCAAGATATTCAGGCCAGATCCCCGGGACAGTACGAAATTGGGGAACCATCAGGATGGTCAGGTTTTATCTGACCCGAATGGGAATATCTGGATCTGCAATTACGCCCCACTCAATTACCGGCAACCTCTTTTGTGGCTATTCGTGGATTCCACTGAAACTTTTGTTAGATACAAACCAAACGTAAAGGGTTCGATATCCCGCCTTTGCGTTGAAAACAATTCGAAACAGTTATGGCTGGGAATCTATGGCGCCGGAGTCGTGGGCTTTGATAGAGTTACCGGAGCTACGCGTCTGTTTGCTCAGGAGCATTCTAATAAGGAGATCGAGAGTCAACTCAACTATGTCGTGGACATCAAGGACCGCGGAGCTTTTCTTCTGGTATCCACGTCTAGAGGTCTTTGGAAATTTGACAAGAAGAGCGGAGTATTCTCACGACCCCCTTGTCCGCCACAAGACACGACTTTGCTTTTTTCAGTTCCTACTGGCCGGTTTCTGGATAAGCCGATCCCCAGAGATACGGATCAAGTCTGGATCAGAGTTCAGAACAAATTGATCAGGCTGAACAGCGATTTCTCCATCGCGCAGGCCGCTGATGTGCCAGAAGGCGTCGGCGCCATTACGGTCGTTCAAGACGGAGAAGGTATGTTTTGGTTCGTATCTCGGGGGTTCAACAATCCGGTAAGGGGGGTGCACCGGTATAATCCAAAGGATAATTCCATTATCAAGGCAATCAGTGCAACGACGAACGATGGATCGTTCCAGGATGCGCAGTTAAATGACCTCTTCGTTGACCGGGAAGGGAATGTCTGGGTATCCAGTTGGAGGGGCATCTACAGGCTGACAAAGCCGGGCCTGCATTTTCATAGTACTACTTTGGGCACGCTGATTGGCACCTTGGACATGCTTCAAAGCGACGGGAATGACTACCTCGTAATTATTCGCAAAGACGCAAAGGAAACAAGTGCACACAATGAAGTAATGATGGCCGAACTGAGTCAGGCAGGTGCTTTGGACTTCGAACCCATTAAGACTTTGACGCCAATAACAGGAACGGCAATGATTGCGTCAGTGGGTAAAGAGTACTTCTGGGTCGGTACGCGAGCGGGAAATGGTGTCACCGGTCTGCCCTTAAATCCGAAGACAGGCATGATCGAACCTGGCAGGCCGATCTTATTGAACCATGACCCAAAAAACCCAAACACCATAAGTTCAAGCAGCATTCAGGGTATTCTGGATGACGGCCACGGAAACCTCTGGATAGGAACGAGCAGCAACGGTCTGAACAAGGTTGACCTGTCAAAACCATACGGAACAGAGGGTTCTGTGACCCGATTCAGACACAAGGACGGTGATACCACTTCTTTGTCGCACGATGTAATCTGGTGGCAAATGGAACTGGAACGTGACGAGTGCCTGTGGATAAAGACTGCCGGTGGAATGGATCGCTTCCGCGATGGAATTTTCGAGCACTCCTTTAAGCACCCCCATACTCTTGGCTTTCTTAAACTGCCTTTCGATTCGGCACTGGTCACAGCGTATCCCGGTTTTTATGAAGGCGGGGAGGCCGACGGTCATTACGCATTCAAGAAAAGCCCCTTCCTGGAAGACAAGCAATTGTCAGGAATTCAAAGAGATCGGCGTGGACGGTTGTGGTTCTGCAACCCAACCAGTGTGATCATGCTCGATAAAAATGAGAACCGGATCGTTGAATTTAATGAAGAGGATGGACTTCTGCACACACGCAACGAGTTGCTCCAGGCCGGCAATGGTCTATTGATAACCGGTGATACAGAAGGAGTCACGGTGTTTGATCCCGGGACTATGGTTGTAGATACGGTAAGCGTTCAGCCCCAATTGACTGCTCTTTCCGTCAACAATACACTTGTGGTGGGAACACAGGTTCCCGGTGATGTGAACTTCTCCCTTTCCTGCAGCGTAGTAAATCTGAAGGAATTGGAACTCGACTACCTGCATAACCACTTTTCATTTACTTTCTCCGCCATGTCGATGATCAGCCCTGAGAAGAACCGGTATCGTCATATGCTGGAAGGGTACGACAGGGACTGGATTGAAACAGATTATCAGGACCGAACCGCGACATATACGAATCTTTCTCCTGGTACCTATACATTCAGGGTGCTCGCTTCCAACCACCACGGTGTCTGGAGTAATAGGGACCGTACCCTTAAGATCATCATTTTGCCTCCTCCCTGGCGCACCTGGTGGGCGTATACGGGTTACTCGTTGCTCGTGGCTGCGTTGCTCGTCGGGGCGAGACGAAGCATTGTCCAGCGAGAGCGACTGAAGGCCAACCTGCAATTGGAGAAGGTAGAGAGGGAGAAGGAACACTTCGCGTTGGAGAAGGCCAAGGAAGTGGATAAGGTCAAGACTTCCTTCTTCACCAATATCAGCCACGAGTTCCGCACGCCATTGACGCTAATCAAGGGCCCGGTGGATGCCATGCTGGATCGATTCAAGGATGATCCGGAGGCCGTGAAGCGACTCAAGCTAGTACAGCGAAATTCTGAACTTCTCCTAAGACTGATCAACCAGTTACTGGACCTGGCCAAACTTGAATCCGGGAGTTTGAAAGTGGACAAAGCGGCCGGTGAGGTGCATGGCTTTGTGAGGGCGATCGCGAGCGGGTTTGATTCGCATGCGAGACAGAAAGGGGTGACACTGGTTGTTGATGTCCCCGATGAAGCGGCCCCGGTGCAGTTTGACAAGGACAAGGTTGAGACGATCCTGATTAACCTGGTGAATAATGCGATCAAGTTTACACCGCAGGGAGGGACGATTACAGTTAAAGCAATTTGCGGGAATTTCACCGCAGAGGCGCAGAGACGCAAAGGCAGGCTCACGATTGCTGTTTCAGATATGGGTATCGGAATTCCACAGGATCAACAATCGAAGATCTTCGAGCGGTTTTACCAGGTGAGCGAATCTCATAAGGAAGTTGGAACGGGAATAGGTCTAGCGTTGGTCAAGGAACTCGTCAACCTGATGGGTGGCGCGATCACGGTGGAGAGCGAGTTGGGCAAGGGGAGCACGTTTACGGTGATGCTGCCCGTTGAACAAGTCACGCTCGAAGAAGCAGAGCAGCAAACGGAAGTCTTGGAGCAAGCCACCGGTAACCGGTTACTCACCTCCGCTGAAGCTTCGGCGGGCAGGCCGGCAACAGGTTACCAGTCACCCGTGGCTGTGGACGGACGCATGGAGTCTACTTTGCAAGATGCTTCAAAGCCCCAGATACTGGTGGTGGAGGACAACTTCGATGTAAGAACGTTCATCATCGATTCCCTCGGCGACGAATTCAGCTACCTCGAAGCCGAGCACGGCAAGCAAGGCCTCGAAAAAGCCACCAGCGAAGTCCCCGACCTGATCATCAGCGACGTGATGATGCCGGAGATGGACGGGATCACGATGGCTGGAAGGATCAAGGAGGACCGGAACACGAGCCATATCCCGCTGATCCTGCTGACGGCCAAGTCAACGGAAGAGAGCAAGTTGTCAGGGCTGAGCTCGGGAGCAGACGACTACCTTACCAAGCCGTTCAACAAACAGGAGCTGCTGCTGAAGGTAAGGAACAGCATCAACCGGCAGAACAAGCTGAAAGAGCTGCTGCGCGGCCAATTGTTGACGGAGACTCCGCAGGAAAAGGTACTGTCGCAAGACGAGCAGTTCTTGCAGAAGGTGAAGGAGACGATCATCCAGCAG
>JAEUUE010000138.1 GCA_016787605.1 Cyclobacteriaceae bacterium
TCTAAACGCACAGCCCGAAACCCATAATACCCTGCTTTATGGTGTTTCTCTTGAGTAAAGACCACTCCATTAAATGAATACATGAGAGCAGAATCCTTTGAAGCATTGGCTGTCCACCAATAAATGATGGGTGAATGCGAATTCCACAACGGAGGTTCTTTATCGGGAGTAATCTTAAATTGTGTTTTCTTTGATTCAGGATACCAGGTGCCTGGCATGGGCTTTCCATGGTAATGGGTGGAGACAACGATTTCTTCAACTGTGGGCAAACGCCAAAGACCTACTATTGTGTCGGAAACATATTGACCATCGGGTGAGAGGTGCAGGCAAATTTCATTGGCTTCATTCCAGTTTGTCGCAGCACTGGGCCAACCCGGACCGGGAGGTGCCCAATTCAATTTCTGTTTGTTAACCAGTGTTGTGAAGGGTTCACTAATATTTGCATTGTATCGTGTTGCTACCCTATAGGCAGGCTGGGCTCCTGAAACAATGAGTGTTACTATGGGCAACCCTAACACCATAAGCAAACTTATTTTTTTTGAAGGAAGTTCTGAAGCCCACCCTAAACCAGCTATTGCGAATAGGGGAATAAAAAAGAACCATTGTGAGAAGTAGTAGGCGATTGTAATTCCAAGGACTATAAATATTATGGTCCCAATTTTTTTGTAGTGTATTGAAATGGTACCCGGAATTAAAAGAATCCATACTGGAAGTAAATAGCGTGAGACAGTCAGCCAACAATTGTCGATAAAGGAAGTAAAGTACCAGCCTTCATAAAAGGATTCTACAATTCCCCAGAATGCCCAAAATGAAATGAGACTTGTTAGTATTGCTAGAAATAACCAACCAAGAATTTTTCTCATGACATGAAATATGCCACCTTATGTGAAACTTGTAAATGACTTTGAGCAGGTTGAGGATTTATTTGATGAAATCATTTCATCAAACAATTATGCTAATTTGTTAGCCAATGCATAATATTTAGCAGCAATTGTTTATTATCAGTGATGCCGTAGTTCATTCCAAATTTTTGGTTTTCATGAATTTGGGCTGTTAGCATAGCAGCCTCACCCAGTATAACCACTTTACCTTGACCATGTTTAAGGGCAAGCCCTTGGCAAAGGCCATATGTTGAAACGTGATCTTGAAAACGAGCATTTGTAGATTTAAATACCCAAAAACCCGTATCCCAAATTGAATCAGGCCTGGATTCAACGGATTGCTCTCCCAGTTTCAATAGTACTTCAGCCCCCGCAGGTACGGACAGGGACTGCCCAGTAAACGTCATTACCTTATCTACTCCAGCGGTTATTTCATGTTCTGCCAACAATCCATTCTTCTTTGTAAAAAGGAGTTGGTCTTTCCAACCCGACTCTTGGTCGTAATGATTCGGATCAGAATCCTCTACGGTACCTTCGCCCATGAATACGCCAAATTTTGCAGCCAAAGATTTTGTAGCCGTGCCTACCGGATAGTGATCGGTAACTAGCAGCAAGGAACCTCCTTCACTAACCCACTTTTCAATCGTGTTGCATTCTGCATCATCAAAAGCAGGTTTATATTTATCGTTAATGCTTCCACCCATGGGATTTACGATAACCAAAATTTGGTTCGTTTCTAACCGCGATTTTGTAATTGGAGAGCTATTGATGCTGAATTGGTATCCATCATTCTGCAGAATGTCTCTGAATGGACTATACGTTTTATCCAGATGATGAATGTTGTTGTGACCTTCATCGTACAGAATGCTAATTGATCTGTCCTTTGCAAAGGGTGACGGAACCGTTGTATCAAATGTGGCATCCGGCTTTTGATCGTTACAATCAAAGAGAATAATTGAGGACAGAAATAGTACATACTTACTTTTCATGATGGTAATTGTTTGTAACAGGTATTGTAAACTCAGCAGGTGATAGCCAATATTTGGTTTATCCTCTATTTGTTCACTCTGTTTACCTTTTGGGGTTTTCCGCCATCATCCCAAATCCATTCAAAATAGGACACTGGTTTGGAAGTAGTTGGCATTGTTAGTCTTAAAAAGCTTTTTTCCGTATTTTGAAATATACCCTTACCCATGTATTCAAGCTTCTCCTTTCCACCTTGACTATTGACATATACAATGCCGGAATTTTCGTAAAGTACTTTTCGGCCATCTTCATAGTTACCGATGAGTGCATTTATAATATTTTCAGTTAAAGGCTCCGGACTTAGTTCATTTTGTAAATATGGAATCTGCCATTCATAGATGAGTTTAAGTTCCTTCACATTGGTTCTTGAGGATAATGTTTTGCAGATTTCAAGCTTTGCCATTGGAAGCGCTTTTGAGGATGCAACTTGGATATCGGGCGTTACTCCTACTCCATCTATGGATTTTTTGGAAACGGGATTTATACTTTCAATGGTAGGAATCATAATATAAAGTATGTCATTAATGGCAAATAGCTGGCCGGGATTTCCCTCACCTTTTGTTTGCTCACCGACAATGACTGCTCTTTTATATTGTTGTAGTGTATAAGCAAATCCTTCTGCTGCAGAGGCAGTCTTGTTACTCACCAGGATATAAACCGGAGTTTGAGTTTGGATTTTATTGATCACATCATCCTTAACAGTGAAGTTTTTTTCAATTCTATTCTCTTTTCTGAATCTCATTTCCGAGATCTGAGTAGAGTCTTGCAGGAAATAACTGAGTAGGAAGTTCATCGTTTCTGAGTTACCACCTCCGTTATTTCTCAGGTCAATTATTACAGCAGATGAAAATCGAATAAAATTCATGGCCCCAACAAGAGTTGGTTTAGCGGGTTCAAGGGGTGGAAAATTCAAGAAGTTGAGATATCCAATGTTTCCATCCAAGCGCTCTACTTTTCTTATTCTGAAATTTTCAAAATGAAGTCTTTCCAACCACTCGGGTGTGATTTCTTCCTTTTTACCATTCTTTTCATTTTCATTGTCAGAAACTATTTGTTTTACCCTTTCAGGTGAAAGGCCCATGCCGAGGTGAGTGTCGTTTCCTCGTTGTTGAATGTCTCGCTCAAAAACTTCAAGAAAATTAATTATACGAGACAACGAATCATATCCACCTGACTTTAGTTTCTCGTGAACGTATTTTTCGATTTGCTGTGCACGATCCGGAAAAATGTAGTTTTGTTGTATCAAGTCAACCGTTTTATCGATAATCTCAATTTTCTCTTTGTTTGAAATGCTCGCGTTTTTTTGCGCTGTTAATGTGCCGCACGTGAGGATAGCAAGACTCAATACCAGTGCTATTTTCATTTTCATAATTGAAGTTGGATTAGTTTTATAATTTTCGAGATAGCCAGTGCATGATGTTCAAGGCAAACTGCTTATTGTGATTATTGCCCGCATTCATTCCTTGCTTTTGTCCTTCTACTACCAGCGCTGTAAGCATATTACCATCACCCAGAAATACTACTCTACCTTTACCTAGCTCAAAGGCAAGTGCCTGGCTTAAACCGGCAACCGATACGGGATCTACAAAGCGTACATAGGTTTGTTTGAACAAGCCTTTGCCCGTAGTCCACGTAGAATCCGGCTTTGATTCTTTAGCGTACTCACTAAATTTTAGCAGATTGCTATATTCATTATTGATTGATTTTAGAGAAGTGCCACTAAATGAACTCACCGTGGACACTGATTCATTCTTATCCTTTCCCTTTAAAATGATATGCTCAGCCAATAAGTTATTCTCTTTACTGAATAAAAGGTTTTCTCTTCGCATTGAGGCTTTGTCATAGTTTTTGGAATCTGTAACCACGCCTCCACCGACTTTTACACCAAGTAAATCTGTTACGTTCTTAGACGCTGATGAGGAATAGTAGTTATCTATAATTAGGAGGAGAGAACCTCCATTCTTGATCCAATTGATTAGGTGGGTACACTCCTGACTTTGAAAGATTACTTTTTCTTTATCCATATACCTTCCACCTCGCGGATTGATGATGATCATGGTGTTAACTCCTTGTAAGGCAGAAGAGGAAATTTCACTAGAAGTAAAACTAAGTGTATATCCATCTGCTCTTAACAGTTTAAAAAGAGGCTCATAACTATCATCATTTGATAAATTGTAATGAGCTTCATCTACCATAATTTTCTGACCATTATTGGTATAAGCAGGAGAACTGACTGTTACGTTAAATTCTTTGTCAACATCCTGCGCCAATGAAACAATTGAAGCGATTAAGAATAGTGAACTACAACTTATAATGAGTACATTCAGATTCATTCTTTTTTGTTTGGTTGGAGACGAAGAATTATATAGTAGGCTAAAAAAGAAATTGAGAGCAGGGAAAATATTATCAATAGAAAGACATTATCCGACTCTGGGATACCCAGTATGGGAGCATGCTGGATTAGGGTGAACGAAAGTGCAAGCGAAGCAAAAATGAGGCACCATTTAAGTGGAGTTTTTTTTTGCTGATTAGTGGCTAGGAGAAAAGCCTTCATGCCATTTTCTTCCTGTGCCCTTTCCATCATTTTCATTTGCACCCGAAAATCTAATCTTGCTTTAAAGGCCGAAACCAGTGTTTGCAGTATCATTATTAAGAGTGACATGACGCTGATGATTTCTATCACTTTATCGGACAATATTTTGCTGGTTGTTGATATAGCCTGAATGTCATCCATATTGCTGCTTATTTAGTAGCCAGGGCATTCTTTACGTACCTTTTAAAAGTCTTCCCAATGGGAATTTTTAATTGATTCTGGAGTTGAATTGCGTCCTCATCCACTCTTTCAATTTTTGAGATGTTTATAATGAAGGATTTATGAACCCGAATGAATAAATCGGCTGGCAGTGAATGCTCCATTTCACTTGTAGTTGCTTTTGTAATTAATGTCTCTTTGTCTGTGATGATCTTTACATAATTTCCAAAACTTTGAAAGTGGCTAATTTTATTAACCTGGATAGGTACACCCTGACCATCAATGTTTAATGTGATTTCTTCAAATGCCACCATTTCCTGCAAATCCATTTGATGCCATTGGACAGGGGCATGGTTAAAAAGTTGCGGAAGAATAGATTTTTTTTGATCTGCAACTTTCGCTAAAGGATTTGGTCTAATTCCGCATGTTAAAAAGCATATTCATTACAGCAATCCGGAATATTTTGCGGAACAAGGCATTATCCATCATCAATTTATTGGGGCTTACGATCAGTATGTCACTGAGTCTATTGATAATCATTATAGTCAGAGGTCAGTTTACTTATGACAATTTTCATCGGGATTCTGATTTGATATTTCGCGTGAACACACTGGCTTTGCGAATGGATGGTGGCGAGGAAGCGTATGCCTCCGTGCCCCTAGCGGTACCTACCGCACTGGTAGAGGAATATGATTATGTGGAGACTTTGGTGAGGATTGACAGACAAATGAATGGCGATATTCTGTATAAGAACAGTAAACTACCGGTACTTGGAGTTTTCGTGGACCAACAATTTTTTGAGGTGTTCAATTTTGAACTTGAAAGTGGAAATGTACACGAGGTATTAACTCAACCCAATACAGCTGTGCTCACACATGCGGCTGCATTAAAATTGTTTGGAACTGACAATGCCCTGGGTGAGATTATCAATTTTGGAAGATTTGGAGAGTTCAAAGTGACAGGTGTACTCAAGCCATTTCAAGGTAAATCACATTTTGATGAATTTGAAATTTATGCTTCGTTTGCTTCGGTACCTTTGTTGGAGAAAGAACATTCCCTTGAGCCTACCACCCTTAATTGGAATAATTATTATACGGGAAGTGCTTACATCAAATTAAAGAAAAACGTGAACCCCTGGCAGGTTGAAAAGGCGTTGGATAATATTTACAGAAAGAACTATGCAGACATTGAGTATGAGACCAGAGACCGAGGCTACAAGTTTTATCTTCAGAATTTGGATGAGATTACACCCGGCCCGCTACTATCCAATAGTTATGGCAGGGGAATGCCATTATTACTAATCATTCTTCTTGGCGCATTGGCAGGTATTGTTATGATTATGGCTTGCTTTAATTATACGCAATTAATGATTGCGAAATCCCTGACACGGGCCAAGGAGGTAGGTGTACGGAAAATTAATGGGGGGAATCGTGTTCAGATTTTTGTACAGTTCATTGGTGAGTCTGTATTGCTTTCACTCGTATCCCTGGTGGTGGCTTTTTTCATTCTTCAACTATTGAAATATCAATTTTCGCAACTATACATGACCCGGGATTTTGCAGTTGGGTTAAGTGAAGGTTATGCAGAATGGATCTATTTTTTCCTCTTTGCAGTACTCACAGGAGTATTAGCAGGTCTTTTCCCCGCCTTATATATTTCTTCTTTTAATCCCCTTAATGTTTTACGTGCTCAGGGTAATTTAAAGCTTTCGTCAAGATTAACATTCAGAAAAGTCCTGCTTATTACACAATTCGCATTTTCATTGATTTTTGTCATGTCTATCATAGCTATACGGGAACAAGCTAATTATTTAGTAAAAGCTGATTATGGATTTAGTCAAGAAGGTTTACTCAACATCCGTTTACACGGAGTTAATAGAACTCAATTGATGAACAAAATTGCCGGACTTAGTGGTGTTGTGCGTGTTGGCAGTATTTCTCATAGCCTTGGGACATGGGAAGATGGCGTCAGCGATTGGAAAATAGATATTGGGGATAATGCATTTACGATGCGGGATTTCAGGGTGGACGAAAATTATCTTAAAAATATAGACGCCCGATTCATAGCTGGAAAGGGATTCGAACAAGGATCCGTCAGGCA
Source organism: Cyclobacteriaceae bacterium (assembly GCA_016787605.1). Taxonomy (GTDB): domain Bacteria; phylum Bacteroidota; class Bacteroidia; order Cytophagales; family Cyclobacteriaceae; genus ELB16-189. The sequence goes on from JAEUUE010000138.1 coordinate 6,760, forward strand.
GGTGGTGCTGAATGCGCTTGCATTGAAACGGTTTGGATTCACCGGCCCTCATGAAGCTATAGGTGAGACAATATATTACAGAGACACTACTGCCTTAACGATTGCTGGTATTATTAATGATTTTCATATCCGGCCTCTAACAGCGGGCATGGAGCCAGTTGCTTTTATATATGATCCTGAGCGCACTTACCTGGTTTCTGTAAAATATGTTGGTGACCCTGTTTCATTAATTGAACAGATACAGGGTATTTGGAAGGATCTTGAAACCAGGCCACTGGATTATCGATTCATGACAGAAGAGATTGATAATGCCTATCAATCGGCAGGGTTGTTTGATCTCCTGATCATCGTGGGTTACTGCGGATTACTAACGATTACTTTGGCTTGTTTAGGTGTTCTTGGAATGGCTATGTCAAATTCACAAGCCAAGCGAAAGGAAGTGGCTATCCGAAAAATAACCGGTGCCAGTAATTTTGAAATAGTGCACTATCTAACAAAATCCTTCCTGATAATTTTAGTAACAGCTACGATCATTGGTTTACCTCTTAGTTATATTTTAATAGACCAGTTTCTCAGCATGTATGCATATAAGGCTGATCTTTCAATATTCTCTTATCTGGCTGGGGTTGGTTTTCTTTTTATTTCAGGTTTACTGATTGTAAGTACCCAAACAGTCTCCGTTGCAACCGGGCATTTGGTTGATTCATTGCGCAGGGAATGATTTATTTTTTTCTGTTGAGAATGAGATAATAGGCAAGAAAGGCCAGAGACATTAGTATAAATACTATTGAAAGACTCAGTAATTCAGATATAGGTGATGATTCGTTTATTGATAATATGGTAAAGAATGAGACCGCCAGAGCCATGGTGAGGAACGCCCATTTAAGCGGTTCAAGTTTTGTGATTCTTTCCGTTTCATTAAACAATTTGAACATCGCTTCGTGATTACCTTCTTTCTCAAGAATTCTCTCCTTGAGTTTTTGATTCGCTCGTATTTTAATTATAGTGACCAGGGCTTGGAGCACCATTGTAATTATAAACATGGGAACCGCAAATTCTATAATCTTGTCCGAGAGCATCCAAGGTCTCGGAGGTGCTTCCTCCTGCGCGACAGTGTCCAAAGGCAAAATGAAAAGGAAAAAGAACAGGTATGCTAAAGTTTTCATTTTAAAATATGTCTTGCCACATTGTTTGTTATAGCCAAATTACGGTAATTGTTCAGGGTGTAACAAGGCTTTAAGTAAATCGAAAGCTGCAACTTTTAACAAAAGAGGTTGTCAAATATCGATTCGGCATTGACAATGGGTCCAGAACAAGAAAAAGAGTTAGTGGAGGCCGTTTTGAATAACGACAAAAGAGCATTCGAAGTGCTTGTCGGTCAATATGAGCGGCTGATACTGCATATCATTTTTCCTGTAATTAAAAGTAATGAGGACAGAAAGGACTTATTGCAGGAAGTGCTGATTAGGATCTATCAAAATCTTGGCATGTTCAGATTCAAGTCGAAATTATCAACATGGATTGGCAATATTGCCTACAATGCAACGATCAATTACGTCAAGAAAAAGAAACTGCCATTGGCAAGCCCTGAAAACCTGAATCAGTCTGAAGATTGGGTAATAGAACGCTTAAATCCGGAGCAAGAATTTATAGCGCGGGAACTGGAAGCAACAGTATTCGGAGTAATGGGCAAATTACCACCAATACAGCAAATGGTCTTACGATTGTTTCATCATGATGAGATGACACTTGATGAGATTTGTGAAGTAACAAAGCTTCCTGTCAATACCGTTAAGAGTCACTTATTCAGAGGAAGGTTAGCAATCAAAAATTCAATTCAACAATAAATTAAATGAGTATGGAAAAGCGTAATCACTATACAGATACAGAGTTTCAAGAAGTTTTGAATGGAACTTACAATGGAAATATCGATGAACTCCACGCCCATTTAGAAAGATGTGTTGAGTGTAGAAGCCAATCTGAAGTCTATCAAATAATAGGTAAAGTATTAAGAAGTGAACGTGTTCAGTTTACCGAAACCCCCAAAGTTGTCAATCAAGCCTGGGAGCATGTTCAACGCAATCGACTTTCATCAAGTATTGACGAGATTCAATTTTGGTCCATTGTTATTGCTTGCAGTGTTGTAGTATTAGTTTGCCTTGGTTATCTGATTTCAATCGGAACCAGCAAAACTATTGTGATTGCTGTAATTGGACTTATTGGTGTTTACCTTTTTTCATCCATGAAGGAGATACGCCTATTGGCTGGAAATCATTGATTGGTCAACTGATTCTGATTTTCTATCAATAATCCAAAATTGGGATCATTCAGACGAAAACGTATTGATATTATTCATATATTTCATTTGCTGAATTTTTCTGCCCAAGAGTCCTAATTTGGCCTTGAGTTGGCTCATATCCTCACTTACCTTAATATCAAGAGTTTTTGCATAATGCTGAGTAGTCTTTAAATTCTTATGGCATAACATTCTGCTAACCGTTTCCAATAGGACTCCATTTGTAAGCGTTACCGTTGTGGCAAATGTGTGAGGCGCTGTATGAGTTGTCCTTTTCTTTAGAATATCGCATGCGTCCGCTATTGTATTCCCCAGGACTTACAAAATGGGCTACGATGCGACTCGGACGGAGCGGTACAAACTCATCAAATACCGGGACCTGGAGGGAATGGATGAACTGTACGACCTGGAAAAAGATCCATACGAACTGAACAATGTGATCAGCTCCTCTGAACTGGAGACGGTAAGAAGGTCTTTGGCGGAATTACTCGCTCAGGCCATCCGACGCTGAGTCCACAAGGTATAGGACCAGATTGACCGATTCAGTATCTTACCTGCACCTATTGGCGTATCATCCACCTCCAGACAACAGTCCTATGGCATCACTTCGATTTATCCTCCTCTGTATCGTTCTGCTAAGCCCTGCCCTCGTTCGGGCGCAATCCATGGAAGACCTGGACGAGCTGGCCCAGGCCACCTGCAACTGCATTTCCTCAAAGAAGATCGACATGAGCAACCGAAACGAGCTGCAGGCGCAACTGGGCATCTGCATGCTGGAATCGGCCGGGGCGATGAACATGAAATTTGACGGGTGGTCTACGGATGAATTCCGCCAGTTTGGCGAAAAAGTCGGCCTCCGCATGGCCACCAAATGCCCGAGCGTGTTTGAGTCGTTTGCCAAGAGCGCCATCGAAGAGAAATCTGAAAACAGCGAAGTCAGCGGAAAGATCAAGTCCGTCAAGCTCACCGACCCCACCACCGTAGTCCTGCGGGAGGAAGAAGGCAAGGAACACAGCTTGTTATGGATCGACTACTTTGGCGGTTCTGATGACTATGCGGGCAACCCCGAGTCGCTCGTCAACCGCAGCGTCGTGATTGAATACCGGCTTTCAGAAATCTATTCGGCCAAATCAAAGGGTTATATCACCTCGAAAGTGATCACCAAACTGACGGTGAAGCCCTGAACAACCGGGCTTCCCAAGAGCAAGCCAAGTTTGTATCTTTGATAATGGGCTTGCCCCTCCCCGGAAACGAATACCACGGCTCCGCTGACGCTGCATCGGGGCAGGCGATATCAATCCCCATTGCGTTTAAGCTATGGCCTCATTGATACCTGGATTCGAGTATGACATCTTTATCTCCTACCGCCAGAAAGACAACAAGGGCGAGCGGTGGGTGACGGAATTCGTGCAGGCGCTAAAGACCGAACTGGAGGCGACGTTTAAAGAAGATATCTCCATCTACTTTGACCAGAACCCAAACGACGGACTACTCGAATCCCACCACGTGGACAAGAGCCTGGAAGGGAAGCTGAATTGCCTTGTCTTCATTCCTATTCTCTCCAAAACCTATTGCGATCCAAAATCCTTTGCCTGGCAACATGAATTCTGTGCCTTTAACCGGATGGCGCAAGGGGATTCCATGGGCCGGGACATCAAGCTTGGTACCGGCAACGTTTCGAGCCGGATATTGCCCATAACAATACATGATCTGGACGCCGAAGACAGGAGCACCATTGAAGCGGAAATCGGTGGCGCCATTCGTGGCATTGAGTTTATCTACAAGGAACCCGGGGTTAACCGGGCACTGAGGCAGACCGACAGCAAGACCGACAACCTGAACAGGACAGACTACCGGAATCAGATCAACAAAGTGGCGCTGGCGATCAGGGACATCCTGCTTGCGCTGCAAAGGAGAGCGCCCGCCCCTCTTCAATCCATGGAAGCTCCCAAGATTGCCACGCAAAAGTCCTGGGCACGATTTGCCCTGCCCATCATGTTGGTGGCTGCCCTTATGGCGATCGTCTATGTGATCAAGGTTCAACTTGCCAGGCCGGAACAGGTCAACCAAAAATCCATTGCTGTCCTGCCGTTTACAGATCTCACTCCCGATCACAGCATGGAGTATTTCAGTGACGGCATTGCCGATGAGATCATCAATTCCCTCACCACGATCAAGGACCTGAATGTTTCCGGCCGCACCTCTTCCTTCCAATTCAAGAATGAAAAGGTTGATATCCGCACGGTCGGTACCAAGCTCCAGGTGGCTTTCGTGCTTGAGGGCAGCGTTCAGAAATACGAAGACAATTTCAGGATCACCGCCCAACTCGTTCGCACCAGCGACAACTTCCACGCCTGGTCACAGCGCTTTGATCTTAACGAAGTGAACATTTTCAAAATCCAGGACGCCATAGCATCCTCCATTGTGGAAAAGCTGAAAGTGACCCTTTCCGATTTTGAGCGGCAACAATTGCCGAGAAAGGAAACCAAACCGGAGGCTTACACGGAATACCTGAAGGGCATGCACCAGTTTAAGGAAGCCCGCTTCCGAACCTCTATCTCCTATTTCGAAAAGGCCATTAGACTGGACCCTGAATATGCGCCGCCCTACGCTTTCATGGGAATGTCTGTTGTCCGGTCGATCGATCGGTCCAAGCGCGATTCGGTTGATTATGCTGTTGGCTTGGCTCAGCGTGCCATCGCCTTGGATCAGGGGCTTCCGGAAGCATACTCTGCCATGGGGCTGATTGGTTGGATGGGCCTCAGGGATTTTGCGATCGCCCAGGAGAACTTTGAAAAGTCCATTGAACTCAATCCCTCATCATCACTGACCAAGAACCGCTATGGCTACTTCCTCACCTGGATGGGCGATTTCAAGAAGTCAACCCGGATGGCAATCGAGGCTTTGCAGATGGACCCGGCGGACTACAACGGATATTATCTCTTGTTCCTTGCGGCCCTCTGTCAAAACGAGCTGAGTAAAGCGGACAGCATCCTCACCGAATATGAGAGGGTTCTCGGCAGGGCGAACCCTTGGCAAGAACTGAAAATTACCCTGGACATCGCCACGAACCCTCAGCAAGCCCTTCGCTTGCTCGACTCAGCATCAAATTCCGGGAGCCGCGATTTGACTTCCCTGGTTAGCCTCGGCAAATGTTACTACCTGACCGGCCGTAAGAAGGAGTCCGACCGCATCATGGAAATTATCCGGAAGTACCCACCAACTGAACCCGATTACTACTATCAGCGAGCCTGTCTGTATGCCGTTCAGGGAAATGCTGACTCCTGTCTCCATGATCTCGAGCGTTCAGCCCGTCGCTACGAAACCGCTGTCGTCAGTATGAAGGTGGATCCAGACTTCGAAAAGTTGAAAAACCATCCAAAGTACCTTAAACTCTACCGGATGCTTGGGTACGACAGGTACCGGTTTTCTGGCGAAAAATGAACAGCCTCAACACCAATTGGGATACAGGGACCACAGGTCGTCAATTCTTGTTTTCAACCTTCGGATTGATCCTGGCCTTCAGTTGCCTGTCGCCAACTGCGGCATGTCAGACCACGGCCCCGCCAAAGGTTTGGCTGAATATGGACCAGGCCGAGCTCGACGCGGCCTACTCCCAACGGAATTGGGCACCGAATGCGGCCGAAGTGCTGGCACGATACAAGTCGGCGAGCGAGAAATTTCGCGCTTCCCGAAAACCACCGCTTCGATTGAAGTACGGTCCTTCCGACATCCAGGCTTTGGATATCTGGGCGCCGGAGAAACCGAATGGAAAGATCCTCATCTTCATCCATGGAGGCGCCTGGTCCGGAGGAAGCGCAGCGGAGTATTCCTTCCTGGCACAGCCTTTTCTTGATGCCGGGATCATGGTCGTCATTCCCGACTTCACCACCATACAAGAGGTGAATGGTAGTTTGGAACCGATGGCCGCACAGGTTCGCAATGCGATCGCGTTTATGTTCCGGATGGCTGGATCACTTGGCGCGAATCCAAAGAAGATTTACCTCGCGGGCCACTCTTCCGGCGCCCACCTGGCGGCCGTTGCCCTTACTACCGATTGGTCGGCGCTGGACATAAAATCAGATGTGGTGAAAGGCGCCATTCTCTGCAGCGGCATGTACGATTTAAAGCCCGTCAGGCTCTCCTCCAGGAGCAAGTATATTAACTTTACTGACGGGATGGAGGAGTCGATGAGCCCCCAGCGAAACCTCAAACACTTTTCTGCTCCTGTTACGTTGGCCTACGGCTTGAAAGAGTCGCCGGAATTCAAACGCCAGTCCATTGATTTTGCCGCTGCCCTGCGCCAAGAAAAGGTAAAAGTGGAAGTAATCACCGAAGACCTCAATCACTTCGAAATCCTGGAGACCTTGGCGAATCCGCGATCGGTGCTCTGCCAGGCCGCCCTGAGGATGATAAAATAAGGATTAGTGACTCTGGCCCGAATGACTCTCAAATGATGAAGTGAGATCTCCGAATGGCATCAAGATATCTTTGAAACATCTCCCCAGTCAACTCCAACGACGCCGTATTCCGGTTCGGATGAAAATGGACCAACGGCGCTTCCATAACTTCCCGATCAATCCACAACTCCACGTCCCCCTCTGTGTTGTTCAATAACCCGAACGGCGAAACGGCCCCTGGCTCCACGCCGAGTTTCTTCATCAGGGTCTCCGGGTTAACGAAAGACAATTTCTTGTCTCCTACCTGTTCGGCCAGCTTTCTCAAGTCAGTCCTCTGAGCCGCCGGCAACACCACCAGCAAATAACGGGTCTTCTTCTGGTCTCGCAGGAAAAGGTTCTTGCACGGCAATCCCGGCACCCCATGCTGCGCCAGCTCCTCACAGGTCTGCACGGGGGGATGCTCATGAGCCTTAAACTCAATCCCGTGCTGGGTCAGATAGTCTTCTACGCCCCCCAATGTTACACAGTTCAATAGTTCAAAGATTCAGGTTCCTATGTTTCTGAAAATACACAACCCACCAGCCACTATTCACTGACCACTGTCCACTGCCCACTAGAGAGGCTTGAATCTCGCCTGAAAGAAACGCAAGTACTTCGGCTCATAGATCATCTTCAGTCCCTTGATTTTCTTCCTCCGGTCGAACACGGCAGCCACCGACTCAGCGATGACGTCCATGTGAGCCTGCGTATACACGCGTCGGGGAATGGTGAGCCGCACCAGCTCCAGTTTGGGGTACCGGTTCTTGCCGGTCTTCGGGTCCCTTCCGGCCGACACTACGCCACGCTCCATGCTGCGCACCCCGGATTCCAGGTACAACTCCGCCGCCAGCGTTTGTGCCGGATAAGCATCCTGCTTGATGTGCGGCAGGAAGGCCGTGGCATTCAGAAACACACCATGACCACCCACCGGCTTCACGATGGGTATGCCAGCCTCAGCAATCTTCTCGCCGAGGTACAAAACCTGGCCTATCCGAGCATGCATGTGGTCGTAGCTCACCGATTCACCTATGCCGATAGCCATTGCCTCCATATCACGACCGGCCAATCCGCCGTAGGTATGAAGGCCTTCATAAACCACGACCATATTCCGGGCTTCTTCAAATATGGGGTACTCATTGAGCGCAAGAAATCCACCGATGTTTACCAGGGCATCCTTTTTCGCGCTCATCGTCGCCCCGTCGGTATAGGAACAAATCTCTTTGACGATGGAGGCTATGGTTCGCTTCTGGTAGCCAGGCTCGCGCTCCTTGATGAAGTAGGCGTTTTCTGCCACCCGGGTCATGTCATGAATAATGCGAATCCCATGCCTGGACGTAAGCGCCCGCAACGCCTTGAGGTTTTCCATGGAAATGGGCTGCCCGCCGGCCATGTTAACCGACGTCGCCATACACACATACGGGATCTTCTTTGCGCCATACTTGCGAATCACTTCCTTGAGTTTGCCGAGGTCGATGTTCCCTTTAAAGGGATGCTCGTTCTCAGGATCATGGGCTTCCGGAATGATGACATCCACAAAATGCCCGCCGGCCAGTTCCTGATGGAGACGGGTGGTGGTGAAATACATGTTCCCCGGGATCACATCCCCCTTCTTGATCAGCAACTGGGAGATAATATGTTCGGCCCCTCGGCCCTGGTGGGTCGGAACGACATACTTGTACCCGTAGGTCTTCTGGATGACCTCTTCCAGGTGATAGAAGTTCCGGCTGCCGGCATAGGCCTCGTCGCCCCTCATCATGCCCGCCCACTGGTTATCGCTCATGGCAGAGGTGCCCGAATCGGTCAGGAGATCGATATAGACATCCTTTGACTTCAGGAGAAAGGTGTTGTAACCCGCCTCGGCGATGGCTTTCCGGCGATCGGCCCGGGAAGTCATGTCCAGCAGTTCAACCATCTTGATCTTGTAGGGCTCGGCCCAGGACTTGTGCGGGGTCATATGCATCCGGTTAATTCTGCGCAAAAGAACGGGTCGTTGACCCGCCAAGCCATGACTTCCGTCAGGTGGGTGATTCCTCGCAAATGCTCTCCCAAATCCTGATTTTGATCATGGGCAAGGCCATCCAAACTTTTTAACTCGAACCTCAGGTACCTACCGTACCCCTACCATGACAGACCGCGTGCACGACATCGTGAAGGATATGGACCCCCGCTCCGTGGAGTCCGTGACCCAGGCCCTGGACAAGGCCAAGCTCCTCGAAGACCTTACCCTGGATGAAAAGACCTGCCTGGCGGAAGCCTTTTTCGAAGTATTCAACCACGCCCACCATACGCACTCCTCGTCGATGCCCAAGGTGGCAGTCAGGGCGGGGAAACGGATCGCCAAATTTGGCCCTGAACTTATCCCGCTCCTGTTCCGGCACCTCGTGGAGTCAGACAGCGAGACCGCGGTGTATTATGGCAAGGCACTGGCCCGGAACGGCAACGTGGGGTTGGCCTACCTGGTTCCCAAGCTGAACGAATACCGCGAAAAGGACCACGACCTCATCAACCTCATCCAGGCACTTTCCTATTTCAAGATTCCGGAGGCGTCCGCCACGGTGCCGTTTGTGCTCAGCGTTTCGCAGCATGTGAATCACCAGGTGACCTCCATGGCCCTGTATACCGCCGGCAGGCTGGCGGAAAAACTCCCGACCTCCGCGTTCAGCGAGGAACTCAGGCACTTCATTTTCAATACCTCCTTTCGGTTCCTGTCGCACGCCCAGGTGCTGGTGCGCAAGAATGCTGCACGCACCCTGGGCAAAATGATGCGCCGGGGACTGCTCTCCGAAGAGGATGAGAAGAAGGTGTACAAGGCCTTTCTCGCCATTACCGGCCGCGACGACCACCACAACTGGGACCGCGCGTTCATCGTTCGTCGTGAGGCCGAGGGATTTCTGCCCTACTTTCATCAGCAGTCCCCGCCCGTCCGCCGGTACACGCAATCCTACAAGATCGTCTCCAAGCGGCTGCTTTGCACGAATACCTACCACTTCACCCTCGACACTCCGCTGATCGCGCGAAAGATTGAAGCCGGTCAGTTTGTAATCGTCCGCCCGCATATTTTCAGTGAACGGATACCCCTGTCGATCTGCAATTGGGACCGGGAAAAGGGAACCATCGACATTATCGTCTCTGCGGTGGGTAAAACCACCACGGAGATCAACGCCATGATGGTGGGCGACTCCTTCGAAGACGTGGTCGGACCGCTGGGAGAACGTTCTGTACTGCCCACCGCCTCCGGCACTTGTGTCGTCATTGGTGGAGGGTACGGCACCGGCGCCATTATTCCCACCGCCCGCGATGTCAAGGCGATGGGCAACAAGGTGATTGGCATTGTGGGCGCACGCAACAAGGACAGCCTGATCATGGTTCAGGAATTGCAGGATGCTTGCACCGAAGTGATCCTCACGACCAATGATGGTTCGGCAGGTATCGGCGGCATGGTCACGGATGCCCTGCGCGAAGTGCTGCTGCGCGAACCTGTCGTCTATGTCCTGGCCATCGGCCCCGTGCCCATGATGAAAGCCATCAGTGACATGACCCGCCCTCACCACATCGCCACCTATGTGTCGCTCAACGCCATTATGGTGGACGGCACCGGCATGTGCGGGGCCTGCCGTGTGACGGTAGGCGGCGAAACCAAATTCGCCTGCTTCCATGGCCCGGATTTCGATGGTCACAAGGTGGACTTTGAAAACCTGATGAAACGTCAGAAGATGTTTGTGAAAGAAGAGAAGGTAGCGTTTGAGCGAATGAAGCTATGAGTGAAGTGATTACCCCTACCACACCGGCACCACGGCCGCTCAGCAACAAGGAGCGGATGGGATTGCCGCACCAGGAGATGCCCCTCCATGATGCCGAAGCCCGGGTCAAGACCTTTGACGAGGTTCCCATCGGGTATTCCGAAGAGATGGCGCGGGCCGAAGCCATGCGATGCCTGCAATGCAAGAAACCTGCGTGCATCGGGGCGTGCCCGGTGGGCATCAACATCCCGGCATTCATCAAGCTGATTGAACAGGGCGAGTTTGGCGCTGCCGCCAAGAAGATTCGGGAGACCAACTTCCTGCCCGCGGTCTGCGGCCGCGTGTGCCCACAGGACAAACAATGCCAGGCCGTGTGTGTGGTCGGCCGCAAGAATATCCCCGTCGGCATCGGTAACCTTGAACGGTTTGCCGCCGATTACGAACGCAACCATCACCTGCAGGAGATTCCGCAGGTAGGAGAACCTACCGGCAAACGGGTAGCAGTGATTGGATCTGGACCTGCCGGCCTGGCGGCCGCTTACGAACTCTCCATTCGAGGACACGAAGTAGTCGTGTTCGAAGCCTCTCATCGGGCCGGTGGCGTGATGGTCTATGGAATCCCCAGATTCCGGCTGCCCCTCAAAATCGTCGACGAAGACATCCGCTTTCTCACCCGGCTGGGTGTGCGTTTCGTCTACAACATGGTCATCGGCAAAGTTCTCACCATCGAAGACTTGCTCAAGCATGAAGGTTTCGATGCCGTCATGATCGGCACTGGCGCAGGGTTACCACGCATGCTCGACGTGCCCGGTTCCAACGCCAACGGCGTCTATTCGGCCAACGAATACCTCACCCGCATCTACCTGATGGATGCCCATCACTTTCCGAAGTACAGCACGCCGATCTCCGCCGGCAAGAAGATAGGCGTGATCGGCGCCGGAAATACTGCCATGGACGTTATGCGCACTGCCAAGCGCCTCGGTGCCGAAGTCACTTGTTATTACCGTCGCTCCCATGACGAAGCGCCGGCACGCTCGGAAGAATTGAAGCATGCCGAACAGGAGGGAATCAACTGGCGGTGGCTGTCCAACCCGGTCGAATTTCTCGTGGACGAGAACAACTTCGTCCAGAAGATCAAGTGTGAACGCATGACCCTCTCGGAGCCCGACGAAACCGGGCGCCGAAAACCGGTACCCACCGGGGAGTTTTTTGTCGAGGACTGCGACACGGTAGTGATGTCGCTGGGATGCAGCGTGAACCCGATTATCCCGTCGACCGACTCCGACATCCATGTGAACAAATGGGGCGTCATTGTTGTCGACACGGAAACCTGCCAGACCAGCAAGAAGGGAGTCTTCGCGGCCGGAGACGCCATCACCGGCGGATCGACGGTTATTCTGGCCATGGGCCAGGCCAAGAAAGCAGCCGCCGGAATTCATGCCTACCTGATGGGACAACAAGAGGCGGTGAGCGCCACCAGCACCACTCAAATATCGGGTTGATCCAAACGATCAAGGACAAGGATTGCCTACCTTGTAGATATGGACGGCGGTCATCATGTAGCCCGGGTTCTCCGGGAGGAAGGGATTCAGTTCCTGTTTACACTCTGCGGAGGCCACATCTCGCCCATTCTCGTTGCGGCCAAGCACTCCGGCATTCGGGTGATCGATACACGCCATGAGGTCAACGCGGTCTTTGCCGCCGATGCCACGGCCAGAATCACCGGCACTCCAGGGGTGGCTGCGGTCACGGCAGGTCCGGGCATCACGAATACCATCACCGCCATCAAGAATGCCCTGCTTGCTCAATCCCCGGTAGTACTGCTGGGTGGGGCGGCCCCCACCTTGCTTAAGGGTCGTGGAGCATTGCAAGACATCGACCAGATGGCGCTCATGAAGCCTAACGTGAAATGGGCGGCAGCCGTGCGATCGGTTGGCTCCATCTATCCGACCCTCAAGAAAGCCTTCCGGATCGCTCGTGAAGGTGTTCCCGGACCTGTGTTTGTTGAATTGCCACTGGATATTCTTTACGACGAACAGGTCGTGCGGGCTGGTTTTGAGAAAACGCTGCAGAATTCCGTTACCATTCCCCAGCGAATCACCGCCTGGTACATCAAGCGACACCTGGACAAGGTGTTCAAACCCCAGGAGATTTCCAGCGAGTCAAGCCCTGCTCCAACCGCACCCACTCACCGCAGCACCGACATCGATCGTGCGGTTAAGTTAATCCAAGCTTCGGCGCGGCCGGTGGCCGTAATCGGCAGCGGCGCACTGATGTTGCCCACGGAAGCCGGCGCCCTTTCGGAGAGCCTGCTGAAAATGGATATACCCGTGTATCTCTCCGGCATGGCTCGTGGAGTATTGGGCAGCCAGAGCCCGGTGCAGTTCCGCCATCATAGAAAAGAAGCCCTTCGGGAGGCAGACCTGGTGATCCTGGCCGGCGTGCCGTGTGATTTCCGGCTGGAGTATGGAAGACATATCCATTCGCGGGCTAACGTCATCTCCATCAACCGCAGCCAGTCCGACCTGACAAAAAACCGGAGGCCCACATTAGGTGTACTGGCTGACCCACTGCGGTTTCTCGTTGCGCTATCCAAAGATGCTGGTGTGTCTTCGTCCCGTTGGGAAAACTGGAAAAAGACACTCCGCGACCGGGAGCAATCACGGGAGGATTCCATACGCCAAACAGGAAGCCAGGCGTCGGATGGCCTTCACCCGGTAGCCCTCTTCCTTGAACTCGAGAAGCAGCTGGACAGCCAGGCACTCTTTGTCGCCGACGGCGGAGACTTTGTTGGAACCGCCTCGTACATCGTACGGCCGCGAACACCGTTGTCGTGGCTGGACCCCGGGGTGTTCGGCACACTGGGCATCGGCGGCGGATTCGCCGTGGGCGCCAAACTCTGCCGGCCTGAAAACGAAGTCGTGATTATCTATGGCGACGGCAGCGCGGCCTATAGCCTGGCAGAGTTCGATACATTTGTGCGGCACCGCCTTCCGGTAATTGCCATTGTGGGGAACGATGCGAGCTGGTCGCAGATCGCGCGTGACCAGGTCGATATTCTCAAAGACGACTGCGGCACGGTGCTCGCCCATTCCGACTATGAGAAGGTAGCCGAGGCGTTCGGCGGAAAGGGCCGGCGGGTGACCACCGTGGAAGAGTTCAATTCAGCCCTGGAAGAAGCCCGACGCTCCGTGCGCCAGGGAATTCCGTTCCTGATCAACGCCATTCTTCAGAAGTCCGATTTTCGCAAAGGATCACTCTCGATGTAGAAACCATAGGGTGGCCAGGCTACGGCCTGAAAAAGAAAAATCACCCCCTTTCTGAACAATTCTCAAGGTTTGCCGTTGTTCAGGTATGTTTAGAATTTTCGAAAAAGACCCCTTGAAAAACCTTCAAAAGAAGCGGAATCGGCTTCTCGAGGAGGCCATGTTGACGCAGCGATCCGGAAACCTGAGGCTGTACGCCGAGAGGATGGTGGAGATCGAGAATCTTGAAAAAGAAATTGAGCGCCTCCAGCCTGCCTCTGCTGAAAAGGTGGGTTGATTCCTCAACTACCCTGTTCTGGTTCCGGCGCGACCTTCGCCTGGAAGACAATGCCGGCTTGTTTCATGCCCTGAAGGAACAAGGTAACGTCCTCCCGATCTTCATCTTTGATACGGAAATCCTAGGCCGGCTCGACGATCCATCCGATGCCCGCGTGACCTTTATCCATGACAGCCTGGCGAAGCTCAAGGCTGAATTGGAGGAGGCGGGATCCACCCTGCTGGTCGTTCATGGCAAGCCGGCAGAAGTCTTCGAGAATATTCAACCGAAGGCGGTCTACACCAACCACGACTACGAACCGTACGGCAAGTCACGCGATGCCCACGTTGCAGAAATCCTGGCCGCGAAAGGCGCCGGCTTCCATTCCTTCAAAGACATCGTGATCTTCGAAAAGGGTGAGGTCCTTAAGCCGGATGGAACCCCCTACACCGTCTTCACCCCGTACAGCCGAAAGTGGAAAGAGACCTTCACGGAGGCCAGCATCCGGCCCTTAAAAAGCAAAGATCTGCTCGACCGACTCAATCGCTGTGAACCGGCACCTCTCCCCACCCTGGAAGATATCGGCTTCACCCGAACTAGCCTAGATTTCCCTGAGCGCAAGGTTCCGCTTTCCATCATCGCCCACTACGCCGAACGCCGCGACCTCCCTGGCATCGCCAGCACCACACGACTGGGCGTCCACTTGCGCTTTGGCACCGTAAGCATCCGCAGGCTGGTCAGCATCGCACGCGAAAAGAGCGAAGTATGGCTGAACGAGCTCATCTGGCGGGAATTCTATCACATGATCCTCTGGCATTTTCCCCATGCGGCCACAGGGTCCTTCAAGCCCGCCTATGATCGGATCGCGTGGAGAAACGACCCGGAGGAATTCCGGAAATGGTGTGAAGGAAAGACCGGCTATCCCATCGTGGATGCCGGCATGCGGGAACTCAATACGACAGGTTTCATGCACAACCGCACGCGGATGATCGTGGCCAGTTTCCTCACCAAGCACCTCCTGGTCGACTGGCGCTGGGGGGAGGCTTATTTCGCCAAAAAGCTCCTTGATTTTGACCTGGCGGCAAACAACGGCGGGTGGCAGTGGGCCGCCGGCAGCGGATGTGATGCGGCGCCTTACTTCCGCGTCTTCAACCCCTACCTGCAGGCCGCAAAATTTGATCCCGACGGAGCGTATGTCCGAAAGTGGGTCCCTGAATTCGGCACGCCGGCTTACCCTCCGCCCATGGTGGACCACGCCATGGCCAGGGAACGGGTCCTGCGATATTACCAGGAGGCGTTGGAATCGTAAACATTCCTGCCCCGGGGGTGTTTAGGTGATGCATGAAGATCTATCGCCTTCACCGAAAACAGTTCCTCCCCATTTCCCTTCAGGAAGCGTGGGATTTCTTCTCCAGCCCCAGGAACCTGGGAAAAATCACGCCTTCCCATATGAACTTCGAAATCCTCTCGCAATCCGGCGGCGAAAAGATGCACGAAGGGCAGATCATCCGGTACAAAGTCACTGTACTTCCTTTCGTCCGGCTCACCTGGGTAACCGAAATAACGGGCGTCACGGAAGGAAAGAGCTTCACGGACGAGCAACGCAAGGGACCCTATCGTCTTTGGCGGCACACGCACACGTTTCACGAAGTGCCCGGCGGCGTGGAAATGACCGATGTCGTGGAATACAGCATCCCCCTCGGGCTGTTTGGGCGCCTGGCCCACTGGCTTTTTGTGGAGCGTGAAGTAAACCGTATTTTTGACTACCGATTTACGGTGCTCCAAACCTATTTTCACAAACCATGAACTCTGTTTCGGCCATCACCATCCTGGTGTGCAGCCTCATCACCATCGGCACATTCCTCTTTTGGGAGTTCGTTGCCTGGTTTACCCACAAGTACATCATGCATGGCTTTCTCTGGGTATGGCACCGGTCGCATCACACCGTGCATGACCATGCGCTGGAGCGCAATGACTGGTTTGCCGTAGTCTTCAGCATCCCTTCCATCGGCCTGTTTTATTACTACAGCCTGGTGGATTACAACCCCAATGGCCTGGCCGTGGGGCTGGGCATCTTTTGCTATGGGGTGTTCTACCTGGTCTTTCACGACATCATCGTTCACCAGCGCATACATTGGCGGCCGGCCAAACGCAGCAAGTACTTGCAGCGGATGATCCACGCGCACTACATTCACCACAGCAAGCACACCAAAGAAGGATGCGAGGCCTTTGGGTTCCTGTATGCCCCGAAGAAGTACGAGCCTTCTTCCTTTACCTTCAGGAAAGACCGCCAGGAAACCCAATAGGTCACCAGCGACATGCAGAAGTACCTCTACCTTGCCCTTGACCTGGGCTCCGTGCTGGTTCCGATTCTCTTCAGTTTCTATCCGAAGAAGCACTTTGCCTCCACCTGGAGAGCGTGGCTTCCTGCCATTGCAGCGCCGGCCGTTCTCTTCATCGTCTGGGATGAATGGTTCACCGCCATGCGCGTATGGGGCTTCAACTCCAACTACCTCACCGGCATTTCCTTCGGGCATCTCCCGCTCGAAGAGATCCTCTTCTTCCTTTGCATTCCCTACGCCTGCCTGTTCACCTATGTGGCCGTGAACTATCTCAAGAAAGAAGAACCGCTGCCCGACCGTGGTCTTCGGGTTACCTGGACACTCATTGTCGGATTGGTGGCGGTGGGTATAAAGAATTACGACCGGTGGTACACCATGGTGACCTTCTTCGGACTAGCGGCCTTCCTGCTCTACCTGATTCTTGTAATCAAGCCCAACTACCTCGGACGTTTTTATTTCAGCTACCTCTTCATCCTCATCCCCTTCTTCCTGGTCAACGGCGTGCTCACCGGTTCCTGGATCGAGCGACCGGTCGTCTGGTACAACGACGAAGAGAACCTGGGAATCCGGATGGGAACGATTCCTTTCGAGGACACCTTCTACGGGATGCTGCTCATCCTGATGAATGTCGTCATCTATGAATGGCGGATGGCCAGGTTACCAGCCTCATCCGCACCACCCGCCCCATAGGGTGAACGTCACATCTTCATCTTCTTCCACTCCGCATTCTGCTTGAGGAGGTTGTAGGCCTTCTCCACCTCCATCAACTGCTGCTGGGTGATCCCATACACTTCCAGTTGCTGATCGGTGGGCGGCGCGTCGGCACTGGATACCACACCCTCTTTCCCCATGGCCAGGAAACGTTCGAGGATCTGGGCACCGCTGCGGAAAATGTCCCAACGGGCGCCCGTCTGGTGAATATCAAACAACTGTGCCTCCAGCTTATAGATCTTGTCTTCCAGTGCCAAGGCAGCCTTGGCCTGCTTGGGATCCTTAGCCAGGGCGAACAAGGCCGAGCGGCGGCGCTCCATCTCGTCAATCAACCGAAGGGTGGCGCTGATGGAGTTGTACAATTGAACGCCTTGCGCAAACTGCTTCTCGATGTCATCCATGGAGGATTTGGTCGCCGGATCCTTCAACACCTGCACGGTCTTGCGCAACTCTTTGCCGTGCGCCTTCAGGACAATGGTATACTCTCCGGGGGGTACCAGGGGCGGCGTTAGTCCCGGCCCGATATCCAGGTCGGGAATGAACAGGTCGCGGGTGCCGGCCGTATCCAGTGCCACCCAATCCTTGCCGCGGGGCTTTGTCCGCAGTCGGGGCATCTCAAAATCCTGGAGCCGCAAGTTCCAATACACGCGGTTGATGCCGGTCCGGTTCCTGCCTTTGATGGTCTGTACCGTCTCTCCCTTCCGGTTGAGCACAATTACCTGGACACTGTCCGTGGATTTCGACTTCAGGAAGTAGTTGATATCGGCGCCGTACGGGGGATTTTGCCCGTTCACAAAACTGCGTTCGGTCTTGATCCCGTCCTTGTCCTGGAAGCGGTACGCGGGACGAAGGTTGAAGAGGTGCGCATCCTGCTGCTGCACCGCGGCCGAGAATTCGCGTATCGGGGTGACATCATCGAGGATGTAAATGCCACGCCCGTAGGTGGCCAGCACCAGGTCGCGGAAATTGCGCTGGATGGTGATCCCGTAGATCGGCACGGGGGGCAGATTGTTTTTCAACCGGATCCACTGACGGCCGTCGTCCGGGGAGAAATACAGCGCGTTGTCGGTCCCCAGCCACAGCAAGCCCTTCTTGTCAGGGTCCTCGATCAACTGATGTACTGCGTTGGAATTGGAGGGAGGCAAGTCGATGGTGAGACGTGTCCAGTTTTTGCCAAAGTCCGTTGTCTTGTAGGCGTACGTGCCAAAGTCGCCGTTCTGCATGGCATTCACGGACACATAAGCCGTCCCGGCATCATGATAAGAGGCGTCGATATGACGGATCGTTGACCATTGAGGAAGTCCGGGCATGTTGCCTGCCACGTTGGTCCATGTCTTTCCGCCATCCTGCGTGATATGCAATTGGGCATCGTTGCTGCCGGCCCACAGGACGCCTTCCTTGACCGGTGACTCAGCCATTGAATACAGCGTGCATCCGTCCCAGGTCATCAGGTTGTCGCTGGCCATGCCTCCGCTGTTCTGCTGGTGGCTCTTGTCGTTGGTGGTGAGGTCAGGGCTGATCACGCGCCAATTCTGACCGCGCGTAGTGGTCTCATGCACAAACTGGCTGCCCACCCACACTTTGCCGGGCGTATGTCGCGACAGTACCATGGGGAAATTCCAATGCCAGCGGTACTTGGCATTGGCCGGTGTGTTTCCGATCTGGGTCTGCGGCCAAACGCGCACATCGCGCATATGACGGGTGGTCAGATCGAAGACGTCGAGCCCGCCGTCATAACAGCCTGACCAGATCGTGTTGTTGTCAAAAGGATCGGGTTGCGCAAAACCGCTTTCACAGCCGCCCACCCCATGCCAGAGGCTAAGGGGTATCGACCAGCCTTCAAGGCTTCGGCTGGGGCCGCGGTACGACCAGGCATCCTGCCGGTTGGAATATACATAATAGGGCACCTGGTCATCCACGGCGATGTGGTACATCTGCGCGATGGGCACATTGATGTTGGTCCAGGTTTTACCTCCGTTGAAACTGAGATTGGCGCACCCGTCGTGGGCACACATCATCCGGTCAGGCATCTTCGGATCGAACCACATGTCATGGTTATCCCCGCCGGCCGCCCATTGATTGTAGTTCTTCACAAAACTCTTTCCGCCGTCGATCGACTTCATGATCCCCACGGAAATCGTGTAGAGCTCATTCTCATCCCGGGTGGATACCCGCAGGCGGGTGTAATAACCGGCCCGCTGGCCCATGCCATGGTGTTTCTGCATGAGCTTCCAGTTATCGCCTCCATCTTCCGAGCGGTAAAGACGTGGCTCTACATCTTCCACGAGGGCATATACCACTTTCGGATTGGTATACGCCACGTCCACCGAAGTTTTGCCCACGGGATGACCCGGGCCGCTCTCCAGTCCCTTGCGCAAAGGCTCCCACGTTTTTCCTCCGTCCTTAGTACGGTAGATTCCGCTGCCCACGCCGCCACTCCTAAGGTTCCAGGTTTTGATTTCAACCTGCCACATAGCCGCAAAGAGGATATCCGGGTTCTTTGAATCCATGGCCAGATCCGAACTGCCGGTATTTTCATTCACAAAGAGCACCTGTTCCCAGGTCTTGCCGCCGTCTGTTGTCTTGTAGATGCCGCGCTCGCGGGAAGGACCGTGGGCATGCCCCATGGTGGCCACATAGACGATGTTGGTATCGGTTGGATGAACGATGATTCGGCTGACAATGAATGTCTTCTCCAATCCCATTTTCTTCCATGACTTGCCTGCATTGGATGACTTGTATACGCCATTACCTACTGCATGCGCCGGGCGGATAAGGAACGACTCGCCGGTTCCGGCCCACACCTGCTTTGGATTGGATGGCGCGATGGCCAGGGCCCCGATGGAAGAATCATCGGTTTGGTCGAAAACCGGTCGCCAGTGAAATCCCATGTCTTCCGTCTTCCATATGCCGCCGGATGCCGCCCCGATATACGAGACTTGAGGGTTTCCCGGCTCGCCTACTACGGCGATGGCCCGGTTGCCGTCCGGGCCGATAAAGCGGAAGTTAAGCCGGCTGAAAGCCTGGGGATCAAGGTTCTGCGCCGAAGAAACCAGCGCGAACAGCAGGAACAAGGACAAGAATTGGTATTTCATGGTGCGGATTGAATGAAGTAAGATAGTGAGGGCTTATGGAACCAAAAAGCGATTTGGGGTGACGAGCCCGGGAGCCCTGCGGACGGTCCAAAAACAGAAGCCGGCTGTTGGGCCGGCTTCCTTCACCTTTAACTAACTATGACGCTTAATGCTTGTTCAGGCGACCTGGGCTACCTTCTGGGGCTCCAGCTTTGCCTTTCTGGGTTTGCTGCGCTTCATCTCCTTCTTCAGGAGAGAAGAAAACTCATTGGCCATCTTCTTGGCAGTCCGGCTGATCAGTTTCTTTACCTTCTTGTTGGGCTCGGGCAACTCCAGTGAAGTGATGGACCGTTGAACGGAGTCCTTCAGCAGGTTGCGCAGAGCCTTCTTAGAAACGCGCTTGGCAGGTTTTTCGGCCTTCTTTTCCATGGGGGTAGTGTTTGTAGTCGCTATTTCAAAGCTACTACCCGCGTTCCGAAACTCCCGTTTCCGGGAGGGCCAAGAAGTAAACAATCTGTCAACATGTGCAAGATGCTATTTATCAGCATGTTACAAGCCCATTGTGGATAAGTCCCTACTCGTACCGCAACGACTTTACGGGATCCACGGAGGCTGCCCGTATGGCCTGGTAGGATACCGTCGCCCAGGCGATGACGATGGCCAGCAACCCGCACCCGACAAATATCAACGGGGAAAGAGTGATCCGGTAGGAGAATGAGCTCAGCCACCAGTTGGCCACATACCACCCGCCGGCAATGGCCGGAACAATGGCGATAAGCACCAGGCGAGTAAATTCCTTCGACAGCAGGAAGGTGAGGCTGAATACGGAGGCCCCCATTGCCTTGCGCACCCCAATTTCCTTGGTGCGTTGTTCGGTGGTGAACGCCGCCAGCGCAAACAAGCCCAGGGAAGCGATGACGATTGCCAGCAACGAGAATACCGTGAAGATATCGCGCAGCCGCATCTCCGACCGGAAGAGGGCATCAAATTCCTGGTCCATGAAGTTGTACTCAAACGGCTCCCCGGGGGCGATTTCCTTCCATTGCTTTTCCAGGGAGGCAATGACCGGCTTGGGGTCTCCCTCATAGCGGACCGAGAGTTCACGGCCGTCTTCCCCCAACCGGATCATCACAGGCCGGACCTTGTCCTTCAGGGATTCAAAGTTGAAATCTTTTATCACCCCGATGATTCGGTAATGGGTAGGCGTCTCGCCGCCAAAATCAGTGAGCTCATGAGCCAGCGGATCAGTAAACCCGAATTCACGCACGGTGGCCTCATTGACCAGGCAGGACAAACTGTCTCCCGCGTTATCGCGGCTGAAATTACGCCCTTGTATAATTTCCATCTTCATCACGTCGACATGGTCCCAGTCGGCGGAATACGTACCCAGGATATGATCCACCTCCTTATTCTTCTCCCGGACCAGGTTCGTGTTGTTCGTTCCCGGGAAACTGTTGCCGGTATAGCTGGCCGCAACGACGCCGGGAATTTCCGTTGCCGACGTCTTGAACACCCTGGCGTTGGTTCCCAGGCGGCGCACACCGGTCACCGAAATGACATTCTCCTTATCCATGCCAAGGTTCTTGGACTGCATGAAGTTCAGTTGTTGGAACACCACGGCGGTGGCAATAATCAGGAACGTGGAGACAGCAAACTGAAAGACCACCAGCGAACTCCGGATTCCTTTGCTCTTCACGCCCGCGCGAACTTTACCCTTGAGTACTTCCACGGCGCTGAAGGAGGTCATGTAGAACGCCGGGTAGCTTCCGGCCATCAGCCCCACGATAACCAGGAGGACGGCCACCGCGGCAAAGAAGGCCGGATTATAAAGCGTATCCAATGTCAGTTGCTTGCCCGCCAACTCGTTGAATGATGGCAGCAAGAGATAACTCAGGGCAATGGCGCCCACGATGGCGAGTCCGCTGTACACAAAGGACTCGGCCAGGAACTGCCCCATCATCTGCCCCCGCTGCGAGCCCAGCGTTTTGCGAAGGCCAACTTCCTTGGCTCGTCCCGCGGAACGGGCCGTGGAGAGGTTCATGAAGTTGACGCAGGCGATCAGCAGGATGAACAGGCCCACGCCGCTGAAAATGTAGACGTTGGTCAGGCTGCTCTTGGGCTCGAGATCGTCGGCGAGCGCCGACCGCAGGTGTGTATCCGTCATCGGGTAGAGGAAGTAGCTGTAGATCCCTCCCTGCTTCTTGAATTCCTCAAAAGAAATACCAAGCCCCTCTTCCAGTTCCTTGCCCATGTTCTTGGCCACAATATCGTCCAGTTGCCGGTTGATGTCGGCAATGGAGGTTTGCGGATTTACCCGGGTATAGGTCTGCCAGGCGTTGCCTCCCCAGCCGGCGTAATAGTCCTTTTCAACCGTGGCAAACGAAATGACCGCCTGGAAACGGAAATGAGAATTGGTCGGGGGCTCAGCGGCAATGCCCGTTACTTTAACTGCCTTCCGGTCGTTGCCCACCACGAGCATCTGGCCCAGGCAATCCGTCGTGCCAAAGTATTTCCGTGCCAGCGCTTCGGTAATGACGATGGTATTCGGCTCGTTGAGGACCGTACGTGCATCGCCCTGGAGCAACGGGAAAGAGAAAAAGGTGAAAAAGTTGGAATCTGCCAGTACGATTTTCTCCTCTGTGAAGATTTTCTCGCCGTTGCGCATGGCAAAACCGGCGCCTGCGGTGGCGTACTTCAGCCGAAGGACGCTTTCAATACCCGGAACCTCGGCCTGCAAGGCTGGTCCGACAGGCAAACTGGAATTGCAGGTCTTGAAATCCTGGTCGCCGATGCGGCCATGCAGCCCGATGCGGTAGACTTTCTCCGCTTCCCAGTGAAACCGGTCATAGCTGATCTCGTCCATCACGTAGATGAACAGGAGAAGGCAGCAGGCCATACCAATGGTCAGGCCGGCGATATTGATGAAGGAGAAGAATTTGTACTTCCGGATATTACGGAAGGCCACGGTGAGATAGTTTCTTAGCATATCGCTACTGTTTTGGGTAAAGCAGTCCTGCTCGCACATACGGCGAGGAGTAACTGCTCACGGGGTTAGGGATTTGAAGCTTAGACGCCGGCGCGGGGGAAGATGTTGCAGCTCATCCGAACATTTTTTACTCGTCCCGCAGCACATGGGCGGGGTTCAGACGGGTGGTACTATACACCTTATAGCCCACGGAGACCGCCGAAACCACGAAGAGAATCAAGGCAGAGACGATCATGGTCACGGCGCTGGCATCGAGGTAGTACCTCCAGATGCTCTTCATCAGCATGCCCGCCATCCAGGAACCGGCAAAGGCGCCCAGGACCGAAGCAATCACCAGGATGATGGCGAACTCCAGGTTGATCACCCTGGCGAGGTTGGCGACGGATGCCCCCAGCACCTTGCGAACCCCGATCTCTTTCATCTTCTTGATGATGTTGAGGGAGACCAGCGTAAACAGCCCGGTTGCCGACAATAGCAGGGCCACCGTTCCCAGGAAGATGAACATCACCACAATGTTGTTGTTCACCGTATTCGCCTCCACGATTTCCTCATCCATATAGCGACCGTTATACATCCGGTCCGGGAACAGTTCTTTCCACTTCGACTCCATATATTCATTCACCGACTTCAGCTTATCGGACGGTGCTTTGACCAACAGGTGATTGACACGGTCCTTCGATCCATAGCGGAACATGCACGGTGACATCTTTTCCCAAAGCCCACGGTTATAAATGTCTTTAACTACTCCCACGATGAAGTAATGGACCGTATCCATCCAGATGATCTCCTTGCCCAGCGGCTCGGCCAGTCCGAGTTCTTTCGCCAATCCCTCGGTCACGATGACTGATTCTTTGCGATCGGTCTCGCTGTCGGCAGTGAAATTGCGACCCTGGAGGAGGGTCAAACCCACCGTGGGGACATAGTCCTCCCCTACATCCAGGATGTCGACTTCGATCTCCTTGTCTTCGTGCTTGATCGGGTCGTTGAAGGAAGAGGAATAAACATGATGCTGTGACCCGGCAATGGAAATGATATCCCTGTTGTCGGCCAAAGCGTTTCGGAGCGTTTCATACTCCGCCCGGCCATTGACATAGGTAAATACCAGCCCCTCTTTGTTGAATCCCAGGTCAAATTCCCGCTGGAATTTTGCGTTATCGGTAAAGGCAAAGCTGCACACAATGCCAATGAGGGATATGGCAAACTGCATGGTCAGCAGGAATCGTGTGAAATAATTGGTCCCCCCGAACTTCAGTTTGCCCTTCAAAATGCTGGTCGGCTGAAACTTGCTGATGTAGAAGGCCGGGTAGCTGCCGGCGAGGAGACTGGTAAATAACAGCGCAGCTCCCATGAAAATCAGGAAATTGGGCCGGCCGAAATAGTCGGGCTCCAGTTTCAGGTCAGGCCACAGGTCGTTGAAAGCCGGAATCAGCAGCCACTCGCCGATCGCGATGCCCAGCAGCAGGGCCAGGAGGCAGGTCAGCGTGGTCTCGCCAATAAATTGGAATATGAGGTGCTTTCGCGTGCTTCCCATGACTTTCCGGATGCCAATTTCCTTTAGCCTCCGCGAACTAATGGCCACCGCCGTATTGGTCAGGTTAAAGCACGCGATCAGCAGCACGAAAATGCCCATGACGCCTACCCCCACTACCGCCGCGATGGGAGATCCTTCACGGGTCCAGGTACCCGGACGCTCGTTGTAACTGTCGTCGACGGCCATGCCGACAAATGACTGCAACTTGAATTCACGAATAATGAAGTCTTCCCGGATCTTGTTGTTGTTCTCCGTGTACGGCTTCAACTGCGCTTCGATGGAGGCGATGCGGGAAGGGTTCTTCACCTGGACAAACAGCGTATTGCGGAAATACCAGCTATTCTCGTTGTAGGCGCGATCGCCCACAAACTGCTGGGCATTGAACTGATTGTCATACAGGGAGAAGGCCCGGTCCGGGAAACTCGAATTCGTAGGCTGCTTGCGGAAGACACCGGTCACGGTAAATTCCTTGGTCTTGCCGCTGTCCAGTACCTGCACCATCGTCTTGCCCAAGGCACTCTCCTTTCCAAAATACTTTTCGGCAAGTTCCTGGTGAATGATGATCTGGCTCTTGTTCTTGAGCACCCCGTCGCCCTCCAGAAACTCAAAGGAGAACAGGTCGAAAAAGGCGGGGTCAACATTGGTAACGCTGGTCTGAAAAAGATCATCGCCGATCCGGAAATTCCCTCCCCCGGGAGAGTAGCGGACTACGGCGTCGATGTCTGACACATTCTGACGGATGGCATTACCCAGCGCGATCGGCACATGGCCAAAGGTGGTCTGGTTTCCCTGGAACTCCCGCACGGTGTTGACCCGGTAAATGGTGGGCGCATTGACATGATGAGTGTCAAAGGCGACGTTGAAATCGTAGTTGAAATAACCGACAATGCAGCAGGCGATGGCGATGGCCATTCCCAGGATGTTGATCGACAAGAAGAGCTTGTTCTTCGACATGCTCCTGAGCGTAATCAGCAGGTAATTCTTGATCATCGGCGAAGGGGTAATGGTGTATAGACTGTAAATACAGGGAAAAGGTTGCGCGCAGTATGTTCAATTCGCATGCCAGTGCTCCAGTTTAGACCCGTTCGACTATTCCCAGGGCCCGGTGTTCACTAGCGTACAGCAGATTGTTCGCTTACAGGTCACACCAAACAGAAAACCCACCCTCACTCAGCAGGCTGAAGAGGATGGGTTTATCTAACCTAAACCTAAAACTATGAAGAACGCATCAGGTCAACTAAGTGCCTGAACTCTTTCGGAGGATCCGCTAAACGGATGGGTCTCCGTTAAATGTGGAATTGCTCCTTGATATTCTCGGTGACCACCTTGCCGTCAAAGAGGTTGACAATGCGGTGGGCGTAGTTGGCGTCGTACGGTGAGTGCGTCACCATCACGATGGTCGTTCCCTCTTCGTTGAGCTGGGACAGGAGTTTCATCACCTCTTCGCCGTTGGCGGAGTCGAGGTTACCCGTCGGTTCGTCGGCGAGGATCACTTTCGGTTTGGCGACGATGGCGCGGGAGATGGCCACGCGCTGCTGCTGACCGCCGGAGAGCTGCTGCGGGAAGTGGTTGCGGCGATGCATGATATTCATGCGCTCGAGTACTTCCTCCACGCGCTTTTTGCGCTCCTGCGCAGGAACCTTCATATAGAGCAGCGGGAGCTCGACGTTTTCAAACACCGTGAGCTCGTCGATGAGGTTAAAGCTCTGGAAGACGAAGCCGATCGACCCCTTGCGAAGCTGGGCGCGCTGGCGCTCGCTGTATTTGGCCACTTCGTGTTCACCGAAGTAGTACTCGCCATTGGTGGGGTTGTCGAGCAGGCCGAGGATATTGAGCAAGGTGGACTTGCCACATCCGGAAGGGCCCATGATGGCTACAAATTCGCCATCCTTGATCTCCAGGTTGATGGAGTTGAGCGCAGTGGTCTCCACCTCTTCGGTGGTGTACACTTTCTCAAGATTCTTCAGTCGGATCATAGTATTTCGGTGTTAAGGGTTAGATGCAGTTTATAGTGGAATAGTTTTGTTGAATACTGTCTTTTTTCGCGATCGTTACAGGCATTAGACGCTATCTTACTCAAATAGTTGCACTACTTCAGGATTAAAACTTCGTTGGTTCCAAAGTTCTCATAGGAAGAAGTGATCACGCGGTCGCCAGGTTTAAGGCCTTCCAGCACTTCAAAATACTCGGAACCCATCTTCCGTCCCAGCCGCACGTCGCGCTTCACGGCCCGGTCATCACTCTCCAGGATGAACACCCAGTTGCCGCCGGTGTCTTTATAGAATCCGCCCATGGGCAGGAGAAGCTCTTCCGACGGCTGGCCCAGCTCAATGCGGAGCCGGAGCGACTGACCACGGCGAAGCCCTTGCGGGGTCTCACCCTGAAAATTCATATCCACTTCAAAACGTCCGCCCACGATGTTGGGATAGACATACGTGATCACGAGCGTATACGTCTTCCCGGCAAAATCCGTCGTGGCCGTCAATCCCGTGCTGATGCGCGGCAAGTACAATTCGTCTATCGGAACCCGGACTTTATAGGAGCCAATGATATCCACTTGGCCGAGCCGCTGGCCGGTGTTGATGGCCTGCCCGACTTCCCAGTGGGTCTGGGTAGACAACTGGCCATCGATCGGCGCCTTAATATTCAGGTTCTCCAGGATGGTGCGCACGGCAATGAGGTTCTGCCTCATCCGGTTTTCAGAAGCATCAATATCCTTCAGTTGCTCCATGCGATTGATTGAATCGCGGCGGTAGGCCTCATAGGTGAACAACCTACGGTCCATATTGTACTTGTAATCTGCTTCTGTGCGCTCAAAATCCTGTTTGGCAATCAATTTCTTATCGAACAATACTTTCTGTCGTTCATATTGAGGCCTGAGGATAGCCAACTGGTTATCGACGAAGGCCAATTGCTGACGCTGGTCAAGATCGTTCCGCAGGATTCCGAGCCGCGTATCGCGCGAACGGTTGATGCTCTCGACGAGCTGGGCCTCCTGCTGCAACACGGCGATCTCCCGATTGAGATTGGAAATCTCCATGATCAAGTCCCCCTTGTGGACCATGGAGCCACTTTCGCGGACCACGCGCTTGACGTTTCCGCCTTCGAGGGCATCCAGGTAGACCGTCCTGCTCGGCTGAACTTCACCGGTCTGCGGGATATATTCCTTGAATTGTCCCATCCGGATCTCCGAAATGGTGATTTTCTCCTTTTCAATCACTAACCGCGACCGGCGGTCGGCAAATATGAACTGGTAGGCAACAAAGAGCACGAGCAGGGAAATACCGCCGTAGGTAGCGATCCGCTTCAGCGTCCAGGTCTTCTTGGCAATCTTCTTATCCATCCAAATGCTTTTTTTGGGCTTGGCCCAGGCTATAGCCCTTTGCCAACTACCGTGCCAACGGGGAAATGCGCGAAAAGGTTATCCTTTTTCGAAATTCTACGTTCATACCTGAACGTTAGTGTCCGATTGCGGACGAAGATTGGATGCCCTTGAACACCAACCCGGCTGCACCCCCTCTGGAGGGGCCTGCAGGGGGTTCGGTACCAACTTTGCCCGCTACGGAGAACAGCGCCCAAAACAGGACCCTATGACTGAACCCAAACGAGGAAAAATTCTCATCGTCGACGACAACGAGGACTTGCTCAAGGCGGCCAAAATGTACCTGAAGCGGTATTTCGCCCAGGTTGACGTCGAAAAGAACCCGGAGGCGATACCGGCCCTGCTCGGCAATGAAGACTACGACGTCATCCTGCTGGACATGAACTTTACCAAGGACGTCAGCAGCGGCAGCGAGGGGTATTACTGGCTCGAAAAAATCCTCCAGATCGATCCCTCGGCCGTGGTCGTGCTCATCACGGCGTATGGCGATGTCCAGATGGCCGTCAAAGCCATCAAGGCCGGGGCTACCGACTTTGTGCTGAAGCCCTGGGAGAACGAAAAACTTCTTGCGACGCTCTACTCTTCCATGAGGCTCCGGGAAACCCGTGATGAGGTGGAAAACCTCAAGATCAAGAACCAGGAAATTAACCAGGCGATCAACAGCAAGTACCTGGACATCATCGGTCAAAGCGCGGCCATGCAACGGATCTTCCAGACCATCGACCGGGTGGCACATACCGATGCCAACGTGCTCATCCTCGGCGAAAACGGAACCGGGAAGGAACTGGTGGCGCGGGCCATCCATCGCCATTCCCGCCGCGGCCAGGAGACTTTTGTCGGCGTCGACCTGGGTTCGATCACGGAAACACTCTTTGAAAGTGAGTTGTTCGGGCATAAGAAAGGTTCCTTCACCGACGCCAAGGAAGACCGCCCAGGCCGCTTCGAGCTTGCCAACAAGGGCACGCTCTTTTTGGACGAAATCGGCAATCTATCCATGCCCCTGCAGGCCAAGCTGCTTACCGTGCTGCAAAACCGGAAAGTGAGCCGGGTAGGATCCAACAAAGACACCCCCATCGATATCCGGCTCATCTGCGCGACCAACATGCCGTTGTATGACATGGTCAAGGAGAACCGCTTCCGCCAGGACCTGCTCTACCGGATCAACACCATCGAAATCGAAATTCCCTCGTTGCGCGACCGGATGGAAGATATCCCGCTGCTATCCGCCCATTTCCTCAAGTACTACGCGGAGAAATACGGAAAAAACATTTCCAAGATCAGCGAAGCCGCCATGGCGAGGATGAACAAGCATCCCTGGCCCGGCAATATCCGTGAACTCCAGCACGCCATCGAGCGCGCCGTCATTCTGTCCAACAGCTCCGTGCTTCAGCCCGAGGACTTCACCTTCAATGTGACTTCCGGCAAGGAGAGCGAACAACCCCTGAACCTGGATCAGTTCAACCTCGACGAAGTGGAGAAGTTGCTGATCCGGAAAGTGCTGAAGAAATACAACGGCAACATCACCCAGGCGGCTGCCGAATTGGGCCTCACCCGCTCTTCGCTGTATCGACGGCTCGAAAAACACGGCCTGTAACCGGAAAACCGGAACAAATCCGGTACTTTGGTGGGTATGAAATTTCTTCGCGACTTTCGGTTTCGCGTAGCCCTCCGTGTTGTCCTCATCGGGCTGGTCATGTCCCTGTTTGTGTACATGATCAACCATGCCCACATGATCTTCGCGGCAATCCTGACCGGCCTGATCATCGTGGGGCAACTCATCGAACTGTATCACTTTACCTCGCAGACCAACCGCAAACTCACCCGATTCCTGGAATCGGTCAAGTATTCCGATTTCATCTCCGGGTTCACCGCAGACAATAAACTGGGCGCCAGTTTCCGCGACCTGAATGCAGAATTCAATGAAGTGCTCGAAGCCTTCCGCCGCGCCCGCTCCGAAAAGGAGGAACACTGGCAATACCTCAACACCGTGGTCCAGCAGGTGCGGACCGGTATCCTCTCGTTCGACCCGGAGGGCAATGTGCAACTTATCAACGCCAATGCCCGCAAGTTTATGGGGGTGACCAACATCAAGAACATTGAAGAGCTGCGCGAAAAGAATCCCACCCTCCTGCAGGCCCTCCGCGAAGTCGAGACCGGGAAAAGCCTGCTGTTCAAATCAGGTCCCGACGTACTGCTCACGCTCCAGGCCACCGAGTTGCGCATCCGGGGCAATACCATGAAGCTGCTGACGCTCCAGAATATCCAGAGCGAATTGCAGCAACAGGAAATCGAAGCCTGGCAAAACCTCACCAGGGTGCTTCGTCATGAAATCATGAACTCGATTACCCCGATCTCTTCACTGACCTCGACGTTGCGTGAGATCCTCGACCATGACATGATCCGCAAGAACGCGCACTACGAACTTCGGGAAGAGGGGGCCGACGATCTCCGCGAAGGCCTCACGACCATCGAAAACCGGAGCAAGGGTCTCATCAAGTTTATCGACGCCTACCGCGAATACACCTCCCTGCCTCAACCCCGGTTAAAGACCGTCAACGTAAAATCATTCATTGAGCGGGTGGTCCAACTACTCCGGCCGGAAATCAGGAAAACCCCGGTAGAGATAGTCTGGTCCTGTGAATCCGACTTCCTGGCCATCCAGGCCGACGAAGAAATGATCGAGCAGGTGCTCATCAACCTGATCAAGAATTCGTGGGAGGCGCTGGCCGACACCCCCGGCGGACTCATCGAAGTACGCGGCTACTACATCTCCAATCACGTCGTCATCGACGTTTCCGACAACGGTCCCGGGATCATCCAGGAAGCCCTCAACAAAATCTTCGTCCCGTTCTTTACCACCAAGAAATCAGGATCCGGCATCGGGCTCAGCCTATCCCGTCAGATCATGCAGATGCACAACGGCGCCCTGACCGTGATGTCAGCGCCAGGCGTGAAAACGACCTTTACCATGAAATTCTGATCCTGGGGGTCATTGCCCGGTCAGGTGCAGGGTGACTCCTACGCTCACCTGGAAGGTGGGTGAAAACGTCATGGAGGTTGCATCGTTACCTCCTGTCGGCTGGCTGAGGAATCCGATATCCAGGAAGGGCTTCACCTTTTCGCCCTGGTATTCGAACACTCCGGAGAGGTTGACGGCAAGCGCCTGTCCTGCCTCGTTGCCGTAGCCGCGGTATCCCACATAGACGGGAACCTTGATCAGCATTTTTTCACCCGCTTTGAACCGCCCCTTCAGCACAAAGCCGACTTCATACATACTGACGTTCCCGAATGCCCAGTAGTAGGGGTTGGCATAAGAAACGTAGCCGCCTACACCGAAATAGTCTGAAAAGTACCCGGTATAGTCAGCACGCAACAGCACCGTCTCCCCGTAAGATCCATATACATTGGGAATCCAGACATAGACTTCCCCTTCCGTCAGGTACCCGAGGCTGACACTTAACTCTGACTTCGGCAACTCTTGCCCCATGGCCGACAGGGATACGACCAGCAGCCATGCCACGAATGACTTTTTCATACGCTGTTGTTTATTTAAAATGAGCGAATACCTATTCAAAGGTTAGCCGTACTACCCCGAAATATCAATGACGTGCGTCACGCTTGGCTTACGCCAGGAACTCATCCCATTCCTTCTGGTTCATTCCGGACAAGTCGCGGAGAAAGAGGGTATAGGAAGGCTTGAAAGGATTCTGCCGCATGGTCATTTCGGCTTCCTCCGGGGTAAAATCACCCTTGCGTGTATTGCAGCGCTTGCAGGCGGTGACCAGGTTGGTCCACGAATGGGCGCCGCCGCGTGAGCTGGGAATTACATGGTCCAGGGTAAGGTCGCGGCGGGTGCCGCAATAAACGCATTCAAAATTGTCGCGCTTGAAAACATTCTGCCGGGTAAGGGTCACGCCCTTGTAGGGAGCGTGCACATACCGGTTGAGCCGGATGACCGAAGGCATCGGGAAACTCCTCGTGATGCTGCGCAGCTGGTGGCCGTTCGCCGTGCGGATCATCTCGCTCTTGTTCAGGTACACCAGCACGAAGGCTCGCTCGACCGAGCAGACCATGAGCGGGCTGTAGTCCTGGTTCAAGACCAATACACGGCTATCCATGGTGAAAAGATAACCGCAATCCCATCATGAAGCAAGGGGGGCCGGGCCGGGTCAGGTCATAACCCGCCGGACGGAATGCAGAAAATGGGTGTAAATCTTCGTCTCCGGCACCAGGATTCCCTCCTCGTTCAGGCTATCGGCCCGCACCTGGCCAAAGGCATGGATCACTTTGCTGTCATCCGCAATCAACCCCACGTGAGAAGGCGTGGCGCCTTTCGTGGTGAAGAAGGCCAGGTCACCCGGATGAGCTTCCGCGATGGAATCCAGTTTCCTTCCATAGGCCGCCTGCAACTTCAATGTCCGTGGCAACGCGTAACCCGAAATCCGGAAGATCATCTGGATCAGGGCCGGGGCATCGATGCCGAAGGGAGATTTGCCGCCCCATTGAAAAGGTGAGCCGAGATACTTCTTAGCCGTCTGCAAAACGAATTCCACATCACGGCGCTGGCCAAGACTCTTTGCCTCCCCGTTGAAGGCAAATTGCTCTTCCACTTTGAACAACTCCGAGCTGGAGACCGGGACAATGCTACCCATGACGATGGTGAGCGGCGCCTTCTTGTAAAGGACGGGCGTGGCGATATCGGTCGTGATCTTGTACTCGGTCTTATTGATCTGCTGGAAATACTCCTCCGAAATGGCGTGATGCTGACGCAAGTCGATCCACCCCTCCGCCTGGTCGGTATACACGCGGATCAGCGCCCACAACTTGTCAGGTGAAAGGCGCAAGACCTCGTAGTGATCCCCGAACAACAACTGCGTCACCTGCTCGGCCGCGTGGTCAGGATCGGTGCGTACCGGGATAATGGAAAGTCTGCTTATGCCGTAATAGACGCCAGCCATGAATCCCAAACTAGGTTAAAATTTTGTCCGCTGCAATTCGCGTTTCACCTCGCGTTCCTTGATGCTCTCCCGTTTATCGTGCAGCTTCTTGCCCCGAGCCAGCGCAATTTCCAATTTGGCAAAACCGCGATCATTGATGAACAACCGCGTGGGCACGATGGTAAGCCCCTTCTCCTCCGATTTGGCGCGAAGGCGTTTCAACTCACTCTTCTTCAGGAGCAGTTTCCGGTCACGGGCGGCTTCATGGTTATAATGCGTCCCCTGGGAAAACGGGCTGATGTTTATTCCTTTCACAAACGCTTCATCCTTGTTAAAGTACACATAGCCGTCCGTGAGGTTGACCTTGCCCTCCCTCACCGACTTGATCTCTGTTCCTTTCAGGACAATTCCTGAGACGTAATGATCCAGCAACTCGTACCCGAATGACGCCTGCTTGTTGCGAATATTGACTGTTTTGGCAAATCGTTCAGAGGGCATATCAGTTCTTTTTAAGCAAGGTACTCAGCCTGTCCTTCTTCAGCATCCGCTGACCCGTCATTCCGTCGGCAATCAGCCGGTCGCCTACGCGGGCCTCTATCCGGCAGAGCAATTCATTGCCCTCAATCTTATCGACGGTCGCCGTAATGATCACCTCCTCACCGGCAAATGCCGGATTCCGGTGGTTGATCTGCAGGTGGGTACCCACACCCTCTTCGTCTTCCTCTTTCATGTCAATAAAGAAAAGCCGTGATGACCATTCAAAGTCGCGGGCCAGGGCATAGGTAGAATAGACGGGGTGCAGCACCTCGCCATGAAAAGCCGCGAGGTCGTCGGACGTCACCGTCTTGCGATACACTTTTTGGTCACCCCGAGAGAAAATCAGCTTCATGATCAGTCTGCAAAATGAAGGTTAGGCACCGGGGCAATATCTTCGGGAGCGAATTCGCCCTGGAGAAACTTGAAATGAGCCGCCATGGCAATCATCGCCGCGTTGTCCGTACAAAATTCAGGTTTTGGAATATAGCAATTCCATCCTTCCCGCTGACCCTGCTCCCGCACCGCGGCACGCAGCGCTGAATTGGCCGACACGCCACCGGCCAGGGCAACCTCCCGGATTCCGGTTTGGCGCGCGGCGCGCACCAGGCGATTCATCAGCATGTTGACCAGTGACGATTGAAGACTCGCACAAATGTCGGCGAGGTTGGCCTGCACAAAATCCGCATCGGCCTTCACCGCGTCCCGGATAAAGTACAAGAATGCCGTCTTCACACCGCTGAAGGAGAAATCGAGACCCGGCATGTCGGAATCCGGGAATCGAAAGCGGTTCGGGTCGCCGCCTTCGGCATACCGGTCAATGAGCGGGCCGCCGGGATAAGGCAGCCCCACTATTTTCGCCGCTTTGTCAAACGCCTCTCCCACCGCGTCGTCCTGCGTCTCTCCGATCACATCCATGTCGAGGTAATCCTTGACCACGACGAGTTGGGTATGTCCGCCACTCACCGTCAGACAGAGAAACGGAAACGACGGAGCCGGCGACTCGATGAAATGAGCCAGGATGTGGGCCTGCATGTGATCGACGGCGATGAGCGGCACACCGGTGGCCCAGGCCATCCCTTTGGCGAAGGAGCCTCCCACGAGCAGGGCGCCCATCAGGCCGGGTCCGCGGGTGAACGCGATGGCATCCAGGTCGGCGGGTCTTTTGTTTGCGGTCCTCATTGCCTCGTCCACCACATCGGTGATCTGTCGCTGGTGCGCGCGGGAAGCCAGTTCGGGCACTACGCCGCCGTATTTGTGGTGCACATTTTGCGAGGCTATAATATTATTGAGTACCTTGCCGTTGCTGATTACGGAGGCAGACGTTTCGTCGCACGATGATTCGATGGCAAGGATCGTTGGCCGCATATACCTGAAATGGCTTGGCAAGTTATTAAAATTAAGGTACTGCAGTGGGCCAGGCGTATCGTCCTCTACGGCGCCTACCTCATCCTCGTTTTCTTCTTTCTCGGCTTCGGCTTGTTACAGATACCCGCCGTTCAGCGGGCGCTGGTCTCGCGCATTACCGACAGGTTTTCAGGAGTATCCGGTTTCCACATCGAGTACGACAGTTTCTACCTGCTCTGGTATGACCGCCTGGAGATTACAGGGCTGAAGATCGTCGACCCGCAGCAGAACACCCTCATCGAAGCCGGGCGCTTGTACGTCAACTTCACGCTCGCCACCGTCTACCAGCGCAAGAACATCAACATAGACGCGGTCGAACTTCAGGAGGGCACGGTCAACCTGGTCACCATTCCCTACGAAGGAAAACTGGAACTCAATATCGACGTCTTCATTGCAGAAATCGGCAAGCAACTGTCTTCCGGTAAACCAAAAACCGAGGGGGCCAGTGGCGCCAAATTGAATATCGGCGAGGTACTGATCGAACAGTCGCAATTCTCCCTCCACCAGAGCGACGCCGATTCCCTGGCCCGCGGTTTCGATCCCAACCACTTCCGGCTACTGGTCGACGATGGCAACCTCAACGATTTCGAGGTCATCGGCGACACCATCCAGTTCAACCTCACGTCCCTCCGGGTCAAGGAGACCAAAACCAATCTCGACATCTCCAGCCTTCGCACCTACTTCCGCATCAGCCAGAAGTCCATGGAGTTCCTGGGCATCGACCTGAACTGCAACCAGAGCCATGTTTCGGATACCGTCATTCTCACCTACAACAGCCAGCGCGACCTGAGCGACTTTGTCAACCTGGTCAATCTCGATGTACGGCTGAAGGATACGCGGCTTCACCCGGAAGATATCGCGCACTTTGCCCGGGGACTGGACACCTGGAAGAAAACCGTCACCCTGAACGGGCACTTCAGGGGAAAGATCAGCCGCTTCAGTTTCAAACCCATGGAAGTGAACGTGGGATCGACCACCATCGCCGGAAGCCTGGAGATGGATGGGTTGCCCTCTATCGCGGAGACGTTCATTAACGTGAAGCTGAAACCCTCGGTGGCCTACGGAAGCGACCTGGCCTTCTTGTTCCCTGAAAACATCAACAACGTGCTGATCCCGCTGGGGCGCATCCAACTCAACGGAAACTTCCTGGGTTTCACCAACGACTTCGTGGCCGATGGTGAGTTCCTGACCAAACTGGGGCGCATCTCTTCAGACATCAACTACAAGATCAGCGCCGACAACCTCCGTCTTTCGGCGTACCGCGGAAACCTGGCCCTCACCGACTTCCACCTGGGTCAATTCTTCCAGGACACGGTCAACTTCCAGGAAGTGACCCTACGGGGCAACATCAACGGGAAAGGGTTCACCAAGGAGTCGGCCGACTTTGTCCTGAACGGGGAAATTTCGTCCTTCGGAATCCGGGGTTACGATTACCAGAACATCCGCTCCAATGCGAGGTTTGCCAACCAGTTTTTCAACGGTTCAATTGATATCGACGATCCCAACCTGCAGTTCAGCATGGAGGGTTCCATCGACCTGCGGGAAAACAAAGACCTGATCAAAGTAAAGGCCCGGCTGGATACGGCAAGGCTCCGCCCCATTAACCTCAGCACCCAGCACATCTTTATCCGGAGCGACCTGGAAATCGACAGCCGCGGACTGGAAATCGACTCCATCGTCGGAACGGTACTTTTCAAGAACGCTTTCTTTCAGTTTGCGGACGAGTCCATCAAGCTGGATTCCATCCATCTCATTTCGGAAAAACACAAAGATGGCCGGGCGCTGACCCTCCGAAGCTCGGTGGCCGATGGGGCGCTCACGGGCAACTTCTATTACTCCACGATGTTCAACGACATCCAGCGCCTCGTGCAGGAGTTTATGCTCAACCTGCGGAACGACCCTGCCGCCATCCAGGCCTACTACAGCAAGAAGCCGGCCGCCGAGCAACGGTACAAGGCGGCGATCAACGTGATGATCCACGATGCCAACCCCCTGCTCGACATCTTTGATCTCAACCTCTATGTTTCGCCGGAGACCGCCATCACCGGGGAATTCTCCAACAGCACCACGTCCCGGCTCCATGTCCTCTCACGAATCGACAGCGTGGCCATCGGGAGCACGGGCTTTCTTGACAATGAAATTGAATTCAACGGATCCAAAATACGGGACAGCACGCAGGTCCTGGCTCAACTGACCATCACCTCCGAACAACAGCAGTTATCCAAAAACCTGACCACCAAAAACCTTTTCATGGAAGGCATCTGGAACCTGGATCACATTGACTTCCGGCTGGATGCCGACCAGGCCGGATACGACAACCGCGCGCGGCTTAACGCAGAGATCGATTTCCTGGAAGACAGCACGCGCCTCAAGCTACTTCCGTCGGTCATCCGCATCCTGGGCGACGACTGGGAAACCAACCGCAACAACTTTGTGCTCATGAAGGGAAAGGAATGGCGTGTCCACCAGGTGGGCCTTTCCCATGCCCAACAATCGATTCTGGTGGATGGCGAAATCTCACGTGACTCGACCCGGGCCTTGACCATCGATATCAAGGACCTCAACTTGTCGTTGCTCAATTCGTTCAGTCGCGAAAACTTTGGGGGGCTGCTGAACGCGAAAATCATCCAGAAAGACATGTACGACGACCTGTTCATCGAAAACAACCTGACGATCGACTCCCTGACGGTGAACCGGTTTCTCGTCGGCGAAGTGCGCGGCAACAACATGCTGGATCCTGCCACCGGCCTGTTCAACATCGACCTCAAGGTGGACCGGCTGGAGAACCGGATCGTCAACATTGAAGGGTACTACAACCCGGACGACAAGATCAGCCCCCTGCATGCCAAGGCCATCCTTGCCAAAGCCAACGTGAAGCTGATCGAGCCGGTCGTACGCGACCTTTTTTCACAACTCGATGGTACGCTGTCCGGCGAATACGACATCCGCGGGACATTCGCGCAGCCGAGCATCTCGGGAGAAGCCAAACTGGAGAACGGGCAACTGATGATCAATTACCTGAAAACCCTTTACAATGTGACCGGCACCATCGGGATGACACCCACCGAAATCCAGTTCAAGACGTTTACGCTCACCGATGTCTTCAAGAACACCGGGCGCCTCGAAGGGAAGATCACCCACCGGGAGTTCCGCCGCATGGCCGTCGATCTCAATGCCACGTTCGCCAACTTCCAGGTACTCAACACCAACATCAAGGATAACGACCTTTTCTATGGGCAGGCCTTTGGCACCGGCACTCTGAACATATCCGGCCCGGTCAACAACCTGCGCATCTCGGCCACCGCCCAGACCAACCGCAACACCAGGCTTTCACTTCCCCTTGGCGGCGGCACCAGCTCGCAGGAGAAGAAAGAGTTTATCCAGTTCGTCTCCTTCACCCAGGAAACGAAAACCAAGAAGCGAGCCGCGGCGCCGAAGAAGCGTGAACTTTCGGGCATCACCCTGGACCTGAACGTCGACGTCACCCCCGATGCCTACGCGGAGATCATTTTCGACATCAAGTCGGGCGACATTATCCGGGGACGGGGACGGGGCGACTTGCGCCTGCAGGTCGACACCAAGGGCGAATTCAACATGTTCGGCCGCGTCGACTTTACCGAAGGCGCCTACAACTTCACCCTGTACGACGTCATCAACAAGGAGTTCCAGATCAAGCCGGGCAGCAACATCGCCTGGTACGGCGACCCCTACGAAGCGCAGATGAACATTACGGCGAGCTATCGCCAGACGACCTCGATGGCGCCCATCCTGCAGGACCAGTCGGTTGTATCGGACCCCGTCATCCGGCGCAAATACCCCGTGGAGGTGCTGCTCAAGCTTGAAGGGCTGATGATGACCCCGCAACTGAACTTCGACCTGTCGGCGCGCGACCTGCCCGACAACGTGCTGACCGCCGACGGCAAATCGGTACGCCTCAAGTTCGAATTTGATGCCTTCAAGAGCAAACTCGACGAACAGGAACTGAAACTCCAGGTGTTCAGCCTGATCGTGCTGCGCAAGCTTTCACCTCCCAATGCCTTTGTCACGAGCGCCAGCGGATCGACACTTTACAACAGCGTGAGCGAACTCCTCTCCAACCAGCTCAGCTACTGGCTCAGCCAGGTGGATGAAAACCTGGAAATTGACCTCGACCTGGGAACCCTGGATGCGGAAGCCTTCAACACCTTCCAGCTCCGCCTCTCCTACTCCTTCCTCGGCGGACGTTTACGGGTGAGCAAGGATGGGACGTATGGCGGCAACCAGCCCAACCGCTCGGAGCTGGCCACCATTGCCGGCGACTGGACGGTGGACTACCTGCTCACCCCGGACGGGAAATTCAAGGTGAAGATGTACAGCCGGTCGAACGTTAACCAGATACAGAGTTCGCTCAACACGCAGACTGCCCCGGTCACCACAGGCACCAGCCTGCTTTACACGGAGAACTTCAATACGTTCAGCGAGCTGCTGATGTCGGCCCGCGAACGGAGACGGCGTGAGCTCGAAAAGAATCCGGAGTTGGCCGACGACAACGAAGAGCCGAAAGGAAACTGACCCGTGACGGATCCCAAAGACCCATCCTCGTCCAAAAGGCGGCTTCGCCTGGTGTGGATGCTGTCGTCCGGGATCTACGGGCTCCTCATGCTCGCCCTGGGCTACGCCTGGTATTCTCCTCAATGGATTTCTTCCTTTCATTTCTTCGACGACCTGCCCGAATGGCAGCAGTTGGATAAGGTCGCCCATCTCTTCTGGACCTTCCAGGTGGCCGTGCTGGCCACCCGCTTGTTCCGGTGGGCGAAGGTGGAGGAAAGTAAGGCCGTCCGAAACGGGGCATGGCTGGCCTTCAGTCTCGTCTCCGGGATCGAAATCTTCGATGGGTTTTCGACCGCCTACGGAGCTTCCGTTTATGATATTGCCGCCAATGCAGCGGGTGCCGCGGCCTTTGTCGGCCAGTCGCTTCTCTGGAAACGCATTCTTGTGTGGCCCAAGTTCTCTTTCCATCCCACCGTCTTTGCCCCGATGCGCCCGGAAGTTCTTGGTGACGGCCTGCTCGAGGAAATCCTGAAGGATTACAACGGGCAGACGTTCTGGTACAGTTTCCGGTTGCCCTGGATACCCCTGCCGCGTTGGCTGACCCTGGCTGTGGGCATCGGCGGCGAGGGAATGATCTACGGACGGGTCGCCCAAAACGAAGCCGTCAATCTTCACCCCGAGCGGCGTTACATCCTCTCGGTGGACCTAGATCTCCGCCACGTGAAGACCGACTCCCGACTGCTGAAGGCCCTTCTCTACATCCCGAACATCATCAAGGTTCCCGCGCCAGCCCTGGAAATCTCCGCTCGGGGAATCCGGTTTCATGCGTTGTACTTCTGACCCGGAGGGTTTCACGCAAGGGCGCAAAGACGCAATAAGGCGCGAAGGAGTACACTCAACCAACTTAGCGCCTTTATGGCGACCCTTCGGCGAAGCTCAGGACTGGCTTGGCGAGCTTTGCGTAAAATCTCCAACTCTCCCCGTTTTTCACTAAATTCAAGTCGTTGAATCAAGCACACCTATGGATCTTACCGCCTTCATGAAACGCTACGCCGAGGAAATCCGCGGCCAGTATATTGAATACACCCAAACGCTTTCCGTCATCATTATCCCGGTGTCCGGCAACCGGTTTCAGACCGTGATGGGCACCATCAAGCAAAGCAGTCTCTACAACCGGAAGGTGATCATTTTCACCTCGAAGGTTTGTCCCTTAAAGAATGACATCGACTACAAGATGCTGCTGGAGCAGACCGCCTATTTCAACTACTGCCGGTTCATGATCGCCGAAAACTACCTGCAGGTCGAAGCCGTCTCCTCCCTGGCCGGCGTGGATGAGGGCGATATCAAGGAGATGCTCCAGGAAGTGGCCAACATCGCCGACCAGTACGAGATGAAGCTGTCGGGCACAGACGTGCACTAGCGGCTCGCTTCTCGTTACTCGCGTCTCGCTTCTAGCCACGAGTAATGAGTTTTCACTACCTTTGCCCCGCAAGCTATCCTATCGCGCGGGTTTGTGGCGAAAGCTGCAGATCCGGGAGGAAAGTCCGGGCAACACAGAGCATCGTACTTCCTAACAGGAAGGACCCCGGTGTCAAAGCCGGGGGCCAGAGAGTGCCACAGAAAACAGACTACCCTGTTCCGATTCTATCGGGACGGGAAAAGGTGAAAAGGTGGGGTAAGAGCCCACCGCCCCGGTGGCGACACCGGGGGCATGGCAAACCTTACGAGTTGAAAGGCCAAACAGCCCCGATAGGAACTGCTCGTTCCTACGTTCGACTTGTCGAACGTATCGGGGTGGGTAGGCTGATTGAGCTCGTCAGTGATGACGACGCCAGATAAATGATAGGAGCCCCGATTGCGATCGGGGAACAGAACCCGGCTTACAGGCTTGCTTTTTTTAACATGGAACCTGCTGCGTGAAAGCGCGGCAGGTTTCGCTATTTTTGCCCATGCCCAAAATCCTGATCATCGAAGACGAGGCGACGATCCGCGCCGTACTCAAGGATATTCTCCTGGACCAGAAGGAACTCAAACTCGAAGTAGACGAGGCGCGCGACGGCGCCGAAGGACTGCAAATGCTGGAGGCCAATGTCTATGACCTGGCGTTCTGCGATATCAAAATGCCGAAGATGGACGGCATGGAAGTCCTTGAAAAAGCAAAAGCCAAAGGCGTGACGTGCCCGTTTGTCATGATCTCCGCCCACGGCACAACCGAAATGGCGGTGGATGCCCTGCGGATGGGCGCCTATGACTTTCTCCAGAAGCCGCCCGATCTCAACCGCCTGCTCATCACCGTGCGCAATGCCCTCGACCGGCAGTCCCTGATTCGTGAAACCAAAACCCTTCGGAAGAAAGTCTCCCGCAAGTACGAGATGATCGGCCAATCAGCCGCCCTCGAACGCGTCCGGGAAATGGTCGACAAGGTAGCCCTCACCGACGCCCGCGTGCTCATCACGGGCCCCAACGGCAGCGGCAAGGAACTCGTGGCCCGTGCCATCCATGAAAAGAGCCATCGCAGCGGCGGACCGTTTGTCGAAGTGAACTGTGCGTCGATCCCCAGCGAGCTTATCGAGAGCGAACTCTTCGGCCATGAAAAGGGGTCGTTCACTTCCGCGGTGAAACAGCGCATAGGCAAGTTCGAGCAGGCCGAAGGCGGAACCCTCTTCCTGGATGAAATCGGCGACATGAGCCTGGCGGCGCAGGCGAAAGTGCTCAGGGCCCTGCAGGAGAACAAGATCACCCGGGTGGGTGGCGAAAAAGACATCCCGGTGAACGTCCGGGTTTTGGCGGCCACCAATAAAGACCTGAAAAAGGAAATTGCTGAAAACCGGTTCCGCGAGGACCTCTATCACCGCTTGGGTGTCATTCTCATCGCGGTCCCTTCGTTGGCTGAACGCAAGGAAGACATCGCCTTGCTGGCGGATAAGTTTTTAACGGACTTGTCGGAAGAATATGGGTCGAAGAAGAAGAAACTGGACCCGAAGGCAGAGAAGCTATTGGAAGATTATCCGTGGACAGGAAACATCCGCGAACTCCGGAACGTCATCGAACGGCTGGTCATCATGGCCGGCGACACGATCAAAGCCGAGGACGTAAAAAAATACGCCTGAAGGCCTAGATGCGGTTCTCAACCGGCCGCTTCACCTCTTTCTTGCTGTAGGTGGGGCAGGTGTACTGGCTGCAGGAAGCCAGCAGAACGACAAGGGCGAGGAAGGCAAGTACTTTCTTCATATTTCCGGGTTTACTTCAAGCAAAAATAGGGAACAATGACCTTAAACCAAATTCGACGTGATTTTTTGTCACTTTATCGTAAAAAACGCCTATTCGACCATTAAGTTACAGCCGCGGGCGTCGCTGGCGTCCATACGGCCAAGTACCTCAAAGTAACCACCCTCCCGGCTCCTACCTAAATCCTGGGTTTCAATAAAAGCGCAGGAATGGGCGTTTGCGAGGTCTACAACATTTATCAGGCCAGATGTAATGTATTTGGCCGAAAACGGGTCGTTGACCTCCTTCAGGAGCACCCGCATGGAGGCCGGGCACCTGAAAATCCCCTCTCCGGGGGAATAGGCCTGGGACAGCAATTCTGTCATGCCGTATTCGGAATGCACGTTTGGCAGGTTGAATGACTTTTTGAGCACCTCGTGCAGTTCCTCCCTGGTGATTTCCGGCCGCCGGCCCTTCATCCCCCCGGTCTCCATCACCACGCAGTGGCTAAGGTCCATGGGATAGTCTTCCGCCAGGTCCAACAGGGCAAACGTCACCCCGAGGAGCAAAACTCTCCTGGATCCTCTCAGCGACACCAGCCTTTCCGCCAGCCTGGCGAGGTCGTGGAGAAAGAATCCCGACTCGTCCGATGCGCTCTCCCGGATAAAATGATCGGCCATGAGTACCAGCGAAGAACCCGTTCGCTCGAGGTACGAGGGCAACAGGCATAACACATGGAAATCCCGAAGGGGTCCGTAAAACGACTCAAAAATCTTCTGGCTGTGCTGAAGATAGTGCACCCGGGAAGGAATGGAGTGACGACTAACGGACTGGCCTGTGGTGCCGCTGCTCATAAAGGTGAGCTCGGGCGACCAGTTACCTGTCCGGATGTCCTGGGTCTTAAAGAGTGAAATGGGTAAAAAGGGTATGTCCCTGACGTGAGCGATATCGGTTGGGACTACCCCCAGGCAGGCGAGATACCGGCGATATACGGGGTTGTGCTCGGCCTGGTATTGAAAGAGGCGCAACGCAATTTCATCAAACACCGCGTCGTTAGGAGGATATAAATCGCCGCCAAAGCTTTCAAAAGTCTGCACGCGTGATGAATTTTGCGGGGTTATAAAGGTATAACATATAATGAAACGAGCAGGAACCAGGTTGTCATTGGCAGGCGTTTTGGCCCTGTTCCTGTTGTCGTGCTTCGACCCGCCCGAGTATTCCAATATCCCGGTTATCGAATTCGACAAGGTAACCTTCGTTGACGTGGCCAATACCTCCGACCCGGATTCGCTGATTGTCACCATCCGGTTTAAGGACGGCGATGGCGACCTGGGACTGGATGCCAATGATCCCAACGATACCCTGTATCCCTTCCAGAGCCGCACTTTCTTCGACACCATCCCGAATAGCCCGGTGGGATACTATTACCCGGGCAACGAAGATGTCACCTACATCACGTATAGCACCCGGCGTACCAACCCGAACTACGACACCCTTCCCCCGTTTACCAAGCCTTACAACTGTATCAACTGGGAGATTCTGACCATCCGAAACGTGGTTGACACGTTCTATTTCCAGCGTAACCCCTACCACAATAACATCACCGTAGACTTCCTGATCAAGAACGGGGATGGATCCTTCACGGAGTTCGACTGGACCAAGGAGTTCGCCTACCCGCAGTGCGGCATCACCTTCGATGGCCGTTTTCCCATCCTGTCGCGCGACCTGAGCCGCAGCGCCGCGCTCGACGGAAAAATCAGGTACGGGATGGCCTCCACCGGCTTCAACATCCTCTTCAGCATCAAGACGCTCAAACTGCGCATCACCATTTTCGATCGCGCGCTGA
The DNA here is from genome assembly GCA_016787605.1 of Cyclobacteriaceae bacterium. Taxonomy (GTDB): domain Bacteria; phylum Bacteroidota; class Bacteroidia; order Cytophagales; family Cyclobacteriaceae; genus ELB16-189. Next base: position 51,244 of record JAEUUE010000138.1, read on the forward strand.
ACCGGAGCAACACGGTGGAGACACCGGAGTTTACCCTGCAGCAAATCCGAAACAAGTAATCAGCGGGAACCGTACAGCGGAGGAAAACGCTCCGGGTCGGACTCATTCATCATCGCGTAAATGCGATCGACCATTTCCTCGGCATTCGGCTTGGAGAAGTAGTCGCCATCGCTGCCATAGGCAGGCCGGTGTTCCTTCGCCGTAATCGTCAGCGGTACGGCATCGAGGTAACGGAACCCGCCCTGTTTCTCCAGCACCTGCTGCATCATGAACGCGGTGGCGCCGCCCGGCACATCTTCATCGGCAAAAACAACCCGGTTGGTCTTCCGGATCGACGCGGTGATGGCGTGATGGATATCAAAAGGGAGGAGCGACTGCACGTCAATCACTTCGCAGGATACGCCCAGTTTTTCCAGGTCACGGGCAGCCTCCAGGGTGATGCGACACATCGAACCGTAGGTGACCACGGTGACGTCCGTTCCCTCCCGCAGCACTTCGGGAACGCCGAGCGGAACGGTGAACTCCCCGATGTTCTGAGGGAGTTGCTCCTTCAACCGGTAGCCGTTGAGACACTCCACGATCAACGCGGGGTCGTCTGACCGGAGCATGGTGTTGTAGAATCCTGCCGCACGCGTCATGTCGCGGGGCACCAGGACGTGGATGCCGCGCAGGCTTCCGAGGATCATGCCCATCGGGGAGCCTGCATGCCATACTCCTTCGAGGCGGTGACCGCGTGTACGCACAATCACCGGGGCTTTCTGCCCGCCCTTGGTACGGTACTGAAGGCAGGCCAGGTCATCCGACATGATCTGGATGGCGTAGAGCAAATAGTCTAGGTATTGAACTTCGGCGATCGGGCGCAAGCCGCGGAGTGCCAAGCCGATGCCCTGCCCGAGAATGGTGCACTCGCGGATACCCGTGTCGGTCACCCGCCACTCACCGAATTTCTCCTGGAGTCCGGCAAAGCCCTGGTTCACGTCACCGATTTTTCCAACGTCTTCGCCGAAGGCCAGCACCCTGGGGTCGCGCTCAAAGGCCGCCCGGAAGCAGGCTTGCAGCACTTCCCGTCCATCCACCAACGGAGATGATTCAGAAATTAACGGCTTGATCTCCTCCACCCGCAAGGCCGACTCGGCTGACTCGCTGAACAGGTGAGAGCTGAACCGCTCATAATTCTCGCGCTCGATGCGTTCTACCCAGCCAACCACTTTTTCACGCGCACCAATCGATTGGCCGCGCAGGAGCCAGGCAGCATGCTTAGCTGCTTTCACCGCGTCCATACGGAGCGGGTTTACCGTGGCAGTCAGGGCAGACTTGATTTCATTGATTTCCGGAACGGCTGCCGCCGCTTCATCCAGGTATCCCTCCAGCTCCCGCTGGTCGGCCTGAATTTCGGCATTGAATGACTTCCAGGCCGCCTCGCGCTCCGCTTTGGCAAAGGCCTTGGCTTCCTTCTCCAGCTCGTCGAGTTCGGCCGGCGTGCTCATTTCCTTTTCCAGGATCCACTCCCGCATCTTGCGAAGGCAATCGTGGTTCGTCTCCCAGGCCAGGCGCTCCTTGCTCTTGTATCGCTCATGGGATCCTGAGGTGGAGTGCCCCTGGGGCTGGGTCATTTCCGTGACATGAATCAGTACCGGTACGTGCTCGGTACGACAGATTTGCTCAGCTTTCTCAAAAGTTTTGCAAAGCCCTTCGTAGTCCCAACCCCGGACGGTAAGGATCTCCATGCCTTTCTCGCCTTTGGCTCTCTGAAAGCCCGCGAGAATTTTGGAGATGCTTCCCTTGGTAGTCTGGTATTCAGCAGGAACAGAAATGCCATAGCCATCGTCCCACACCGCGGTGAGCATGGGAATCTGGAGGACACCGGCCGCGTTGATGGCCTCGAAAAACATGCCCTCCGATGTCGACGCGTTACCGATCGTGCCAAAAGCAATTTCATTGCCCTTGTTGGACAAATGGGTGTATTCGCCAAGGCCCGGGTTGTTGCGAAAGAGTTTCGACGCGTAAGCCAGGCCTACGAGGCGAGGCATTTGCGACGCCGTGGGTGAAATGTCTGCGGAACTGTTCCTGAGCTCAGTCAGGTTCTTCAGGCTGCCGTCTTCGTTCAGCATCCGGGTGGCGAAGTGGCCGTTCATGAGCCTTCCGGCCGACATCGGGTCAGCTTGTACATCGGGGTGCGCATAGAGCTGGGCGAAATACTGCCTCAGCGTCATCTCCCCGATGGCGAGCATGAACGTCTGGTCGCGGTAATACCCTGACCGGAAGTCGCCCGGGCGGAACACTTTGGCCATAGCGATCTGGGCCACTTCCTTTCCGTCGCCGAAGATGCCGAACTTGGCCTTGCCCATGAACACCTCTTTTCGTCCGATGAGACTGGCTTCGCGGCTGGCCACGGCCAACCGGTAGTCGTCAAGCACCATTTGGGCTTGCGCCGAAACAACGGACGAGGTGAGGGTATTCGTTGGACTCATGGCTCCGTTTTGGTGACAGAAAAAAACCCGGGGGATTCGATCAAAAATAGGCAAAATCGAAGGAGGCTTCAAACGATTGTTTGAGGTCGAAATAAAATACGGGGCGGCTTAACGCGAACCAAAGAATTTTACCCAATCGCCACCTTCCACCAAAGGTTCCGCTCCCGCGCTTTCAAAGAGATAAATTCCCACCCGGAGGCCGCGCACCGTCACTTCATCATAGACATAACCGACGCCGACTTCCAGGTCGTGGATGGCGCGCTCGGTAGTCGGATCGAGAGCCCGGTGCACCTCCACGGTAATGATGTCCCCGGGGCTTCCTGTTTTCACCGCGTAGGGATATCCCGGAAGGGCATATAACCGGAATCCTGCGACAGATTCCGAAAACAAGTATTCCAAGCCTTCCTTGTACCGGCGATGGTTGGACATACCCCTCCGCAGTGATCCATAAAAGGCATACAGGTGATCCCTGTTCATGACATTCAAATTTGCCGTTCCTGCGGCTAAACTAGCCCGATTTCTCTTAACTTTGGGCCCGCCTTTAAATCGGTAATCGGTAATCGCAGCCAGGTTGGAGCGACAACGAATTATAAAGCACTTCAATACCTCAACACCTTAGCACTTCAATACCTCAACACCTTAGCACCTCAACACTTCAACACCTTAACACCTTATTCCCATGATCGTCGGTGTACCCAAAGAAATCAAGAACAATGAGAATCGCGTGGCCCTCACTCCTGCCGGAGCGCAGGAACTGACCCGTCGCGGACATACCGTTTACATCCAGTCGACCGCCGGTGAAGGCAGCGGCTTCAGCGACGAAGAGTATGTGAAAGCTGGCGGCAAATTGTTGCCTACTGCGGCCGACATCTTCAACATCGCCGAGATGATCATGAAGGTGAAGGAGCCGATTGAGCAGGAGTATAACCTGATCAAGAAAGACCAGCTGGTCTTCACGTACTTTCACTTTGCCTCCTACGAGCCACTCACCCACGCGATGATCAAAACCGGTGCGGTGTGCCTGGCGTACGAAACCGTAGAGCGCGTCGACGGCAGCCTGCCGCTTCTCGTCCCGATGAGTGAGGTCGCCGGACGCATGGCGATCCAGGAAGGCGCGAAGTACCTCGAGAAGCCGCTGAAAGGGCGCGGCATCCTGCTCGGCGGTGTACCGGGCGTTATGCCAGCCAAAGTGCTGATCCTCGGCGGTGGCGTGGTGGGCACCAATGCCGCCAAGATCGCCGCCGGTATGGGCGCCGATGTCACCATCACCGACGTCAACATCAACCGTCTCCGTTACCTCGACGACGTCATGCCCAAGAACGTGCACACCATGGTCTCCAACGACTATGTGCTGCGCGACCTGGTCAAGACCCACGACCTCATCGTTGGCGCGGTACTGATCCCGGGTGCCAAGGCACCCAAGCTGATCACCAAAGACATGCTGAAGTCGATGCGGCCCGGCACCGTGCTGGTTGACGTGGCCGTCGACCAGGGTGGTTGCATCGAAACGTGCAAGCCTACCACCCACGAGAATCCGACCTACATCATCGATGATGTCGTGCACTACTGCGTGGCCAACATGCCCGGCGCCGTGCCCTACACGTCGACCCTCGCCCTCACCAACGCCACACTCCCCTACGCGATCAAACTCGCCGGCAACGGCTGGAAGAAAGCGTGCCAGGACAGCATGGAACTGCGCAGGGGATTGAATGTCATCGGCGGCAAGGTGGTTTACAAAGCCGTAGCGGAGGCGTTCAATCTGCCGTATACGGATGTGAAGGATTTTCTGGCGTAAAAGTCGATGGTCCATAGTCCATGGTCGATGGTCCATGGCAAGGGTACCGTGCTTTAAGGCAGTCCGGGAAATTTGTTAACTTTTGTCTATGCAGAAGATCACGACCTTTCTGTGGTTTAATGACCAAGCCAGGGAGGCGGCCGCCTTTTACTGCAGCCTTTTCAAGAACTCGCGCATCGTGACCGACACCCCGATGGTCGTCGTTTTTGAATTGGAAGGCCAGCAATTCATGGCGCTCAACGGAGGCCCTCGTTTCCCGTTCACCGAAGCGATTTCCCTGTATGTCGACTGTGAAACACAGGAAGAAGTAGACACGCTGTGGAACAAGCTCACGGCTAACGGAGGCGCTGAATCCATGTGCGGCTGGTGCAAAGACAAGTACGGGCTCTCCTGGCAGATTATTCCCAAAACCCTCATACGGCTGATGAATGATCCCGACAAGGAAAAGTCGCAGCGGGTGATGGAAGCCATGCTCCAGATGAGGAAGATCGACATCAGGAAACTGGAAGATGCGTGGAGGGGCTAAAGCTCAATGCCAAAGGCTAAAGGCTTAAAGCTTAAGGCTATAAGCCAGTAACCATTCCTGAAGATCTCCAGCTTTTAGCCTTCAGCCTTTTGCTTCTCGACGAAACCCACGATGGCGAAATCCGTTTTCACTGGCAAAGTCCTTTGCCATGAAAATCATACTCGCTGCACTGATCCTCCTCTCCACTTTCGCTTGCGGTCAATCCATCCAGAAAGACAAATGGCACTGGGATGACCCGTTGAAGCAAGACACCACGGCCGGGTATGTCCAAGTTGTCAAGGTGGACAATGTACTTTACATCTCGGGAGCCGTATCCCTGGAGATCACCCCGCAGGGGATCACCCGCGTGTACAGGGCACTGGAACGTTCGCTCAAATCACACGGTGCCACGTTCCAGAATGTCGTCAAGGAAAACCTGTACACCACCGACATCGAGGCGATGAAGAAACACAATGCTGCCCGCAAGGCGTTCTACCAGGGTGACTTCCCGGCAGCCACATGGGTGCAGATCACCCGGCTGTATATGCCGGAAGCCAAACTGGAAGTCGAACTCGTCGCTCACCTGCCGAAGTAATACAAAGCTCCAGGAATTCTTGCTGCCGTCCTTCTCGGCTTCGCATTGTTCTGTAACTTGAGGGCATGATCCACGCGTACCTGCTGCTCACCATCTCTCTCCTGTTTGCCGTCTTGCTGCTGGTGATGGTGGGCGAGCGACTCAAAATCAGCTACCCCATCTTCCTGGTCATCGGCGGCCTGCTCATCAGTTTTGTACCGGGCATCCCGTCCGTTGCCATCGACCCCGACCTTGTCTTTCTCATTTTCCTTCCCCCCATTCTTTACGCAGCGGCCTGGTACACGTCGTGGCACGACTTCTGGAAATGGAAGCGACCGATCGGGCTCCTGGCCGTGGGGCTGGTTATCCTCACCTCTGCGATTGTCGCATACCTCACCGAATGGATGATCCCCGGGTTCCCGCTCGCCGCGGGGTTCCTGCTGGGCGGCATCATCTCGCCGCCCGATGCCGTCGCCGCCACGTCCGTACTGCGGGGAACGGCTATCCCCAAACGCGCCATCATCATCCTTGAAGGGGAAAGCCTCATCAATGACGCGTCAAGCCTGATCGTCTTCAAGTTTGCCCTCGCGGCGATCCTTACGCATTCCTTCGTCCTGCAGGAAGCCGTAGGAACCTTCTTCCTCATGGCCGGTATGGGCATCGTGGTCGGCCTCCTGGTGGGCATGGCCGCCTATCAGCTCCACCGGTTGCTACCCACCACACCGAGCATCGACATCGCCCTCACGTTGATCACTCCTTATGTGATGTATATCGGCGCGGAATACTTCCATTTCTCAGGCGTCCTCGCCGTGGTGAGCGGCGGGCTGTTTCTCTCCTACCGGTCGCACAAATTCCTAAGCTCACAGTCGCGCCTGCAGGCTACGGTGGTATGGCAGACGCTGATCTTTCTCCTCAACGGTACGGTCTTCATTCTCATCGGCCTCGATCTCCCGGTCATCGTCAACGGGTTGCAGGAAGTCTCGCAGTGGGAAGCCATCACCTATGGGCTGATCATCTCGATGGCCATTATTGTCATCCGGGTCATCTGGACCTACACGATGACGTTCATTCCCCGGTTCCTGTTCCGTTCCATCCGCGAGACCGAGAAGAGTCCCGGGTGGAAGGGGCCTTTTGTGGTGAGCTTCGCCGCCATGCGCGGAGTAGTCTCGCTGGCGGCAGCGTTCTCCATACCCCTCCTGCTTCCCGGCGGCGAGGCATTTCCCTATCGCAACCTGATTCTCTTCCTCACCTTTGTCGTCATCCTCGTCACGCTGGTCGGCCAGGGACTCCTGCTGCCCTGGATCATCCGCTGGATCAAGGTGGAAGAAATTGATGATCACCGTCCCGAGGGGGAGCAGGAAGCCGAGCTGCAACTGTATCTCAAGCAGGCCTCATTGAAGGTTCTTACCACAAAGCATGCGCAGTACATCGAACGGAATCCGCTGGTGGCCAACCTGAGGTCGCAGCTGGAAAGCGATATCGCCCTCACGAGCCAGCGCATCGACTCCTTTGACTGCAACACACGCGAACAGGAAAACTACCGGAGGGTGCTTACCGATATCCTGAACGAGCAACGGGAGGAGTTGGTAAAGCTTCGGGACGCGCGCCTGTTTTCGGAAGAAGTGCTTCGCAAGCAGGCGGCGCAGTTGGATTTGGATGAGGCGAGGGTAAGGGGTGGGTTGGAATGAAAAGTGAAAAATGAAAAATCAAAAATGATGAATCATTTGGGAGGCAGAAATTGGATAATGGGAGCCACCTTCGTTTAATGTCGTTATCATGGATTCTCCTGGAAGAAAACTTCTGTTCATCAAGTTGTTGCACACCGCCATTTGGGTCTTCTTCAATGTGGTCATTTTTTACATGCTGTACGCCGTAACGCTGGGCAGCATCGACAAGTGGTTGTGGATTGGGTATGGCCTTATTGGGGCTGAAACGCTGACACTCCTTTTGTTCAAGTTCTATTGCCCCCTCACTGTCTGGGCCCGTCGTTATTCGGACTCCCCGGCGGCGAATTTTGACATCTTTCTGCCGGAGTGGCTGGCGAAATACAATAAGCAGATTTACACGGCGATCATGGTTGTCATCCTGGTACTCACGGCATACCGGGTTCTTTAATAGAAGCTAGAATCTAGAAGCAAGAATCTAGAAGGGTAATACGGAGTTCAGAATTCAGAATGCAGAATTTGGATCTTTTTCACGGGTCTGGTAACCTTCGCGAAGGTGGCTGCAAACTGATGGTTGGCAGGATGGCTTGTGTGAGATAGTCAATGACTCCATACACCGGTGGCGGCACCTACGATAAAGGAGATTTTGGGTAAAGAGGTACTGGAAATGATGAACGGCATTCATCCGGTATCAGGGATGGCCTGAATGCCCTATACTTGCAAGGAAAGGCATGGCTGGGAAATGAGAAGTCAAAGATCATGCAGTGCTTAATCCTACCGGGTACATCAAGTATAAGCAACTCACTGGCATACCCTGGAGGTTGTGGAATTTTTGAAAAGCTAAGGTCTTGAGAAATGAAACGGTATTGCCTGAGCGTCTTCGTGCTTTTCTGCTTTCAAGGGGTGGCCCAGCCATCTTTCGAAGGCCTCTTGCGGATAAACAAGTATGATACCTACGTTCGGGTAATTGGCAAAGGAGACCCGATCATCCTTATCCACGGCGGCCCGGGAATGGACCACTCCTATTTCCTTCCTTATATGGACGCGTTGTCCGACCAGTACAAGCTAATCTATTACGATTCACGCGGGATGGGTCGCTCTTCCATTGATATTGACAGCACGCGATTCTCATTCAAGCTCCTGGTGGATGACATTGAGGCACTACGGAAAGAGCTCAAGCTTTCCAAAGTAACGGTATTGGGGCACTCCTGGGGTGGCTTGCTCGCCATGAATTATGCCATTCAGTATCCGGACCATCTGAAGTCGCTCATATTGCTCAACTCGAACTCGGCCAGCAAGGAGTTCGATGCCACGATCGCAAAGAACATGAGTGCACGCTGGACCAAAGAGGACCTGGAGAAAAGAAGCCAACTGGTGAGTTCTCCTGAGTTTCGGAACGGTAATCCAACACTAATGGAGCAATTAATGAGGCTCTCCTTTAAGCATACCTTCCATGATAAACGCCTTTCCGATAGCCTTCAACTCTTCTTCCCTCCCGATTATAAACTCCGAGCCGGCCTGCTGCGCTTTCTGGCAAAGGACCTGGCCGCCTATGACTTTCACGCTGATCTTCAGAAGATAACTGCTCCAACGCTGATTATTCATGGTGAGGATGACATCATCCCCGTTGAATCCGACACCAAACTCCATCAATCCATTAGCGCCTCCAGGCTGGTGATCATGAGCGAATGCGGGCATTTCCCCTTCATCGAGAAACCCAGGGAATTCAAGAGAATCATATCGGAATTTCTACGGCGGCAGAAAGCGTCTCCATGATCCGTCACCAGGACCCTCAGGTCGAGCCAGTGGTGTTACAACTCCTCCCGGCTCTCGTCCACCGGTTGCCCCTGGTCTTTTGCGCACACCCGTCGATTGATCGCCAACCGTGGCTCCCCGAGCGGATCACCCTTGAGTATTGCGGATTAATGGCTAAATTAAAAGCAGCCCCCATTTATTTATTCACGTTATCAATCACGGGCTAATTCCATCGGATGGTTGCTGGTCAAAGATCAAGGTTAGGGCAAGGCATGGACTTCAGAAATCAGTCCATCTTCAAGAGGAAGGGGGTCATTGAACTGGCCATATTCTCCCTCTACTTCACTTTTGTTCTCTATGAAACCTACAGCATGCTCTCCCGCTATACGGGGGAAGACAAGTACAAGCTCCTCTTTCTGCTGACCGGGCTATGGTCAGGGTGGGCTTACTTCTATACCCGCATTATTGTGGATTCGTTTCTCCTGAAAGGCAAAATTCCGTGGTTCATCCTCCAGGTGATCCTGGGGATACTGGCCATAGCGGTGATTCAACATACCGTCTTGACGGGGACCACTATTGCCGAACGTAATGATTTCACGCAGATCCTGATCAGTGATACCATTTTTACCATACTCACTACCTTGGTGTATCTGGGGGCAAAGTACTTGTTGAAGAGTAAAGAGTTCTTCGAACTCGAAGCCGTAAAAAAGGAAGTGGAGCTGAACCAGTTAAAGAACCAGCTCAATCCCCACTTCCTCTTCAATGCGCTAAACAATATTTATAGCTACGGCCTTGAAAACAACCAATATGGCCACGACTTAGTCATGAAGCTCGGTCAACTGATGCGCTTTGTACTGGATGCCAACAAGTCCGAGTTAATCCCCCTGGGAGACGAAGTCAACTTCATCGACAATTATATCGCCTTCGAACAGGAGCGACTGGGGTATCGATGCCGGATTAACTTTTCAAAGGAAATAACCGACCCTGGCCAGTTAATTCCTCCCTTCCTGCTCTTTCCGCTGATTGAAAACGCCTTCAAGCACGGAACCAATTCCGTTTACCCTACCACCATCGACATTCACCTGGTTAGCAACCAGGAATCCGTTCAACTGATGGTGAAAAACGAAAAACTAAAGCAAAGCCACCCTTCCACCCAAACCGGTTTAAGCAATCTTACCCGAAGGCTTCAGCTTCTCTATCCTGCCCAACATCAACTTACCATCTCAGAGACCGAGAGTCATTTCCATACCTCCCTCAGCATTTCCTTTCCATGAACAAACTCCTGGACAATGAAACTCAGAACCGTTTTGATTGATGATGAGCCCAGGGCTCACGTCATCCTTGAAAATTATGCCTCAAGGACCAACCAGATTGAGTTAGTCGGGAAATTTCTCAATGCCGCGAGTGCGTTGGAGTTCATGCAGAATCATGAGGTTGACCTGATCCTGCTGGACATCACGATGCCGGTGATGGATGGCTTCAGTTTTCTGTCCAAACTTTCCAAACCGCCGATGGTGATCTTCACCACGGCCTATGCCGAATTTGCACTGGAGAGCTACGAGTTCAATGCCCTGGATTATTTAAGAAAGCCAATCCCATACGAACGATTCGCGAAAGCCATTGAAAAGGCGAAGGCCCGAATCCTGGGTACCGATCGAACCCGGCACCTCCCTACCTCCATTACTTTGAAAATAGATAACAAGGATGTCCAGCTTCCATTCGACACCATTAGTTACTTTCAGAGCTTTGGCAACTATGTCAAGATCTTTACTGCCGGCAAAGTCCTTATTACTCAAATTACAACCAAGGAAATCGAGGAGCATCTCCCGATCCAGACCTTTGTGAGAATCCATAAGTCCTTCATCGTGAATCGACTCAAGATTCAAAGCATAAACGACTCATTCATTACCCTGGACGGGAAGCAACTGCCCATCGGCAAAACGTTCAAAGTCTATTTCAAAACCTCTGTTACCGATCAATAGGCAAGGTCATCCGGCACCTGCTGCTGCCTGAATCACTGCCGGCCGGCGTTTGCCCAAGCACAGGAGGATTTCGACCCGCGGAGTTCGCTTTGACGAGCTTTTGCAACCCCCGCCCGGAAAAAATGACAAGGGTATTTCGTCATTTACCTGAAAAAGCCGTTACGCTTTTTCAATCCCTGGTCCCATGTTTCCGTTGTTTGACTTGATCGCCAAAATTCAACACGATGCACTTCAAAGCCATATGTATTCTCCTGTTGCTCTTCCAGGCAGCACTCGCCCAGGACACAACCCCGAAAGACTCCGTCAACAACTTGGTACTACCCCGCGGTACCATGACCTGCATGCTGGGCTCCATTCCCTCATTTACCATGAGCGGAATGGGGAAGCAGAGTATGATCCTTATTCACGGCATTGGCTTCGATGGGTCCGTCTTCAATGACTTCCCGCTGTCCCCCTTGAAACGGTACAGAATATACACGGTTACTATCCCGGGATTCGGAGGGACCTCATCCCCTCCTCTTCCCGCAGCCGGAACAAGCTATGGAGAACAGGTTTGGAGTCACGGCGCCGTGGAGGGAATCAGAAAACTGATCCAGAAGGAGAACCTTTCAAAACCGGTGTTGGTTGGTCACTTTACCATGGGTGTTCAACTCGCCATGCGGTTTGCCCTGCTACATCCCGACTTGATTGGCGGGGTGATTTTGATTGGCGGCCCCTCCAAATTCATCTCCGTTCAGAATGGCAAAGCGATGGAATATTCCTTGGACTTCAGGATTAAGGCCATTGATGGCTATATGGCCCCCAAATTTTACAAGACCATAAGAAAGGAAGTTTTCGACGAAAACAACTACTTGCCTGACTTGTACTCCAACCGCAAAGAACTAGCCCGGGAACTATGGATTCAGCCCACTAAAGTTCTGCTTCCGGTGATGATCCAATATCTCTGCGAATTCTTTGCCTCCGACCTTACGGGCGACTTCTCGAAGACAAGCGTCCCCGCCCTGGTGATCCGACCCGGCTTTACCAGGGAGCTGCTCTCCCAGCCCGATAACCCCAATGTCAATTATATCCGGCCCCAGTTCATTGACGGTTGGGACGTACTCAAAGGGAAGAACGAACATATTACGATCCAGGACATTGAACAGTCCGGAGTATTTGCCTGGAAAGATCAACCGGAAAAACTCAACCAAATGGTAATCGACTTCTTAAAAAGGCTAAAGCGGTAAAATCTGTCTCCGTGCCCTGGCTGCCGACTCCTGGTCCCTGGCCCGTACGCTACACCTTCGGCACCACATACCCATTCTGATACCGTGCCTTTTTCAACTCGTTGGCCTCCTTCTCATTGAACGCATCCTTCTCCGTGTTCCACGACACCTTGCCTCCCACTTTGTACGAGATGTTGCCCATCTGGCAGACGACAGCTACGTGCGAGCCAGCCTGGATCGGCGCGGTGAGGTCTTCAAACTTCCTGCTCTTCACCACATCAATAAAATTCCTGGTGTGCGGGTCAAGGCCGGAACCATTGGGCTTTTGCAGGGGTATGGCTTCCATCCGCTTTTCGTCGGGGATCACTTCCCAACCGCCGCGGTGCAGCACGAGGGTTCCGTTGTTGCCGATGTAGCTGATGCCATGGTCGAGGCCGTAGTTCCCGTTGCTGATGCCCTGGGCGTGCTCCCAGATCATGTTGTAGCCATCAAACTCATAAATCGCCGCCAGCGTGTCGGGGGTCTCCTGTGCTCCGTCCGGGTAGGCAAACTGTCCGCCCGAGGCGATCACGCTCTTCGGAAATTTTGCATCCATTCCCAGCAGAGCATAGTCCACCAGGTGGACACCCCAGTCGGTCATGAGGCCACCGGCATAGTCCCAGAACCAGCGGAAGTTGAAGTGAAAACGGTTGGGGTTAAACGGCCGCTTCGTCGCCGGGCCGAGCCAGCGCTCGTAGTCTACGCCTGCAGGAACGGGGCCGTCGGGTTTCTTTTCAATGTTCGTCATCCATCCCTGGTAGGCCCAGGATTTCACGGTGCGGATTTTTCCCAGCTTGCCGCTGCGGATAAAATTCAGCGCCTCCACGAAGTGCGGGACGCTCCGTTGCCATTGGCCCACCTGGACGGCGCGGTTGTAGCGCTTCTGGGCGGCTTCCATCACCCGGCACTCTTCGATCGAGTTGCCCACCGGTTTTTCCACGTACACATCCTTACCCGCCGCGCACGCCTCCACCATCTGCAGGCAGTGCCAGTGGTCCGGCGTGCCGATCACCACTACGTTGATATCTTTATCTTCCAGCATCTTCCGGTAGTCGGCGTACGTCTTCACCTTCACGCTCAATTTCCCCAGCGCGTCGGTCCGTTTGGCGAGCACGTTGGTGTCTACGTCGCAGAGGGCGGCGATGTTCACCTCCGGCAGTTTAATCAGCGAGTTGAGGTTGGACCATCCCATGCCGTTGACGCCAATGACGCCCACGTTGATCTTGTCCGACGGGGCCACCCCTGCCTTTCCCAGGGCGAACAGGTCGGAAGGGAGAAATGAGGCAAGGCCTGCACCGGCCGTCGCCGTGGCTGCCGAACGGATGAACGCCCGTCGTGAGTTTTTCATGCTGTACCGGATTTAGTTAGCATGAATATACCAAATGTGCGATTGAGTTTCACCGCGGAGGCGCAGAGGCGGGGAAGTTAGTGGCCACTATTCACCCCGCCCCTAACCCCATTCGGCAGACTCATGGCAAGCCTAAAGGGGAACCACTAGTTGACACTTGGAACAGATTACAGATTACCGATCACCGGTTACCGGTTACCGGTCACTGGTCACCGGTCACCGATCACTCACTCCTCAGCGACTTCACCGGGTTCGCCAGCGAGGCGCGGATGGCCTGGTGGCTGATGGTGAGGAAGGTGATCAGGAGCAGGAGGAAAAGCGTGGCGCCGTAGGTGAGCACGTCGAGGCTGATGCGGTAGGTGAAATTGCCCAGCCACTGGTTCAATAGATAGTAGGACAACGGTATGGCCAGCAGGAAGCCGATGATCACGAGGAAGACAAATTCGCGGTAGATCAACTGGAGGATGCTCACCACCGAGGCGCCGAGCACTTTGCGCACGCCGATCTCTTTCACCTTGCGCTGGACGACGAAGAGAACGAGCCCGTAGACGCCGAGGCAGCTGATGAGGATGGCAACCGCCGTGAACGTGCGGATGATGGCTCCAAAGCTGGTGTAGGCTTCGTATTGGTTGTTGAGCTGCTCGTCGAGGAAGGAGAATTCGAAGGCCTTCTCGGGGAACATGATGTTCCACTTCGCCTCGATGGCGTCGATGGTGCGCTCGACCTGGTCATTGTCGAAGCGGATCGACAGCGCATTGAATTGGTTGGGATTCAATTCGAAAATTACCGGCGAAACCGGCGAGGTGAGGGCGGTAAAGTTGAAGTCTTTCAGCACCCCGATGACCTTCCCCTTCTTGCCCTCCCGGTCTATGGTCTTGCCCAGCGCATTCTCAGGTGTTTCCCACTTGTACTCCTTCACCGCGGTCTCGTTGACAACAAAACCCTCAGCGGGATCCGTACCGTAGTCGCGGTTGAACCAGCGACCGGCGACCAGTTCCATGGCATAGGTGTCGTTGAAGTCGTAGTCAGCTGAGAAATTGGCAACGAAGAGATTGTCTTCCTTGGTAAAGCCCTCCGGTATCGCCCCGCGGTAGATGGCGCCGAGGCCGGGAGCGTTGGACGACAAGGTGGTCTTGTGCACGCCCGACAGCGACTCAATTTCGTCGCGGAAACTTTGCAGGCGTGAGCGGTAGACCGAGTCGCGCTGGCTGAAGATCCCGTTGATGTTCTGGCTGAAGAGCGGGACGGTGATGATGTGTTCCTTCTGGAAGCCCAGCGGCCGGTCCTGCAGGAACCGCAGCTGCTCGAGGATGGCGAGCGAGCCCACCATCAGGAGGCTGGCGATGGCCATCTGGAAAACGACGAGCGTCTTGCGCAACCACTGCGAGCCCGAACCCGCCGATCCCTCCCCCTTGAGCGACGCGACTGAATTAAATCGTGATACAAAATAGGAAGGGTAGCCTCCCGCCAGGAGTGTCATCCCCAGGAGAATGGCCCCGGCCGCACCGATCATGCGGAGGTCGATCACCTCGGTGAACTGAAGGTCTTTTCCCGTGAGCTCGTTGAGATACGGCAGCGCCACGTAGAATACCCCGAACGAAAGGGCCATCGAAACGAGGCAGAACAGGAAACTCTCGGCAAGGAATTGGATGACGATATGGCCCTTGCCCGAACCCATGATCACGCGGATGCCGATCTCCTTGATCCGGGTGAACGACTGCGCCGTGCTCAAATTGATATAGTTGATGCAGGCGATGAGCAGCGTGATGAGGCCTACGGCGACAAAAATCAACAGGTTGCTTACCGACGTGGTGGAGGTAGGCTCAGCCATGATATCCGAGGTGAGGTGGATATCGGTGAGCGGCTGCAGGGTGAACTTCTGCCCTACCCGTACCTGGGGCTGGGCGTATTTTTCAAGGAAGGCGTCCATGTTCGCGTTCACGCGGGCCGGGTCGGCGCCGGGCTTGAGGAGCACGTACGTGTAAGCGTGGCTGATGACGAAGTTCATGGAAAAGTTCCTGCGCATGAGCGCCGCGGCCTGGTCGCTTTCCATATCGTACATATTTTCATACGGCACGAGCATGTGGAAGCGCAGGTGTGAATTTTCGGGGAAATCCTTCACGACCCCGATTACCCGGAAGGAATGCTTGCCTGAAAACAGCAGCGGCTCGCCGATCGGGTCCTCGTCGCCGAAGTACTTGGTGGCCATCTCCTCCGTGATGAGGACCGTGAACTCGTCGTACAGCGCCCGTTCGGGGCTGCCCTTGACGAACTCCAGCGAGAAGATATCGGTGAAGGACGAGTCGGCGAAAAAGACATCCGACTCTTCGAAGGCCTCGGCCTGGTCGGGACGGCGGATGCTCACGTTGCGGGGATACATGCGGCAGGCCGTCTCCACTTCCGGGAAGAAGTCCCTCATCACCGGCGCGATGGGCGGCGGCGAGGTGGCAAGAGCCAGGCCGTTGGGCGTGTCGTACCGTATGCGGTAGATCCGGTCGCCCTTTTCATGGAACCGGTCGTAGCTCACTTCCGACCGCACATAGGCGAAGATCAGCAGGGCAAGGGCCACGCCGGAAGTGAGGCCAACGAAGTTGATAACTGCATAGGTCTTCTGCCGGAGAATCACCCGGGCGGCGGTAGTGAAGAAGTTTTTGAGCATAGGCTGTATACGGGAAAGGGAAGCGGGATGTTGGCCCCAAGAGTCCCCAGGGTTCCATGAACTTAAGGAACTTTAGGAACATCAGGAACTTACCAATTCCAGGATCTGAAGCCACCCCCCCAACACCACCACAGCACTTCCGAGAAACAAGCAACGAGAAGCGCGTTACGCTACTCACTCCTAAGCCACCTCACCGGGTTGGTCACCGCTACCCGGAAGGTCTGCGACCACACGGTGGCGACGCTCAGGGATAAGATAAGGAGAACCACCGATCCGACCAGCCAGGGAGAGATGTCGACACGATACGGATAGCCCTCCAGGAACACGCTGCCGGCGAGATAGCTGACCGGAATTCCCAGGATGAGGGCGATTGCAATCATCGTCATATAGGACTTGGAGAGATGCAGCATCACAGCGCCGGTGGAGGCACCCATGACTTTCCGGATCCCCATCTCCCGCGCGCGCACCTGCGCGGAGTACATGGCCATCCCCAGCATGCCCAGGCAGGCCAGCGAGATCACGAGGAAGGTGGAATAGCCGGTGATGACCAGCATGTCCTGCATCCCGGTTTCCTGGTACGCTTCATCGATCTCATCGGACATCCGGGCGGACTTCAGCGGGTGTACCGGGTCGGTGGCTTTCCACGCCCCTTCCATGGCCAACCGAACCTCCGCCTGCCTTGCCTCGGGCACCTGCACACTGAGGTAACGTAGTTTGCTCAGGTCATAGCGGAATGCCAACGGTCCGATGGCATTGCTTAGCGGACGAAAATGAAAGTCCTTGACCACGCCGGCCACCCGAAGCGACAACGTATCGGAAGCCACGATCACCGAACCTAAGGCCTCCACCGGGCCCGGGAATCCCAATTGTTTCACCGCCGACTCATTCAGGATGACTTCCTTTTCCCTTCCACCCTGTTCCTGGGGATTGAAATTGCCGCCGGCGACAAACGTCAGGGCGAGGTTGCGGAGGTAATTGTCATCGACGTGGAATTCATGCATCGCAATCGGGTTGCTCTCCGGGGTAGCTTTAAAGTGAGACGAGCCGCCATCCCAGGTGCCCAGTCGATTCGACACGCCGCCCACACTGACCACGCCGGGAAGCATGCGCATGGACTGCGCGACCTTCTCAAAGGACTTGCCCTGCAGGTCCACCGTCAGGTTAGTCTCCTGCTCGATCCCGTAATCGGCTTTGACCATAAAATCCAGTTGACGGTAGACAATGGCCACGAGCATGACGAACACCACCGACAAGGTGAACTGCGTCACCAGCAATCCCTTCCGCAGGATGGTGAGCGAATACCCTTTCGTGTGTTGCATGCTCTTGAGCACATTCACCGGGAGGAAGGACGACAGGTACGTGGCCGGCAAAAGACCCGCGAGTATTCCCGTGACGACGGCGAAGAAGAAGAAAATGACATAGAGCCTGGCATCTTCGCCAAGGTCGATGAGGAAGTTCTGGCGGAGGGACAAGCCGAATATGCCGACCTTCATCAACTGCAGCAGGAGGTACGACAGCACGAGGGCCATGAGCGAAAACACAACGGCCTCGCCGATGAACTGAAGGAAAACCTGGCTTCGCTTGGCCCCGATCACTTTTCTGACACCGATCTCCCGGGCGCGCGACAACGATTTGGCAATGGTCAGGTTGGCAAAATTGAACAGCGACATCAGCAGGACGATGGCGGCAAGCACGCTGAGGAAGACGAGCATGTACCGGGGCACACCGGCGCCCATGCTTCCCGACAGTTCAACACCCGGAGTAATTTCATCGAGCGGCTGCAGGTAGAAGGCGTAGCCGATATCCTTGCCGTCGGATCGAAGACCGGTGCCATGCTTGCGGCTTATCTCCGCCAAAGCCCCTTCCATCTCGCCGGGCTGTGCTCCCTCCGCCAGCTTGATGTACACATAGTTATCATAGTAGGCGCTCCAGTTTTCCGTCACAGGACTTTGCCGCCCCTGTCGCTCAAGGGCGGGCAACGTCGACAGGGAGGCGAGGGCTTCGAACTCAAAGTGCGTCTTGCCTGCCAGGGGTGCAAGCACACCGGTGACCTGGAAGTCACCCAGGTTGCCCAGGCGGATAGACTGCCCCACCACATCGGCTTGGCCAAACAACTTCTCCGCCGCGGAAGAAGTCAGGACAATGCTGCGCGGAGCCTCGAGCGCAGCAGTTTGACTTCCGTGGAGCAAGGGGAAGTTAAAGACTTCCAGGAACGAAGACTCCGTAAACAACCCTTTCAAAGGCACCTTGGTCTCTCCCTGCACGGCTTCGCCGCGGAGCTGGCGGTTGACCCGCACAGCATGCGTGACCTGGGGAAGGTCATTCTTCAACACTTCCGCAGCCGGAAGCGGCGCACAGGCAAAATCAATTGTGCCCCATTCGGAATGCAGCAAGTGGGTGTTGACCCGGAATACCCGGTCCGCTTCTTTATGAAAAGAATCATACGAGAGCTGCTCGTGTATGATCGTCAGGATGAGCAGGGCCAGCGACATGCTCACGGAGAGCCCTGCGAGGTTGATGATCGTGAAGGACTTGTTGCGGCCCATGTTCCGGAGCGCGGTCAGCAGGATGTTCTTCAGCATAGCAGCGTATTCTGTTTATTCGTGTGGTGCATCTTTATCCAAGTGTGTGCCATCGATGTTTAAAGCTCCCGGAGGCACTAACCGGCTCTCGCGTGTTCATTCCTGTCGTTCATCCGTCCGCTTCCGGCCGGATCCACAAACCGGGAACCTGAAAATTCTTTGGCCTCATATCCCCCCTTCGAGCCTCATTTGAGCCCTTGAAAAATTAATTGAAACTATTTTTACTGCAATTACGAATAATATACCAATTTGGTTTCCATGACTGAGGAACATTTCCAGCCGGCGCGGTGGGCGCGGTGGACAGGGGCGCTGTACCTGATCACCGTACTGGCGGCTCCGTTCTCTTTATTTTATGTCCCGTCACAGACCGTGGTGCGGGGCAATGCCGCCGCCACCGCCGAAAAAATGCTCGCTCATGAGACCTTGTATCGCTCGGGGCTGGTGGTGGGTATGATCAGCGTGATTGTCTTCCTGGTTGTTGCTGTCATGCTGTACCGCCTCTTCCGGCCGGTCGACAGGCACCTGGCGCGCCTGATGGTGATCGGCGTGGCGCTCCAGATTCCCATAGACATTGTGTTGAATACGTTTGGCATCACGTCCCTGATGGTCGTGAAAGGCGAACTGCTCCTCGAACTGCCCCTGGAACAGCGGCAGAGCATCGCGATGTTGCTTCTGAAACTCAGTGCCTACGGAACGCAACTGCTGGAATTACTCTGGGGTCTATGGCTCCTTCCCCTGGGGACATTGATTATCCGATCCACCTTCCTGCCCCGCTGGCTGGGCTACTTCCTGTGGCTAAACGGCATCGCGTACGTGATCATGTCGCTCCTCTTCCTCATTCATGCTCCCTGGCAATCGGTGGTGCAACCCTTTCTCTTCCCGTTCTTCTTCGGGGAACTCGTCTTCATGTTGTGGCTGGTCATTAAAGGTGTCAACAAGAATGCGACTGTCTTTTTCCCTGAATTGTCCATAACCACTACCCGCAAGAACTAACCTTCACCCCTCCAACCCGTGGAAGCACACCTTGATTCGAACCTGCACACAGGCCGACCGGAAGTTATCTCCCGGGTTGCCGCTTCGCTTTTTGTGCTTGTCTGCATACCCGGGGCCACCTGGGGGCTCACGTATGTGCCGTCCAGGATTTTTGTTCCCAAAGACGCGATAGCCACGGCCAACAATCTTCTGGCTAACGAATTCCTCTTTCGCACGGCCATCGTCAGCCACCTCGTCAGCGCCATCGGGTTTGCCGTCATGATCCTCCTCTTTGCGAGCCTCTTCCGGCCCGTGAACAGGCTCCTGTCGCAGATGATGATTGTACCGGTCATCGCTGAACTCGCCATTGTACTCGTGCTGGAAATTTTCAACGTCACTGCCCTGATGATTCTCAAAGGCGAAGCTCTCACGAGCGTTGATCCCGTGCAAAAACAGGAGATTGCCTTCCTTTTTCTGCGCATGCATCGCTATGGCATCGGCATCGCCCAGGTCTTCTGGGGATTGTGCTTCATCCCCTTTGGCCTCGCTCTCTATCAATCCCGCTTCGCCCCAAAAATCATCGGTATTCTGCTCGTGGTCAGCGGCGTCGGTTATGTGGCCGACTGTGCAGGCTTTGTGCTGCTGCAACGGCCTGACTACGCCGGCGTCCAGCCTTTCATTAGAGCCACCTTCATTGGTTTCATGCTGGCCATCCTGTGGCTGCTGATCAAAGGGGTGCAAACGCAACAACGTCCTGATCCTAAACCCTGAAACAGAGTTGTCTGTATGAAGAAAACCAAACTTGGAGAATTTGAAGAACTCGTCCTGCTGACGGTCGCCGCGCTGCAGGAAGACGCCTATGGCGTGGAGATCAAACGAGAACTCGAATCGCGCCTGAAGCAGCGGCTGAGCGTGGGTTCGATCCAGTCGGCACTGAAGCGCATGGAAGAAAAAGGTTTTCTCACCTCCCGCTTCGGCGAAGCGACGCAGAAGCGCGGGGGCAAGCGCAAGCGCATTTACAGCACCACCTCGCACGCCCGCAAGGTGCTTGAAGAGATGAAAGAAATCCGGGCCGGCTTGTGGCAGGCCATACCTGCGGTCGCCGCACAATGGAAAATGATATGAAAACCCTCTCCCCGGTTCACCCGCCGCAGTGGCCCCTGAAGTTTCTCCGGCTCATCCTCAAAGAGGAATACCTCGAAGAAATCGAAGGCGACATGGAAGAACTCTACAGCGACTACGTGGAGCGGTTCAGTCCTTCCAAAGCCCGCCGGCTCTATACGCTTGAAATCGTCAAGCTGATACGGCCCAACCTCCTGAAAAACTTCGCCTCCTTCCGTCGCGGCTCGCCCCTGCCCATGTTCCAAAACTATGTGAAGGTATCCACCCGCGGGCTGATCCGGCAGCCGCTCAACTCCTTTATCAATGTGTTCGGCCTGGCCGCCGCCATCAGCATCTGCGTCTTCGCCTATGCCTTTGCCCGCTGGACGTTCAACCGTGACCAGTTTCACCAGAACAAAGACGTGGTCTTCCTGGTCACCAGCTTCGCCGACCGGGAAGGATACCTCCAGCAATACGGCACCACCCCCCGCCCGCTCGGCGAGCAGCTCAAACAGGACTTTAGCCAGATCCGGAACATCTGCCGCATCGAAGACAGGCCGGTGATCGTCAAGGCAGGAGACAACCTGTTCCACGAGCGTGTCCGCTTTACCGACCCCTCCTTCCTGCAGGTATTCACCTTCCCGCTGAAGTGGGGCGTGTCTTCCGGCCTGAAAGACCTGAACAGCATCATTCTCAGCGAGCCCATGTCCGAAAAATACTTCGGCACGGAAAACCCCGTGGGCCAGGATCTTCTCGTGCGTCTCGACAAGGAACACGTCAAGTTGTTCCGCGTAGCCGGAGTGGCCCAGGCCTTTCCCGCCGCCCGCAGCCTCGACTTCAATTTCCTGGTTCACTTCGACAACCTGAAGACGCTCGACCCGGGTTATGAAGCCAGCGATTGGGCAGGGCTCACGCAGGCCACCTTGGTACAGGTCGGCAACCCGCAGGACGCCACGGCCATCCAGCAGCAGATGGGTAAATACACCGATCTCCAGAACAAGGCCGTCACCGAAGGCGTTCACATCCGCTCCTTCCAGTTTGAACCGCTGGCCACCCTGCACCTCCGTTCCTCCAACATCCGCGACTCCGTATTCCGCGGCGGGTCGGAAGAAAACATTGTCTCGATCATCTTCCTGGTAGCGATCAGCCTGCTGATGCTGGCCCTCGCCTGCTTCAACTACATCAACATCGCCATTGCCACCGCCGTGCGTCGCCTGAAAGAGCTGGGCATCCGGAAGACCATCGGCGCCACACGCCGCGTGATCATCGGTCAGTTTCTCACCGAAAACCTAGTCGTCACTTCCTTCGCCCTGCTGGTGGGCGTGGCGCTGGGGCGATTCGTCGTCATCCCGTGGTTTGAAGGACTTTGGAACTTCACCATGGACTTCCGGTTTGCCGACCCGCTTCTTTGGATATTTCTCCCCGCCGTGCTTCTGCTTACCGGCTTCGCCTCCGGAATTTACCCGGCCGTGTACATTTCCCGGTTCCAGACGGTGACCATTCTGAAAGGCTCGGTGAAATTCGGCGGCCGTAACCCGCTCACCCGCACCCTGCTGGCCATCCAGTTGGTATTCGCCTGCATTTTCATCACCTCCGCCGTCATGTTCACCCGCAACACCAACTTCCTGGCCCACCGCAGCTGGGGCTACGGCAACCGCGAGGTGGTGTACGCCGTCGCACCCGACGCGCTGTCGTTCGAGCAGCTGAAGGCGGTGATGGCCCGTGACCCGCAAGTCCTCTCGCTCGCCGGCTCCGCCGATCACATCGGCAAGAAGCATCGCCCGGTGACCCTTAAGTTTCCCGATCGCGAACTGGCGGCTGACCTCCTCGTGGTCGACGCGAAGTACCTGGAGACCATGGGCGTGACCCTTAAAGAAGGCCGGGTCTTCCACGAGGAAAACAAGGCAGACCGCCAGTCGGTCATCATCAACGAGACCATGGCGCGTAACCTGGGCTGGAGCAAGCCCGTGGGTGAGACGTTCAGGATCGACAGCGTGCGTTACGAAGTGGTGGGTGTCGCTGCAGATTTTCACAGTTATAGTTTCGACCAGACCATCAAGCCCGCCTTCTTCCGGCTTGCCGACCCCGCCGAATGCCGGTACCTGACCCTCAAGATGTCGTCGAAGGAAGTCTACGATCGTCTTCGTAAAGCGTGGTTCCAGCTGAACCCGGAAGTTCCCTTCCAGGGCGGCTACCAGGAAGATGTGTGGGGCAACTACTACACCGAAATCGGCATACACGGTCACGTATGGCGCGTGTTCGCCACCGTAGCCGTCTTGCTGGCCAGCCTTGGGTTGTATGGACTCGTGTCGCTCAACGCCTCCGGCCGGGTTAAGGAATTCAGCATCCGGAAAGTGCTCGGTGCGACAATCTCCTCGATCGGCCTGCTGATGCTGCGGCAGTACGCGCTGCTGTTTGGAGTCGCACTCGCCCTGGGCATTCCGTTGAGTTACTATGCCATCCGGTTTGTACTCGATTTTGCCTACCCGGTGCATATCCCTGTCACCCTGTGGAGCGTCGGGCTCGCCGCGTTTCTGCTGGTCACGGTGCTGGTGGTCACCGTGGGGTCGCAGGTGATGGGCGTTTTCCGCAACAACCCGGTTACAGGGCTTAAAGCAGAATAAACTCGCAGAGATGAAAGCGCCCGGCGTCGCCACCAACCTCACGATATTTCTGCTGTTCTTCGGAGCCGCCACCCTTGACGCCATGGTCTCCGGTCATTGGCTCCGGGTGGCGGGTTGGCTGGTCCTTGCTCTCTTTTTCCTGGGTGCCGGGATCATGGCACGAAGGAAACGTGAGTAATCATACAGTCATGAAACACACCCATGCGAGCGAAGGAAGAATTGGAGCGAACCTCGCGCTGACCTGAACTAGCAAAGTATGCGGCAACACTGAAGAGAAACCAACGCCAGTTTCACATGACACCGGAAAACTTCTATGTCCATGGGCACTCGCCCGAAGAGCAAAGGCGGCTGAGTCTGTTGAACGACCTCCTCAATCCCGACTACCTTTTGCAAGTCGGTCCCTGGACCGTACCCGGTATCATCGACTTCGGATGCGGTCTCGGTCACATCGCCCGGCAAATCAAGGCGCAGGCGCTTCCCGGCACACGGGTGCTGGGCATTGACCGCGATGAGCAGCAATTGGCGCGGGCGAGAGCGCTCACTGCGCCGGGGGAAGTTGAGTTTCTCCAGCACGATGTGCTCAAGGCGCCGCTCGACCCGGCGTGGCAGGGAGCCTTTGACATCGCCCATGCCCGGTTTCTTCTGGAGCACGTGCCCGACCCCGCGCGCGTGGTAGCCAAGATGGCCGCCAGCGTTCGCCCCGGTGGCCGCGTGATTCTCGCTGACGATGATCACAGCTCCCTTTCCCTCTATCCCGTTCCTCCCCATTTCCAACAACTCTGGTCGGCGTATGAGCAGACCTATGAAGTCCATGGCAACGATCCCTTCATTGGAAGAAAGCTGGTATCCCTCCTCCATGGAGCCGGACTTCAGCCCGCCAGGAACGGCTTCGTGTTCTTCGGCAGTTGTACCGGTCATCCGCACTTCCAGGACTTTGTAGCCAACCTTCATGAAGTGCTCGACAGCGCGAAGCACCTGCTGGTCAACTACGACCTCCTTGATGCCCGTACCTGTGACCAAGCCCTGGACGAGTTCCGATCCTGGTCCCGGCGTGGTGATGCGGCCATTTGGTATCCGCTTTTTTATGCGATTGGGGTGAAGTGATGACTCGGTGCTCGGTGCTCGGTACTCGGTGCTCGGTGCTCGGGACTCGGTGCTCGGGACTCGGTGCTCGGGACTCGGTGCTCGGTGCTCGGGACTCGGTGCTCGAGACTCGGTGCTCGGGACTCGGTGCTCGGGACTCGGTGCTCGGTGCTCGGGACTCGGTGCTCGGGACTCGGTGCTCGGGACTCGGTGCTCGGGACTCGGTGCTCGGGACTCGGTGCTCGGTGCTCGGCGCTCGGTGCTCGGCGCTCGGTACTCGGTGCTCGGTGTTGGGTGCGGGCTGGGCCTGCCCCGACGTAGTGTTTCACGCCTGTCCCGATCTCATCGGGGTTGTCGGCGTGATGGGTACTTGCAGAGCAACGACACTCAGAGAACGGAACTTTGAACTCTGAACTCGGAACTTTGTTACCTTTGGGCAAATTCAACCGTTATGCTATCCCCCGAAATCCAACAGAAATTCAACGACCAGATTCAGCGTGAGGCGTTTGCCTCCCATTCCTATCTCTATATGGCCTCCTGGTGTGAAAGCCGCAACCTGCCGGGCATCGCCGGCTATTTTTATGATGCCAGCGAAGATGAGCGCGAGCACATGTTGTCGCTCTACAAGTACCTTAACACCCAGGGCGGCTTCGCGGAAGTGAAGGCCCTGGGCGAGCCCCGGAAAGAGTTCAAGAATGTGATGGAACTCCTCGAGCACACCCTGCACCTGGAGCAGACCGTGACCAAAGCCATCAACGAGCTGGTCCACGACTGCGACAAGGCGAAAGAATATGCACCCTTCCATTTCCTGAAGGAATTCGTCCTCGAGCAGGAACAGAGTGAAAACTCCGTCCTCGACCTGATTGCCAGCGTCAAGCGCATCGGCGTGGAGGAGCGGAACCTGTACTACCTGGACAAGCACTTCATGAAGATGGTCGCGGCGAAGAAACAGGGGTGACGGTGACCAGTGACCGGTGACCAGTAACCGGTGACCAGCCTGCCCCGACGTAGTGTTTCACGGAGTCGGGGTGACCGGTGCAATTGCCCCGGGCTTTAACCCGGGGATTTCAGTGATGAGAAAGATTGAGGGCCACAGGAACATGGTATTCCGTGAGGCAGCACGATGCGCGTTGTATGTTTAGGCCGAACTGAGCGTGTTCCCCGTCCGGTCACTAGCCACCATTCTCCCCGCCCCTAACCCCTGAAGGGGAACTACTATTCGAATGATGGCCGATCCACCGATTACAGATCACGGATTGCAGACTACGGATTACAGACTACGGACTATCGGTCACGGTCACTAGCCACCATTCTCCCCACCCCTAACCCCTAAAGGGGAACTACTATTCGAATAATGGCCGATCCACCGATTACAGATCACGGATTGCAGACTACGGACTACAGACTACGGACTATCGGTCACGGTCACTAGCCACCATTCTCCCCGCCCCTAACCCCTGAAGGGGAACTACTATTCGAATGATGGCCGGTATCAAGCACCGGTCCCCTTCAGGCTTGCCCGACGAAGTATTAACTTACGTCAACTAGCAGGCTTACGTATGAAGCATATACTCCGTATTGCCATAGTGATTGGCATAGTGGGTTCTGAGCTTTTGGCCCAACCCGGTGGCGAAACGGCCGCCACGTATCTGGCAAAACATTCCCGGTCTCCGGAAGACTATGTCATTGACAAATTCAAGACATACGATGTGGTTCTCTTCGGCGAGCACCACCTCGTGCGGGAGAATCTACTCTTTGTCCAGCAACTGGTGCCCGCGCTCTACCGGAATGGCGTTTACGCCATCGGCATGGAATTCGGGGCGAGCGAACTCCAGGACAAGCTGGACCAGCTCGTCAACGCCGAGGTCTATGATGAAGCGCTCGCCAGGGAAATCATGTATGCCTACAATGTAACCTGGGCCTACCAGGAGTACATCGATGTGTACAAAGCCGCCTGGAAACTCAACCGCTCGCTGCCGCCTGGCGCCAGGAAGTTCCGGATTCTGAACCTGAGCTACATCTATCACTGGGAGCGCTTCACCGGGCGAAACCCTGAATCCATGAAAGCCGTGTTCCCCAAGGGCACGGCCGACAAGTTCCGTGCGGACATCATTGAAAAGGAAATCTTCGCGAAGAAGGAGAAACTTCTCGCCCTGGTGGGAACCCCGCATGCCTATACCCGGTACGGCAATGCCTTCTACAAATACAACGGCGACAACTTCTACGACTACGACCGCGACTGGCTGGGCAACCGGTTACTCCGCAATCACCCGGGCAAGGTCTTCAATATCCTGTTGCACCAGGCCTTTGTCCGGAAGGTGGGCGATGCCTATGTCCCGGTCTCGCCCGCCGACGGCGCCCTTGAGAAGCTGATGGAAGCGATGGGCAACCAGCCTGCCGGATTCGACTTACTGAATACCCCCGTCGGGAAACTGCCCGATACCAGTCTTCACGCCGTAGGTTACGAAAACTTTACCCTCGACCAGCTCTTCGACGGATACATCTTCCTGGAACCCCTGCGGAAGCTGGAGGGTTGTACGGTGATCGAAGGGTTTGTCACCGAGAAGAATCTCGCGCATACCCTGGAGCAATTCCCCGATCCGGACTGGCATGAGCCCGTGAAGACCCTGGAGGACGTTAACAAATTCATCAGGAACAACTCAAGCCAGATCGCACTTAAGTACAGTAAGCTCTGATGGCCTTAGAAGCACTTGACAACAGGCGCGCTTGAGGCCAGGGGCTCTGCGCCTCCGCGCCTCCTTCGGCTACGCTCAGGACAGGTCTGCGGTTATTTTCTCTTATAGAGCCCATCAAACGCCACACTCCAACTGGTTCCACCATCCGTACTCGCTTCCCACAGTTGACGCACCGTTCCATCGGCGTTGGGCGTCCAGGTGATGCGGTCGGTTTGGAGTTGGCCCTGGGGGTTTTTGGTGGGTTTACTTTGGAGGATCATCGCGGAGCCGTTCCACTCCCCTTCCAGCTGGAGGTTGCCGCCCTGGTTATCGATCCACAGCTGTTGCCATTTGCCTGTCGACGTGTTGTAGAAATTATAGCTCGTGCCTGTGTAGCCCCCACCGGCCGCCGTCCAGTTCTCCTGCATCACGCAGTTGCCCTCCATGAGTACGATGCGGTTGGTCCCCGCCACTTTGCCCTTCGGGTTGATCACCTCCCACTCCCCCACCCAGAAATGAAACTGCTTCGCCTTCTCATGGCAGCAGGCACAGGGGGTTGGGGTTTGGGCTTTGGTGGTGGTGACCGCGAGGGTCAGCATGGCGATCAAGGCAAGTGATTTCGCAAGCATTGGCTAGATTTATAGGAGTAACTTCCAGCGAGTTAGGCCAGATTTAGACAAGAACCGAGACGTTTGGTGGGGGATTGTTTGGAGGTGGGTAAATGGGGATATTGGTATTACAAATACACAGTTGTTGTGCGTAATTGCCAATCAAGATTATGTCAAGAACTAAGTGCATAGACAACTATCCGACCGGTGAAGACACAAATGCTACATTGCGGCTTTATTTTGATAAGAATTACCCAGACGATATAACAAAGTTATTATGTTGGAATCGTCAAGAACACAAGTAGAGGGAGATAAAGCGAAGATTAAAATAAAAGAGAAGGAAAATTCAACTTAACCCGATACATATGAAATCAACTCTTTTTCTAGTGCTATTGGCAATGACAGTCTTCGCTAATAGTTCAAGCGCACAAGTTCAACTTACAAGCGATGTCTTATTCCTCCCAGTTAAGCAAGATGATATTCCTGCGGGACTGTATGGCTATAAGCTAAACGGCTCGAAGCTGACCGTGTATAATAAGATCACCAGAAGAGAACTAACGCTTAAGAAAGTTCCATTAGCAGATCAAAAAATTAATGAAGGTGCTTTATTTCAATCACAAATTGATGGCAAGATTAATTTCTCCATTTTATCTGGCGAAAATCGGCTAGTCTTTGGCAATAATGCCCAATTAGAAAGAGCATTTCTGGATTCAAGGAACAAAGAATACTTTGAAATTGATCTGAAGAGTGTTGATTCAGCAAGCTCAGTTTTCCAAGTGGCACTAAACGTTAAATCTTTCAAAAAAATCATCTGCCATTATATCTCATTTGACCTTAAGCAAATTCGCATTATTGAAAATTACTCAAACTCGGGAAGTTATAAACTCAATATTCCGAAGAATAATTCACTAGCGTCCCGATTTTATCTTGTATTTTCCAACGATAACTTTACTCATAATATCGTTTTTATTTTCAACGAGCAAAAGCATACAGATGAAATGAATGTTATGACCATGCCAATTGATTCAATAATGAAGACACGCTATCCACATTTTTTGTTACCTGGCACAATGAAGTTACCTGGGTACCATCCAGTTAGTAAGTTAAAAGATGGAGATATGTCGGTTGTAGATGGGATTGTTGTAGCAAGGAATCCAAGTGTTAAACCAAAGGCAACATATTTTTGCGGTGTACCAGCCGAAGCCCAACCTAGTTTAGACCTAAATGATTCTACCACTATGACAACAGTTAATCTACGCAAGGTTTATTTAGATATGAGATTGAAAATGCTGGATGCATATTTAGAAATAGAAGGCAGGAAAAAACTTAAGGCATTGTATGAAGGATTAACAAAATCATTAGATTCTCTCGATCAGCTTTCCCAAGCTCCACAGTATAAAACAAGCGCATTCTCTAAGATTCTAACTAAAGCTCTTGTCGAAGAACTTTCAATTTTAAGGCCCTATCCGAAAGCTCTGGAGCAATTATATAAGGATAAAGCACCTCTTTCGATGAAACGAATCAGCAGAAAAAAAGAAAAGGCGTTAGAAGATGGATTCAATGTATTTTTGTCGGGCGAATACTTTTCTTATGAGAAAGCTAATATTACAGATATCAACTTCAGGCTGACTCCTACAAATATTGTCAATATTCCATATGCTAGTTTCATTAAAGAATCCCCAAAGGTTATCTCCCGAAACGTTGGGCAGAAAGAGTTTGTTGCTTTCAATATGAGAGTTTATACAGGTGAACATTCAGTCTTAGATAGTGAGCTTAATTCAATTTTCGAAATGGTTGGACTCGTACATACAAGCATTGTCACAGTGGGATTCGCACTTTTAAAGCAAAATCAAGAGTATTCCATCGACAGAGGGCGCACATGGATGCAAAGAACAAAGTTTTCACATGAATACATTGGCACTTGGACCGCGAATGGCGCAGCATCGTGGTTTGAAAGCAACGACACCTATCATTTGAAGATGGACTATTATTTTGGCACTTATGATGATTTTAAAAAGGGAATTTATCAGGTCATTCCTGGAAGCGATGGCACTTGTAGGAGGATTAGAGCTGCTTCATATTCCGTTGGCCTTTACGGTTTAAATTGGATTTGTCATAGTGTTGTCAATTCATTTGCTTTACGCAAATGGAACATTACTCCTGTCAATTACTTTACAAATCTCGTATATATGGTATATGGCAATCAAGGTATATCGAGTCATGATGGTTATGGGACAAATGTTGTAAAGGGATGTGTGCCCGGTGCCGGTTGTTATTGGCTGAAATTTGCTCCAACACCGACCCCACTTCACTTGGTACAAGAGCTTTTCATGGGTGAGGGGCGGGGGACGTTTTTGAGTTCATACTATAATCCATGCACCGGCAATTACCAAACATCAGATGCTTCTTATAAATCTGTATATCTAGATTTTGACCCAACCCTGATTAATGAAAGCTCTGTCTTTTATCAAGATGGTTGGTCAAATTGATTTACAGTACGCTCAAGGAGTAAATTGTTAAGTACAAGGATTGATTGTGAAAAATGCTTTATCCTTATCATTATCATTAGTTGGACCTCAAGGCAAGGACACGGTGTCCCTTATCGACAAAGAAAATGAAAACACTATTGACACCTGGTATTGTCATTTGGTCTGACATCTACAATTAAGGAACGACAAGCAACTACGCACAACAATGTGCATATTCAATTTGGCGGGTTCAGTGTCCTCATTAAGTTTCGGTTTCAATATTTACATTTGTCACGTGGAACAGATTTCAACTTGGTCGCCTTGTCGGCCTATCGGCCTTAACAAGGCTCCTAATCCGCCAAACTGAATATGCACTCACGTTGTGCGGCATGCTGCCGGTGCGCAATAAAACTAATGACTTATGAATAGAGACAAAAGACTAGAAGTAATCAAGAAAATTCAGGAGCTCAGAAAGTCAAAAGTCGTCACTTTGGTTACCAGCGACAGGATCAACCTTAGTGCTCCAATTCATCAAATGATGAATGATATTGTCTATGAGCAACTAAGAGAAATCAAGTCCAAGGGAGGAGAATTCGAGAACATTGATTTATTTATCTACAGCCGAGGAGGAGACAGCGATGCACCATGGAGCATTGTTTCAACAATCCGAGAAGTATTCCCCACCAAAAAGTTCAATGTATTAATACCATTTAGAGCTCACAGTGCAGCAACAATGATCAGCCTGGGAGCTGATGAAATAGTAATGACTGAAAAATCGGAATTGGGACCGGTCGACATTACAATTTCAAACTCACCTCTCAACCCACCACATCCGGTTAACAAGACTCCTATTGACATATCTGTTGAAGATGTTATGGGATTCATTGGTTTACTTGAAAAGCTGGACTGTAATAGAGCAGAAGAAAAGATTAAGTCCTTTGAAATTCTTGCACATCATATAAATCCACTTGCAATTGGTAAGGTGAATCGCCTACTTGAACAGACTAAACTTGTTGCTGATAGGATGTTATCTACAAGGAAGGAGAAATTGTCGACTGAGCAAAATGAAGAGATAGTAAGGAAGTTGGGATCAGAAATTTATTCACATAGACATTCAATTTCTAGAACTGAAGCACGACAGTTAGGAATCTCCTATGTCAAAAATGCAGAAGACTATAAGGTTGAGAATCTGCTTTGGGAACTGTACCAAGGCTATGCAGAAGTTATGGTGCTAAAGGAACCTTTCAATCCTGAAAAGCATTTAATTGACAACAACGTCGATAACCATAAATGGGAGAACCTCAAAAAAGCCATGATCGAGTCAGAATATGGGGCTCACGAACAGGTTTGCGACATCGAGGTCAAGCGACTCAGACAGATTAACCAAGCAATCAATCTAAATCCCCAAATTGCACTGCCTGGTATCCCGGCAGGGCTTAATGAACAGCAAATTCAGGCTTTTTTTCAGACTTGGCTGTCTCAAAATTTAGGGATACTTTTGAAAGAAGCAACAAAGGCAGCAATTGAAGCGTTCTTAAAGACCCAGCCTTCTGGACAGATCGAATTGAAGATAACTGATAAGTTATGGAAAAAGATTTAGTGCAACCTGCAATTGATATCGTTATAAAAGCGCAGGAATCAGGCGAGGTACTCTTTCAAATTAAGGATCCAAAGAATCTTAATAGAGCGCTTTTGAATGGCATTAAACAAGACTTTTTTCTAATTGACAAGGGCGCCGTTGTTGTTTATCCTGAACAAAAAATCATCGACTCTCAAAGAGTCTTCATTGAAGACACAACGAGAGTAATTTAGGCAGCACGACCGCACAACACGGTGCGCCATCCCGGTTACTTGCTCTTGAAATAAATACCTAACTTCGTTTCTACGCAGTGACCCGTGGGACCGCGCGGTCCTGGTGCGCTTGTCAGCCTTGTTCCCTCCTTCGCGCCAGGCTTTCATTAAGATTCGGCTTTCGTAAGATCAAATGATGATCAAACTAATCACTTTATTTACAGTTATCGTCTCGGCATCCTATGGTCAGACAAAAACCTTTAAGGACATAGTAAGGGGTTTCGAGTTCACCTATCCGGATGACTGGATACTTGATACACTGACAAGCAACCCAATGGTCCTGGCCCCAAAAGAAGACACACCACCAAAATATCCCGCAACATTTCAAGTTCTTACTGAAGAATCTCAGGAAACCCTAGACAAGGTCTTCAAAACTTATGTCACTGACTGGTACCCCCATCAAGTGGACAATTTCAAAATAATTGCTCAGGGAAATCGAACAATAAATGACTACACCTTCAAATGGATTGAGTGTGAATATAAAAAAGCCAATATTACGTACTCGAACATTATCTATGTGACAGTCGGAAACAGACGACTGTATCTAATGGAAGGACACACATCAACAAAGAAGTATCCCACCTTCAAAAGCAAATTCTTTAGCATGATTAACAGTTTCAGACTGATTTAGAAAGCCCGGCCTATGACACGGCATATGTATTATGTAGGGTGCTTGTTTAGCAAGCCCTCCTACGACCCGCAACTGCAAGTAGCCAAACGTTAGCGCCCATTTTGTAATGGAATTACGACTCACATTCAAAAAAAGGGAAATAGCGGACTTGTATCAAGAATCCTTTGAGACTTGGGACAAAGAATGGACGACGTATTTCAAGTCCAGGAGTTTACCGACAATTACTCTACTCTGCATTACAATTCTATCTTTCGGCTTGACTTTCGTTCATTTTGACTGGATCTATTACGGCGCCATCTTTCTAATATTTACAGTCATCTACTATTTAAGAACAAGACGACAGAAAAGAATAAACGACAAAGAACTAACAAAATGGAAAGAGGCAGTTGATTCATTTATGAGAAAATATGAAAACATTGACGACATAAAATACATATACGACAATGAGAAAATTCAATATTTTGAACAGGGTAAACAGATAGATGAAATCCTCTGGAACAACATTACAAGTATGGACACAAATGACAAGTGGATATATGTTTACACGAAAGACCCAAAGCAAAATATTTGGATTCCCAGAGTAACGACTGACAAGGAGGAATTGGAATTATTCGAACGGACAATTGAGACTAGATTACAAAACAGGCGCTAACACGGCGCATGTAGCTTCCCTGGAAGCAGAATAGACTAGGTTGATGGCGATGGCTCAGGCGAGCCCACACCATACACAGTTCGTTGTAGCCAACAGCAGAGGTTACTTCCTCCTTACCCCCTCCCCCTCCATCAACACCCACACATTCGGATCCAGCTTCACCTCCTCCGGCTCTTTGTCGGAAGGGATCGTGAAGGTTCCCGATGCTACATTGATCTCGATGCGGGTTAGCGCGGGGCGGTCCTGGCCTTTAACGTAAACACCCACTTCCAGCGGCATGCGGATCGGGCCGGTGGTTTGCGTCTGGTTCAAGATGAGTTTCACCTGCTTCGCCTTGGCGTCGTAGGTCCAGGTGCCGGAGATCTTTGGGATGCCGGGCTTGTTGAGCCACTGCTCGAAGAACCAGCCGAGCTCCTGGCCGGAAGCCTCCTCCATCGCCCGGCGGAAGTCGGCGGTCGTGGCGTTGCTGTTGAAATAACGGGCGTAATAGGTACGAATGCCTTTCCAGAAGTTCTCCTCGCCCACCACGCCGCGCAGCATGTGCAATATCCAGCTGCCTTTCTGGTAGGTGTGCGAACTGGTGACCTTCTCCATGTCGGAGAGGTTCTTGTGGATGATGGTATAGTCGGGGTTCTTGGCCTCGAAATTCAGCACGGTCTTCTTGCTGTCTTTCAACCCCTGCACAAACTCGTCGCGGCCATAGGCGTGCTCAATGAACAACAACGTGAAGTAGGTGGCAAAGCCCTCGCTCAGCCACACGTCGTCCCAGTCGTACTCGGTGACGGCATTTCCAAACCACTGGTGGGCGATCTCATGAATAACCACGTTTCGCCACCGCAAACTCTTCGTGCCGCTCACCGAACTCTCGCTGTACAAAATCGCCGAAGCTGCCTCCATCCCGCCGCTCACGCTGTTGGACTGAATATTGGCCAGCCGCTCGTAGGCAAACGGGCCCACGTAGTCGCTGTAAAACTCCAGCACCTTTTTCGTCGGCTCGGCAAAATCCAAAAACCCGGCGTCGCGGTCCTGGGCGTAGACCCAGGTCTCGATGGGCTTGCCTTCAAACGTATCCACGGTCTGCATGGCCATCCGCGCCGCACCCAGCACATACAGCCACGGGGCGATGGGCACGGAGTTCTTCCAGTGCGTGAGCCGCATGCCGTTGGGCTGGTCGGAGGTCTCGATGCTCAGCCCGTTGGATACCACCTGGTAGTGGCTCGGCGCCGTCACGATAAACTCGCTGCTGGCCTTGTCGTACGGGTGGTCGATCACGGCCAGCCAGTGCCGCGCCTTGTCGGGCCAGTTGTCGCTGAAGAACGTGCGGTCACCGTACTTGTTCTTGGCGATCTTCAGCCCGCTGGCCGGAACACCCTTGTAACTCACCACATACCGCCGCCGCTCGTTCACAGCCGGCACCGGGGAAAGCGAAATGATCAACGCATTGTTGCTATGTGTATACTCCACCTTCTGCCCGTCGCGGGTCACGCCAGTCACAGTCATGCCTTTGCCCGCACCCGCATTTATCAAATCCAGCCGCAGCGTCGTCACCCCCTCACCCACAAACCTCACGTCCATGGTCATCTCCACCGTAATCTCATCCGTTGCATCCGACAACCCGATCCGGAAGGCGTAGTTGAGGGCGTCGATTTTGGGATTTTTTGGGTAAGTGTCTGCGGAAGCCTGAAAGGCGATCCCTACGAGGCAGGCGAAGAGCAGGTGGTGGAATTTCATGTTAGCAATCTAGGGAAAAGTGGGGAGTGGTTTGTGGCTAGTGATCGGTAATCCGTAGATCATTCCAGGTATCAATTATTGGTTCCCCTTTAGGCTTGCCATGAGCCAGCCGAATGGGGCAAGGGGCGGGGTGTGTAGTGGCTAGTGGTTGGCGGGAAACCCTTGACAGTAATGGTCAACTGGCGGT
This sequence comes from Cyclobacteriaceae bacterium, assembly GCA_016787605.1. Lineage (GTDB taxonomy): Bacteria > Bacteroidota > Bacteroidia > Cytophagales > Cyclobacteriaceae > ELB16-189. The sequence continues at coordinate 86,406 of JAEUUE010000138.1, forward strand.
ATCACAGAAATGAGTGCCCATGTGCGGGCCAATTCGCTTGGCCTCACAGAACAGCATATTCCTGTGGCCCTAAACGCCCCATCATCATTAACCCCCGGGCTAAAGCCCGGGGCAATCAAACTGTCGCCCTAACTGGGCTTAACCCGGGCAACCGATCACCGATTACTGATCACCGATTACCGACTACGGATTACAGACTACCGGTTACCCCGACTCCGTGAAACACTGCGTCGGGGCAGGCCGGTCACTGGTTACCGGTCACCGGCGGTCTGAATTGAATCACCCCATTCTCCTTAATCACCCTCTCCACATCCTCCAGCTTCGACGGCACAAACGCGCTGAGGTTTTCAACCCCATCGGCGGTGACCACGGCTACGTCTTCAATGCGGATGTAGAGCCGCTCTTCGGGGATCCAGATCATGGGGTCGATGGTGAAGACCATGCCGGGCTGGAGGGGAACGCGACCCACCCTTCCTACATCATGCACGGCCATGCCCACGGGATGCTGAAAGTGCCCGCGGAAGAGAAGGCCCTCTTGAACCGCCTTCAGGTGAGCGGGGTTGGAGAACTGCTTGCCGACCAAATATTGCTTCATGTCGGCGGCCGCCCGGTCCAGCACGTCGTTGGACGTCACCCCGGGCTTGATGTACTTGAACAGCGCATCACGGTAGGCGACGATGTAATTGTACAACTCCGTCTGCGCCTTGCTGAACTTGCCGTTCACGGGCCAGATGCGGGTGACGTCGCTGGTGTAGTAGCGGTAGTCGGGGGCGTAGTCCATGAGCACTAGGTCGCCGTCTTTCAAGACGTCGGTCTTGCGGAAGTAGTGGCCGTAGAAGGCGTTCGTCCCGCCGCCGATGATGGAGGCGTAGCCGTCGCCGCGGGCACCGTTGAGATGAAACACATACCTCGCAGCCGCGTCGAGCTGGTACTCGTACACGCCGGGAGCGGTCGACCGCATGGCTTCCATGATGCCGTGGCCGGCGAGCTGAGTGGCCTTGCGGATGAGTTCAATTTCTTTCGGGCTCTTGATCAACCGCATCGCGTCGAGCGTCGGCGTGAGGTCGCGGATCTCGAACTGGGGGAACCGCTCTTTAATTAGCTTGATGAAACTGGCTTCTCGCGAAGGTTGCCCATCCCAGGGGTCGGAGGCCGCCCGCGCCTGTCCCCACAGGAGCTCGTCGCGGCTGTCGGTGCCGTTCTCTGCCGGACTGAACGGCGTGTACAACGCGAGCGCCGGCGGCTTGATCAGGTCTGCTCCCACCAGGTCGGCGGACAAAAACTCCAATCCGCGGACATTGTCCACGCCCGTTAGCTTGATCACCAGCTCTGCGTCTTCGGCAGAGAGCGACTTGCCCTCTCCCGCTTCCCTCCCCTCGTCGCGGTGCGGGAGGTAGAGTGTGGTCTTTCGGCTGCGGCCGTTCAGCAACAAATACGCGTGCGCCGACTCCACGCCACACAGGTAGTAGAACTCGTTCGACTGCCGGAACACCGTAAACCCGGCCAGTCCGCGGGCCCCCTGTACGACAGCAATGGCGTTGTTGCCAATGGCGTCGTACACCCGGGCACGGCGGGCACTGAATTCTTCGATGGTGAAGTCGGTCTGGTAGTAGTGCTTTTCTTGGGCGGCCGTGAACAACGGCGAGGCCAGGAGGAGGATGAGGAGCAAGCGGTTTGTCATGCTTAAAGATAAGGAGCTGGGGGGAAAGTGGGTAGTGGGCGGTAGTCGGTAATCGGTGATCGGTAAGTAGTAAGTGGTAAGTAGTAAGTGGTAAGTAGTAAGTAGTAAGTGGTAATCGGTGATCGGTATGAAGCGAAGCCCCAAGTCATGCTGAGCGAAGACGAAGCATGACGGGCGTCAAAGCAACTAGTACCCAGTGCCTAGCACCGAGCCCCGAGAACCGAGAACCAAGTACCGAGCGCCGAGTACCGAGTGCCCATCTACGAAGCCGGCTTCTTCATCCGCAGCAACACGTAGTTCACGGCCAGCACTCCGATCAGGCTGAACAACTGCATGAACCAAAAGGCCGCATAGGAGACGGTGACCTCAGGACGGGGAAGGACTTCGATGAACAGGTGGTTGCCGATGGGTCCCACGGAGAAGACATTTTGCTGCACGAGGTTCCAGCCGAGGTGGATGGCGATGGGGACGTAGAGCGAATTTGCCTTCACATATCCGTAGGCAAGCACCAGCCCCATGGCGCCGGTTATGATGAAGGTGACAGCCATCGCCCCGGGATTTCCCCACGATCCCTGGGAGAACCAATGGTAGACGCCGAAGGAGGCGGCGCTGATCCAAGTGGCGCGCGTGGCTCCAAGCTTCTTGATGAGAATATAAAACAACGCGCCGCGGAAGATGAGCTCTTCGAACAGTACCGAGACGAGGGTCCACCGGGCACCGTCCAGCAGGCCCAACCCCGTCGCGGCCGGGTTGAGCACCCATTGCTGTTTGGCGATGAGCATCTTCAGTCCGAAGCCGCTGGCACAGAAGGCGGCGCTGACGAGGAAGAAGACAAGGAAGTCGACGGCACGCTGCCGGCTTGGCATCAGCCCCAGCGGCGACAGGTTGGCGCGCTCAAACCACCAGAGAAGGAGCCACGAGATAGCGAGTTGGATGGCAATGCCCAGCATAGTTATACTCTCTTTTTAAAAATCCGCAGGTTAAAGCCAGGACCAACGAGCGCCGAGTTCACTTCCCCACCGGCACCATCACGATTACCGTCTCCCCTTTCCCCTTGTCATTGGCGATGCTCTGGATGGTCCACAGGTCGAGGAGGTTGTCGCCGTCGATGATGCTGCCGCTGTAATCACCCCAGGCCACGCCGTCGGCGGCACCTGTGCCCTCACCGGCGCTCACCATCGGCCGCAGCGTTCCCTTCTTGTCTTTCGCCAGCCGGAACGCGAAGCGGGGACTGACGAAGGACTGGTCGCTGACTTCCTGGAATCCCACCAGCACGTCGTTCTGCTTGTTGACGGCAATGGTGGTCTGGATGTAATTGCTCGTCGCACTCTTCAGCAAGCCGGTCTGGATGATTTTCCCCGATTTCGCATCGACCTGGTGCCACTGCACAGCGGAGCGACCGTCGCACTTCACGGCCTGCGAGAACCAGATGCTTCCATTTTGGAAGACCAGGTTCTTCGGGTTGCGGTCGCCGCTGGAAATTTTCTGCTCCGTGCCCTTCTGCGGCGACTGCGGAGGGTAGTCGATGCAGGTCAGTCCGTGCGGCCGGCGGGCCACGACCTGGCTGTATGGCTGACCGTCCTTGCCTTCAGACACTTTTCGTATCGTCCATTGGACGCTGTCGAGTTCGAAGAAATAGAGGTCATCGACGGCATCCTGCATGAAGACGGGATGACCGAGGCTACCCTTGAAATGGTAGATGGTGGCCGGCTTACCGGCAATCGCATCAGCCGTGCGGAGAATGAACGTGTTCTCCTCTCCACCAGGATACGAATAGCCGATCCACTTCCGGCTGTAGCCAATCCCGCCGCCGTCCACTTCCTCCGTTCTCGAAACGGGATAAATGCTCCACGCGCCCGTGGGGTTGCTGGTGGCGGAGACGGAAATGTTTACGGGCTTAGTCTTCTCCTTGTCGTAGTACCACCAGAGGTCGAATACAAACACCTTATTGTGGATATCGAAGTACATCTTGGGGTCGATCCCGTTGTTGAAGCATTTCTGCGAGACACCCTGGACAAAATTCCCCTGCTTGTCATAGATGAGCAGTCCGCTGTTGGACCCTTCCATCACATATCCTCCGCCCACGGCAATCTGGGGGTCGACCTGCCGGTTGCCATCCATCGAGCCGTTGAATACCTGGTAGCCATTCACCATCCGCGGGTTGCCGCCCTGCTTTCGCTCGGGGCATTGGCCTTCGTTGTTGAAGGAGGTCTTTCGCAGCGGCGTAACGACTTCGGTCTTCGAGGGAAATACTTTTTCCTCAACAGGCTGGGCCATACCCACCGAGAAGAGGAAAACGGGCAACAAGAAGAATGGGAATTTCATGCAACAGTTACTTCGGCGAAGATCAGTCAGACGCCGGCTCCCTGCAATATAGTGAATCAGCAAGTCGTGATAGTTCACTTGCATGAAAGACGTCCCTACTAACTAAGTCGCAAGTCGACTAACGTAAAAAAATGGGTCGGATGTATACGACTCACTTTCTTTCCAGTGCATCGCTTGCTTAGTTTTGCGCCGCATGAAAAAAGCCCTCTGCCTGGCTTTTCTGTTGCTCTTTGTCGGCAACGTCCAGGCGCAACAGAACCTGTTCAACATACCTTCCGGTGACATCAACCCAGGCCACCAGGTGTTCTACCAGCATCAGTTCAATTTCTACAACATCGACGAACTGGAATCGAAGTCCCACATTGTGTATGGCCTGGGTCGCGGATGGGACACCGGGCTCAACCTGGTGGACCTGCCGGTGAACCTCGGCGCAGGCCCGACCTTCTCCCACAACGACAGCAGCAACCGCAAGCCGCTTTATCCCATGCTCATGGGTTCGCTTCAAAAACAGTGGGTGGTGGCGTCGCATGCAGTAATCAATGTCGGCACCCAGGTGGGAACCAATCTCACCAACCAGGCGGGCACCATGGATCTCGGTTACTTCAATTTTGGAATCATCCGGTATATCCCGGACGAGCACGTCCATCTCCTGACCGGGTTGTACCATACCAACGACGTATACGTGGGCGGGCCGGAAAGCCAGCACGTCGGATTCATGTTGGGCTATGAGTATAAAATATCCAGGCAGGTGGTGCTGATGGGTGATTTTGTTTCCGGCGACCACAAGAAATCCGTTACCGTGCTGGGCGGAGGCTACACGGTGAGCGACCGCTTACAGCTATTCCTCGGCGCACTCCTGGCTTTCCCCAACGAGGAGTTGCCAAACGGGGTCGTCATGGAACTTAACTGGTTTGGATGGGATTTTATGGAGGAGTAAGGCGTCCTTACTCGCTGGCCTGATACCTATCGATCCAGCCACTCCCGGAACTCCTGCACACGCTCGCGGGCGACGATAACCTCCGGATCTTCCGAACCGTGGAGCAACAGTTTCAGGCGGCTGTTCGTGTGGCTGACCATGTCGCGGATGGCCTCCACCGACACCAGGTACTTGCGGTTAATGCGAAAAAACCGGGCGGGATCGACCAGGTCTTCCAGCTGGTCGAGCGTAAAATCGAGCACGTGCTTGCGATGGTCGGCCGTTTGGGCGAAGGTGGCTTTCTCCTGGCTGAAGAAGAAACGGATTTCGGCGATCTCGATGGAGCGAAGATGCTCCCCTACCCGAATGACAAAACGCTCCTTGTATTTCTTCGACAACATCCGCATGGCGTCGGCGATGCTTTGCATCATCTTGTCGGGAGCCACGACTGCGCTGCGCAAGGCCGACAACTTGTCCAGCGCCGCCCGGAGCTCCGCCTCGTCTACCGGCTTGAGCAGGTAATCGATGCTGTTCACCTTGAACGCACGCAGGGCATACTCGTCGTAGGCTGTGGTAAAGATCACCGGGCTGGTCACACGGACCTGGTCGAAGATGGCGAAGCTCAGCCCGTCGGCCAGCTGGATATCCATCAGCAGCAGGTCCGGGGCCGGGTGTTGCCTGAGCCAGCCGACACTCTGCGTCACGGAATCGAGCGTGGCCAGCACCTGGGCTCCGGGCCGAAGGCTCGCAATCAGCCGGGCCAGGCGGTCGGCCGCCTGGGGTTCGTCTTCGATGATCAAAACGCTGAACGTGCTCATGACGGGATCAACGGGAGGCCTACTTCAAAGTTGCCGGCAACTTCCCGTACCACCACGGGCCGGCTGGATAGAAAACTGTACCGGCGGCGAATGTTCTCCAGCCCGATACCCCCTGGATTCTCGGGCATCCCCGACTTCTTCTGCAGCGTATTGGTCACCCACAGGTACCCGTCGTCACCGTAAAGATGCACAGCCAGCGGCCGGTCATCGGAGATGATGTTGTGTTTGATGGCATTTTCCACCAGCAATTGCAGCGCGAGCGGCGCCACCTGCCCGGAAAGAGACTCTTTGCGAACGTCCAGTATCAGCTTGTTGCCGAACCGAATCTGTTGAAGGAAGAGATACGAATCCAGAAAGCGCAGCTCCTCATCCACGTTCACCAGCTCCTTGTCGCGCGTGTCGAGCACGTAGCGGTACACTTCCGACAGTTGCTTGATGAACCGGACCGCCTCATCGGGCTGCTGGTGGACGAGGTTGGTGAGCGCATTGAGGCTGTTGAAGAGAAAGTGCGGGTTGACCTGGCTGCGGAGACTTTCGTACTGCGCCTTCACCGATTCGCGCTTCAATCGCTCGGCGTCCACGGCCGCCTCCCGCCAGTTGAAGAGAAAAGCGCGGCCCGTCATGAACATGGTGATGATGGTAGTGATGACCAGCGTACTCAGGAACATCCCGTTGAGGTCGTCGCCGACGTCGAAGTTGAAAACGTGGCGGAAGAACAGGATCAGCAAATAGACGATGCCGATGGAATACACCAGCATACCGATGATGCCGGCCACAAAGCGGGCAAAGGGCCGGTCGTGCCAAGAATAACGGTCATTGAGCAACTCGTTGAGGTAGCCATTGCCGAGCCAAAGGAACTGCCAGAGAAGGATGGTAAGGACGCCCACATAGAGCGTGGTGCGCAACGACCAGCCGAAACGCAACGCCATGCCGACATTCATGAGCGTGGCGATGAGTATCAGCCACAAGGCGATGGGCCTTGATTCGCGAAGAAAACCAAAAAATCTAGCCATAGCCGACCCCAAGTTAACTATTTCAACCTGCTCAGGGGGCCAGGGCGAGACTGGCATCGATGAGGACATGGATGAAGATCAGCCACTCCAGCCTCCTGTACTTCATCAGCACAAACGGCACCGCAAACAGCAGCGAAGCCGCCACGTACGAAAACGCTCCTTCCAACGACCGCGGTGTTCCGTGGATGAAGACGAAGGAGACGGTGGAAACGACGACTGCGGCGGCCGCCGGCATGATCCGCGCCAGCCGGGTGAGGGCGAATCCCCGGAACAGCACTTCTTCGGTAAACCCCACGACAAGCGATCCGGCGATAACAAAGAGTCGTTCTCCGCGACTCACCGGCCCCATGAAATGTGTGCCGGACAGGAGCGGCGGGTCAGCGCCATAGTACACCCCCGGCAGAACCCAGGCGCCCAGCAACAGCAAAGCCAACAGAAATCCCCATGTCATCCGGTGCTTTTTCCACCACCCCGTATCCAGACCAACAGACGACCAATTTTCCCCTGACTGTCTGAGGGCGAACACCACGACGGCGAAGGCTCCGAGGTGCAGCACCATATTCACACCCCAGAACTGCCACCAATGGACGCGGCTTCCGTTAAGCAGCGAGTTGACGATGGGCCCCATGAACCCGGCGCAGTAAAGCGCCGGGTACCCGACCAAGGTGAGCGCCAGTGCCACCTGCGAACTGCGGGTAAGCCCGGCGGAGCTGAGTCGAAGCGCATCCATGGCCTTAGATCATGGGTTGCACCTCTTCACCATCGACTCGGTCATCTCCTTTCCCCAACGGGGGGCCAGCGGATCTTCGGTGGTGCCGTTGCCGAACAGCGCCAGGGCTCTCTGAGCCATGCTGCACGACTCGGTCGTCGAACTGCCAAAGAACTGCGCCGTGCCATACTGCATCTGCGCCATCAGCGACAAGGCTCTCGGGTTGTTCGGGTCTGCCTTGATGGCTTTGTTGAAGGCCTTCATACTCATCGCCGAGAAGCGCTGACCCCGCGACGCAGGATCGACCGACACGCGGAGCATGTGCACAAACCCTTCGAGGGCCAAGAGCTCCGAATTGTCCTTGCTGATTCCCAGCCCGCGGTTCACCCGTTCCAGGGCCTGGTCGAGGTAGCCGTCCTTTTTCTGCCCTTCCTTTTCGCGGGTGGCCATCATCAGGTAGCCGAACGCTCCGTAGTACAACGGTTCCCACCGGCCCTGTTCCGCCTGACCGATGCGGTCGAACGCGTTGACGACACCTTGCAGTTCATCGACGGTCTGAGCCGTGTAAACAGCGCCGATCTGTTTACCCATGGCCTGCAGGAATGCGTCGTCACCGGCGCGTACCGTAAGTGCCATGAGGAGGAGAAGAATGGTTGCTTTCGTTTTCATAGTTTGTGTTGGTTATAAACTTGGTAGTTGGTTAATGCCTTTGTTTTTCGACAGCGTGATGAAAATGCCAAGGAACAGAAAGCGAGTGGCTGGCTGCCGGATCGCGCGACCAGCGTACACACCCTGGGCATCGGGTGTCATCGCGTAGGTGTATCCGAAGATGTTGTCGTAGCCAAGCACATTGGTACAGGATAAGTGCACGATCATCCATGAGGTGGGCAGGTAGCTCACGTTCGCGCTGAGGTCGCTGTAGTTGGGCGTGCTGCCCTGCATGAAACCCGGCCGGTTCGGGTCGTGGTAGGGTCGTGCGCTCGCAAACGACCAGGTCACACCGAATTGCGTCTTCAAGGCGGGAACAAAATGCTTGTACACAACAGAGAAGTTGTGCGCCGAAGCGAATGAAGGCACGGCCGCCGTGGGATAGTAGAGGTATTCGCGGCGTGTATCGAGGTACGAATACGACACCCAATAGTCGACGTTGCGAAACGTCTGGTTGTCGCGCCAGAAGAGCTCGCCGCCCCGGGCATACCCGCTGCCGGAATTGTCCATGGCTACGTTGACCGGCGCAAAGGCCGGAGGCAAGGTGCCCGGTGCTGCAAACCGGACGAGGTCATCGTACCGCTTATGGTATACTTCCGCGCGAAAGGTGCGGCGATTGGTAATGAGCTGGTAGCTCAACATCCAGTGCTCGGCCTTCTCGGCATGCAGCTGGTTGTTGGCCCGGAGCCATTGGGTCTGTGGGCTTTGACGGAATCGTCCGTAGGCGAGCGACAGTTGTCCCTGCCCGAGTTTACGGGCCAGCGACAGGCGCGGGTCCAGGGCGGCATTGTGCGTGAGGCCATTGTACTCGCCCCGGACGCCGGCACGGGCCACAAAGTTCTTGCTGAACGTGATATCCGTTTCTCCGAAAGCTGCCGTAATGGGCTCGCGAAACGATTGCGTCAAGGTCCCTTGTTGCTCGTCGGTCCACGCAGACCGGTAGTCGCGGTCGATGAGTTCTCCGCCCGTACGTACCGCCACGGAAGAAGTGGACTTTTCAAACACCGCCTTCACGTGAAGCGCGGCTCCCCGTTCCCGTTGCGAGAGTGTGGCCAGCGTGTTGTCGTAGGCGCTCGTGTTGTACGACACACCGGCACGAACCGACCAGTCGCGGGGGAGCACGGCCTGGTAAGACAGGTTTCCATAACGGTAGCGGTTGGTCACCTCCAATGGAAGCCGGCTGGCGGGGTCTGCAATCGCGTGCTCGTAAAGTGAGAAGTTCGCTTCGTTGGCATTGCCATAGAACTTGAGCAGCCCTTTGTCGCCAAACCGCTGGCGTACGGCGCCGCTCACTTCCGTGGAAAGGGGTGGCGTGATCCAGTCGACGTGCTGGTTGATCAAACCCATGTAGGGGCGCAGGTTGGTGTATTGCACCTTGGCAGCGGCCGAACCGTTGACCCACGCCTGCGTATGCGCCACGTCGGCCCCCACCGACAACAGCCCGACATCCGTTCGCGTAGTCTCGTCTTCATCCTTCGAATCCAGCGCCAGTGCACTGCTCAAGGCCTGGCCATACTCGGCCGAATAACCTCCCGTACTGAAACTGGTTCCCTTAAACATGAACGGAAGGAAGCGTCCGCGTGAGGGCGTATTGGGTGCGGAGGGCGAATACGCATCCAGCACAACCATCCCGTCGATGAACGTGCGCGTCTCGTTGTCGTCGCCACCCCGCACAAACAGGCGGCCGGTCTCCCCTACCTTCTGCGTACCCGGAAGCGTATTCAAGGCGCCCGCAATGTCGGCGGTGGCGCCGGCCGTAGAGGCGATGTCCACCGACTTGAACGTCGTGCGGCGGTCTTCATCGCCGGCGGTAAAGGAACCGGCGGTGATCACAACTGTATTGAGTTCGGTGACCGCTTCGGCCAGGGAGATCGACACCTTCACCTCCAGCCCGGACAGCGTCAGCGATTCTTCCATCGGCTCATACCCGACCGCCGACACCTGCAAGACGTACGATCCCTTTGCGTCGGTACGAAAGGCAAACGCGCCCTGCCCATCGGTGCTGGCCCCGTCGTAGGTTCCACGAAGCACGACATTGGCGCCCGGGATCGGATTGCCTTGTGCATCCACTACGGTACCGTGAATCGGCGTTTGCGCCGTCAACGGAGCGGTGACCAGCAACAACAGCGATAGTACAAGGAGTTTCATGCGATGACTTTTTCCCGATTACACGTCAAAAATGGCCCTGGCAAGTGAATCCCTGGCAACCAGAATTACTCAACCGTCGAAGCAACCTGATGAAATGTAGGAATGGGCCGACAGCCCGACAGCCCGGCAGGCACCTCCAGGCTACCGCAACAGTGGTCGGCAGATTTCCTATTTTAGGAGCCCACTCAAGGGAACAGATTACAGGATACTGGCGGGACATACCCATGTCGGTCAGGGGCAGCCGTCAGGAACTTCCGGATGGAAATATTCTGTGATTCCTGTTGACAACCTGTTCCCGCCGGGAGCCGTTACTGAGCCAGACTACGATGATCATGAAGAAAATACTCCTTGCCGCTCTGTTCTCCCTGATCGGCTTCTTCGTCGCCTGCGCGCAACAGCGGCCGCTTACCCTGGCCACCTACACCTACTCGACCAACAATCGCCTGCAGAACCTGCAGCCCCTCGCCCACCTGATGACGCAATGGATGGGCCAGCCGGTTAAGGCGGTGAGCTATCCCACAGTCAAGGCACTTATACAAGCCATCCTGGCCGACAGTGTTGACTTCGCCATGATGAATACGTCCGGCTACCTGGTCTTGACCCGCCAACACCCGGGAAAAGCCGAGCCGTTGGTTAACCTCGCCATGGGCGGCGCTCAACAGACCAACTATGGCGGCTGCCTGCTGATCGCGCGCAAGACCGGTATCACGTCTCCTGCCGAACTGAAAGGGAAGCGCCTGCGGTTGGCGCTGGTGGCCAGTTCCTCAACCTCGGGCAACCTGGTGCCCCGCCTGCTGCTTAACGACGCCGGGATGGCCAGCGCGGAAGAGCACGTTGACGTCTACTATGCCGGCACCCACAAGAAAGTGATTGACGACCTGATGGCCGGACAGGCCGATGCCGGCGGCTGCGGATGCGCCGAAGTGGAAAAGGCACGCCAATCTCCGGACTTCGATAAGTCGATCCTCGTACTCGCCGAATTCAACAACATCCCGCTTGGGCCCATCGTGGTCAGGAAGGGCCTGGACCCGGCCATCATCCGGGCGGCCAAGGAAAATCTACTGATGATGCACCAGCGTCAACCCGACGCCTTCTCCCGCTTCTGCCAGGGGTGGACCGAGTTTATCCAGGCCACTCACTTCCAGCCGGTAGCGGACAAGGATTACGATGCCTTCCGCCAGCTGTTTGGCAACAACGTGGGGCTCTGGGCACTGATTGAATAGCCTGATTTGGCTACCTTTGGATGGCATGCTACCTCCCGCAATCCTCAGAGAACTGGCCGATCCCTTTCCCCTTTCGGAAGAGCAAATCGCGTTCTATCAAAAGAACCGGTTCATCAAACTCAAGCAAGTCTTCAGCGAAGAACTCCTGAACTTCTTCAGCGATCGAATCGCTTCGTTGGTGACCCAGAAGAGTGCCGGAAAGCCTGCCCTTGACGGACGGGATACGTACGGCAAAGCCTTTCTCCAGATCATGAACCTGTGGAGGGAAGACGAGGTTGTCCGCGCGCTGGTGATGAGTCGTCGCCTGGGCGGCATCGCCAGCGGGTTGATGCAGGTGCGGGGTGTCCGCATCTATCACGACCAGGCCTTGTTCAAGGAAGGCGGCGGAGGCATCACGCCTTGGCATGCCGATCAGTACTACTGGCCCCTCGAAACCGACAAGACCGTTACGGCCTGGATTCCGCTCCATGCCGTCCCCCTCGAGATGGGTCCGCTGGAATTCAGCGCAGGAAGTCATGTGATTACCGACGGCCGCGATCTCAAAATCAGCGACGACAGCGAGAAAGCGATCGAGCGCCGGCTGCGGGTCACCGACTTTCCTCATGTCGTGGAGCCGTTCGACCTGGGCGAAGTGAGCTTTCATTCCGGCTGGATCTTCCACCGGGCAGGCGCCAACACCACCCGCGAGATGCGCAAAGTGATGACCATCATCTACATGGACAAGGACATGCGGCTGAAAGCACCCGAGAACGAAAACCAGAAGGACGACTGGGAAGTCTGGTGCCCCGGCGCTACAATCGGCGAAATTATCGACACCCCCCTCAACCCGACAATTTGAACATGGCTGCAGTTAACATCAAGCAAAACCAACTCCTCCCCTCTCCTTCAGGAGAGGGGCCGGGGGTGAGGCGACTACTCGTTCTCGCGCTACTCCTCCTCTCCTTTAGCACCCTTGCCCAACTCCCCACCGTAATATCCGGCAAGGTCGAGCGGATCGAGAACTTCGCCTCGAAGCATGTTACCGCCCGAACCATCGACGTTTGGCTGCCTGAAGGCTATAACGGCAAGAAGAAGTATGCCGTACTCTACATGCATGACGGGCAGATGCTCTATGACTCCGCGAGCACCTGGAACAAGCAGGCGTGGGACGTGGACGATGCCGTGGCGCGGTTGCTGAAACAAAGGAAGATTCGCGACGTGATCGTCGTCGGCGTGTACAATAGCGGCCCCATGCGGCACCCTGATTATTTCCCCCAGAAACCCTTCGAGGCCCTGACCCCCGCCCAGCGCGACGGCATCTACCAGGCCGCGCGTACCAACGGAGTATCTGTCTTCGGCGACGGCAAGATTCAAAGCGACAACTACCTGAAGTTCCTGGTCACGGAACTGAAACCCCACATCGACAAGACATACGCCACGAAGGCAGACCGGAAAAATACGTTCGTCGCCGGCAGCAGCATGGGAGGACTCATTTCCATGTACGCCCTCTGCGAGTACCCGGACGTATTCGGAGGCGCGGCCTGCCTGTCGACACACTGGCCCGGGATCTTCACCATGGAAAACAACCCGATGCCCGACGCCTTCGTCGCCTACCTGGAGCAGCATCTCCCAGACCCCAAAACGCACAAGCTGTATTTCGACTACGGCACCGAAACCCTCGACGCCCTCTATCCACCCTTGCAGCAGAAAGTCGACGTCGTGATGAAGGCGAAAGGGTGGACCACCAAGAACTGGATGACGCGGGAATTCAAGGGCGAAGACCACAGCGAGCGCGCCTGGCGAAAGCGACTGGAAATCCCCCTGATATTCCTCCTGTCCAGGTAACCACCTTCAATTTTTCATTCTTAATTGTTCATTTTTAATTCCAGAACCATGCCCATCAAAAAGTTTACTGCGCTTCTCCTTGCTCTCGCCATCTGGTCCTGCTCCGGCGACCGTACCAACCGGGAGATCGTTGTCGGCGACACCCTCACCACCGAATCGGGGGCCAAGTACATTTACACCCGGATCGGCACCGGCCGCCCGGTGGAGACCGGGTCTAAAGTGTGGACCTATCTCGCGTTGGAAGTGAACGGAAAAGAAATCTGGAACACCAACGGTCCCCCGGACTCCTCGTTTGTCTTCGTAGCCGGGAAAGACCGGATGATCAAGGGCTTTACCGAAGTGACGCTGAAGCTCCGCGAGGGCGATGAGGTGATTGCCATCCTCCCGCCGGAACTTGCCTACGGGGAAAAGGGCGCGGGCAGCGACATCCCTCCCAACGCCACGCTGGTGTACACCCAATACAAAATGAAAAAGGTGAACGAGCCCAAGCTCTCCCTCTCCGACACGCTCTTTGCCGCGATGAAGTCAGGCGGGATACGCAAGATGGTCGACACGCGCCACCGGATCCTGAACAGCGCCGACACGTCGAAGTACTACTATGACAACAGCCAGTATCGCATTTTGTGGAACCTTCTCAACGACGCCGGCTTGAATGAAGAGAACCTTCAACTTATCGACTTCATCAATACGAAGAACGAGTCAGGCTGGCGGTGGTACCGCGTGAGGACATACGAGAAGTTGGGAAAATTCAGCGTCGCGCTCGACAGTCTCAATGTGCTGATGGCGAGCGATACGTCGATGGCTTCCAATGGACGGGCGGTGCAATTGAAGGCCGAGCTCGAATCAAAAGTCACCAAGAAATAAATGCGGCCCTACGGGGCCAGGGCTCCCGGGCTGAAGCCCAGGGCTATTCCGCCCGTAGGCTGTTGACCGGGTTGGCCTTCGCCGACTTGATGGCCTGGTAGCTCACCGTAGCGACGGCAATACCCACGGCAGCAAGGACTGCAACCACGTATACCGTAGGCCCGATATCCACGCGGTAGGCAAAGTTCTCGAGGATCAGCTTGACGATGAATATCCCGGCCACGACACCGAGAAGCGAAGCCAACACGACGATATGGGCGAACTCCATCACCATTAACTTCCAGATCGCCCCGATGGAAGCTCCGTGCACCTTGCGCACGCCGATCTCTTTGGTGCGACGCTCGGCGGAGAAGGTGGCCAAACCAAACAACCCGATGCAGGCAATGAAGATGCCGACGTAGGTCAACTCCTGCATCAGCGTTCCCAGCTTCCTGAACTCAGCGTTCTGGTTCTCGCGGCCATCGTTCTCGTGCCAGATCTCAAACTGCCAGCCGTCGTCGAACCGCATCCAGGCCGTTTTGATGGCCGCTTCCGTCTCCTTGACACGATCGCCGGAAAGCCGGATGGCGGTGAACCCAAAATGATTGCGCATAACGGTCACAAAACCTGTCGCCTGGATTCGCACGGTAAGCGGCTCCATGTGGAAGTCCTTCAGCACGCCGATCACGGTGTAGCTGCTGTCGCCTTCGTAAATGGAAACCATCTTGCCAATGGCCTCGGCCGGTGTCCACCCATAATCACTCACGGCAGTCTCATTGAGCAGCATGGTGTGCTTGTCGGTGATGATTTCACGTGAAGGATAGCGACCGGCGACCAGGGGGATACCCAGAGCCTGGGCATATTCCGGGCCCACTTCCATGATGATGGCGCCCTTTCGCTCTGTCACGGGCATGCCTTCGTACTGCACGGTCTGATACGACCCATTGGCGACGCCGGCGATGTACTCCACGTCAGGCAGGTTGGCCACCTCGCTGATGAAGGACTGGTAGTGATTATTCTCATTCCGCATCTTGTCGGAAGAACGCACATAAATAAGGTTCTTGGGGTTATAGCCCATGTCCTTGTTATTCATGTAGTCCAGCTGCTTGTTCAGCGTGAGGATGCCAATGAGCAAGGCCGTGACTACCATGAACTGAAACAGCACCAACCCCTTGCGCACGAAGAACCCGCCGGCCGGACCCTGGCTGCTCTTCAGTGTCCAGGCAGGACGATAAGACGAAAGGAAGAAGGCCGGGTAGAGACCGGCACCGATGCCGATGAACAAGGCGATGACTCCCAGCGACACGATGGACTGCCAGGAAAAGAAGTCGATCTCCAGGTTTTGTCCCAGGTTCTGGTTGAATACCGGGAGCAGCAGGTAAGCCATGCCCGCACCAACCAGGATCGAGATCACGCTCATGACGATCGACTCGCCAAGAAACTGTGTAACGAGCGCGGGACGTTGGGCGCCGAGCGTTTTGCGCATGCCCACCTCCCTGGCGCGGCGGGCCGAGCGAGCCGTGGTCAGGTTCATGAAATTGATTGAGGCCAGCACCAGGACGAGAAAACCCACCGCGCTCACGACGGTCACGTAAATGACGCTGGAGTTCTGACCTAGTTCATAATAGAGATTCGAATTCAGGTGAATGTCGGTCATCTTGATCACCGGCAGGTGCGCATTCTCTCCGCCATAGGCCACCGGGAAGTGCTTCTTGATGAAGTTGTCGAGCTCCTTCTCGTTGAATGCCTTTGCTCCTTCTTCATCCGGGATATACACATAGGTGTGCACCACGGGGTTGTTCCAGTTCTTCTCCACTTCGGCGCGGCGCGGATGGCTGTAGATGGGCAGCAGCAGGCCATACTGAAAGTGAGAATTGCGGGGCAAGCGCTCCACGACACCCATGACCGTGTAGCTCATGTTGGTTTCGAGCATGGTAAACGTCTTGCCGATCGGGTCTTCGTCGCCGAAGAGATTCTTGGCCTCCTCGGGGGTAATCAGCGCGTCGTTGGTCTGGCTGATGAACTTGGTTTGAACCTGGTCCTTGTCGCCCTTGATGAAGCGAATGTCGAAGAGGTTGAAAAAGGAAGTATCCACGAACATGATCAGGTTGGCGATCCCGTTCTTTTCGCCCACCCTCACCCGGTCGCCGCCCATAAAGGCCATGCTGGTGGCTTCCTTGATCTGGGGATAGTCGTCGACAAGTGCCTGCTTGATGGGAAACGAAATATTGGCCGTCGTGCCGCCGTCATTGAATTTCTGATGCACCCGGTAGAGATGCTCGGCCTTCGAATGAAACCGGTCGAAACTCAGTTCGTAATAGACCAGGCTGAGCGTCAGAAAAAAGATGGCCATCCCGAGCGCAAGACCCAGGACATTGATAAAGCTGTATCCCCTGTACTTGAGGATATTGCGGATGGCAATGACAAGATAGTTTTTCAGCATAATCGAACGGAAAAAGGGGACTTTACCGGTGATTCAAACGTTAAGTTCCCAAAAAGGATGTCATCGCCGCAGGCTGTGACAATTTCTTACAAAAACCCTCTAATACCACATGAAAGGGCATGCAATGGGTACGGGGGCAACGTACCTTGTGATGAGACCCAAGAACCGATCAACCCTCTTATGCGCAGCCCATCAAAATGGCCCCTTTCCAAAGCCTGGCTCGTGGTGGCCACCCTGGACATCCTGGCTGCCATCGTCCAGACACTGGCGGGCGGCGGTAACCTGAGCCGGCTGGGTCAATATATTGCCAGCGGGGTATTCGGCCGCTCGGCCTTTGAAGGTGGCGTGACCTATGCCCTGATGGGCTATGTCTTTCACTACGGCATCGCCTTCGGCTGGACCGCCCTGTTCTACGTTGTCTACCCGCGGGTCAACCTTCTTCACCGAAACTGGGTAATTACCGGCGTTGGCTACGGAATGTTTGTCTGGTTCATGATGAACCGGGTAATCCTGCCCTTGTCGAACGTGCCTCAGGGCCCCTTTGACCTGGCACGGGCCACCCTGGCTTGTACCATCCTGATAGTCGCGATTGGGTTACCCTTGGCGTGGATGTCTTCCCGGGGAAGAAATCGTGATTAGTTCCCCCGTTTACCCCGGCAAAACATGGCTTTCCCATACTGGAGAACCATGCCCGTTTTCTTAACTTTGACCTCTCTTTTCCACCTACACCGCACCGTGAAGAAAATCACCCTCCTTCTCTTCTTGCTTGGCGCAGGCGTGGCGTTTGCACAACCTGCAAATGACAACTATGCGTCAGCCGTTGATATCTCCGCTTTGATTGGGGGATGTTCCGCCAACGCAGCGTATACGACGGTGAATGCCACAGCAGATCTGAATAAGGGGAGTCAGTGGGATTCCGGGCCGAACTACAATGTCTGGTTCAAGTTCACGGCCACCACCAATTACATGAAGGTTCAGCTGAATACCGGGGCACCGGAAGGAACCCTTCAGTACCCTTACCTGGCGATGTGGGCCACCAACGGCACCACCGAACTGGTCTCCATGAACCGCAATGGCCAGTACACCGATCTCGAGGTGGACTACTACGGCCTCACGCCCGGCGTGGTGTACTACGTGTCCGTTGACAACCTCACCGGTGCCGGCTACCGTGGCACCTTCAAACTGTGCCTGAGCGATGTGGCCGACTACAACTTTTATGAAGGAGCCACCGATATCTCTTCCCTCATCAACAGTTGTTCCGCGGACGGCGCCTACACCACCGTCAACGCCACGGCCGACAAGAACAAGGGCAGCGCCTGGGATAGCGGGCCCAACTACAACCGCTGGTTCAAGTTCACGGCCACCACCAATTACATGAAGGTGCAATTGAAGACCGGGGCGCCCGAAGGTACTCTTCAGTACCCTTACCTCGCCATGTGGGCTACCAACGGCACTACCGAACTGGTTTCCATGAACCGCAACGGCCAGTACACCGATCTCGAGGTGGACTACTACGGCCTCACGCCCGGCGTGGTGTACTACGTGTCCGTTGACAACCTCACCGGTGCCGGCTACCGCGGCACCTTCAAACTGTGCCTGAGCGATGTGGCCGACTACAACTTTTATGAAGGAGCCACCGATATCTCTTCCCTCATCAACAGTTGCTCCGCCGACGGCGCCTACACCACCGTCAACGCCACGGCCGACAAGAACAAGGGCAGCGCCTGGGATAGCGGACCCAACTACAACCGCTGGTTCAAGTTCACGGCCACCACCAGTTACATGAAGGTGCAATTGAAGACCGGGGCGCCCGAAGGAACTCTCCAGTACCCTTACCTCGCCATGTGGGCCACCAACGGCACCACCGAACTGGTTTCCATGAACCGCAACGGCCAGTACACCGACCTCGAAGTTGACTATTACGGACTCACGCCGGGTGTCGTGTACTACGTGTCCGTTGACAACCTCACCGGTACCGGCTACCGCGGCACCTTCAAACTCTGCCTGAGCGACGTGGTCGACTACAACTTTTATGAAGGAGCCACCGATATCTCTTCCCTCATCAACAGTTGCTCCGCGGACGGCGCCTACACCACCGTCAACGCCACGGCCGACAAGAACAAGGGCAGCGCCTGGGATAGCGGACCCAACTACAACCGCTGGTTCAAATTTACGGCCACCACCAATTACATGAAGGTGCAATTGAAGACCGGGGCGCCCGAAGGAACTCTCCAGTACCCTTATCTCGCCATGTGGGCTACCAACGGCACCACCGAACTGGTTTCCATGAACCGCAACGGCCAGTACACCGACCTCGAAGTTGACTATTACGGACTCACGCCGGGTGTCGTGTACTATGTGTCCGTTGACAACCTCACCGGTACCGGCTACCGCGGCACCTTCAAACTCTGCCTGAGCGATGTACCTGACTATAACTTCTACGAGGGAGCCACTGACATCACCAGCCTCATCAACAACTGTTCTGCAGCCGGAGCGTACACAACCGTCAATGCCACGGCCGACAAGAACAAGGGCAGTGCCTGGGATACCGGGCCCAATTACAACCGCTGGTTCAAGTTTACTGCGTCAGCCTCCGGATACATCCGCGTTCAACTTAACACGGGTGGGGCTGACGGTACACTCCAATACCCCTACCTGGCTTTGTGGGCCACCAATGGCACCACGGAACTCACGTCGGTGAACCGTAATGGTCAGTACACCGATATCGAAGTCGACTACCTGGGCCTGACACCCGGTGCGGTGTACTACATATCGGTCGATAACCTCACCGGTACCGGGTACCGGGGCACCTTCAAACTTTGCCTTTCGGATGGCATTGGAAACAACTACTACGAGGGGGCTACGGATGTCAGCAGTTTCATCAATGGATGCACTTCCGATGCCGCCTACACCACGGTGGATGCAACACCGGACAAGAACAAGGGCAGTGCCTGGGATAGCGGACCCAACTACAACCGCTGGTTCAAATTCATCGCGACTACCACGTACATGAAGGTCCAGCTTCTCACCGGAGGCAGCGAGGGAACCCTTCAGTATCCGTACCTCGCGTTGTGGTCAACCAACGGAACCACCGAACTGGTCTCCATGAACCGAAACGGCCAGTACACCGATCTCGAAGTGGACTACATGGGGCTGGTCCCTGGGGTGACCTACTATATTTCGGTGGATAACCTCACCGGCCTAGGCTATCGCGGCTCATTCAAATTGTGCCTGAGCGATGTGGCCGACTACAACTACTATGAGGGTGCCGTGACCCTTACCGACTTGAACAACTGGTGTTCCGCCGATGGCGCCTATACCACGGTGAACGCAACCCCCGACAAAAACAAAGGGGCTCTCTGGGATACCGGTCCCAACTACAACCGCTGGTTCAAGTTTACCGCGCTGCACACCTCCGCCACCATTCAATTAAGAACTGGTGCGCCCGAAGGCACCTTACAATACCCCTACCTTGCTCTCTGGGCCAGCAACGGCACCACCGGGTTGGCATCGGTGAACCGGGCCGGCCAATATGTTGACCTTTCCATTACCTATAACACGCTGGTGGTGGGGAATACCTACTACATCTCCGTGGATAACCTCACCGGCGCGGGCTACCGGGGGACCTTCAAACTCTGCATCATGAATGTTGAGCCGACCGTCTATTACACGCGTGCAGATGGTGACTGGAGCACCACCGCCACCTGGTCGACCACCGGGTACGGGGGACCGACGGCCCCTTCACCACCTACCGTGGGCAGTATTGCCAACATCCGGGACAACGCGGTAACAGTAACCAGCGGCACGGTCCAAGTGGCCGGTCTCAATATCTCTACCAGCGGAACCAACACTTCCCTGACTATTGACAACGCGACGCTGCAGGTAAACGGACAAGCCGCATTTACGAATGCCACGAACAACTCCCTGACCACGACCATACAAAACGCTGGTTCCTTGCAGGTGGCGAACAACATGACCGTTACCCGCAGCGGTGGCACCGGTGCACTTCAAATTGCCGTACCCGGCGGAACCCTTTCCGTCGGACAAGACCTTAGCTTGCTCAGCTCGGCAGGAACGGTGACGAACAATTCCCTGACGTTTAGCAACAATTCAACCCTCACCGTCGGACGCGATCTTACCCTAGCCAATACCGGCGGAACCAAGATTGGATTAACCTTCAACAACACCGCCGGGCTTACGTTGGGCCGCGACCTCACCTTCACTGCATCGGCTGCCTTGCTCACGGAACTGATTTTCAATAACAGCGCCACGATGAGCATCCGGAGAAACATCGTTCGCGGAGGCACTCCCTTCGGTATGCTGACCTTCAACAACACATCCACGCTCACCTTCAACGCGACCGGAAACCAACAAGTCATTGCCGCTTCTGCGGGTTCCGGGGGCGATGCCATCACTTACCGAAACGTGATCATCAATAACACCAGCGGGTTTGCCATTGACTTCACGATGGGCGGCCTTGCGAACATCCTGGGCAACCTGACCCTTACCCAGGGTATTGTCCAGACCACGGGCGCCAACTATCTCGCGTTGTCCAATGCCAGCACCGTTAACCTGGGAAGCACCAGTTCATTCATCGACGGTCCGATGTCAATTGACGTGGCCACCAGCACCCCCACTACGCTCAACTTACCCCTGGGAAAAAGCGGAACATACAGGCCGCTCGTGCTGAATGTTACCCATTCGGATGCGACGAACGTGACCTACAATGCAGAGCACTTCAATGCTTCGGCGGCAGCACTTGGCTACACGCTGCCGGGTTCCATCGAACGGGTTTCCGGCGTCCGGTACTGGAGTGTTACACGATCGGCCGTCGCCAACCTCACCACGGCCACCGCCACCCTGTACTACGGAATTGGCAGCACCGACGGAGTCTCTGACCCCGCGAATCTCCGGGTAGTAAAAACAAACGGCGCGGGAACGGTGTGGTTTGACGTAGGCGGAACAGGCTCTGCGGCCGGCACCGGGACGATCACGTCAGATCCCTTCATTACCTTCAGCCTCATGACGCTCGGCAATGCAAACGGCGGCACCAATACCCTGCCTATTGAGTTGAAGTCATTTGAGGCGGAGCCCCGCGGCTCTCACGTGTATGTACAGTGGATCACCGAATCTGAGGTGAATAACGACTACTTTGACATCGAACGCTCCCCGGACGGCCAGTCTTTCGTCTCCTTCGCACGCGTTGCCGGACAAGGAACCAAAGTGGCTCCCACGCAATATGGGTACATCGATGAAAAACCTTTTGGAGGCAAGTCCTACTACCGCCTGAAACAAACGGACTACGACGGGAGCTCCACCTATTCAAAGGTCGTTCTCGTTGAAATGAATCCCGCCCGGAAGGCATCAATTTCCGTGCAACCCAACCCGGTCTCCGGTGACCAGTTTTCCGTGATGGCCTATGGTCTTGCGTCGGACCAGGTGGTCGGCATCCGGATGACCGACCTGCTCGGTCGAACCGTATTTCTTCGGGAATACACAACGAACAATTCCCTGGTGCACGAAATGCAGGTGCCGCGAAATGACTTGCCGGCCGGCGTGTATGTGATCACCCTGTGGCACAAGGAAGGGCAGGTAGCGACCCGACTGGTCGTCCGGTAGAGACCGCACCGAAACCGAGAGCCTGATCAGGCAGCCTGGTGAAACCATGATTGGACCGCAAGGCCTACCTTTGATGACCAAGATGCGCCTTGCCTATGAACCGATTACTGACCCTTCTTTTCCTGCTCTCACTCTTCCACGCGGGGTTAGCCCAGACGAGAATCGTCCAACCCCTGCGCGAGAGTTGGAAATTTGCCCTGGGCAACTCACCACAGGCCGCCGATCCCGCTTTTGACGATAAGGCATGGTCGACCGTCACGGTGCCCCACGACTGGGCTATCACCGGCCCTTCTATTCCCGATGGCGACGGAAATACCGGCAAGCTTCCCTGGAAAGGTGAAGGCTGGTATCGCAGAACCCTCGACATCCCTGCGGCTCATGCCGGTAAAGCGATCTACTTGTTGTTCGACGGTGTGATGGCCTATCCTGAAGTCTACGTCAACGGCCAACTCGCCGGAACGTGGGATTATGGCTACAACTCCTTCTATCTCGACATCACCCGCCTGGTGCAACCGGGAAAGCCAAACCTTCTTGCCGTGCACGCCGACACGCGCCAGCACGACAGCCGGTGGTACCCCGGTGCAGGCATCTACCGAAAGGTCCAATTAATGATCGTTGACCCTCTCCATGTCGCCGTATGGGGAACGAACATCTCCACGCCTATCGTCAAGCCACACTACGCCGACGTGCGCATCGTCACCATGGTAGTCAATGCCCGTTCCGCTTCAGACTCCGTGCGTGTGCACTGGGAAATCCTGAGTCCGTCAGGACAGGTGGTAGCCGAGCGATCCAGGAAACTGCTTGCTTCCCGCGGATCCACTGAAGTCGAGTCCACGCTGACCCTTGTTAATCCGCGCCGATGGGATATTACCGACCCGGCGTTGTACCAGGTCCGAACCACCGTCTCTCAGGGCGCGACACCAACTGACCAGGTACTCACTTCCTTTGGCGTGAGGACCATTCGGTTTACCGCTGACCACGGCTTTTATCTCAACGACCGGCGCGTACAACTCAAGGGTGTCAACCTCCACCACGATCACGGGCCCCTTGGCGCGGCCTTCTACCCGCGCGCCATGGAGCGGCAACTCGAAATCATGAAAAGCATGGGCGCTAACGCCGTTCGGACGAGCCACAACGCGCCCGCCCCGGAGTTGCTCGACCTCTGCGACAAGATGGGACTCCTGGTTTTCAACGAACTGTTCGACAAGTACGATGCCAAAGCCGACCTGAAGCCCGGCGCTGATTTCGACGAGTTTGCCCACCGCAACGTGAAGAACTGGATGCTTCGCGACCGGAATCATCCGTCCATTTTCCTGTGGAGCGTCGGCAATGAAATCGGAGACGTGCAGTACAACATCAACGGGGGATTTCAAAAACTGCAGACGATGGTCAACTATGTCCGGCGTTACGATCCCACGCGGCCGGTGACGCTGGTGTGCGACAACCAGCCCAGCGCCGCGCTTCGTCACTTTGATTATTACGACGTCCACAGTTGGAACTACGGGAGGCGCTACGCCCTGGCCCGCCAGCTGGAACCCAACAAGCCGGTCATCATCAGCGAATCGGCCTCCACGGTGAGTACGAGGGGCTTCTATGAATTGCCTTTGCCCGCCAAAAAAACCGACTTTACCAAATCGCTGCAGGTGAGTTCCTATGACCTCAACGCACCCGACTGGGCCGAGATCGCCGATGACGACTTCATGTGGCAACAAGAGGAAGAATATGTCGCCGGGGAATTCGTCTGGACGGGTTTCGATTACCTGGGCGAACCCACGCCCTATACCAACGAGTGGGCCAAAGCCAACGGTCTCACCGATCGCGAAGCCGCACGGGGCTCTTACTTCGGCATTGTCGACATGTGCGGCATCCCCAAAGACCGGTATTACCTGTACAAGAGTTATTGGAAGCCGGAGGAAACCACCGTACACATTCTCCCCCACTGGAACTGGGGCTCCACAACGGGTCAAATCCCCGTGATGGTATACACCAACGGCGACTGCGCCGAGTTGTTCCTGAACGGTCAGTCGCTGGGCATGCGCTGCAAGCAGCCGAAGTCACCCAAATCAACCGAGCGATTCCGGCTGATGTGGGACGGGGTGAACTACAAGCCCGGTGAACTCAGGGCTGTTGCCTTCAAGGAAGGGCGGAAGATCGGCGAACAAACCATGCGCACAGCCGGCGAGCCTTACGCCCTTCGGCTGAGTGTGGACCGAACGACGATCAAATCAGACGGGATGGATTTGGCGTATGTGTTGGTTGAGGCAGTGGATAAGAACGGGAATCCTTGCCCGATGGCAAGTCATCTCGTCGATATTTCCATCACTGGGCCTACACAAATTGCCGGAATCGGTAACGGTGATCCGCAATGCCTTGACTCTTTCCAGGGAAACCGGATCAAGCTCTTTCACGGCAAGTCCATGATCATTCTCACGGGAACAGGTGCAGCCGGAGAAGCAAAGGTTTCGGTGAGCAGCGGTGACTTGGTGAAAAGCGTTGCCGTGGTCAAGATGATGTACTAAAATCCCCCCTTCTCAGGGAAACAAATCAGGATGCCGGCCCCTACCTTTCAGTTAACTGCAAACTCTGACCAACTAAACCCTTCCTTATGGCCCGCACCAGCACCTACCTCAACTTTCCCCGGCAAACGGAAGAAGCTTTTAACCATTACAAGACCGTCTTTGGCAGTGATTTCACACCGGGAGGGATTGCACGATTCAAAGACATTCCGTCAATGCCCGGCGCTCCCCCCATGGCGGAGTCTGACAAGAATCTCGTCATGCATGTAGAACTGCCGATCACCGGCGGCCACCTGCTGATGGGCAGCGACGCCCCGGAATCTATGGGCTTCCAGGTGACTTTCGGCAACAACATCTCCATCAACCTGGAACCGGATACGCGTGCGGAAACGGAAAGGCTTTTCAGGGGATTGTCCGCAGGCGGCAAGGTGGAAACCGAGCTCCAGGAGATGTTCTGGGGCGCCTACTTCGGCGCCTGCACCGACAAGTTCGGAGTCCGTTGGACGTTCAACTGCACCAGCAAGTCATGAAGAAATCGGTAACGGACCGATACCTGTCTAGCTGGATCACTAGGCTGATGCTTGCGATTACTAACCTCCGGATAAGCACCTTGAAACCTGCCCGGTAGGAACGGCGCTACGGCGAAAAGGCCTCCATCGCCGGCAATTCCTTGTTCGTAAAGCTGAACAAGGCCATGTTTTCCGCCGCCGAACCATTGGTCGCCGTCGGGCCACGGAAGGCCACCCACTCGGCACCCCAGTAGCAGAAGCCGGCCCCTTTGGCGTTCTGTTTCAGCATCGATTTGATCGCGACTAAGAAGTTCTTCTGACCTTCCGGGGTTGCCGGGTAGGCCGGAATCAACTGGGAAGAGAGCCCAAGCAGGTTGTTGGTGTAGTCGGCATAACCCAACGAAAACGGGTAAGCCGTCTCCGCGATAAGCAGGGGTTTGTTGTTTTCCGCAATGAGCGCATCGACCGAAGCCTTGAGGTCTGTTAAGCTGAAGCCATGCCACATCGGGTAGTAGGACAACCCGATGAGGTCGTAATCAACCGTGTTGGCTCTGACCTGGTCGAAAAACCAATCCGCTCCGCTGGTTCCGGCAAAATGAAGGAGAATTTTGGCCGAAGGTTTTGCCTCGCGTACCGCACGGCAACCCTCCTTCACCAGGCTGAAGAAGTTTGCCGCCTGGCTGATACGACCCAACTCCCAGAGCATGCCACCGTTGATTTCGTTTCCGATCTGAACATAATCAGGTTGGACCACGCTCATCACCTTCTTGGTGTACCGGTAGACGCTGTCTTTCAAGTCGGTCAATGACAATCCCTGCCAGGCCAGCGGCGTTGCCTGGTGGCCTGGGTCAGCCCAGGTGTCGGAATAGTGAATCGAGAGAAATACCTTCAGGCCCGCTGCTCTCACCCGTGTGGCCATCACTGCCACTTCGTCGAGCGAACTGTGACTGTTGGCCGGCGCATGCCAGAGTCGCAGTCGTACCGTATTGCAGCCATGGTCCTTCAGGATGGTTAGGGCATCCCTGGGGATGTCCGACAACGTGTAGAACAACGTGCCCTCGGTTTCCACCTCGGCAAGAAAAGAAAGGTCAGCGCCACGCATGAAGTCGGCATAAGGGGTAACGGCTGCCGGAGGATTGGGTGTAGACGGGGTCGGTGACGGCGTGGGTGGGGTACCGTCGCCGGCACAGCTTTGCCAGAGTAATGCCGCTAAAAACAAATACCGGGAGCTGTGCATAGCAAATGCTTAAAGATAAAGCCGCTCCGGGGTATTACCCAATGACAGCGGCCATTGGTCTGCAGGTTAGCCTTTTGCATAACCGGCAAGTCTTGCCAAATTGCAGGCCAGATGAAGATGCTCTTGATTATCGGTGCAGGCAGTTTTCTGGGTGGCATTGCCCGATACGGACTTTCGCAGGTCATCCAGGCGCGCCTGCTCTCTTCCTTCCCTTACGGAACGCTCACGGTCAACGTGATCGGGTGCTTTTTCATCGGAATGGTTTACGCCCTGACGGACCGCGGCAACCTGGCGGAAGGATGGCGTTTGTTCCTCGTTACGGGTATTCTGGGCGGCTTCACAACCTTTTCAGCCTTCTCGCATGAGACGGTAGCCATGCTTCGCGACGGGCAGACGGTCGAGGCACTCGCCTACGTGGCCGGCAGCGTAATCGTTGGGTTGGCGGCAACTTTCCTTGGCATTTCACTCACCAAACTTCTTTGATGTGGAAAACAATCCGAACGCCAGGCTGCTCCGGATCTTTGTCGGCGAATCCGACAAGCGGGGACATCAGCCGATGTACGAAGCCATCGTGTATGAAGCGAAGCGGCAGGGACTTTCCGGGGCAACGGTAACCCGGGGCATTATGGGTTTCGGCGCCAGCTCACGGGTTCATACCACCAAGTTGCTTGAACTCTCCTCCGACCTGCCCCTGGTGATTGAAATTGTGGATACCGAAGAGAAAATCCGCGCCTTTGCGGAGACCCTTACGACCTGGTTTGAAGAATCCCGTTCCGGCGGCCTCATCACGCTGGAGAAAGCCGAAGTCATCCGGTACCAGCCGGGGAAATGATCGTCAGTCAAACACTTCGGCGGTAGCCACTCCCAGTCGGTCCATTAACGACTCTACCTGCCTTTTTAACAGGGGCAGGGCCGCATTTACCGGCGGAGAAAGTTCTATGCTCAAGGGCTGAAGCATTTCAATGGACACCACAAACAAATACACTTTGGGCATCCGGTCGAGAAGCATCAGGCCTTCCATCAGGTCTTTCAGTCCAATCTCATGGGTGCTCATGGCACTGGGAAAGTCTGACGCGAAGTGTGGTTCAATCAGCCGGATCGTTCCTGCCGGCCTTCCGTCAAGGGTGGCGTCGACCAGGATCACGAACGGGTGATCTTCCATTTCCTCCATCAACTTAAACCCGGCGGTACCTCCATCGACAATATCCACGCCCGCCGGCCAGTGTTCCTGCGCCATCATCTTGGCAAAATGGACACCGACTCCCTCATCGCCCATGAGGTAATTGCCAATCCCAAGGATGAGCAGGTTGCCTTTCATTTTCCTTCGTGCTTCTTGTCAGCTTCATCGAATACTTCTTCTTCCACAAACTTCCATCCGCCGGCCATCGACGACAACTCGCCGCGACCTTCGACATAGTCGTGGAAGAATACCAGGTACACATGCACCACCGTAAAGAGGATGAAGAACCACATGATCCAGTGGTGAATTTGTCGCAGCATGAAGTCGCCGCCCACCAGCGGGGCTACCCAATCAAACATATTCGGCAGCCACCAGTCGCTCATCGCGGCATAGAGCCCAAAACCGGTCAGGCATTGCAGGGCAAACGCGAAGAACGTCAGCAGGTAAGTGAAGCCCGCGAGGCGATTATGCCCCACCGTGTTTTCCGGCTCCCGCTTCGTCATGAAGATATCGGTCTTGAGAACCAAGACAATATCCTTCCAGAATTCGCGGCTGGACGGTATAAAATTCCGCCAGCTGGCGTATTTGTTGCCCACAAAGCCCCAATACAGCCGGAAGATGAAATTGAAGAGGAAAATGTAGGAAGCGAGGAAGTGGATAAAGCGCGTGGTTCCGAACCAGTAGTTCTGATACGCCTCTTTTCCCGACAGGATGGCCGGCGGATCGCTGATGATAAAACCGGTGGCGATCAGCACCACGATGCACGCGGCATTGATCCAGTGATAGAGCCGGACCGGGAACTCCCACACAAAGACCCTCCGGAGCAAATGCGGATGAGATAGGGTATTCATAGTCGGTCGGTTTACAGGACTTTCACTTTACTGATATGCTTTCCTTCTTCGTCATACAGGTGCACGGCGCAGGCCAGGCAGGGGTCGAACGAGTGAATGGTGCGCAAAATCTCCATCGGCTTGTGCTCATCGGCAATCGGCGTATCCTTCAGGGCCGATTCATACGCGGAAGACTTGCCTTCCTTGTCGCGCGGCGACGCATTCCAGGTGGAAGGAACCACCAACTGATAGTTGGCGATCTTCTGGTCTTCGATCACGATCCAGTGGGCGAGACCGCCACGAGGCGCCTCCGTATGTCCAACGCCCTGGCACTGCTTCGGCCAGGTTTCCGGCTTGAATTTCTCCATGTTGGCCATGCGGCTGTCGCCATTCTTGATGTTGCTGATGAGCTGGTCGTAGAATTCCAGCGCCCATCCGGCCACCAATTTGGCCTCCAATCCGCGTGCGGCCGTGCGTCCCAGCGTGCTGAACAGTGCCGTCACCGGAACATCCAGTGTTCGCAGCGTGCTGTCCACTACTTCCTTGAAATCTTCACGCCCGCGGGCATAGCCTACGAGAACGCGGGCCAGCGGTCCTACTTCCATCGCATTCCCTTTCCAGCGCGGTGTCTTCAGGAAGCTATACTTGTCCTCTACGTTCAGGAAATCGTAGGGCGGCTTCGGGCCGGTGTATTTTACTTTGGTCTCCCCTTTCCAGGGATGCAATCCTGCATCATCGCCGCCGGCATATTCATACCAGCTGTGCGAAATAAACTCCTGGACCTCGCTGTCGTTGCGCAAGTCAACATCGAGCACCTCGTTGATGTTCTTGTTGAGGATAGCCCCGGCCGGGAACTTGTACCCCGATACATCGCGGTACCCGTTGGGCGACAGGTCGCCATAGACAAGGTAATTGCCCAACCCGCCTCCGATGGCACCCCAGTCTTTATAAAAAGAAGCGATGGCTACGAGGTCAGGGATGTATACCTGCTCGACAAAGGTTTTGGCATCCTGGAGCAGTTTCTGCACCATGGCCAGGCGCTCGGCGTTGATGGCACTGGCGTCGTCGATACCAATGGCGCAGGCCATGCCGCCCACCAGGTAGTTCGGGTGCGGGTTCTTCCCGCCGAAGATCGTATGCACTTTCACGATCTCCTTCTGCCACTCCAGGGCTTCCAGGTAGTGGGCCACGCCAATCAGGTTGACTTCCGCCGGCAGCTTATAGGCCGGGTGACCCCAGTAGCCGTTGGCAAAAATGCCCAGCTGACCACTCTCGACGAACTTGGTCAGGCGCTTTTGAAGGTCGCTGAAATAGCCCGGCGAGCTCTTGGGCCAGTTGGATATGCTTTGGGCAATTTCCGAAGTCTTCTTCGGATCAGCCTTCAGGGCACTTACGATGTCGACCCAGTCGAGCGCGTGCAGGTGATAGAAATGCACGACGTGGTCATGCATGTACTGCGTGGCAAACATGATGTTGCGCACGGTTTCGGCGTTGGGCGGGATGACGATGCCGAGAGCATCTTCCACGGCGCGAACCGAAGCCAGGGAATGTACGGTGGTGCAGACCCCGCACACGCGGCCCACATAGGCCCAGGCGTCTCGCGGGTCGCGGCCGCGGAGGATCTCCTCCAGCATGCGCACCATGGTTCCGGCGCTGTACGCTTCGCTTACTTTTCCATCCTTGATTTCAGCCTCGATCCGAAGGTGTCCTTCGATACGGGTGATGGGATCTATGACAATGCGGTTGCTCATATCGGATCGGTTTAAAGTTCTTTTTCAGCTTCTTTTCCTTCCTTGATCAGGTTGCCTACCACGTCGCGCTTGCGAATGTTGGTGGCGATGGCATGGGCGGCGATACCGGCGGCGGTCACGCCAAGGGCTACCATGCCCACCTTGTCGGCCGTAGACTCGATGCCAAATCCGGCGAGGTTCGGGATCCGCTCATAGATCGGACCGTTGTCCCAGTAATTCTCCTCCGTGCATCCAAAACAGCCGTGGCCCGACTGGATCGGGTAGCTGACGCCGTTATTCCATTTCATGATGCCGCAGGCGTTATAGGTGCTCGGTCCTTTGCAACCGACCTTGTACAGGCAGTATCCTTTCTTCGCGCTCTCATCGTCGAATGTCTCCACGAACATGCCGGCATCGTAGAACGGGCGGCGATAGCAGCTGTCGTGTATCCGCTTCGAATAGAAGGCCTTGGGCCTGCCGATGCCGTCGAGGGCGGGCAACGTGCCAAAGGCGATGATGTGCACCAGCGTTCCGGCCATCACTTCACCGATCGGCGGGCAGCCCGGTACTTTGACGATGGGCTTTCCTTTGACCAGCTTATGGATGGGCGTGGCGTGCGTCGGGTTCGGCTTGGCCGCCTGCACACAACCATTGCAGGCGCAGCTGCCCCAGGCGATAATGGCTTTGGCCCCGGCCGCCGTTTCCTGGAGGATCTGGACTGCCGACTTGCCGCCAATGCAGCAGTATTCACCATCCCCGAATGTGGGAACGGAACCTTCCACGCAGAGCACATATTCCCCATAGTGATCCTTCATCGTTTTCTGCATGGCTTCTTCCGCCTGGTGGCCCGAGGCGGCCATCAGCGTTTCCGTGTAATCGAGCGATATTTTATCCAACAGGATGTCGGCCGTGATCGGGTGCGACGTGCGGATGAATGATTCACTGCAGCAGGTGCACTCCTGGAAGTGGAGCCAGATCACGGGGATACGCGATTTGGTTTTCAGGGCATCTGCCACCTGGGCGATGCCGCTTTGCTGCAGGCCCATGTAGGCGGTGATCATCGTACAGAACTTCATGAAGTCGCGACGGGAGTAGCCCTTCGCGCGCAGCTCCTCGTAGTAGGTAGGTCGCTTGCCGGGTGAATCTGTTGCCATATCGCAATAGGGTTAGTGGGAAGTGCTTTTTTGAAAAAAGGATAAACAAGTCTACTATTTATCACCGAAAAATCGGCCTGACGAACCTCATCCTCCGGCCTGACAATCGTCATAACTATGAGGTAGAACAAAGAGTAACTCGTAACTCATAAATCTTTTTCCCATGAAAAAAATCGCTTCCCTCCTGCTTGTTGCGGTTTCCCTTCCGGTCTTTGCGCACCCTGGCCACGGAACTCAAAACCCCCTGAGCCCGGGACATTATGTCGCCAACCCGGAGCATGCGATCCCGCTGACGCTCGCCATCGGCGCCGCCATCGTGTTGGCCACCTGGTTTATGACCAGACGCTCGCGCAGTTCCCGGTAGCCATGCATGAGTTGTCGATCGTGATGAGCATCGTCGACCTGGCCGAGGAGCAGGTGAAAAAGCACCGGGCCCGGGGGGTCGACCGCATCGAACTCGACATCGGGGCGCTCGCCGGCGTGGAATTTGACGCGCTGGACTTCGCCTGGAATGCCGGTGTAAAGAACTCCGTGCTCGCCACCGCGCAACGACAAGTCAACCGGATCGAAGGCAAAATGCGCTGCATGAAATGCGGCAAGGAATTTACGGTCACCGAACCTTTCCAGCCCTGCCCGGATTGCCAAGACTACCTGAACGAGTTCCTGCAAGGCAAGGAGTTGCGCGTAAAGAGCCTCACCATGAAATTCTGACCTTAGACGTTAAACTTTAGACTTTTCAACCTTCGACCCTATGTGCAGCACCTGTGGATGTGATCAACCCGGCGGAATTACGATAACCCGAGCCGGCCTCGACACGGTAAATTTTTCGCCGGTCAGCCCCTCCTCGCTGATTCAGCCCCAACACCACCATCCCCACACGGATTACACCCGCGTGATCGAACTGGAACAGAATATCCTGGAAAAGAATGACCGCCAGGCTCTTCATAACCGGGAACATTTTCAGCAGCAACAGGTCCTGGCGCTGAACCTCGTCAGTTCCCCGGGCTCCGGAAAGACGGCCCTGCTCGAAAGAACGCTGACCGACCTCAAGGGGAAACACGCCTTCTGCGTCATCGAAGGGGATCAGCAAACGATGAACGACGCCAACCGCATCGCGGCCACCGGCGTTGAAGCGGTTCAGATCAATACCGGCAAGGGGTGCCACCTCGATGCCGACATGGTCCATCGCGCCCTGCACCAACTGAATCTCACCCCCCAGTCGATCCTGTTCATCGAAAATGTCGGCAACCTGGTCTGCCCGGCGTTGTTCGACCTGGGCGAAGAAGCGAGGGTAGCCATTATCAGCGTTACGGAAGGCGACGACAAGCCGCTCAAATACCCCGACATGTTCGCGTCCAGCCAGCTGTGCATCATCAACAAGATCGACCTTCTCCCCTACGTAAACTTCAAAGTCGAACGGGCCAAGGAATATGCCCGGAAAGTCAATCCCACCATTGAATTTCTCGAGCTCTCGACTACGCTTGGCCTGGGCATGACTTCCTGGTATCAATGGCTTGAAAAGAAGCTCGCCGCCAAAGCGAGGCAACTCGCGGAAAATGCGTAAACCATGGCCACCCGCCGACTCCATATCGAGGGTCTTGTTCAGGGGGTCGGATTCCGGCCTTACGTATACCGGCTGGCCAACCGGCACAGCCTGACCGGATGGGTGAACAACAACGTGGGCGGCGTCGACATCGAGGTCAGCGGCTCCACTACTCAACTTGATTCCTTTCAAAAAGAACTATGCACCAAGCCACCGGTGCACGCACGAATCAGCGCCATTACCGCTCAGGAAGTCCCTTCACGCATCTTTGACTCCTTTGAAATTACCGAAAGCCAATCCGAAGGTCTTCCCAAAGTGCTCCTCACCCCCGACCTGGGGCTTTGCGACGACTGCCGGAAAGAACTCTCACAGCCGGGTAACCGCCGGTTTGGCTATCCCTTCACCACCTGCCTGAAATGCGGGCCGAGGTACTCCATCATCACGGGGCTGCCCTACGACAGGCCGTTGACCACCATGGCCCGCTTCACGATGTGCCCTGATTGCGAGAAGGAATTTCGCTCCCCCGCTCATCGGCGCTTCTATTCACAAACCAACAGCTGTCCGCAGTGTGCCGTGACGCTTAGCCTGGTGGCATCCACCGGACAGATGCTCACCTCCAAGGCCGCGCACGTCATCGAGCAGGCCGTGGAATGGCTCAGGCAGGGAAAGATCATTGCCGTAAAAGGAATTGGAGGCTACCTGTTGGTCACCGACGCCGGCAATGCCGACTCCGTAGCCCTCCTTCGGGAGCGCAAGCATCGGCCTTCCAAGCCCTTCGCTCTCCTGATGAACTCCGTGGAAGAAGCCCGGCATTACGTTCACATCAGTGATCCGGAGGCGGAAGCCCTGCAATCACTCGAGTGCCCGGTGGTGCTCCTGCAACGGAAGAACCACACTTCACTGCCCGGGGTAGCCCCCGGCCTCGACCGCCTGGGCATCATGCTCCCCTCCGCACCCCTGCTGGCTCTTTTGACCGACGCTTTCCGCGGCCCCCTCGTCGCCACAAGCGGCAACATCAGCGGCTCACCCATTTTCTATAGTGACAAGAAGGCGATTGAAAACCTCGGGCACATTGCCGATGGCTTCCTGATACATGACCGCGATATCGTGGTGCCCCAGGACGACAGCGTGGTTCAGTTCACGACGCACGGCCGGGAACGGATCGTGCTGCGGCGGTCGCGGGGAATGGCTCCCCTGATTTTCTCTCACCCCTTCCGTTTTGACAGCCCGGTGCTGGCGATGGGCGCCGATATGAAGAGTGCCTTCGCCTTGTATACCCGCGGCAACCTGTACGCCAGCCAATATCTCGGCGACCTGGAAAACTACGATACCCAGGCGGAGTACCGGCATACGCTGGACCACCTGCTTCGCTTGCTGAATACCGCTCCTTCAACCGTTGTGACTGACCTGCACCCCGGCTACTTCTCCACCCAAACAGGCAAACAACTCAGTGATGCCTGGAAGGCCGAACACCGGGAGATTCAGCATCACAAGGCTCACTTTGGAGCGGTGCTTGCAGAAAATGACCGCATCGCCTCCACCGATCCGGTGCTGGGAGTCATCTGGGATGGAACAGGTTTGGGCGAAGACCGGCACGTGTGGGGCGGCGAGTTTTTCCGGTATGAAGACTACCGCATGGAACGCGTCGATCATCTCGGCTATTTCCAACACATCCTGGGCGACAAATTTTCGCGGGAACCAAGACTGTGCGCCTTATCGCTTGCCAAGGATCACCCCGAAGCCATCGCGCTCCTCCAGGACAAGTTCACCGATGACGAGTGGAAACTGTACCGGTCGATGCTTCAACAACCGGGATTAATGACGTCCAGCGTTGGCCGGCTTTTCGACGGGGTGGCCTCGCTCCTGGGATTGTGCGACCACAGCACATACGAAGGCGAAGCCGCTCTTTTCCTGGAAAACTGCGCCCTTCGCGCCCACAACCGGTTCCTGGAGCCGATCCCGGAATTCACCACCGACAAGATCACCGACTATGTGATCCGTCACCTGCTCCAGGGCAGTTCCCGAAGTGCTATTGCCTACCAGTTCCACGTGGGCCTCGTCCATTGGATCGCCGAAATAGCCCGTCAGCAAAAATGCCGCACCCTGGCCTTCAGCGGCGGCGTCTTCCAGAATGCGCTCCTTAATGATCTCCTCACCGGCCTGCTTGCCGATGAATTCGAACTTCTCTTCCACCAGGAGCTGTCACCCAATGACGAGTGCATCGGGTACGGACAGCTCGCCTGCCTGCAGGTGGAGAAGTTGCATCAGTCCTTCCACCAACAAATCGTACAATCATGTGTCTTGCCATCCCCGGTAAACTGACGGCCATCTCCGCCCAACTCGACGACACCTTCCGCATGGGTAAGGTGAGTTTCGGAGGCGTGATCAAGGAGATCAACCTCTCGATGGTGCCCGAGGCCCAGGTGGGCGACTACGTGCTCGTTCATGTCGGCGTGGCCATCGGCACGATCGACGAAGCGGAAGCCCACAAGACCTTCGAATATATCCGCCGCATTGGCGAGTTGGATGAGCTGGAAGGATCCTCCACCCAAACGGATACCCCATGAAATTCCTGAGTGAATACCGCGATGGCGCGCTGGTCCTCGAATACCTGGACCAGCTGAAGAAGACCGTCACCCGCCCCTGGACGATCATGGAAATCTGCGGCGGGCAGACGCACAGCCTGGTCAAGAACGGAATCATCGACATGCT
>JAEUUE010000186.1 GCA_016787605.1 Cyclobacteriaceae bacterium
AAGGTTGGCAATATCAATGTCAGTAAACGGAAGCTGGAACCAGGCCATAGCGTTCACCTCATCGAGGAGAAGAGGATGTCGACGGATGTAGCGGGCTTGTTCTTCCGGTGAACTGGTGAATGACTGGGTGGGAGTACTCACCGAGCCTGAAGACCAACCACCTTCCGAAACAAACACTGGGATAGTTTTTTCTTCGATCAGCCGGGAGTAATAATTGACGGGGAGTTGATCGGGGTCTTCCGTTCCGAAATACGGGTAAGAGGAAAGTCCCAACTCTTCCATGAAAGGGAAATCAGCAAAGTCCTGCGCGATGCCCACAAACCCGCCGCCACCCAGGGTACCCCAGGCGACGTCTACCTGAACGCTCACGCTGAGCGGAACCGTTCTCCCCCGGGCTTTCAGTTCAGCCGCCACGTCGTTGGCCGCCTGTCTCACTCCCTGGTAGATGGCTGGCGAAGACGCTAACCGGATCAGGTTGGTCTCAAGCGCCAGGCCGAGATGATCCGGGTTCAGCAGGCTGTCCATTACCACGACGAACCGGCGATAGACAGCCTGAATGTCGGCTTCGGCAATGCTTTTGCCCCGCATCTGCAGGGCGGTGGCATCAGCAGCCCGGTCGAGACCATTCTGCGGGTCGATGTACACCCACAGCTTCATGTTTTTGCTTCGATAGAACTGCACAAGGCCGGCGTAATTCCGGTTGACATAATCCACGGCGTTAACCCCTGACAACAGACTATCCCAGGGTACTTCCGTGTTGACAATGGCCGCATCGGACCTGGCGGTCCAGAGATTGAGCGATTGAATAATCAGGTTAAAGTCATCGAACCGCGGAGCTGAATTTCCAAACCCCATGCGGTATGACCGTGTGGCTGGCGCATTGTCGCTTTCACCGCACGACAGGCAGCTCAGAATGGGGATTAGAATGAGGCAGATTAGGCGCATGTTCAGGCGACGAAAACCTTCTTCAATATAACGGGGAATGGGTTACCTTTGATAGTCCATTGGTTTTCATGCATATGAAATGGCACATTCCCTGTCTGTGTGGGTTGATTTCGCTGGGACTGCTTGTCTTGGCCTTCCCGGCCTTCTCGCAGGTCCAGCCTTCGGCATGCTCCGCAATCAAGGAAGGGACTTTTGAGATTCATGACCATAAAGAAGGGAAGTGGGTGATCACCCGTAAGGCCGGTGTGCAGCGGGAAGAGAATGAGCAACTGGGCCTGATCGTGGAGTACCTGACCGAGTGGATTGACGAGTGTTCGTACCGGCTTCTTCCCTACAAAGTGATCCGAAACGACAGCAAGATCGAGATGGATGCCAGCCTTAAATTGATTGTCGAGATTCTCGAAGTGAAGCCGAATACCTACATCCACGAAACCACTTCGTGGAGGACGGGTAAGTTTAAGACGGAGGAAGTCAGAATTATCAAATAAAACTACTCGGTGTTTTCCAGGAATCGCTTTTCTCTGTGGCTTCGCGAGGCGTCTAAGTGATAGTAGAAGAATAGCCGGAAGACGTGACCCAGGTCGTAGTCGTACCCGGTCGATTTTTGCTGAAGAACATTCATGTAACCGGTATCGAAGTTGAGGCGGTCGTTGACCGTAACCCGGATGCCCACAAAGAAACGGTTCTGGTCAAAGGTGTTGTACACAATGGAGGGCCCGAATTGCACCAGCAGTTCATCGGACACCACGAAGGCGGGAAGCCTGGGGTTCTTGAAGGCGCTGAACTCGAAGCTCGCGAGGTATCGCACCCTGAAACTGAATTGATTTCCCGTTACCTGGTCATTGACTACCTGGTCGCGCCACCGTTGTTCGGTGCGGATGCGCTGCAGGATCGACCACTTCCCGGGATGGGTGGCGGTTGACCACTGCTGATAAATCCGGTTCTCAATGGCCCAGGTTTGCAGGCCCTCGGGAGGAGCTTTCCATAAACGCGCGGCGCCGGCGATGACCGGGTGTTTTCCGCCGATCCAGTACACGCCCCCGAAGCGAAGGAAGTAAAAGTACTGATCGAAGAGCCCGTCATTGAGATTATGAAAGTCGGCCACCGCGCCCCAGTGGTCGGAGAACCGGAAGGTGCTGTTGATCGAATACCACGACTGGGTGTGTTGTTGAATCTGCTTGGCAGCGGGAGGGGTCTGGGCCTGGACGATCAGGCCGGTAAGCCACAGGCAGGTGAGGAAGTACCCTTTCATTGACAGCAAAAGTGGGCGGGAAGGCACCAGGAAACAATGATTGAGGTCACCCGCGATTCACGTTCCGGGTGTTTGACTTGTGCCGGGTACCCTGTTCCGGCGAATTATTTCTCGTACTTGAACTTCTGTCCGCCCACAGAGGCTTCGTACATCAGGCCGCCTTTTTGCATAGTGAAGACCATCACTCCGTCAACGTACTTGGCGTTGGCGGACGCTCCTTCCGTGGCCGCCACCGCGGAGACTTGTGCGGAGAACTCCACGCGGTTTTCCTTAAAGCGGTCCAGGTCCTTTTTGCTTTCAAAGAAAATGACTTCCCGGTAGGCCTGTCCGCCGAGCTGCAAGCCCACGCTCACCTGGCTCATCTTGGCCGTGCCGATTACTTTTCCGCGCTCGTACACAATGCCATTTCCGGCGGCTCCGCCGATCCCGATTCCTCCCTTGCCTACGTTGGGAAGAATGACGTAACCGTACGCCTTGCCAAACAGCCCGGCCATCTTGGAATCTTTCTTGATGAACTCCGCCTTGGCTTCCTTGGCGTCGGCCATCAGCTTGTCACGCTTGGATTGACCCGAAGCCGTCCAGGCGACCAGGAGGACAGAAAGGCATAATAGGGTGCAAATAGTTTTCATGATCACAGCTTTGGTGTGGCTTAACAAATATAGTGAGACGCCCTTCGCTTTGTTTCTTCAGGCTCCCACCGATTTTTATAGCCTGTGGCTAGCAGATCCGGGGCAGCTGATCGCCGGTCAGGTAGTTGACCACCCGTCGGCCCCCAATGGCGCTTTGAAGCACGACCTGCCCGGAGTGGGCGGAGGTCACTTCACCGATGAAGCGGGCGCGATTGCCCATCTCGTCGTTCTTCATAATGTCCAACACCCGGTCGGCTGCCGCAGGGTCCACCACGGCAAGAAAGATTCCTTCGTTGGCGACGTAGAGCGGGTCCAACCCCAGCATCTCACAGGCGCCCATCACCTGGTCGTCGACGGGAATCTCGGTCTGGCGGAGATCGATCCCCAGTTTCGAGATGGAGGCCAGCTCGTTCATGACGGTGGCAACACCTCCCCGCGTGGGATCCCGGAGGAAGTGAACATCCTGCCCGGCTTCGTCCAGGATGGCTTTGACCAGGTGGTTCAGGGGAGCCGTATCGCTTTCGATGGTTGTTTCAAATTCCAGTCCTTTGCGTCGGCTCATGATCGCCATGCCATGAGTGGCGATGTTCCCGCTCACTATAATCTTGTCGCCCGGCTTTACGGCCTGCCAGGAGATCTGCGCCCGGGGATGAAGCATGCCCACGCCGGACGTGTTGATGAAGATCTTGTCACCCTTTCCTTTCTCCACCACTTTCGTATCTCCGGTCACAATGGTAATCCCGGCGCGGAGGGAGGCTTGCTGGATGGATACGAGCACTTCCCAGAATTCTTCCATCCGAAGTCCTTCTTCCAGGATGAAGGCCAGCGAAAGGTAGCGGGGGATGGCCCCGCACATGGAGAGATCATTTACCGAGCCATTGACCGCCAGCTCGCCAATGTTGCCCCCGGGAAAGAAGATGGGGGAGATGACATAGCTGTCGGTGGAGAAGGCAACTTTTCCTGACAAGTCCACCAGCGCGCCGTCATGCTGTTGATCGAGATGCTCGTTCTTCAGCAAGTCGAAGACCCCGCTTTGCAGCAAGCGTTGCGTGAGCAGTCCTCCGCTTCCATGACCCATCGTGATGACGTCGAAGTCAAGTTTGGGCATGGGGCAATGGAGTTTGACGCGCGAGGACATAGGGACTTCAGTTTTCCTGCAGCGTATTGGCGTAGTGGTAATAGGCCGCGCAGGCGCCTTCGCTGCTCACCATGGGCGCCCCGAGCGGATGCTCCGGTTTGCATACGGTGCCGAACATCGGGCATTCAAACGGCTTCTTCATTCCTTTCATGATGGCACCGGAGATGCAGTCGGGATTCTCCTTTACTTCGGTATCCGAAAGGTTGAATTTGTTTCGGGCGTTGTAGGCGGCAAAGCGCCGGTTCACTTCCAGCCCGCTTTGGGGAATGGTGCCGATTCCACGCCACGCCCTGTCGGAAACATCAAACACATCTTTCATAACGGCCTGGGCCAACGGGTTTCCTTCACGGGTCACCACGCGGGCATACTGATTTTCCAACTTGCATTCGCCGGCCTCCAGCTGTCTCACGGCCATGAGGATCCCCTGGAGCAGGTCGACCGGTTCGAAGCCGGTGACGACGACGGGAACCTTGTACTTTTCCACGATGGGTTCATACTCGTTCATGCCCATGATGGTGCACACGTGGCCAGCCGCCAGGAACGCGTCGATGCGGCATTCCGGGTCACTGAGTATGGCTTCCATCGCCGGAGGCACCAGCACGTGGGAGGCGAGGATGCTGTAGTTTGAAATCCCTTCCCGCTCGGCCTGCACCAGCGACAGGGCATTGGCCGGCGCCGTGGTTTCGAACCCCACGGCAAAGAAAACGACTTCTCGACCGGGATTTTCCTTCGCCAGTTTTACCGCTTCGAGCGGCGAGTAAACGATGCGCACGTCGGCGCCTTCGGCTTTTGCTTCCAGCAGGCTCCGGCTCGAGCCGGGAACCCTCAGCATGTCGCCGAAGGAGCAGAGGATGACATCGGGGCGCGAGGCGAGAAGGATGGCCTCGTCAATAATTCCCAGCGGAGTGACACATACCGGGCACCCGGGTCCGTGGACCATGGTGATTTCCCGGGGAAGCATGTCGATGATTCCGTTCTTGACCAGGCTGTGCGTCTGCCCGCCGCAGATTTCCATGATCGTCCAGGGGCGGGTGACGGTCTTCTTCAGCTGGTCCAGGTATTCGAGGACCAGCGCGCCATCGCGGTATTCACTCAGG
>JAEUUE010000011.1 GCA_016787605.1 Cyclobacteriaceae bacterium
CGTGATCGAATGGATGGGCACCCAGCCATTCTGCACGGGCAAAGTAGGCACCTACGGCGGATCGTATCCGGGCATCGTGCAATGGCTGGCCATGTCACAGGCCCCGCCTCACCTGGCCGCCGCCGCACCCGAAATGACACCAATCGGAAGTCATCACTTCTTCTATTACGGTGGTGCCTTTTCTCATCCGTGGATCGATTGGTTCATGCCTTACATCTTCGCCGACAAGCGCAAGCGGGCCAACGATCCGTCAGGTCCGTGGGACGACGAACCCGCTACCGAAGAATGGGAGAAGAGCGATCGGAAGCAATGGTACCAGTTCCGTCCGCTGGCGGATCTTCCCATTCTGAAGAAATACGCACCTGAATATTACGATTGGCTCGCCCATCCGGATCAGTCATCCTGGTGGGACTTTGTCAACGTGGAAAGAGATTTCACCAAGATGAAGAACCCGGTGTTCCTGGAAAGCGGCTGGTACGATGCTGCGTATGGACCGGAGGGAGCGACACGCGGCTTCAACAAGATGCGCAAAGAAGCGGCTACGGCCGAGGCAAGAGAACAGAGTATTCTCATTCTCGGGCCCTGGAATCACACGTCACTCACCACCCGCAAAACGAAGTTTGGGGAAGTCGATTTCGGGCCGAATGCCGGTATGGACTACGACGCCGAGCTACTCAAATGGTACGATATCCATCTCAAAGGACTGGCACCTAAAGATCCGCTGGCCCCGGTGAGCATCTTTGTGATGGGCGCTAACGAATGGCGGTCGGAAAAAGAGTGGCCGCTCTCCCGCGCGGTACCTACCCTCTACTACCTCGGTGGAAACGGATCTCTCAAAGAAGGAACGCTAAGCACCCAACCCGGAAAAGACAGCAAAGACAGTTACCTCTTCGATCCGGCGAATCCGTTCTGGGACAAGTCGTATGAGAAATCTTATCCCTATGACCAGCGTGAAAACGAGGCCCGACCGGATGTGCTGGTGTACACAAGCGAAGTGCTGCAGGCTGACATGGAAGTGATCGGGGAGATCGTAGCCGAGTTGTACGTCAGTTCCGAAGCCAAAGACACCGACTTCTCCTTCACGCTCTCCGACGTCTACCCGGATGGCCGATCGATCAACCTGCATGGCCTGGACGCCGGGTACCTTCGGATGCGTTACCGCAACGGCTTTGAGAAGCAAGAGCTGATGAAGCCTGGCGAGGTGTACAAGATCCGGATCGGTCAAGTGTACACGGCCAACCGGTTCAAGAAAGGACACCGTATCCGCGTCACGATTACCAGCAGCAAGGCGCCGCATTATGATCCGAATCCGAATACAGGGACGGAGATTGCCACCGAGAAAAACCTGATCAAGGTGCGCAACATCATTCACTTCGGTGGCAAACACGCTTCCAGCATAACACTTCCCATCCATCCTGTCAAAAACTGACACTATGAAAAAAGTCGACTGGAAAAAAGAAATTCAGCCTTTGCTGAAAAAGTACAAAGGCAAAAAGCACCCCCTGGACTACCGAAATCCCTACGAACTGATCGTCGTGGTGGTGCTTTCGGCACAGGATTCCGACCGCAACATCAACAAGCTGGCGCCGGAACTCTTCAACGCTTTTCCGGATATGAAAGCCCTGTCGATGGCAACCCCGGAAGCCGTCATCCCCCTCGTGCAAA
This sequence comes from Cyclobacteriaceae bacterium, assembly GCA_016787605.1. GTDB lineage: Bacteria > Bacteroidota > Bacteroidia > Cytophagales > Cyclobacteriaceae > ELB16-189. The sequence goes on from JAEUUE010000011.1 coordinate 1,666, forward strand.
AAGTACGAGGCCACCGGAAGAAGACGGGATGGCTGCTGGAGATCGCCCGGAGGATCCAGCAGAACAAGAATATTCCCCGCACCTTAAAGGAACTCACCGAACTTCCCGGCATCGGCAGAAAATCAGCCAATGTGATCCTCCGCGAAATGGGTGAACCGGCAGTAGGCGTAATCGTCGATCTCCATGTCGTCCGCGTGGCTCCGCGCCTGGGTATTGCGCAGGGCACGGAT
>JAEUUE010000043.1 GCA_016787605.1 Cyclobacteriaceae bacterium
TTCTTTTCCATGCGGCCAGGAGGCAGCGTATCATGAAAGATCAACCCTCATCCTTCCAACTATTTCTATCCGAGTTCATCGGCACCGCGCTCCTGCTATTGATTGGCCTTTCCCTGGTCATTTTCATGTTTGGCACCGGCAGCCCGATGGCGGAGATCATTCCGAGTGTGACCACCCGGCGCATCATTACAGGCTTCTTGTTTGGAGGCTGGGGAGCCACCATTTCCCTGACCAACATCGGCAAGGTCAGCGGGGCGCATATCAACCCAGCGGTGACCATGGTATTCCTGCTCTTCAAGAAGATTGAGATCAAGTCGGCGGGATTCTATGTACTTGGGCAACTCACTGGCGCCATTGTGGGATGCCTTCCCCTCCTGGCTTGGGGATCGATGGGCCGAAGCCTTTCTTTCGGCGCCACCACGGTAGGCACGGGCTACAGCACCACCATGGCCCTCGCCGGTGAAGTGATTACAACGTTCATCATGGTCTCGGGATTGGTTCTCTTCATTGGGTTCCGTCACCTTCGCATGTATACCCCGGCGATCTTCCCAATCATTTACGCCATCATGGTCCCGCTCGAGGCCGCCATTTCAGGGACCAGCACCAATCCCGCCCGCAGCCTCGGGCCGGCGGTCATTTCAGGTGAGTGGCATGACTGGTGGATCTACTGGCTGGGACCTTTCGCCGGCGCGTTCCTTGCCAGCCTCGCCTTGAGTTTTGTCGCCAAGCAAATAACCGTTGCCAAATTGTACCACTTTGACAACCAGCAGGACGCGCTGCTACGCAGTAAGAAATCCAATTCCACTCATGAAAATGTCCCATTCGCCAAAAGCGGGACAACCGAAGGCAGGGAGGTAACGGCCGTGAAATAGCCGGTCAGATCGCCTGGCCTTGTTCGACCGACAGTTTAGTCACTATAGAGACCCACCCCTGAGCCATTGACGGGTCAAGAGTGGAGTCCCCTATTTCGGACTCGTTTATCCATTATTCGACCCGAGGAAGCTATTTTCCGGGTGGCACGAACCCGCCCACAAACTGCCGTCCTGCGCAGGATTAGGCCCAAAAGTGATTTATGTCATTTTATCAGCCTGGGAACGGGTCTACATTTTCGACAGCTTTTGAACCTAGAAATCAGCGCCAATGACCAAGATCATAGAACATCTCGAGGACGTAACCATCCGTTTTGCCGGTGACTCGGGCGACGGCATGCAGCTCGTCGGCACCCAATTCTCAGAAACCTCCGGATTTGCCGGGAATGAAGTCAACACATTCCCCGACTACCCTTCCGAAATCCGTGCCCCCGAAGGCACCCTCTACGGCGTCAGCGCCTTCCAGGTTCACTTCGGCACCCACAACATACACACCCTGGGCGACTACATCGACGTGCTGGTGGCCATGAACGCCTCCTCCCTGAAAGTCAATAAAGCCAACCTGAAAGACGGCGGCATCATCATCGCCAACACGGAAGGCTTCGACGCCCGCAACCTCAGCCTGGCCGGATATACGGCCAACCCGCTGGAAGACGGGAGCCTGCAGAATTATACCGTATATGCGATCAACATCGGGAAAGAGGTGAAGGCTGAACTTGCCGAACTCAATATCCCGACCAAAATCGCAAGCAAAACCAAGAACATCTTTGCACTGGGCCTAACCTACTGGTTGTTTAACCGTCCGCTCGAGCCTACCGTAAACTGGATCACCAGCAAATTCAAAGGTAAAGAGGACGTCATCACGGCCAACGTACATGTGCTGCAAGCCGGCTGGAACTACGCCGAAAAGAACGACTCCTTCACCAAACAGTATATCGTCGACAAATCACCGCTTGCACCTGGTCGTTACCGGACCCTCTCTGGCAACCAGGGCGTTGCACTCGGACTTGTCGTAGCCGCGCGCAAAGCCAACCTGCCACTGTTCCTGGGTTCCTACCCCATCACTCCGGCTACGGAAATTCTCCAGGCCATCTCCGGATTCAAGAAGTATGGCGTCAAGCACCTGCAGGCCGAAGACGAAATCGCCGGCATCTGCAGCGCGATCGGCGCCGCATTCGGAGGAAGCCTCGCCGCCACCACCACCAGTGGTCCTGGCCTTTCGCTGAAAACCGAAGCCATGGGCCTGGCCGTCATGACGGAACTCCCGCTCGTGATCATCGACGTCCAGCGTGCGGGTCCTTCCACGGGTTTGCCTACCAAACCCGAGCAAAGCGATTTACTCATGGCCATGTTCGGCCGCCACGGTGAAGCTCCCATGCCAGTCTTAGCTGCCGCCAGCGCTTCCGACTGCTTCGCCATGACACTCGAAGCCGCCCGCATCGCACTGAAATACATGACCCCTGTCCTGCTCCTTTCTGACGGCTACATCGGTCAGGCTTCCGAACCATGGAGAATCCCGAAAATCTCGGAACTGCCTGATATTCAACCGGAATTCGCCACCGATATCGAAGAATTCGGTCCCTACCGCCGTGATCCGAAAACCCTCCGCCGTATGTGGGCCGTCCCCGGCTTCCAGGGCATGGAACACCGCATTGGTGGCCTTGAAAAGGAAGACATCAGCGGCAACGTGTCGCATGATGCCGCCAACCACGAGAAGATGGTAGGCCTGCGTCAACAGAAAGTCGACGGCATCGCCAACGACATTCCGGAAGCCGTGGTGGATGGTCCGTCGCAAGGAGACACCCTGCTGATCAGCTGGGGAAGCACCTACGGCGCCGCCAAGACCGCCTGTGAGAAGCTGCGCGCCAAGGGAATGACCATTTCTTTCCTGCACCTGCGCTACCTCAATCCCTTCCCGCGCAACCTGGGCCAGATCCTCAACAGCTTCCAGCGTGTCATCGTGCCGGAATTGAACTCGGGACAGCTGCAGTGGCTGCTCCAGGCCAAGTACCTGAAGCCCATCACCGGCATCCACAAGGTCCAGGGCCGTCCGTTCAAATCGGCCGAACTGGAACAGAAGATTTCCGAAATACTCACCGAAAAAGAAGTGATCGCATAAGACTATGAAAACCGCCATCGACGAACTCCTGGAGCGGCCCCATGAAGGCAGCCTCATCTATACCGCCAAAGACTTCAAGCCCAACGTAGACGTACGGTGGTGCGCCGGCTGCGGCGCCATTTCCGTGCTCTCGCCTTCCCAGCGGCTGATGCCAGAA
>JAEUUE010000140.1 GCA_016787605.1 Cyclobacteriaceae bacterium
CTCAAAGATAGGCAGAAGGCCACGAACCGCCTAACGACTCCTTCCACCAGAGGTTTTTCAGTAATTTGGCGCACCCATTTTTCCGTGCGGCTCAAACATTTCAATATCGACCTGGGCGCCCAGATCTTCCTGGCCTGCTCCGACACGTCGAGACTGCGTATCCTGCACCTTATCATGACCAACGGCGAAATGTGCATCAGCGACCTGGAGCGTATCCTGGAATTCACCCAGGCCAAGACCTCCCGGCACCTGATTTACCTCAAAAATTCCGGCATCCTTTCCTCGCGCAAGCACAACACCTGGTCATTTTATTCCGTCAAGGACGAAGTGATCGATATCCTCAAGCAAATGTTGGAATTCGTCAAGCGCGACCCCGTGCTGCAAAAGGACCTGCAGGTATTCCACACGCTGTTCAGCAACCGGGAGCTGGCCCTCAACAAGTTCAAGCTGCAGCCCCCGGCCCCTCCCACCCGATGAAGAAATACGCCTGCGTCCTTTTCGATCTCGACCATACCTTGTGGGACTACGAAGCCAACGCGGAGGAGACGCTGCGCGAACTCTTTGCACGCTTCCGCATGGAGGAGCGCGGCGTCACGAGCTTCCGGTTCTTCCATGAGACCTTCCGGCGCGTCAACCTGGACCTGTGGGACCGCTACGATCGAGGGCTGATCGGCCAGGACGTCATCCGCACCGAGCGATTTACGCGCGTCTTCTACGACACCGGGGTGGACGACGTGCGCGCCGCGCTGGAGTTTTCCGCGCGCTACCTGGAGGAACTGCCGTTGAAGAAAAGCCTCCTCCCTCATGCCCGCGAGATCCTCGATTACCTCCACCCTCGCTACCCGATGACCATCGTCACCAACGGGTTCGACGAGATTCAGACCACCAAGATCCAGTCGGCAGGGATCGGCCACTACTTCCGTCAAGTCGTCACCTCGCAGCGCGCCGGCAGCAAGAAACCATCCCGGAAAATCTTTGAGTTCGCCCTCCGGCAAAGCGGGCATACCCCGGAAACCGCCGTGATGATTGGCGACAACCTCCAGACAGACATCGCCGGCGCTGACGCAGCAGGTATCGACACGATCTTTTACAATCCCGCGCAGACCCCGCACCAGGCCCGGGTCACGCACGAAATCACCACGCTCGAGGAATTGCGCCGCCTGCTCTGAGGCACGGTCGGATTTTTGTACTTTTGGGCCTCCAAATTTTACACCATGTCTACCGGATTCTTCCACCTGCCCATACCCAAAAATGAACCTGTTCTCAGCTATGCGCCCGGCTCCAGGGAGCGCGCCTCGCTGAAGAAAGCCATCGACGAAGCGCGTGCCACTACCCTCGATATACCCATGTACATCGGCGGGGAGGAAGTGCGCACTGGCAAAAAGAAAGCCATCGCCCCCCCGCACGATCACAAGCACGTGCTCGGGCATTTTCATGAAGGCGACAAATCGCATGTGGAGCAGGCCATCCAGGCGGCGCTGAATGCCAAAGAGCTTTGGGCCAACCTTTCCTGGGAAAACCGGGCCAGCATCTTCCTCAAAGCCGCCGACCTGCTCGCCGGCCCTTACCGCTATAAGATGAATGCGGCCACCATGCTGGGGCAGTCGAAGAATGCCTTCCAGGCGGAAATTGACTCAGCCTGTGAACTGATCGACTTCCTGCGATTCAATGTGTACTTCATGGGACAGATCTACAGCGAACAGCCGGAGTCAAGCCCGGGTATATGGAACCGCATGGAGTACCGGCCCCTCGAGGGTTTTTGCTTTGCCCTGACCCCTTTCAACTTCACCGCCATCGGCGGCAACCTGCCCACCAGCATGGCCATGATGGGCAACACGGTCGTGTGGAAACCGGCCAACACGCAGGTCTATTCCGCGAGCGTGTTCATGCAGATCCTTCGCGAAGCCGGACTCCCTGACGGCGTGATCAACCTCGTGTATGTAAGCGGGCCCACGGCCGGCGACGTGATCTTCAACCACCGCGATTTTGCCGGGATTCAATTCACCGGCAGCACCGGGGTGTTCCAGGGCATGTGGAAAACCATCGGGGCAAACATCGCCCGCTACAAATCCTATCCCCGCATCGTGGGTGAAACAGGTGGCAAGGACTTCGTTGTCGCTCACAAGAGCGCTCACCCGAAGGAAGTAGCCACGGCTCTTTCCCGCGGCGCCTTCGAGTTTCAGGGACAGAAATGCTCGGCTGCCTCGCGCGCCTACATCCCTTCCAACCTGTGGGATGAGGTGAAGAACAATCTCCTCGCCGATCTCAAGAGCTTCAAGATGGGTGGTACGGAGGACTTCGGTAACTTCATCAACGCCGTCATCGACGAAAAGGCATTTGACTCCATCGCGGGTTACATCGAAAAGGCACGCCAGAACCCGATGAACGAGATCATCGCCGGAGGCAAGTGCGACAAATCAAAAGGGTACTTCATCGAACCGACAGTAATCCTCACCAAGGATCCTTCTTCCATCACCATGTGCGAAGAGATTTTTGGACCAGTGCTGACCATCTACGTTTATCACGCCGAGAATTTCGAGCAGACGCTGGAACTGGTCGACCAGACTTCACCGTATGCATTGACCGGATCCATCCTCTCCCGCGACCGCTACGCCATTGAACTGGCTACCCGCAAACTCACCAACGCGGCGGGCAACTTCTACATCAACGACAAGCCGACAGGAGCCGTCGTCGGGCAGCAGCCGTTTGGCGGGGCCCGGGGATCCGGCACCAACGACAAGGCGGGCGCCAAAGTCAACCTCCTGCGCTGGGTGTCGCTGAGAACGATCAAGGAGACGTTTGTTCCCCCCACGGATTATCGTTACCCCTTCCTGGAGAAGGAGTAGCTAAACGCGCGACACCGGGCGGTTTGCCCCAGTTTTATATGAGGATACCTGTTCTTGCAGCGCTTGTATTGATGGCGTGCGGTTCGCCCAAACCAGAAAAGTCGGCGCCTGCCGAGCTTTATTCCTACGACGTCGAGGAGCGACTCAAGGAACTTGGAATTGAGTTGGTGGGGCCTGAACTTCCACCCAACCTGAAGCTTGTTCAGGCAAGACGATCGGGTAACCTGGTGTACTTGTCCGGCAACGGCCCGTTACCCGCGGGCACCCTGAAAGGATATTATGGTAAAGTGGGCAAGGATCTCACCGTGGAAGAAGGCTATGCCGCCGCACGCAATACGGCCATCTACCAGTTGAAAGCACTCCAGGACGAGATCGGCGATCTCAACAAGGTCGTGGGGATCGTCAAGGTGTTCGGCATGGTCAACTGCGAAGCTTCGTTCACGGATCATCCGAAGGTGATCAATGGATTCTCTGAACTCCTGATTGACGTTTTTGGGGAGCGCGGCAAGCATGCCCGTTCCGCGGTGGGCATGACCTCGCTTCCCTGGAACATCGCGTGCGAAGTGGAGATGATCGTTGAAGTAGCCGACTGAATCAGTCACCGGTTCGGGCCGCAATGACCCACAATCGGTAAATTGTCGTACCTTTGTACTTTACGACCTCCAAATTCCCGTTTAAAAGGCATTTGCATTACAAGCAGGGCCCCAGCGTTGAGCCAAGAGGCATATTTATTCAACCCTTTTTTGGCGACTCTCGCTGAACAAACACACACTCATGTCATTTGAAAATCTGAATCTCATTGAGCCGATTTTACGCGCGCTCAAACAGGAAGGCTATGAAAAGCCCACTCCTATCCAGCAACAGGCCATTCCTGTTCTGCTCGAACGCCGCGACCTCCTGGGTTGCGCGCAGACCGGCACCGGAAAGACCGCTGCCTTTGCCATTCCCATTCTTCAATTGATCCACCAGGATGAGTTGTACAAGAAAGGGCCGCATGGCATCAAAGCCCTTATCCTCACGCCCACCCGGGAGCTTGCTGCCCAGATCGGTGAAAGCTTCACCGCCTACGGCAAGTACCTGCGGATTTCACACACTGTAATCTTCGGCGGTGTTGGCCAGAAGCCCCAAACCGACGCCTTGCGCGCCGGGGTGGATGTCCTTATCGCCACACCTGGACGACTCCTTGATCTTATGGATCAGCGGTACGTTAAACTCGATCACATCAGGTTCTTCGTTCTTGACGAGGCCGACCGGATGCTCGACATGGGATTCATCCATGATGTGAAAAAGGTCATCGCGCGACTGCCCAAAGTCCGCCAGACCTTGTTCTTCTCCGCGACCATGCCTTCCGAGATTGCCTCACTGGCCAATTCCATTCTCACCAACCCGGTGCGTGTGGAAGTAGCCCCGGTGTCATCGACGGCCAATACGGTCCGTCAGGAGATGTATTTTGTGGAAAAGTCGAACAAGCGCTCCCTGCTTCTTCATCTGTTGAGAAACGAAGCCATTGAATCGGCCCTTGTCTTCACCCGAACCAAGCACGGCGCAGACCGCGTGGCCAAAGACCTGGTCAGGGCCGGCGTTAACGCGGAAGCCATCCATGGGAACAAGTCGCAAAATGCCCGCATCAAGGCATTGAGCAACTTTAAATCGCGCCACACCCGTGTACTGGTAGCCACCGACATTGCCGCCCGGGGCATCGACATTGACGATCTTTCTCATGTCATTAACTATGAGCTCCCCAACGTCCCGGAAACGTATGTCCACCGGATTGGCCGGACCGGACGTGCCGGCGCCAGCGGGATCGCCATTTCCTTCTGCGACAGCGAAGAACGAGAGTACCTGCGCGATATTCAGAAACTGATTACCAAATCGGTCCCCGTGGTTGACAGCCACCCTTATCATTCGGCCGGGGTACCCACCGACCCCAGCCGTCCCCGGGTGCACCAGCAGTCCTCATCGCCGAACGGCGGCAGGCGCCCGAAAAAACAATGGTCAGGTCACTGGCGCGGTAAGCGGCACTGACCCCATAAACCGGCTTCCTGTATTTGGCGGGAGACGATTTTCAATAGTAGATTTGGCTATTGTTCATCTAACCATCTACCACTATGTCAAAAGGTCAAGACAAGAAAAAGGAAGAGAAGAAGAAGCCTCAGAAGACCCTGAAGGAAAAACGTGCCGAAAAGCGCGCCAAAAAGGAATCAAAAAACATGGGCATGTGAGGGGTCTGTTGATTCCTCTTTCTTCACAAAAACTCCCCTGGATCACACTGTGCCTGATGTTTGCGCTGGCGTGCCAGCCATCGGCCAAACAAGAGGCAACCGTCGGCACCGGTCTGGTGAATCCCTATTATTCCCGAACCGATACCACGATATTGAATGTCCCGGATTCCATCTGGAAATCGGTGCTCTCAGACAGTGTGTTCCAGGTGGCTCGCAACAAAGCCACGGAGAGAGCATTCACCGGTAAGTACTATAAGTATAACAGCCGCGGCACCTACTATTGCGCCGTTTGCGGCAATCGACTTTTCCGATCCGACGCCAAATTCGCCAGTGATTGCGGATGGCCAAGTTTTTTTGAACCGTCCCGACCGACCAGCGTTCGCTATGAACCGGATACTTCCCATGGCCTGAACCGCATCGAAGTGCTGTGTGGCCGTTGCGACAGCCACCTCGGGCACGTGTTCGATGATGGTCCTCCTCCGACCGGCAAGCGATTTTGCATGAACTCCATTATTCTCGATTTTGTCCCCGAACTGGGCAGCAGCCAGTAAACGGCCCATCCATTAAGTAATACCCCTCTAAATTATTCCTTTATGCACCGACAACCCGGAATGAAAACGGTCATCCGAATCCTAATCGTGCTGGGCTTCCTAATCCTGGCGATGATCATAACCGGTACCCTCCTGCCTGAAAAACACGAAGTTTCGGTCAGCCGCGACTTCCAGTCCCGTCGCGATGACGTGTGGGCCGTCCTCGCGGATTTCTCACGCTGGCCGGAATGGCGCTCCGATCTGAAAGAGATCAAGCTTGGCACCAATTCCTTCACGGAGGTGTCCCAATCCGGCGAAGCGGTGGAGTATCGCATCGAGGAGTTTACCACACCCGAACGCATGGTTACCCGAATCATTACCCCTGACCTTCCCTATGGCGGAGCGTGGACGTACGAACTGGTGGCTACCGATTCGGGCTGCCGCCTGACCATCACGGAACACGGCGAAGTGTACAACCCGGTGTTTCGCTTCCTGTCCAAATTTGCTTTTGGACATACGGCTACCCTGGAACAGTACCTCGCCGATCTCGGCAAGAGAATCAACTAGACATGCGATTTGCTTTCCTCTTGGCGGTTTGGGTCCTGGTTACCGGCTGCGCCGTAAGTCCGGAGAAGGCGGATAACCTTCCCGGCGCTATCAACTCGATACTGACCAGGCACCACACGTTCTCCGGCGTGGTGCTCATTGCCGAGCAGGGAATACCCGCCTATCACCGGGCCTTCGGATACCGGGACTCCGAAAATCAACTGCTCAACGATACCGCTACGATCTTTGAGTTTGCTTCTGTTTCCAAACAGTTTACCAGCATGATCATCCTCATGTTGCAGGAAGAAGGCAAACTCTCGTTCGACGATCCTCTGGACAAATACCTCTCAGGCCTTCCCTACCCTGGGATTACCGTACGGCATCTCCTTACTCATACTTCGGGCCTGCCCGATTACCAGGCCATCATGGACGAGCATTGGGACAAGACCAAAGTTGCCGGCAACGAAGACATTCTCGAGTACCTGAAAAAGTATCATCCGCCCAAACTCTTCGAACCGGGAGAGAAATACGAATACAGCAATACCGGGTATGTCTTGTTGGGCAGCATCGCGGAAGTGGTTTCCGGAAAAGATTTCATTGCGTTGTGCCGGGAACGGATTTTCAAGCCGGTGGGGATGAATGCCACCGAAATTCGCACCCTGGAAGAAAAAGCGAAGACGGATAACTTCGCCAGGGGGTATGTATTCGTGGAAGAAAAAGGGCGCTACGTTGCCGCCGACAGTTTTCCATCATCCAACTACATTGTATGGCTGGGAAACCGCAAGGGCCCGGGACGGGTGAGCGGAAAAGCCTCCGACCTTCTCCGGTGGGATCGCGCCTTGTATGCCCACACGCTGGTAAAGGACGAAACCCTGGAAGCAGCCTTTACCCCGTATCGCCTCAACAACGATTCCCTGTCCCACTACGGATTCGGATGGATGATCGACCAACACCCAACGCTGGGTCGCAAGATCTGGCATACCGGCTCCAACCCCGGCTACTCCACCCGGATCGTCCGCTTCATTGACGCCGACAAAACCATAATTGTCCTCAGCAATAACGCCTATCCGAAGATCAAGGAATTGGATCAGGCCCTGGATTCGCTGCTGGGCACGCGAGTCAAGTCACTTGTTCAACCCTAATCTGAAAAGGTGCGCATCGGCCTGGTATCCGATACCCACGGTTTCCTGGATGAAACGCTTGCGCAGCATTTTCAGGGCTGCGATGAGATCTGGCATGCCGGCGACATCGGCGATGCTTCCGTGATCGCGGGCCTGGAACAGATCGCACCCGTACTGGCCGTTTACGGCAATATTGATGACCCGGCGATGCAACGCCGGTATCCTGAAAATCTCCGGCTGCAGAGAGAGGGTGTTTCCATCCTGATCACGCACATCGCGGGAAAGGTGCCTTCCTACACAACGCGGGTAAAGAAATTATTGCGCGAACAACACGCCGATGTACTGATCTGCGGGCATTCGCACATTTGCCAGGTGAAAAAAGATGCAAGCAGGAACCTGCTTTTCATCAATCCCGGGGCAGCCGGGCAACAAGGTTTTCACCTGATGCGCACGGTGATTCGCCTGGAACTGGGCCAGGGTAAAATCGGGAAGCTGGAGGTAGTCGAACTGGGGAAGCGAGGAATTACTTCTTAGCCGCCTTTTTGGCCTTGAATTCTTCCTTGATCTTCTCGATATCCACGCTCTTGGCCACCGGCTTGAAGCCCTGGAGCTTGAGAGTCTGACGACGGCGGGCAGCGATGGCTTTGTCTTTGCGGTTCTTGCGCTTCAAACGGGTAACTGACATGGTCTTCGATTTAAAGGGTGCAAAACTAATCAGTTTCCCGGTTTTTCAGGCGGCCGGGGCCGGATTATTTGCCAGAAGCCACAAAAACAGGGATTCTGTGGCCCAGTGATTAACTTGTGGCCCTGATTATGGATCGACCCACTCTCCCCAAAGGCACGCGCGACTTCGGACCGGCCGTCATGGCCAAACGCCAGTTTATCTTCCAGACCATCCGCTCGGTCTTTGAGCGGTATGGGTTCCTGCCCCTGGAAACCCCCGCCATGGAGAACCTTTCAACCCTGACCGGCAAATACGGAGAGGAAGGCGACCAGCTCCTGTTTAAAGTGCTCAACTCGGGCGACTTCCTGAAAGAGGCCGATGAGGCGCTGCTCTCCTCCCGCGACTCCCGCCGGCTGACTCCGGTCATCGCGGAAAAAGGACTTAAATACGACCTCACCGTTCCCTTTGCCCGGTACGTCGTCATGAACCGTCACGAGATCACCTTCCCGTTCAAGCGCTACCAGATCCAGCCGGTATGGCGCGCCGATCGGCCGCAGAAAGGACGCTATCGCGAATTCTACCAGTGCGACGCTGATGTAATCGGCACCGACTCCCTGGTGTGCGAAGCGGAAATCATCCTGATGATCCGGGATGTGTTTGCCAAACTGGGCATCCTCACCTATTCCATCAAGATCAACCACCGCGGCGTCCTCGCTGGCCTGGCACGGCTTGCCGGCGCCTGGAACCAGGAAGGCGCGCTCTTCGTCGCCATCGACAAGCTCGACAAAATCGGGGAAGATGGTGTAAAGACAGAACTGATCAACAGAGGCTTCTCCCCCGACGCCCTCACAGACCTGTTTTCTGTACTCCACGCGAAAGGCACCAACCCCGAAAAGCTCGCACTCCTGCGCAACAAACTGGGAAACCACGAGGCCGCTTTGGCCAGCATCGCCGACCTGGAAAAGGTGTTCGACCTCGTCAACCTGCTGGGAGGAGATGACGCACCCGTTGAACTCGATATCTCTCTCGCCCGGGGACTCAGTTACTATACCGGCTGCATTTTTGAGGTGAAGATCCAGGGTGTCGGCGGCGGCAGCGTAAGTGGCGGCGGTCGCTACGACAACCTCACGGCAGTATTTGATGCCAAGGAAAAGAGTTCTGGAGTAGGATTCTCTTTTGGAGTTGACCGGCTGTTTGATGCCATGGAAGAACTCAACCTCTTTCCGGAGGAGACGCAGCGTTCTTCCCAGGTACTGGTCTGCCATCTCGATGAAGACTGCCAACGGTATGGCCTGAAGGTGGTTCAGTCGCTGCGCAGCCAGGGTATCGCGGCGGAGATTTATCCTGACTCTTCTAAAATGAAGAAACAGCTCGAATATGCCGACAAGAAGAAGATTCCTTTTGCGGCGGTCATCGGCAGCGACGAGATGAAGTCGGGCGTCCTGGCCGTAAAGAACCTAAAGACCGGCGAACAGCACCTGCAGACCCTGGAGCAGCTCATCGCACTCCTTAAGCCCGTTCACAAGCCGTGAAGAATCACCTCATCACGTCCGAAACCCTCGGTCTCGCTGAATTGCAGGCCGTCCTCGACGAAGGCACCCGTCTGTCGCTGGGCGACGAGGCAAAACGGAAGATAGAGCGTTGCCGGGCGTACCTCGATGAGAAAATTGCCACCGATCCTAAACCCGTTTACGGAATCAACACCGGCTTTGGTTCCCTGTACAACAAACACATCCCGGCCCACGATCTCGAAACGCTCCAAAACAACCTGGTCAAGTCCCACGCGGTCGGCATGGGGCCGGCCATTCCCGACGAGATTGTGCGGCTGATGTTGTTCTTGAAAGTGCAGTCACTGGCGTATGGTAACTCCGGCGTGCAACTGGAGACCGTTCAGCGTCTCGTCGATTTTTACAACCACCAGGTTTATCCTAAAGTGTACGAGATGGGTTCGCTCGGGGCATCCGGCGACCTGGCTCCGCTCGCCCACCTGTCGCTGCCCCTCATCGGCCTGGGTGAAGTACGGTGGGAAGGAAATGAATTCTCTTCCGCCGAGATCCTAACTCGATTTGGCTGGAAGCCGATTCACCTGAAAGCAAAAGAAGGACTGGCCCTCCTCAATGGAACGCAGTTCATGGCGGCTTTTGGCACCTGGTGCGTTCTCCACGCACAACGGATAATGAAGTTGGCAAACGCTGTCGGCGCATTGTCGCTCGATGTGTTTGACGGCCGCATCGAAGCGTTTGATCCCGACGTCCACGCCATCCGGCCCCAGCCGGGCCAGGCGCGCGTGGCGGAATCCGTACGCCGGTGGCTGTCCGGCAGTCAATTGATTGCCCAGCCGAAGAAGCACGTCCAGGACCCCTACTCCTTCCGCTGCATACCCCAGGTGCATGGAGCGAGTCACGATGCGCTGGAATTCTGCACGCGGACTATCCTTGCCGAAGTGAACGGGGTCACCGACAACCCCAATGTTTTTCCGGAGCGCGACGCTATCATCTCCGCCGGCAATTTCCACGGCCAGCCCCTGGCCCTTGCCCTGGATTTCCTCTCCATCGCGCTGGCTGAACTGGGAAGCATTTCTGAGCGGCGCACCTACCAGCTCATCAGTGGATCTCGCGATCTGCCCAATTACCTGGTGGCCAATCCCGGTATCAATTCCGGCCTGATGATGCCTCAATACACGGCTGCCTCGCTGGTGAGCCAGAACAAACAGCTCTGCACGCCCGCTTCGGTCGATTCGATCGTCTCGTCGAACGGCCAGGAAGACCATGTGAGCATGGGCGCCAATGCAGCGCTCAAAGCGCACCGCGTGGTCAGAAATGTGTACGGCATCCTGGCGATCGAACTCATTACAGCAGCCCAGGGACTTCAATTCCGCCGACCCTTGCGAAGTTCCGAACCACTTGAACGGCTGGTGGATACTTTTCAGCAGGAGGTCGCGTTTATGGAAACGGACCGGCTGCTGCATGGCGACCTCACGAAAGCCGAAAATTTCTGCATGACGGTAGATCTGAATTGATGACAGGCCTTGGCACATACCGGCGTTCCGCGAAACCCATTCTTTGGATGCTCCTGGTGGGCCTGTCCACGCTGAGTGCGCTGGCCCAACCCTACACCAGCCGTCTTGGACGATTCCAGGTGGACCAGAAGAAGGGATGCGCCCCGCTCACCGTCACGATCACCAACCTGCTGGCGGGTGAATGTACGGCGGGAAAGCCCTGCACCATGACGTTTGGCGACAATACCCCTTCTCAGCAACTGCAGTTCACGCATGTGTACACGACGCCCGGCACGTACACGTTGTCGATTCTTTACGGTAGCATCGGTTCGGACGACATCGTGATCACGGTTGACCAGAACGTTCAGCCTAACTTTGAGATCTATTCCTGCTCGGGGAATCGGGCCGCCATCAAGGTGACGGACAACAACTATGACCAGTATGTCATTGACTTTACCAACGACGGCACACCAGAATTCATTCTTCCCTTCTCCAACAACATCCTGACCCCTTCGTTTACCTATGTTCCCGCAGGCACCTATACCCCCTCCGTACGGGGGCGTGACCTGCAGTCGGCCGACAACTGTGCCGCCAAGGTCCAATCGATCACCACGCTGGCGACCCTGCCTACGCCCAGCCTTAACAAGATCACGTCCGTGGACGCCACGAAGATCGACCTGGAGTTCACCACGGCCACCAACATTTTGTATCGCCTCGAGGTCGCCATCAACAACGCCACTACCTTCCAGCTCTTCCGCACCCTGTATGCCACCACCACGTTGACGATCAGCGACCTGAAACTGGATGAAAATTATTATTGCTTCCGTCTCGGCGCTTTCGATCCGTGCACCAATACGTCAACGTACTCGAATATCATGTGCACCAACAAACTGGTCGTGACGGCACAGAGCGACCAGGTGACGGTGACCTCCAACCTGGCGTTGACGGGCATTGTGAACTACACCATTGAGCGGGTCAGCCCCACGGCGACCCCGGTAACGGTCATCACCGCCAGCAACCCGTTTGTGGACACTGACGTTGAGTGCAGGACCGACTACTGCTACCGGGTGACGACGAACTACGGCAGCGGCCGCACCAGCATCTCGCTCGAAAAATGTGTCACGGCGTTTTCCAATGCAGTGCCCACCGCCATTGATGATGTTTCAGCGACGGTCGGTCCCGGCGGCGCAAGCCTCGAGTGGGTGCAGGATCCCTTGTTTATTCCTGCCCCCGGCTACAATGTGCAGCGGTCTTCTGGCGGAGGCAGCTACGCCTTCTACACCACCGTCGCCGTCTCACCCTTTACCGACAATGTGTACACCACCCAGGGGCAATATTGCTACAAGATTGACTACGTTGATAAGTGCGGAATCCTGAGCGCTCCCGGCGGCGACGTGTGCCCGGTTCAACTCAACGGCACCCTGGACCTGAGCAACGCCATCAGCCTCACCTGGTCCGACTACCTGGGATGGAAGAATGGAGTTAAACACTACGTGCTGGAGAAATACAATTTGCAGGGTGTGCTCATTCAATCCACCACGCAGACGGGAACCACGTTTCTCGACAATGCCCCGGACCCCGACAATCAATATGTCCGCTATGTCGTACGTGCCGTGCCCAACGATCCCGCACTACCGGAGGGTCTTTCCAACGAGAAAGTGTTCATCCGCAGTTCGAACCTTTATTACCCCACCGCCTTCACACCGAACAAAGACAACCTCAATGACGGGTTCATCGTGCAAGGTCAGTACCTCGTGAAGATCAGGCTTTCGGTGTTTGACCGGTGGGGTGTGTTGCTCTTCTCCACGGAGAAGAATGAGCCCTGGGACGGCAGCAGCAACGGCAAGCCCATGCCTCCCTCTACGTATATCTGGAAGGCCGATATCACTGACAAGGCCGGCCAGAATTATTCCCGGGAAGGCACCGTGGCTCTTATCCGCTGATTAATTTCCCCCGGTCGATTACCTTTGCCGGACGTTAGCTAGAAAACCGCTCCGCCATGCTGGACATGATGAAAATGATGGGTAAGTTGAAGGAAATGCAGGCCAAACTGCGTGAAGCCCAGGACAATCTCCAGCGGATTGTGGTCACCGGCGAATCCGGGGCCGGCATGGTGAAAGCAACTGTCAACGGCAAGAAGAAGCTCCTGGCCATCGAGGTTGATCCGTCGCTGCTCAACAACAATGACAAAGTGCTGATCCAGGATCTCGTGGTCGCCGCCGTCAACAAGGCTATGGACGAGGCCGATGTACGGGCCCGTGAAGAACTGCGCAAGAGCACCGAAGGAATGCTTCCCAATCTCCCGGGATTCGACATTAGCCAAATGATGGGATGAGCGCCTCCACCGCCGTCGTTATTCTCAACTATAACGGAAGAGCGCTGCTGGAAAAATTTCTACCCTCCGTGGTAGCTTTCAGCAGCCCTGCCCGTGTCATCGTGGCCGACAACGCCTCGACCGACGATTCCTTGCCCTGGCTGGAAAAAAATTATCCCCAGGTCGAGCGGATTGCCATGGACCAGAATCGCGGGTTCTGCGGTGGCTACAATACGGCGCTGAAGATGGTGAAGGCGGATCGCTACGTGCTGCTAAACTCCGACGTGGAAGTAACGCCCGGCTGGCTCGTTCCGCTGGAGGAAGTGCTGGACCAATATCCCGATGTGGCCGCGGTACAACCCAAAGTGCTTGCCGAAAGGCAGCGTGACCACTTCGAATATGCCGGGGCCGCCGGCGGCCTGCTGGATACCCTGGGGTATCCTTTCTGCCGGGGCCGCATCTTTTACCATACTGAGAAAGATGAGGGGCAATATGACGATGAGCGCGCCATCTTCTGGTCGTCGGGGGCCTGCATGATGATCCGCAGCGCCTGGTTTCACCGGCTTGGTGGCCTGGATGAGGATTTCTTCGCTCACATGGAAGAGATTGATTTATGCTGGCGGCTGCAACGCGCCGGGCAGAAGGTTTACTATACCCACCGAAGCCAGGTATTTCATGTTGGCGGTGCCACGCTGCAGGCTTCCAATCCGCGAAAGACCTACTACAACTTCCGCAACGGCCTCAGTTTGATTTACAGCAACCTCCCGGCCGGGGAGCTGGTCTTCAAGTTTCCGATCCGGCTTGCCCTGGATTGGGTGGCTTCGTTCAAGTTCATGCTGGCGGGCACCGTTCGCGACGGACTGGCCGTGCTCCGCGCGCATGCCCATTTCTTCCGGAATTTCAAACGCGAAGTGAACCGTCGGAGACGTTCCGCCGAACTGGGCTATACGCGGCCGGCTACCCAATATTCCGGTTGGGTGGTCTGGGATTTCTTTATCCTGGGGAAGCGAAAGGCCGCTGACGTGGTGGACTAGAAGTCCCAGATGGTATTGCTGCTGCGGCGGAGGTGCTTGCGCATGTTCATGACAAAGGCAAGCGCCAGGTAGACGATAATGGGCGATCCGAGCGTCAAAAAGGAGGCATAAATGAAGAACAATCGGATGCTTGCTGAAGCAATCCCGAGCTTTTCACCCAGCGCGGTGCAGACTCCGAAAGCATGATCCTCAAAAAACTGAATGATTCGTTTCATGGCAGGCGGCAACACTTATTCCATCCCAACCCCGCAAAAACCAGCCCATTAAGGGCGATTTCATCGATAGCGGAGATTGAGCGCAAATATACACCGTTTGACGGCGCGAAGGGCCGGCCGGTCGTTTATTTTTAAGGTATAAATTGCATAAAAACCCCTATAAACGTAGCTTTGTCGCTCATTTTGAAACCTTCTAATAAACCATCCATGAGAAAAGCAGTTTATTCGTTCATCATCGTCAGCATGCTTGGCGTATCCGGCTGTACGCTTCCGCAAATGATCAAGCTGGCGAAGCAGCAGAACCTTCAGGTTGCCCCCAACCCTCTGGAAGTGCACAAGGACACGGTGGCCTACGAAATGTCCGCCACGCTCCCGGTGAAAATGCTGAAGAAAGGAACCACCTACACCCTCAACAGCTTTTACAAGTATGGTGACAAGGAGCTGGCGCTCCCGGGCATCGTCTTCAAAGGCGACGACTTTGCCAATGCCGCCACCGAGCAGCCCAAGATGTCGAAGACCTTCAGCTTCCCGTATTCCCCCGAGTACCGCACGGGTACCGTCCAGGTGGAAGGCGTAGCTGCCAAAGGCACCAGCTCGAAGGTGACTCCTCGCATGGACGTCGCTACCGGTGTTATCACCACTTCCAAACTGGTGAAGAATTCCTATTACGCCGCCTATGCCGACCACGGCTACAACAACAAGGAAGAGATCATCCCGGTGATCATTCCGGATTTCATTTTCGAGCAGAGCAAATCTGTGCTGCGCAAGTCGGAAACCACCAGCGCGAAAGGAAAGCAGCTGGACGCCTTCATCGCTTCCAAGAACGTAACCCGTACGGTAACCATCACCGGTACCCACTCCCCGGAAGGTCGCGAGCGCATCAACAGCAAGCTGTCTGAAGAGCGCGCTAAAGCCATCGAGAAGTACTACCGCGCCCAGATGAAGAAGTACGACTACAAGGGCATGGCCGACTCCATCAAGTTCATCCTCAAGCCGGTGGTGGACGATTGGAATGCGTTCAAGGCTGCCCTGGCCGCGTACGAAGGAATTTCTTCCGATGAAAAATCGGCCTACCTCAATATCATCAATGGCGGCGGAGATTTCCCCAGCCAGCAGAAGCAACTGGAAAAACTGAAGACCTACAAGAAGGTATTCAAGGATCTCTACCCGAGCCTGCGTACCGCCAAGACGGAAATCCTGACCATCAAGCAGAAGAAGACCGATGCCGAGATCTCGGTGCTCGCCAAGCAAATCGCCCAGGGCGGATCACTGGATGCCCTCAGCTTCGAAGAACTGATGTACGGCGCCACGCTGACTCCTTCCCTGGATGAGAAGATCGCCATCTATACGGCCGCAACCAAGAAAGGCACGTACTGGAATGCACACAACAACCTGGGTGCCGCTTACCTGCAGCAGGCCATCCAGAACCCGGCTAACGCCACTGACCTGGTTCAGAAAGCCTCTGCACAGATCGAACTGGCCGCCCGCATCCGCGAGACTCCGGAAGTCAACGCCAACATGGCCACGGTCGCGCTGATGAACAAGAATCCCTACAAGGCGGCTAACTACGCCAACAAGGCCCTCAACGGCGCCAGCAATGATGTAGCCCGCGGTGTGAATGGTGTGAAAGGCGCTGCAGAAATCTACACGGCCAAGTATGACGCCGCTGTGCGCTCTACGTCTTCTTCCCTCACCACCGATGTGAACCTGTTCAACAAGGGTTTGGCCCAGTTGCTGACGAAAGACTACGCCAGCGCGGAGAACTCCTTCAACGAGGCCATCAAGAACAACGCCAACATGGCTGCTGCCTACTACGGCGCTGCCATTGCCGCCGCCCGCTCCGGTAACGCCGACAAGGTGGTAAGCAACCTGACCAACGCGGTTCGTATCGACGCGTCCCTGAAGGAAATGGCGCTCACCGACCTCGAATTCAGCAAATTCAACACTTCGGAAGCTTTCCGGAATGCGCTGAAGTAACAGGACCTCAGCTAAACAAAAAACCCTGCCCGCACACCGGGCGGGGTTTTTTGTTTTACTTCAGGCTCGGAATCCAAAAATCCTTCAAAATCCGCCCCGTGCATCCGCATAATACGCGGCTGACGTGTTATTTTTACCGCCCTAAGAAATGAGCACTATGCGAGAAATCCAGTTCCGTGAAGCCCTCCGCGAGGCGATGAGCGAAGAAATGCGCCGTGACCCCCGCGTGTTCCTGATGGGCGAAGAAGTCGCCGAATACAATGGAGCCTATAAGGTGAGCCAGGGTATGCTGGATGAATTTGGTCCTGACCGCGTAATTGACACCCCCATCTCCGAGCTCGGATTTGCCGGCGTGGGCGTCGGTGCCGCCACCAACGGCGTGCGCCCGATCGTGGAGTTCATGACGTTCAACTTCTCCCTGGTGGCCATCGATACCATCATCAATGCCGCGGCTAAAATCTATTCCATGTCGGGCGGCCAGTTCAACGTGCCGATTGTCTTCCGCGGAGCCACCGGAAACGCCGGTCAGCTGGGCGCACAGCACTCTCAGAATTTTGAAAATTGGTATGCCAACACCCCAGGCCTCAAAGTGGTGGTCCCTTCCACCCCCTACGACGCCAAGGGACTGCTGAAGACCGCCATCCGCGACGATGACCCGGTGATCTTCATGGAATCCGAGTTGATGTACGGGGACAAAGGAGAAGTCCCCACCGAAGAATACCTCATCCCGCTGGGTTTGGCCGACATCAAGCGTCCCGGGACGGATGTGACCATCGTGTCATTCGGGAAGATCATGAAAGTGGCCCTTGCAGCGGCCCAGGAACTGGAAAAGGAAAACATCTCGTGCGAAGTAGTCGATTTGCGCACGGTTCGCCCTATCGACTACGCCGCGGTGATTGAATCCGTGAAGAAGACCAACCGCCTGGTGATCGTCGAAGAAGCCTGGCCGTTGTCGTCCATCGCCACGGAAATCTCCTACCACGTGCAGAAGTACGCCTTCGACTACCTGGATGCCCCCATCCACAAGATCAACAACCTCGACGCTCCGCTCCCCTACGCGCCTACACTGATCCAGGAAATCCTCCCGAATGTGGAGAAGACCGTGCGCGCCGTGAAGGCGGTCATGTACAGGGATTGATCATTCGCCGAGAATCGTCTCTGCGGTCAGAAATACCCGATTACTTGAGCGACACAAGCAGGATCTGCCACGCGCGCGTCACATCTCCCTGATTCAGCGCCTGCTGGGCCAGGGTGTGCATGGCGGCTTCTCCGGACTCTTTGGCTTCCTTGACCTCACGCGTAAAGGCCGTCCTTCCATCCTCGTCCGGAATTCGCTCCACGTTGGCCAGCTTGGCCAATTGATTGCCGGTGAGTACGGCACTCTTCCGGATCCTCTCCGGCAGTTCGTCGATCCCAATGCCCAGCTTTTCATTGGGCTTCGGTACGGTGAACACGCCCTCTCCCTGCGCACGCAGGTAATAGTCAGCTCCCATCCTCGCCACGGCATCAAGCTTGAAAGGATCGATGCGGCCCTGGACATCCAGCACAGCGGGGTCAATATGCATCCTCAACACCTCACAAATCACGAGGTTGCCCGCGGCGCCGCCGCTGCCCAATTCGATGACCTGGTTCACTTTACACTCAAATTGCACGGGTGACTCAGCCACCCGGGGCGGCTTCACCACCTCCGAAGCAAGGGGAGTCAGGCCGGCTTTTACATATTCGTTGACTTCCCGCGGGTACTCGCAACTGGCTAATGACACCTGCTCGACGATGCGATAATTGACGATATTGATCACCACCTCCGGTACCGCCTTCACATTTTCATACGTGTGCTTGGTGGTATTATCGCGCCCCCGTCGCGCCGGTGAAAAGACCAGGATGGGCGGGTTGGCGCTGAATACATTAAAGAAACTGAAAGGACTGAGGTTGACGTGGCCGTCCGTATCAATGGTGCTCGCCAGGGCGATCGGGCGAGGGACGACCGCACCCAGCAGGTAGCTGTGCATCTTGGGTACCGGGATCGCCTTCGGGTCGATGGTCATCATGGAAAATCAATCATCTGTTAACCAATTGCGGGCAACAATTTCCCCGTACACGGTCCGAAGCCGATTCTCACGCCGTCCATTTCGGCATGGCCTTTCATGATCACCGTGTCTCCGTCTTCCAGGAAACGACGCTCTCCTCCGCCGGGCAGATGCAGCGGCTTCTGCCCGTTGAAAGTCAGTTCCAAAAGCGATCCGTACGAGCCGGGCGAAGGCCCGCTGATCGTTCCGGAGGCGTACAAATCTCCCACCTGGATGTTGCAGCCGTTCACCGTATGATGGACGAGCTGCTGGGCCACATTCCAGTAAAGATACTTGGCGTTGGTACGGCTGAGTGTAACCATTGCTTCTCCGGCGGGCTCGAGCAATACCTCCAGCTGGATGTCAAAGTTCTTCGCTCCTTCAAAGGCCAGATAAGGAAGCACATGAGGAATCTGTTTCGGGCCTTCTGCACGGAATGGCGCCAGCGCATCGAGCGTCACCACCCAGGGGGAAACCGTGGAACCGAAATTCTTGCCAAGAAAAGGGCCCAGCGGCACATACTCCCATTGCTGGATGTCCCGCGCCGACCAGTCGTTGAACAACACAAACCCAATGATATGATCTTCGGCTTCACCTATGGATACCGGCCTCCCCAGCGGGGTATTCACGCACGTGATGAAAGCCAGT
Source organism: Cyclobacteriaceae bacterium (assembly GCA_016787605.1). Lineage (GTDB taxonomy): Bacteria > Bacteroidota > Bacteroidia > Cytophagales > Cyclobacteriaceae > ELB16-189. The sequence continues at coordinate 19,182 of JAEUUE010000140.1, forward strand.
TCCAGTTCAAAGTCCATCTTGCGGCTCGGGCAAAAGACCGGGGCCTCCGCGTCGGGCAGTTTCACCTGGCCTCTGGGCCGGTGGATGGGCGTGCCCGAAACCACGATGGACGACGCGCGGCCATGGTATCCCACCGGCAAGTGTTTCCAATTGGGCAGCAGCGCATTCTTGGGATCCCGGAAAAGTGCCCCTACGTTGGTGGCATGCTCCTCGCTGCTGTAAAAATCCGTGTAGTTGGGCACCGTGACCGGCATCAGCATCTGGCATTCCGACAAGGGAATCAGCGCAAGTTCCCGGGCGGCCACCCGGTCGCGGAGTTCCTCGTTGTCATGACGGAGTATCTCCGAAACGCGTTCGCGGACTTCGCCGACTTTTTTTCTGCCTAACGCAAAAAATTCATTCAACGATTTCTGATTGAATATCCCCGCCGGGAGACCCAGGCCATCCAGGTAGCCGTGCTCATGGAGATAAACCAGGTCGAGGATATGATCTCCAATGGCCACCCCGGCCACGGGGGAGAGATATTTTGTTTTAAATATGCCGAAGGGAAGATTCTGTATAGGAAAGTCGGAACCTGCAGGAACGTCTACCCAGCTTTTCAATTTCGGATCATTGGCCTTCATACCGGTTTTCTTAGCTGTTCAAAAATAGCCTAATTTGAATTGTGGCTGGCCTACCCGAAGCGTTTAAAAATCAGATGCAGGAACTGCTGGGCTCCGGGTACGAAGCTTTTGTGCGGGCTTTGGACCAACCCGTGCCGGTCAGTGTGCGCTATCATCCCCTCAAGCCCGTGACCGAGGTCGGCGAACCGATCCCGTGGTGTCGGAAGGGACGGTATCTCTCCGAGCGGCCATCGTTTACGCTTGACCCGATCTTTCATGCCGGCGGCTACTATGTCCAGGAAGCGAGTTCCATGCTCCTGGAACAAGTGGTCCTGCAGGTCACCGATCCCGGCCGGCCGGTTACCGCGCTTGATCTTTGCGGGGCCCCTGGCGGAAAATCAACGCATCTCATTAGTCTGCTCCCCGCGGAGAGCTTCCTCGTGGCCAACGAAGCCATCCGAAACCGGGCAGGCCTGCTCAGCGAGAACCTGGAGAAGTGGGGCTACCCCAACGTGCTGATTACCCAAAGTGATCCGTCCGACTTTCGCCGGATGCCCTCCTACTTCGACCTGATCCTCATCGATGCGCCTTGCTCGGGGGAAGGCCTCTTCCGCAAGGAACCCGCCGCGATGGAGGAATGGTCATCCCGCCAGGTGGAGCTGTGCTCCGTCCGGCAGCGGCGAATCCTGTCGGACACCTGGGGATCGTTGAAACCGGGAGGTGTGATGATCTACTCGACCTGCACGTACAACCGGAAAGAGAACCAGGACAATCTCCAATGGATGAAAGAAACTACGGGTTGTAACTTCCTTTCTATCCGCCTGGATCCTGCCTGGGGTGTGCAGGAAATTCACGAAGGATCGTGCCTCGGCTACCAGTGCCTTCCGCACCGGGTGCGCGGAGAAGGATTCTTTTTTTCTGCGCTGAGGAAGCCCCTCGGAGATGGCGGCAGTGGCCTCCGGCCAAAAGACCGCTTGCAGTACCCCTCGAGGACAGCGATGGCGGAAGCAGAAAACTGGCTCATTCCTTCCGGAGAATATTTCTTCTTCCATCATGGACCGCAGGTACGCGCCCTTCCTCAACGGCACAAAACGCATCTTCTCGCGGCCCTGGAGAACCTGCGCGTCGTACAGGCGGGGACGGGTGTGGGTGAGATCAAGAAGAACAAGATCGTACCCGACCATGGACTGGCGCTGTCGCTGGCCAGGAACACCGACGTTCTCCCTGGGCTTCCTCTTGACAGGGAGCAAGCGCTGGCTTATTTGCGGATGCAACCGTTGGACCTGCCGGACGCTGAAAAGGGGTTTCATGTCGTGGAGTATGAAGGTCTTGGATTAGGCTGGGTAAACGTTCTTCCAGGCCGCATCAACAACCTGTTTCCTTCCAGCCGGCGAATCCGTCTGGGCAATTAAACCTGTGACCCTATATTTGATCCCATTCAAATCCCATCTGCCATGATACTCTCCCGCAGTGCCGCGCTGTCAATCCTCCTGGTTCTTTCCCTCAGTGCATGGGCTCAACCCAAACAGCCTAATTGGGCAAAACTTGAAGAAGAAACCATGCGGCATTTCCAGGCCATCATCCGGATCAATTCAGCGGACCCACCCGGGAACGAAAAGCCCGTTGTGGACTACCTCAAAAGTGTACTGGACAAGGAAGGCATTCCCACCAGCGTGTACGCCGTTGACCCCCGTCGTCCTAACCTGGTGGCACGGCTCAAGGGCAACGGGAAGAAAAGGCCGGTGCTGATCATGGGGCATACGGACGTGGTGAGCATCGATTCGACCAAATGGAAGTTTCCGGCCTTCTCCGCTACACGGGATGGCGGTTACGTCTATGGCCGCGGAACGGTGGACGACAAAGACAATGTAGTCGCTGCCCTGATGGTGATGCTGACGCTCAAGCGAATGAACGTCCCGCTTGACCGCGACGTGATTTTCCTCGCCGAAGCCGGCGAAGAAGGAAGCGTCCGCTTCGGGATTGAATACATGGTCAACGAACACTGGGCCGACATCGAAGCGGAATTTTGCTTTGCCGAAGGCGGCGGCGTGACCCGCAAGAACGGGAAGATCGAATACGCGAGCATTGCCACCACCGAGAAGATGGGCCGCGGGGTCCGGCTCGTAGCCCGCGGGCCGGCCGGCCACGGATCGGTGCCCCTGCAAACCAATGCCATCGTTCATTTGTCGCAGGCCATCGCCAAAATCTCGGCGTGGCAAACCCCCATGCGCCTCAACGAAACGACGCGGACCTTCTTCGAGCGCCTGGCTTCCATCAGCAATCCCGAAGAGGCGGCCCGCTATCGGGCGCTCGTCGACGGTACGGATACGCAGGCTGTCCAGGAGTATTTCGCCCGAAATGAACCCCGTATGTATTCCGTACTGCGCACGTCGATTTCGCCCAACATCATCAAGGGCGGCTACCGAAGCAACGTGATTCCCAGCGAAGCGGAAGCCACCCTGGACATCCGGGCCTTGCCCGATGAGGACATGACCAACCTCCTCGATGAAATGAAGCGGGTCATCAACGATTCCCAGGTGGAAATTGTGGCCCGCACGTCCGGCTTTCGACCGGCCTCCCGGCCCTCACGGCTGGACACCGAGGCCTTCCTGGCCGCCGAAGCCGCCGTGAAGAAGGTGTACAATACGGTCCCCATTCCCGCCATGCTCACCGGGGCCACCGACATGTCATTCCTCCGGGCCAAGGGGGTTGAATGTTACGGTATCGGACCTATGATTGATGCGGAAGACGGGCCCAAAGGATTCGGCGCCCACAGCGACCAGGAGCGCATCCTGGAGGAATCGCTTCATAAGTTTGTACAATTCAATTGGGAAATTGTATACAACCTGGCCAAATCGAACTAAGCAAGATCAAAGTCATATACTAAGAACCCACAAATGACGTTCTTGCATGATGAAATGAGTTGACTATGAAAACACTCAAATCTGTCCTTATTGTACTCTCCTGTTGCCTGCCCCTGGCCTGGGGGTGCCAGGACAACAATGAAACCCCTCTCGGCAATGTCAATGACCTGAGCCCATTCGCCAAGGAGTTCCTGGGCATGCGGAATGGAAGCGTAAATTCCCTCGCGGCAGCGGGCACCCAAATGGTCAACAAGGGCTTCCAGGGTGCCATGAACACCTTCCTGTCGATGACGGGTGCTACCGGTGTTCCTTCCGACAGCACCATCGTTGACCCCGGTCCCGGCGGATGGACCACCTGCGGGACGATCACGGAAACCCAGAACCCGGATGGCTCCACCACCGTCGTCACCGACTATGGAGCCGGTTGCGAGGAGGGCTTTGGGGAATACAAATACCTCATGTTTGGAAAGAATTCATCCACCTACCGGTATTTGTCTTCACAAACTGGATCGGCATTCACCTTTGAGTATTTCAGTCGTTACCTCGCCGACCATTTTGGCAGCACCTATTATTACGACATCAATAATGACGGAACCAAGGACACCACCACGTGGATATCCAACGGGCACTCCTCCTATTCCGGCAAGTCGATGTACGACACCGTCACTCATAAATTCTCAGGGTATTATGCTTACAGCGATACCTCGGAATACACGTACGACGACGAGACCTACAACTCCATGAGCCAGGGAGAAAGCACCTATGACAATCTCCAATCCGTGACCACCAAGAATAACTACGAGTACCGGCAAGGAGAGGAATTCTACCGTTCGGAAGTGATGGCGCCGCTGGTGACCAACTACACCTGCCTGACCCCTGCATCCGGGCCGGAAATTGCGATTTGCCCCATGTGGCTGGTCTATGTATCGGGTCGTGAGCGCGTAACCTACAACCAGGCCGGAAAATCCGGTCAGTTTGAAATTGACTATGGTAATGGAGAATGCGACAACATCATTTACATCTACGAAAACGGGAAGGTGATCAAAATTGACCTGTCCAGGGAAATCGGTATCCTGATGAAGGGCGGATGACCAGCCGCTCAGGGAAAGGCATTGCCTGAAGGGCCGGGACTTGATTCCGGCCCTTTGTCTTTTGGTGGCAGCGGGGTTTGCCTTCAATTCCTTATTTTTGCCCGCTTTCTGAACCTCTTGCATGTCATTGCCAGTCAAATACAGTCCTTCCGATGTCGAAGGAAAGTGGTACGCCCAGTGGATGAAACACGGCGTATTCCATGCCTCACCCCAATCCGGGAAGGAGCCCTATTGCATCGTTATTCCGCCACCCAACGTAACGGGGGTGTTGCACATGGGCCATATGCTCAACAACACCATCCAGGATATCCTCATCCGGAAGGCGCGCATGGAGGGAAAAGAGGCCTGCTGGGTGCCGGGCACCGACCATGCCTCCATCGCCACGGAGGCCCGCGTGGTCGCCATGCTGAGGGAACGCGGCATCAAGAAATCCGATCTTACACGGGATGAATTTCTCAACTACGCCTGGGAATGGCGCGAGAAGTTCGGAGGCATCATCCTCGAACAATTGAAGAAACTTGGCGCTTCCTGCGACTGGGATCGTACGAGTTTCACCATGGACGATGGCTACTACAAGGCCGTCATCCGCGTGTTCGTTGACCTGTACCGCAAGGGTTACATCTACCGCGGGCTTCGGATGATCAACTGGGATTGTGAAGCCAAGACTGCGCTCTCCAACGAGGAGGTGCTCTACAAGGAAGAAGGCGAAAAATCCATTCTCTACTCCGTTCGTTACCGGGTCGCCGGATCACAGGACGACTGGGTAGTGATCGCCACACAACGTCCCGAAACCATCATGGGCGACACGGCCATTGCCGTAAACCCCACCGACGAACGATATACTCACCTCATTGGAAAGAAAGTCCTGGTGCCGTTCATCAACCGGGAAATCCCGGTCATCGCCGACGATTACGTGGACAAGGCGTTTGGGTCCGGATGCCTGAAGGTGACCCCTGCTCACGACGTTAACGACTATGAAATCGGGCTCCGGCACAACCTGCCGGTCATCGACACGATCAATGACGATGGCACGCTCAACGAGCGGTGCGAATTACCCCGCTACGTGGGCAAGGATCGTTTTGCCGTGAGAAAATCGCTGGTTAAGGAATTGCGGGAAGCCGGTCACCTGGTCAAGGAAGAAGAGTTCGTAACCCGGATCGGGCGTTCGGAGCGGACCAACACGGTAGTCGAACCGAAGCTTTCGCTGCAGTGGTTTGTCCGGATGAAAGAAATCTCCACCCGGGCGCTGGCGGCCGTTGAGCAGGATGAAATCCGGCTGCATCCGCCAAAGTTCAAAAACACCTATCGCCACTGGATGGAGAACGTCCGCGACTGGTGCATTTCCCGTCAATTGTGGTGGGGCCATCGCATCCCCGCCTACTACTATGGTCCGGGTGAAAATGATTTTGTGGTGGCCGAATCACCCGAGTTCGCCCTTCAGGAAGCCATCAGGCACTCGGGCAGGAACCTCACGGCTTCAGACCTCCGCCAGGATCCGGACGTACTCGACACCTGGGCATCCTCGTGGTTGTGGCCAATCGCTGTTTTCGATGGCTTTGCCGACGACAGTTTCGACCCCACCAAAGGGAAAATCATCCGCTCACGCAAGCCGGATCTCGACTACTTCTACCCGACCCGGGTGCTGGTCACGGCTCCCGAGATTCTTTTCTTCTGGGTGGCGCGGATGATTATCGCGGGCTATGAATACATGGACGCAAAGCCCTTCGACGACGTTTACCTCACCGGCATCGTGCGCGACAAGCAGGGAAGGAAGATGTCGAAGTCGCTGGGCAATTCACCGGAGCCGCTGGATCTGATTGCCAACTACGGCGCCGATGGCGTACGCACCGGGATGCTGTTCAGCTCCCCGGCGGGCAACGACCTCTTGTTCGACGAGAAGCTTTGTGAGCAGGGCCGCAATTTTGCCAACAAAATCTGGAACGCCTTCCGGCTGATCAAGGGTTGGGAGGTAACGGATACTCCTGCGCCCACGGAGAATATCCACGCGACCGCCTGGTTTGAAAGCCGCTTTGGCCAGGCCCTGCAAGAAGTCAATGATCAGTTCAGCCGGTTCCGAATCAGCGAAGCGCTGCTCTCCGTTTACAAACTGATCTGGGACGACTTCTGTTCGTGGTACCTGGAAATGATCAAGCCCGAATACGGGAAGCCCATCGATCGCGAGACACACACCAAAGCCATTTCGCTCTTCGACCAGCTGATGGCCCTGTTGCATCCTTTCATGCCCTTCATTACCGAAGAGCTTTGGCATGCCATGCGTGACCGTAAGGATGACGAATTCCTCGCCCGGGCCTCCTGGCCGGCAGCGATGCCCGTCAATCCGCAACTGCTGGCTGAATCGGCCACGGCTTTTGAAGTCATTACGCAGGTCCGGAACACGCGGAACTCCAAGGGGCTGTCGCCCAAAGAAAAGCTCACGCTCCAGGTAGAAAAAGGCAAAGACCAGTTTCCTGCCTTTGCCGGTTTGATTGAAAAACTGGCCAACGTGGGCTTGGAGCGGAGTGCCAAAGACTCACAGGGCGTCACGTTCCTGGCTGGAACGCTGGAGTGCGCCATCCCGCTGGAAGGCAAAGTGGATGCGTCAACAGCCCGGGCCGATATGCTCAAGGAACTGGAATACCACCGGGGCTTCCTCGCGGCTGTCGAGAAAAAACTCAGTAACGAAAGGTTTGTCGGAAGTGCCCCGCCGCAAGTGGTGGATCTGGAGCGGAAGAAGAAAGCCGACGCGGAATCAAAGATCCGTTTGCTGGAAGAAAACCTGGCGAGGCTTACTTCTTCTTCGTGAGCGAGTTGTAATAGTCGAACAGGGCGACGAGGTGCCGCTCGATGGTGATGTTGATTTCGTTCACTTTCATAAACTTCTCCACCTCATCTTTGTGCGATTCCATCAGCTTAAGGATGCCCTTTCGGTTGGGTAATTCCAGGGCGTTGGTGGCCGTCGCATAGTAGATATCTGTCCGCTTGATAAAGCGATTGTCCTTGCTTCCCGTGTAGTGCGTCGGATTGTGGTCGGCCGGCTTGAACGTCACGCGTGTCATCTTGAGGAGGGTGAGTTCACCCTCGGAGAGAATCTGGAAGAAACCGACATAGGGGATTCCGTCTTTATCCTTGTATTCCTGGCCATTCACGAAATACTGGGGTGTTTTGGTCAGGCTGTCCGCCATCACCAGGGTGCGCACCCGGGTGCCCGCCAATGCCTTAATCCCATTCCCTTTGCCCATGTAGATGTCGAACTCATTTCGCTGGAGGTCCAGCCGCGAGGCATAGCCCTGGGCCACCCGATTTTCATCGTAGAGCCAGAAGGTGGTAATGCGGTAATCTTTCGTGAGGTATACGTCGCCTACCGTGGCCGGGGCGCTGACGGTGAGGTTGCCCAGCACGATCGCATTTCCGGCCTGGCCGGCGAGGGGCACGCGTTCCATGATCGTGCGGTTATGGAGGTAGTTGGACTCAGCGGCCTGCGAAAAAGCGGAACCGGAGACAAATAGAAGAATCAGAGCGGCCACGAAACGCGGTAACATATGAAGATGAATTTTGCGTAAGGACGGATAAAAAAGGCTTTGGGTTTCAAAATTTCTACAACTGGGCCGCCATCAGCAGCTCGATGTTCTTGAATTTGAGCCCAAACTTACGCGCCACCGACTCGTTTGTCAATCCCCCCTTATAGGTATAGACACCTTTCATGAACCATTTGTGCGTGAAGATCATCTGCTCGACCCCGCCCTCTTCGGCGGCGCGGAGGATGGTGGGCGTGAATATGTTGCTCAGCGCAGTGGTGGCGGTATGGGCCACCCGGGAAGCGACGTTGGGAACGCAATAATGAATGACGTCGTACTTCCGGAAAATCGGCTTGGAATGCGTGGTGATTTCCGACGTAGCGATGCAGCCGCCCTGGTCGATGCTCAAGTCAATGATCAGGGAGTTAGGCTTCATGCGGCTCACCATTTCTTCTGAAACCACATGCCGCACCTTTCCTTTTTCGGCCCGGAGCGCACCGATCACTACGTCGGCCGTGGACAGGCTGTCGCCCAGCGTGACCGTGTCGATAGTAGAGGTGTAGAACTGGTGACCGAGCGTATGCTTGATGCGGCGCAGTTTGTACAAGTGGTTGTCGAACACCTGGATTTCGGCACCCAGGCTGAGGGCCGCCCGTGCGGCATATTCGGCCACGGTGCCGGCGCCAATGATCACCACCTTGGTGGGTGGAACGCCGGTAATCCCGCCCAGGATGATTCCTTTGCCATCATGAATGGAACTCAGGTACTCGGCCGCGATGAGCATGACCGTGCTGCCGGCGATTTCGCTCATCGCCCGGATGATGGGCATGCCGCCGACCTTGTCTTCAATGAACTCCCAGGCCAATGAGGTGACGCGCTTTTGCATCAGCGCATCGATAAACTGCTTTTGCAGGTGACCGAGCTGCAGGGCACTGATGAGGATCTGGCCCGGCTTGAAATATTCCATCTCCGCCAGCGTGGGCGGCTCAATCTTCAGGATGATGTCGGCTTTGTAGACTTCCTGCGGAGAGTAGACAATCTTGGCTCCCGCTTCGCTGTATTGCTTGTCGTCAAATTTCGATCCCAGTCCCGCCTTGGTCTCCACCCACACCTCATGGCCATGGCTCACCAGCAAGGCGATGGCATCCGGCGTCAGGCATATCCGGTTCTCCTGCAGGGAGATTTCACGGGGCAAGCCGATGAGAAAACTGCGCTGGCCCTCCTTTACCTTCATCAGTTGTTCCTGGGGGGAAAGGCTTGCCTGGGCAAGCGACTCAAAACCTGATCTTGACTTGGCGCTCATACGATTTCAAACTCAATCTTCCGGTGCTGGGCGTCGGTGGGCGTCAACCGCACCCGCATCGCCTGTTCCGGTGCTATGCTTCCTAGTTTTTCCGGCCACTCCACCAGGCAATGAGCCCCGGAGGAAAAATACTCTTCCATACCGATGTCCAGGATTTCCCGCTCCGATTGCAGCCGGTAGAGGTCCACATGATACACCGGGCCTGAAGGGGTTACGTACTCATTAACGAGGGAAAAAGTCGGGCTGCTCATGGGTTCTTGCACGCCCAGTTGCCGGGCGATGGCTTTTATCAACGTTGTCTTCCCTGCCCCCATCTCACCGTAGAAAAGCCAAATCTTCCTGTTGTCTGAATGCGCGATAAGTTCCCTGGCCACTTGATCCAACCCGGCCAGGGAGATTTCCGGACCCTGTGAGGTCAATCTCCAACCGTCAGGCATTTTTCGAAGATAGCAAAATAAGTGGAATGATCATCTCCTCCATGCTGACGCCGCCATGCTGGAAGGTATCCTTGTACATGCTCACGTAATAGTTGTAGTTGTTGGGATAGGCGAAGAACTGGTCTTCAATGGCGAATACATACGTCGTCGACACGTTGCCCTTGGGAAGGAAGAACCGTTCCGGCTTCGCCGCCACCAGGATCTTATCGCCTTCGTACCCCAGGTTCTTGCCCTGCTTGTAACGAAGGTTGGTATTCACGCTGCGGTCACCGATGATCTTAAACGGTTTCTTCACGCGAATGGTCCCATGGTCGGTGGTGATGATCACCCGCGCTTTTCGCTCCGCAATTTTTTGAAGGATATCAAAAAGCGGCGAGTGGAGAAACCAGGATTTGGTGATGGACCGGTAGGCAGCTTCATCCGGTGCCAGCTCGCGCACCATGGCCATATCGGTCCGCGCATGCGAAAGCATGTCGACGAAGTTGTACACGATCACGTTGAGGTCGTTGTCGAACAGGTTAGCCACCGTATCGGCGAGCTCCCGCCCTTCCTCCAGCCGTTTGATCTTGTGGTAACTGAACCGGATGCCCAGGTTGTTGCGCTTGATCTGGCGGGCGAGAAACTCGTCTTCCTTGTTGTTTTTACCCTCGTCGACATCTTCCCCAACCCATAAATCAGGATGCGCCTTTGCCATCTCCGAAGGAAGCATGCCGGAGAAGATGGCGTTGCGGGCATAAGCGGTGGTCGTGGGCAGAATGCTGTAGTAGGTCTCTTCCCGGTCGATGCTGAAATAGTCGAGCAACTCCGGCTCGATCGCCTTCCACTGGTCGTAGCGAAGGTTGTCGATGACCAGGAGAAAGGTAGGCCGCGAGGCGTTGATTTCGGGAAACACCTTGCGCTTCAGGAGTTGGTGCGACAAGAGAGGTTTCTTGCTATTGGGGTCATTGAGCCAGCTCTCATAGTTCTTCTTGATGAACTTGCAGAAGTTGAGATTGGCTTCCACTTTCTGGGACTCCAGCACTTCAACCATACTGGCATCGGCTTGGCCTATCTCCAACTCCCAGTACACCAGCTTCCGGTACAGGTCTGCCCATTCCTCATGGCTCAAGTTGTCCTGAAAAGCCATGCTGATGCGCTGAAATTCCTGCTGGTAGCTGGACGTCGTCTTTTCACTCACCAGGGTTTTCTTGTCGAGAAGCTTCTTGACCGACAGCAGGATCTGGCTTGGATTGATGGGCTTGATGAGGTAGTCGTCGATGCGTGAACCGATGGCCTCCTCCATGATCTGCTCCTCTTCGTTCTTGGTGATCATCACCACCGGCACGTTCGGCTTCGCCGTCTTAATGTGTCCGAGTGCTTCCAGGCCGGACATCCCCGGCATGTGTTCGTCGAGGAAGACCACATCGAAATTCCGCGATTCGTTGAGCTCCACCGCCTCGGCGCCGTTATTGACCGGCGTGATGTCATAACCTCGCTGCTCCAGGAACAGGATATGCGGCTTTAGCAAATCAATTTCATCATCCGCCCACAAAATCGAATATCTTTGCATGCACCTTTTTCTGACAATTTAGTGATAAACAAAGAATAGGCGATTGCCGTTCCCCCCAGGACCGTGAACAAGAATAAGATCATCAACGATCCGGTATACGGGTTTATTCCCATCCAGAGTGAACTGGTGTTCAGGCTCATCGAGCACCCGTTCCTTCAGCGGATGCGCCACATCCGGCAGCTGGGGCTGGCTGAATTGGTCTACCCCGGGGCCATTCACACGCGGTTTCACCACGCCTTAGGGGCACTGCACCTGATGCAGCAAACCCTGGATACCCTCGCCGGCAAGGGCGTAGAGATCACCCCGGAAGAACGCGAGGCAGCCACCGTGGCCATCCTGCTGCATGACATCGGGCATGGGCCATTCTCCCATGCCCTGGAGGAAACGCTGTTGCCCAACATCCGCCATGAAAGCCTCTCGTTCCTCCTCATGAAGGAACTCAACCGCGAATTCGGCGGCGAACTCAACCGGGCCATGAGGATTTTTCAGAACACCTATCCCAAGAAATTCCTGCATCAATTGGTCAGTTCGCAGCTGGACATTGACCGCCTCGACTACCTGAACCGCGACAGTTTTTTTACCGGGGTAGCCGAAGGTGCGATCAGCACGGGACGAATCATCGCCATGCTGAACGTGGTGAAGGGACAGATCGTGATCGAAGAAAAAGGCATCTACAACATCGAAAGTTTCATCAATGCGCGACGGCTCATGTACTGGCAGGTGTACTTGCACAAGACCGCCGTGGGGGCCGAACGGTTGCTGGTCAACTGTATTCGTCGCGCCCAGTACCTGGCGCAATCCGGCGAACAGGTTCCGTGCAGCGAAGCCTTGTCCGTCTTCCTCCACCGTCATTGGACGCTTGAGGATATTGCCGACAAGCGTGAACTGCTCGAAGCCTTCGGCAAACTCGACGATTACGACATCTGGGGGGCGATCAAACTCTGGCAAAGCAGCCGGGATCCGATTCTCTCACGGTTGTGCAGCATGATGCTCCACCGTCAACTTTTCCGCATCCGGCTCTCCGGGGAGCCCATTCAAAAAGCCGATGTAGAGAAGGTGAGATCTGCGCTGCATAAACAATGGAAGGTAACGCGCAGCGATGCCTCGTATTTGTTCTCCCACGGAACCGTCTCCAACGAAGCGTACCTGGTTGAACGTCATTCAATCCAGGTATTGATGAAATCCGGTGAATTGCTCGACGTATCGCAGGCCAGCGACCTTCCCAACATCCGGGCGATGAGCAAAATCGTCAAAAAAAACTACCTATGCTGGCCCAAAAACCTATCTTTGTAGCGCGTTAATCAGGCCTCGTCATGGAATTCACTCTCCACCAAATCGCACAGATTCTGAAGGGCGAGGTGCGCGGCGACGGCAACCAAAAGATCAATACCCTCGCCAAGATCCAGGAAGCACGACCCGGGCAGATTGCTTTTCTCGCCAACCCGAAGTATGAGCAGTACATCTACACGACCAACGCCAGCGCGATTATCGTAGCCCGTGATTTTCAGCCCAAGAAGGAAATCCGGTCGGCCCTGATCCTCGTGGACGATCCCTATTCGAGTTTCACCATCCTGATGGAACAGTATCACAAGATGATCAGCTTCCAGAAGTCGGGCGTGGAACAACCCAGCTACATCAGCGAATCGGCGACCATCGGTAGCAACGCCTACCGGGGCGCGTTTTCCTATATCGGAAACAAGACCCGTATCGGCGACAATGTGAAAATCTACCCACAGGTATTTGTCGGAGATGATGTCGTGATCGGCAACAACGTTATCCTTCACCCCAACGTCAAGATTTACGCGCGCACCCGCATCGGCAACAACGTCGTCATTCATGCCGGCACGGTTATCGGCTCCGATGGCTTTGGATTTGCCCCCCAGGAAGACGGTTCCTACAAGACCATTCCCCAGATGGGCAATGTCGTCATCGAAGACGATGTCACCATTGGCGCCAATACAGTCATCGACTGTGCAACCCTGCAAGGGGACTCGACGATTATCCGGCAAGGGGTAAAAATGGACAACCTCATCCAGATCGCCCACAACGTGGAGGTAGGCAAGAACACTGTGATCGCCGCGCAGACCGGCATTTCGGGTTCGACGAAGATTGGTGAAAGTTGCATGATCGCCGGGCAGGTAGGCATCGCAGGCCACCTGGTCGTCGCCAACCAGACCAGCCTGGGTGCGCAGACCGGTGTTTCCAAATCCATCACGGAAGAAGGACAACGGCTGCTGGGCTACCCCGCCATCGACATCAAGGACTATTTCCGGTCCTATGCCGTGTACAAGAAGCTACCCGAAATCGCCCATCGGGTGAGGGACCTGGAAAAGAAGTTGTCCGGCCAGGACCCGCATACGGTTGAAACCCCCAAGAACAGGCAGAATTGACTGCCTCCCGGCTTTTTTGGCATACTGGCCTGATCCCCTTAAATTTGCGTCCCTATTTTGACGCATGCTTAATCACAAGCAAAGGACAATCAAGAAGTCGGTAACGATCTCCGGCGTAGGTCTCCACACCGGTGTGCAGACTACGGTGACGTTCCAGCCGGCCAAGCCCAACCACGGCATCAAGTTTCAACGCGTGGACTTGCCCGGGGCACCGGTCATCGACGCCGACTGCGACCGCGTCGTGGATGTCTCCCGGGGCACCACCATCGAACAAAGCGGCGCCCGCGTCAGTACCATTGAGCATACCCTGGCGGCCCTGGTGGGTCTCGAAATTGACAACGTACTCATCCAGATCGACGGCCCCGAGGCCCCCATCATGGACGGCAGTTCCATCCAGTTTGTGCAGGCCCTGAAAGAGGCTGGTACCGAAGAGCAGAATGCCTTGCGCGACTTTTTCGAAGTACAAGACAGCATTTTCTACCGGGAAAGCGCCCGGCATGTGGAAATCGCCGCGCTCCCGCTCGACGACTACCGCGTTACGGTGATGATCGACTACAACTCTCCGGTCCTCGGAAGCCAGCACGCGAGCATCACCAACATCCAGCAATTTGAAAAGGAAATCGCCTCCTGCCGCACCTTCTGCTTCCTGCACGAGCTGGAGATGCTTTACAAGAACAACCTGATCAAGGGAGGAGACCTGAACAATGCCATCGTCATCGTAGACCGCGTGGTGGAACCCGGCGAGCTGGACAATATCGCCCGCATGCTGAACAAGCCGACGGTGGAAGTGAAGAAGGAAGGAATCCTGAACAACGTGGAGCTGCGTTACAACAACGAACCGGCGCGCCACAAACTCCTGGATATTATTGGCGACCTGGCCCTCGCCGGCCGGCCGCTGAAAGCGCAGATCCTGGCGGCACGACCGGGTCACGCCGCCAACGTGGCTTTCGCCAAGAAGCTCAAGAAGGCGATGGCCGAGTCGGACAAGAAAGGCGTGCCGCGGTACAACCCGGCCTTGCCCCCGGTGATGGATATCAACAAGATCACCCAAACACTTCCGCACCGGTACCCCTTCCTGCTGATCGACAAGATTATCTACCTCGACAAGGAAACCGTCGCCGGCGTGAAGAACGTGACGATGAACGAGAACTTCTTTGCGGGCCACTTCCCGGGCAACCCCGTAATGCCGGGCGTACTCCAGGTAGAAGCCATGGCCCAGATCGGCGGAATCCTGGTTCTCAACACGGTACCCGATCCGGAAAACTACTGGACCTATTTCCTGGGCATCGACGACTTTAGGTTCCGCAAGATGGTATTGCCTGGCGACACGCTGGTGATCCAATGCGACCTGCTGGCGCCCATCAAGCGCGGCATCGCCAAGATGTACGGCCGCGGTTATGTAGGCAACACCCTGGTCTGTGAAGGTACCATGACCGCCAGCATTGTCAGAAAAGACTCATGAGCAACTACCCGTTAGCCAACGTACACCCCGAGGCTGTCATTGGCAGCAACGTGATCATTGAACCTTTTGCCACCGTCCAGAAAGATGTCGTGATCGGCGACGGGTGCTGGATAGGTCCCAACGCCGTAATCTGTGAAGGCGCCCGCCTGGGCAAGAATGTGAAGGTATTCCCCGGGGCCTCCGTTTCTTCCATTCCGCAAGACCTGAAATTTGCCGGCGAAAAGACCGAGACGTTTGTCGGCGACAACACCGTGATCCGCGAAAGCGTCACCATCAGCCGGGGAACGGTAGACAAGCATAAAACCGTCATCGGAAAGAATTGCCTCCTGATGGCCTATGTGCATATCGCGCACGACTGCATCATCGGCAACAACTGCATTTTCGCCAACGCGGTACAAGTAGCCGGGCACGTGACCATCGAAGACTGGGCCATCATCGGCGGGGCCAGCGCCCTGCACCAGTTTGTCCGGATAGGCGCCCACGTCATGCTCTCCGGCGGATCGCTGGTGCGCAAGGATGTACCTCCCTACACAAAAGCGGCCCGTGAGCCCCTGACCTACGCCGGCATCAACAGCATCGGTCTGCGCCGCCGGGGCTTCTCTACGGAGAAGATCAATGAAATCCAGGAAATCTACCGCTACATCTTCCTGAAAGGCCTGAACAACAGCAAGGCCCTCGACGCGGTTGAAAAAGAACTCCCTTCGTCGCCCGAGCGGGATTATATCGTCAACTTCATCCGCAGCTCCGAGCGCGGCGTCATGAAAGGGTTTACCACCAGCCTGGCGTCTTTGGAATGACCCTCTCCGCTGAAAAGCTATGCAAGCGGTATAACCGCGAATGGATTTTCAGGGACTTCTCATTCTTGTTTGAACCCGGAACGTACGCCATTACCGGCCCGAACGGATCCGGCAAATCAACCCTCCTTCAGGTATTGTGGGGACAAGTCCCAGCCACGGCAGGCACACTGACCTACCAGCGCGGAGAGACGGCGGTCCCCATCGAGGACGTTTATCGCCATGTGACCATTGCCGCTCCGTATGTGGATCTCATGGAGGAGCTGACGCTTGCTGAATTGCTGCGGTTTCATTTTTCGTTCAAAAAGGTACGCGACAACCGGACCCTCGGCGAACTGGAGGATCTCATGGAACTGGGGCATGCCCGGAACAAGGCGGTAGGCCACTTTTCTTCAGGCATGAAACAACGCCTGAAGCTGGGGCTGGCTTTCTTTTCGGAGGTTCCCCTCGTATTCCTGGATGAGCCGACCACCAACCTGGACAAATCGGCCATTGCGTGGTATTGGCGCCATTTCAGCGCCCTGCCCCCCGAGACTACGGTATTTATCGCTTCCAACCACGAATCTGAGTACCCCCCGGAGGCCAGGAGAATCAATTTGTCGGAGTACAAGGCGGGTTACAAATGACCCTCCGCATAGATAAATGTGACCTGTTTGGCGCTTTTTTCTACCCCGCCATTCGAAATAAGGCTGATTTTAGTATGTTTGAGATAACTACCTGACGAATGAAACGTACCCAATTTCTCATTGTGCTGGCCCTCATCGGAGCGGCCGCCTCTTTCTGGCAATGC
Organism: Cyclobacteriaceae bacterium; assembly: GCA_016787605.1. GTDB lineage: Bacteria > Bacteroidota > Bacteroidia > Cytophagales > Cyclobacteriaceae > ELB16-189. Next base: position 35,979 of record JAEUUE010000140.1, read on the forward strand.
GGAGGTGATTCCCCCCCCGCTCCGGATCCCCAGGACCAACAGCTTAGCAAACTCACCAAGACCTGGAAGGCCACTTCTGTGCTCTATGCTTCCACCGGAACACCGCAACCCGTCACCGGGTATGAGAATTTTCAGCTGACCATGACCGGTTCTGCAGGGCAGGATACATTCGATTTCTCCACCTCGGGAAGACCGTCTGGCATCAAGACTCCATGGCCTGCATCCGGAAAATTCACATTCGGCACGAACTTCGAAACCGTTCTTACCCGTGATGACAATATTCAAGTCACTTATTCCCTCAACACCAGCGCCACTCAACTGCAAATGACTTTCACCTACACTGGCGCAGGATATACCGGTAGGGTGAACAATGTAGAAGGATCCTGGACTTTTACATTCGGGCTCTAACGAATCCAGAGACTGCTTTTGAAAACCCCGGGCTTCCGGGGTTTTTTTATTTCATCGTTACCACGGTAATACCGGCGCCACCCCGATCGGCATGCTCGTCCCGGAAATCAGAAACCGTCTTCAATCGCTTGAGGTAGTCACGAACCATTTGCCGAAGCACCCCTTCCCCTTTGCCATGAAGAACGGAGACCTCTGACATACCAAACAATACCGCATCGTCCATAAACCGGGTGAGAACGGGTATCAGTTCCTCGGCGCGCATCCCCCGCACATCAAGTTGTGGCGAAAATCGTGTGTTGGATGCCGCATAGCTGACGCTTCGGCGCACGGGGTCAGCAGGAAGGCTGTCGCTGCGCACCAGCCGGTCTGTTTTCACCGATGACCGCAAGTCACCAAATTGCACCACTGCGGCGGTTCCCTTAACGGAGAGTACCGTGCCGGTCACTTCGCCCCCGATAATTCTCACCTTGTCGCCCGGCTTCAAGGGCCCTGCGGGCTTGGGCGTCTTCACCGGCTGAGGCTTGACCTTTTTTTCGAGTGAGCGTAAACCTTCACGCACCCTGCGAGTCTCCTGCCTTTCCGCTTTGTTCTCCCGAATATGACGAATCGTCTTCTCGATCTCCCGGTTGGTCTCCTGGAGCAGCGTTGCCGCCTCTGTCTTTGCCCGGTTGAGAATTTCTTTCTTCTGCGTCTCCAGTTTTTCACTCAGCGCCTCGTACCGCTGCCGTAGTGATTCCATTTCTGTTTCCTTGGCGGCAACCTGGGCTTCCCGGTCCGCAAGTTTCACTTTCTCTTCCGCCACCTGCTTCATCAACGTCTCCAAGCCAATCAATTCGCGTCCTATGATCCGCTCGGAGGCCTTTAAGGTTTCGGGGCTAAGCCCGGTTTTTTCGGCAATCTCCAGGGCAAACGAACTCCCAGGCTGACCGATCTCGAGGCGGAACAGCGGCATTAATTTCTCGGTATCGAATTGCATCGAAGCATTGCGAATGCCCGGTGTGTGGCTGGCAAACACCTTGAGATTATAATAGTGCGTAGTAGCCAGCCCCCAGCAGCCCCGTTGAAGGAGTTGCTCGAGGATAGCCTGCGCGATGCCTCCTCCAAAGTTGGGATCTGTTCCCGATCCCAATTCATCCATGAGCACCAGGGAGCGATCGCTGCCATCCCGGATGAACGTCGCCATATTCTTCAAGTGAGAACTGTAGGTGCTCAGGTCGCTTTCAATCGACTGCTGATCGCCGATGTCGAGGAAGATCGATTCAAATATGCCCACTTCGGAATCCGGCGTCATGGGCACCAGCAGGCCGCATTGAACCATGTATTGTATTAACCCTACGGTTTTGAGGCACACGGATTTTCCTCCGGCGTTGGGGCCCGACACGAGCAGGAAGCGGTCGGAAGGCGTGAGGTCTACGTCGAGCGGGATCAGCGGACGCCGCTTTCGAAAAGAAAGAAACAGCAGCGGATGCCGGGCCTGGGTCCAACGAAGCGCCGGGCCGGCCTTGACCGCCGGCATCGTCGCCTCGAGGTCGCGAGCCAGGTGAGTCTTGGCCCGGAGAAAATCTAATTCGGCCAGGAGGTTAAACCCATCCCTCAGCTCGCCGGCGTTTTCGCGAAGGAAGGCCGTCAGGTCGCGCAGGATGCGGATGATTTCCTTTCGCTCTTCGAGCACCAGGTCGCGCAAATCGTTGTTGGCCTCCAGTACATCGGCCGGCTCAAGAAATACGGTTTGGCCCGTAGCCGACTGATCAACCAGGTAGCCCTTAATCTTCCGCTTGTGCTCAGCCAACAGCGGGACAACGAGTCTCCCGTCGCGGATGGTCGGATGCGCACCTTCCGGGGCCCATCCGTTTTCAAGCGCTTGCCGCAGGATATGATCGGCGACCCGCCGTGCCCTGAGTTCCTCCTCCCGCAGTCGTTTTCGCACACGCGACAGCTCGGGAGTAGCGTTGTCTTTCAGTTTGCCGTCGTCACCTACAACCTGCCGAAGCCGGGTGATCATTTTCTTTCCGGTTTGGGCAGGAAGTGACAATTGGCCCAGGGTTGGATATTTGGTGGCATTGCGAATCAAATAGGCATTGGCCGTCACTACCAACTTCAGTCCATCGGCGGCGGCGGCGATGTCTTCGAGTTCGAGGTAGGAGCCCTCCACCTCCAGGGCCTGGCGCCAGGGGTCAGGGTCCGCATAAGCGACTACCGGCAGGCTCTGCCCGTTCTGATGAAGCTGAAGGGCTTCATGACTGAGTTGAAGCAACCGGACAATTTCCGGCGGGTGGGTTTGAAAGACCAGGTCAGTGACCTTACGTCGACCCGGCTCACCGAGGCAGGCCTGGGCAAGGCGCTCCCGGAGCTGATCAAAACCGAGTCGCTTTTCAAAGTCAACCGGGAAGATCATGGTCGAGGACCTTGAGGGGCTTCACGAAGCAATTGCTCCCTCAGGCTGAGGGAGTCGATGATCGCGTCATAGATGGCTTCCAGTTCGGCAGGATGTTGCAGGTAATAGGCATAGGCCTTCCGGAGGGTGGAGTCCTGGACCCCCCGTCGGTGCATCAGCGTGTCCTGGTAGGCCAGGAAAAGGCGGTAGGAAGAGTCTTTGGCAACCGGCAACAGGGAGGTACGGGCCTCGGCCAGGTAGATTTCCATCATGAGCCCCACCATTTGGTCGCGGCTCAGTGGCGGTGGCTCCTCCCGCTTGCGCTGGCAGGCGGCCGACCCAAATACCGTGATCACGAGGAGGAGGAGCGGAACGCGCATGTAAAAACATTCTTTCGGGTGCCAAATTACTCATATTTTAGCGCCGCGCCTGTGGACGGGGCGCCCAAAAATCGCTCCGGCGCGGAGCTGTCCGATGCAGGTACGAAAATGATGCCAGGGTGAGAGAGCTTCTCAAGAAACTTCGTCGGTATGAAATCCAGATACGCAAGGCTATCAACAGCCAGATGCAGGGGGATTTTCATTCCATTTTCAAGGGGACCGGCCTGGAGTTTGACGATGTCCGCCCCTATCAATATGGCGACGATATCCGCACCATCGACTGGCATGTTTCGGCCAAAGGGCATGGAACGTTTGTCAAAACCTTCAAGGAGGAAAAAGAGCAGACCATCTACTTCATCCTGGATGTAAGTGCCTCCCAAAGCATTGGCAACCCCGGGAAGACCAAGTTTGATATCGCCACCGAGATCTGCGGTGTGCTGGCCCTTTCAGGTGCCAAGGAGTCCAGCCAGATCGGACTGATCGGTTATTCCGACCAGCGCGAACTCTACATCAAGCCCAAGAAGGGCATCGGCCAGGCTTACCAGATCATCGCCAGCCTGGAACGCCTGGATCCCCGATCGCGAAAGACCGACCTGACCCGGGCCATCTCGTTTGCCCTGAACGCCATCCGCCGCCGGAGCGTCATTGTGATGATTTCCGACTTCATTGACGAAGGGTACTTTCGCAACCTGCAATCCCTCGCGCGCAAACATGACCTCGTAGTCATTCACATCACCGATCGCCGGGAAACGAACCTGCCCAAACTCGGTATCATCCCGGTGCTGGACACGGAATCCAGGCGTACACTCTGGATCAACACCTCGTTCGGAGAGTTCCGTGGAAAGCTGGTGCAAACCCATGCCCACCGGCAAGATGAACTGAAGCGGTTCAGCCGTAAGCACCAGATCAACTACCTCAGTATTTCTACCGATGAGGACTTCGTTCCCAAGCTGCTCAGGTTGTTTAAGGTCCGTAACAAATCCCTCAAGAGTTCGTAAGCCCTTTCGATGTACAGGAATACCCTCATTCTTCTCATCGTGCTGCTGACCTTCGGCGGCAAGCCGGGCCATGCGCAGGACGTACGCGTCAATGGGTTCTTTTCCACCGACAGTGCGGCCATCGGTGAAGTTATCCCCTACGTGCTCACGGCGTCATATCCGAATAATGTCCAGGTCCTCTTCCCGGATTCCACGTACCAGTTTACCCCCTTTGAATCTGCGGGCAAACGGTACTTTCCTACCCGCACGACCGGTACCATCAGCCACGACAGCGTGGTGTACTTCCTGTCCACTTTCGAACTCGACAGCATCCAGGCGCTGAAACTTCCGGTATTTATCGTGCAGAAGAAAGACTGCCTGGCCGTATACGCCCCGGCCGACAGCCTTCGGCTCAAGTTCAAGGTGACGATGCCCCTGGATTCCATCGCGGTGGACAAACTCCCGCTCAAGGCCAATACCGCCTACCAGCGGGTGAGGCAGCTGTTCAACTATCCCGTCTTCCTGATCGGGTTGGCGATCGTGGCCGTGCTGGCACTTGCCGCGTGGCTGATTTTCGGCAAACGCATACGGCAGTACTTCCGGTTGCGGAGGCTGCAACGCAACTACCGGAATTTCCTTTCGCGGTTCTCCGGAGTCATTGACCGGATGGGAACCACCGCCCCGGGCACTATCGCCGAAGAAGCGTTGTGGATCTGGAAAAAATACATGGAAGACCTGGAAGAGTATCCCTTTACCAAGTCGACCTCGCGGGAAATCGTGCGCCGGTATTCCAACGACGAGCTTGCCCGTGCCCTGCGAACGATCGACCGAGGCATTTACGGAGGATATGGCACACCCCCGGATCCTTTCCGCTACCTGCAGGATTACTCCCGACAGCAGTTCGAAAAACGTGAAGCCGCAATAAAACATGGATGAACTGAACACCTGGTCTTTGGATTGGTTCGCTCCCTCCACGCTGGCTGGCTTTACGTGGACGCAACCGATGTTTTTGTACCTCATGGCCCTGGTGCCGTTGCTTTTCGCCGCCCGCTGGGCCTGGCGCTATTTCTTCAACCAGAAACTCCCCGTTGCCTTCACCCGGCAGCATACCCCGACTTCGCCGCTAACCCTGGTCCGCCTGTTGCCGGAATTTCTCCTCGTCATCATGGCCCTGCTGATCCTCCTGGGTCTCGCCCGGCCCCAGCGAAGCAACGAGAAAGTGGAACAGTGGACTGAAGGGATCGACATCATGCTGGCGATCGATATCAGCCAGTCGATGCTCATCGAAGATTTCACCCCCAACCGCCTGGAAGCGGCCAAAGATGTGGCCCGCGATTTCATTAAGGGACGACTCCAGGACCGCATCGGTATCGTGGTCTTCTCGGGCGACGCCTTTTCTTTGGCACCGCTGACTACCGACTATGCCCTTCTCAACTCCTACCTCGATGAACTGAGCTTCGACATGATCGAAAGCCGCGGTACTGCGATCGGCAGCGCCATGGCCGTGGTCACCAACCGCATGCGGGAATCCGAATCCAAGTCCAAAGTTTGCATCCTGTTGAGCGATGGCGACAACACCGCCGGAAACATCGACCCCATTACAGCGGCGGAACTGGCAGCGGCTTACAATATCAAGATCTACACCATCGTAGTCGGGCGGGAAGGGCTCGTGCCGTATGGCAAAGATTTCTTCGGCCGGCCCAACATGGTGGAGAATACCGTCGACGAAACCACGATGAGACGGATTGCCGACATTGGATCAGGCGAATTCTTCCGGGTGACCGACCAGAAAGCCCTGTTGCAGGTGTTCCAGAAAATCGATCAGCTGGAAAAGGCGGAGATCAAGGAAACCCGCTTCAAGGACACCAGCGACTTCTACTTCATTTATGTGCGTTGGGCCCTGGTCGTGTTTCTCCTCTGGCTGATGTTGAAATCCACGTTTGTGACCAACGTGCTGCAGGACTAGGCCGCCTGTACCGCCGTGAGGATCAGTCTCGCGCCAAAAACGATCAGTACGGTTCCCACGATGATATTCATGATGACCAGGAGCCGGTGCGTGATGAGTTCTCGCAGGCGACCGGCGAGGTAAGCTTTGCCGATATCCGTGGCCAGGGCCATACCGAGTACGCCGGCAAAGAAAAAACTGATTTCAGAACCTTCATGGTAGCCCAAATCGAGCGTCGCCAGGCTCACGGCCCCTATCCAAAAGAGGGGCACCATGGGACTCATCGTGTTGATGAGAAAGCCCTTGGCCAGGTACTTGATCGGGCGGGAGGCCCGTACAGCACCCGGGTTGCTGAAATCCCGGCGACGGCTCTTTACGAAAAGGTGGTAGGCGCCAAACAGCAGGAGTATGACCCCGCCGACCAGGCCCATGTACAGGCTGATGCCCGGCCGGGTCACGAATCCCGATAGGCCGAAATAGCAGATCAGCACATAAAGGAAGTCACTGAAGGAAACGCCCAGCGCCACCAATACCCCCACCCAGAAACCTCTCTCCACGCTGGCCTGCAGAATGGTGAAAAAAACAGGGCCGATGAGGAAAGCAAGAACCATCCCAAACTGCAGGCCGCTGAACAACGCGTCGATCACTTGGCTATAAAGGCTTGCCAGTCTTCCAGCTGCGCGTTCTTCAGTACGCGGGGGAATTTGTTCTGTCCACCCGACTTGCCCTTCGACTCCAGCCAGTCATAGAAGGTCTGCGTAGGCAGGATATCGACATGCACTTCTTTCAGGGCCGCGCTGCGTTCAACGGCATAATCGTCGTTGAGGGACTTCAGGTGCTGATCCAGGCGCTCTTTCACCTGTTCTGCATCCGCCGGCTGGTCGGTGCCGATGTACCAATGGTGCGCAAACAAGGTTCCGTGAGGGATGCCGGCCACGGTAAACTCCTTGATGTCGAGGTTCATTTCGTTGGAGACCATTTCAATGGCCTTGTTCATATTGTCTACCGACAGGTGTTCGCCGCAGAGGCTAAGGAAATGCTTGGTGCGACCGGTGATGATAATCTCGGACTCTTCGACGGAAGTGAAGCGGATCACATCGCCGATGAGGTAACGCCAGGCGCCGGCACAGGTGGACAGCAGCAAGGCGTAGTCCTTTCCTTCCTCCACCTCGTCGATAAGCAGCGTCCTGGCTTTGGGGGACACCTCGCCGGACGGGAGGAAATTATCGTCGGTAAACGGGATGAACTCGTAGAAGATCCCGTTGTTCATGACCAGTTTCATCGACCCATGGCGAGGGGAAGCCTGGTAGGCAATGAAACCTTCTGACGCGAGGTAAGTCTCGATGTAATAGAGGGGGCGACCGAGGAGTTTTTCGAATCCCTTGCGATACGGGTCGAAGGAAACCCCGCCGTGCACATACACCTTCAGGTTGGGCCACACTTCATGGATGTGCTTGACCTGGTAGTGATCAATGATTTTCTCCAGGAGGATTTGAATCCAGGCCGGCACACCCACAATAATCCCGATGTCCCAATCGGCCGCCTTGCGCGTGATCTCTTCCAGTTTGGCGCTCCACTTCCGTGTCTTGGCAATCTTTTTCCCCGGCTTGTAAAACCGCTGGAACCAAAATGGCAGGCGGGCGGCCTGGATGCCGCTCAGGTCACCCTCGTAGTAGGTTCCCCGCTTGTTGAGGTGCGTACTCCCTCCTACCATGAGAATGCCCGTCTCGAAGAACTTGTCCGGCAAGTCGTACTTGGCGAGCGACAGGATCTGGCGGATGCTCGTCCGCTGGATCGCCTTGGTCATGTCTTTCGTGATGGGGATATACTTGGACGACGATTCGGAAGTGCCGGAGCTCAGCGCGAAGTACTTCATGCGGCCGGGCCAGCAGATATTCTTCACTCCTTTCAGCGACAACTGCCACCAGTCTTTGTGGATCTTGTTGTAGTCATGGATGGGAACCTGCTGGAAGTGCCGGTAGAATTCCTTGGGGCCTTTGCGGAAATACCGCAGGATCTCAGAAAAGTGATAGTACCTGCCAAACTCGGTATCGGCGGCCGTGATCAGGAGATCTTTCAGCACATTCTTCTGCAGCTCAAAGGGAGAAGAATACTCCTGCTCGAGGTTCTCCCGAAGTTTCAGGCTCCTTTTTAATAAAGTACCGAGGATCGCCATATTTTTGCGGTGTGGATCGTCAAGGGGAATAAAGATAGAATGGGAATCCAGAATAACATAGCCAAATTCCAGGCGCTGCTCAATCCCTACGGTGCTCGCCTGATTGCCGTCAGCAAGACGCATCCGGTCGGAAAGATCCAAGAGGCCTACGAGGCCGGGCAACGGCTCTTCGGAGAAAACAAAGTCCAGGAGATGGTGGACAAGCAGCCCCAGCTACCCGGCGATATTGAATGGCACCTGATCGGTCACCTGCAGCGTAACAAAGTCAAATACATTGCCCCCTTCGTAACGCTCATCCACGCCGTCGACAGCCTCCGATTGCTGGAGGAAATCAACAAACAAGGAGCAAAATTCACCCGCATTATTCCCTGCCTGTTGCAAGTGTACATCGCCACCGAGGAGACCAAGTTCGGCCTGGACCCTACGGAAGTTCGGCAACTGGTGACTTCACCGGAACTTGCGGGGATGAAGAATGTGCGGGTTGACGGGCTCATGGGCATGGCTTCCCTCACGGCCAACACCCAACAGGTTCAGAAGGAATTTCACTCACTGAAAGCACTGTTTGAAGAATTGAAGGTATCTGCCCTGCCGGCCAATGCCCAGATGAAGGAGCTTTCGATGGGAATGAGTTCCGACTACGAGATTGCCTTGAAAGAAGGCTCCACCCTGGTACGGATCGGAACGGCCATTTTTGGTGAGCGGGAATATTCACAAGCGAATACATGAACAAGAAAACCCTTCTGATTACTGGCACGCTGCTGATGGCCATCGGTGTCGCGCTTGGCGCCTTCGGGGCGCACGCCCTGAAAGCCACACTCACTGCTTCCGGCCGATTGGAAACCTACGAGCTGGCGATCCGGTACCTGATGATCCACGCCATGGCGCTCCTGGTATTCGGCCTGCTGGTTGAAACGTATCCACGCCTTCGGCTGAGCGGCGTGTTTATTCTTTCGGGGATCTTTTTCTTCAGCGGGAGCCTGTTAACGCTCTCACTCACCAACACGCCAACCTGGGGTGCCGTGGCCCCCGTGGGAGGAACCGCCTTTATCCTGGGCTGGCTATTGGCCGCTTACACTATCCTGAAAAATTAAGTGACTTCCCGTTGACGTATCCGGGCTAATCGTTAGGGGTTTTTTCGAGCACGTTGGCGAAGAAAACGATCTGTGCCCCCTCCGTATTGACAGCATTGGAAACAATAGTCACCACTTTCTTCTGACGTCCGTATTTGCCGGCCGAGTTGAACCCTAATGTTATCTCACTGCTCGCACCGGGGGCTATGGGGTCACGCTCCCATCCTTTTGGCGTTGTACAACCGCAGGTCACCTGTACATTGGTAATCACCAGGGGTTCGGTACCCGTGTTGGTAAATTTGAAGGTATGCTCCACTTTCTCTCCCTGCACCACGTCGCCAAAGTCGTGGGTAGGGCGCTCCCACGTGATCACCGCGCCAGCCGGGGACTGGGCCGAAGCTGCCGCGGCAAGCATCAACAGGAGGAGAAAAGAGAATTTCTTCATAACCGTGATTTTCTTCAAATTTAGGGATTACACCCGTTGAACGACTAAACGAATCCTTGGATAAATCGGTTCAGGAAATTTACGGTAACCGGGTAAGGATCCGCGTATGCGGCCTCTGCCGGCAAAACGGGCAATGGCTGCTGGTGAATCATGCCGGTCTGAGGGAAGGTCCCTTTTGGGCCCCGCCCGGTGGTGGCATGGAATTCGGTCAATCGGCCGAGGAAACCCTGGTACGGGAATTTAGGGAAGAAACCGGCTTGAATGTCTCCGTAGGGGCCCTGCAGTTTGTGACGGAGTTCATGCACGGCCCCCTGCATGCTGTCGAACTGTTCTTCGAGGTCACAGTGGCTGGCGGGATGCTGCGCAAGGGATCCGACCCTGAATTGGCGTCCACCATTACGGAAGTCCGGTTTTTGTCCATGGACGAGATCGATGCCTTGCCGACTGCGGCCAAGCACGGGGCTTTCGGCCTGGTCAGTTCCTCCGGCCGAATAGGCGAGTTAAACGGTTATTTCCGGATTTGAAGAAATTGCCTCAAATCCCGTCAAAAAACTGGAAATGGGGCTTAAAAATCTCAAAAAACGAACTTATAATTGCAGGCTAAACCTGAACCAACAATGAACCTGACCAAAGTCCTAACGATAGTTTTCACGCTCGTCAGTCTCTACCTGGCCTATTTCCTCTATAACAGCATCCAATCGGTCATTGACACCCGCGAGCAGATTGACCAAACCGAGAAAGCGGTCATTGAGCGCTTGAAACTGATCCGTGAAGCCGAAGTTGTCTTCCAGGAACAACACGGACGGTACACCTCCAATTGGGATTCCCTGGTCAATTTCATCCAGAACGGAAAGGTACCGATACTGCAGCGTCGGGAAATCATCACCCAAAAGCCCTATGGCGGCGAAGAGGTGAAAATCGAGGTGGACACCCTGGGCTTTCTTTCAGCCAAGGAGCGTATTTTCAAGAAGAACTACTCCCTGGCGGCAGCGGACAACGGAACTTTCGTAGGCTTTAAAGTGAAGGTTGGCGACCAGGTCCTCAAGAACCAGAAGGCTTACTCCATTAAGGTAGGTGACCGCACCAACGAGCCTCCCTTCCAGGAAAAAGGCACTATTCTCAACCTCGCCGACGTAAAGCCGGGCGACGCGGTTACCCGTGGCAAGATTCTCATTAACTACTACGACTACATTTTCAATCCTAACATCGACTTGTCGACGCTGGCCTATGTGCCCGGTTCCGACAATGTGAAGTTCGATATCTATGCGGGCGAGGTCGACAAGAACGGCATTAAGGTGGATGTGATCGAGGTGAAGGATCCGAAGCCGATCAACCCGGAGCGCAAGGAGAGCAATGAGCAGAAGGCCCGCAAGCCGCTGCGCTTTGGCTCCCGCCTGGATGTGTCCACCGCCGGAAACTGGGAATAACCATTAGCCTTGTCAGCCGTTGCCTCGCGTCATAAACTGATCAAGAAGATCAAGGACGAGAAGTTTGACGAAGAGAAACTTCATCGGTACACGCTATTAACCCAAATCGGGGCCAAAGACTTCCAGACAGCCGTCATCGACAACGATGATGACCGCCTGATCTTCTTTGAAGATTATGTCCTCAGCGAAATCAACTCGCCGCAGGATCTCGTTACGGCGTTAAAGGCTCTTTACGAATCGCACGAAAACCTGATGGCCGGATTCTGGAAGTCCGTCAAGGTTTCCTTCAAGAACAGCAAATTTGTACAGGTCCCTGCGCCGCTGTTTCTCGAAGAAGCAGCTGCGGAGTATCTCGCCTTCAACGCAGTAGTTGATCCCCTCAAGGAAGTCACGCTCTTTTGCCGCAACCAGATGACCGATGCCGTCACGGTCTATGCTGTCCAGCGGGAACTAACGGAATACCTGGATGGAGTCTACGCCAATACCCAACTGGCGCACTATCACCAAAGCGCCGCGCTCATCGAAGGCGTGCTGGCAGGAGCCGCGAAACGGGAAGGGCAGCCGCTCTATGTATATGTAGACCGGTTTAAACTGCACATCATCTGGGTCAGGGACGGGAAACTTGTCTACTACAACCAGTTCCTGATCAAGCAATTCACCGACTATGCCAGGTCGATCATGCTGGTCATGAATGCCCTGGGATTGAACCAGGAGTCCACCCCGGTGGTACTCTGGGGATACATCGGCAAGAACTCCCCGCATTACCAGGAATTCATCAAGTATGTCCGCAATGTGGGTTTCGGAGAACGCCCGAAGCATATCAAATTCGGGTACTTGTTTGACGAGGTGCAAGACCACCACTTCATTGATCTCTTTTCTCTTCACCTGCTGACCGCATGAAAAAAAGGATTGCGCTCTTTCCCGGATCGTTTGACCCTTTCACCAAGGGCCACCAGGACATTGTTCTACGCGGGCTGAACCTGTTCGATGAAATTGTCATCGCCATCGGTTACAACAGCCAGAAAGATCAGCGCTACTTCAAAATTGACTTCATGATCGAAAAGATCCAGGAGACCTTTGCGAAGTATCCCCAGATCAAGGTGGTCACCTATTCCCAGTTGACCGCCGACCTGGCCCGCAAGTACGAGGCCCGCTACCTGCTGCGCGGCCTTCGGAATACGACCGACTTCGAGTACGAAAACAGCATCGCCCAGGTGAATCGTCACCTCAACGCTGAACTGGAATCTGTTTTCCTGATTACTTCACCGCCATTTGCCGCCATCAGCTCCTCCATCATCCGCGAAGTACACCGCTACGGAGGGGACGTCTCGGTCATGCTGCCCTACTCGCTGTAACGCGTCAGCGGAGATCGGCCTTTTCCATCATCTTGTAGTATTCTTCCAGGACAAATCGCACCGACTTGTACGAATTTTCCAGGGCGTGGTAGACCTCCTTTTGGGTCATCCAGCGGAGTTCTTCGATATCTTCTTCGTAACTGGGCTTCATCCGGGAGTCATCCAGCAGATCCATGAGGTACCACCTTGTCTTCTTGATCATGCTGTTACGGTTCATCGTATACGTATGCCAGGTCGTGCAAATTTTCGTGCCTACCTTCACCTGGATGTTGCATTCTTCTTCGACTTCCCGCTCGGCCGTCTGACGGTATTTCTCCCCGTTGTCCTTTTTCCCCTTGGGGAGGTCCCACCGTTTCATCCGGTAAATCATCAGGAACCTGTCCTTCTTCCGGATTAGCCCGCCGGCTGCCTTGACGATCTTGAATTTCTGACGCAGGAATGCCTTAACTCCTTCATAGTCTGACACCGAAACGTCCAGCGAAAGCAGGTTCATCGGCACCTTGCTGTTAACCTGGTCGAGGATATCGTTCAGGTGCTGGAGATTAGCCTGCCGGACATAAACGTGGTGAAGCAGCTTGGCCTTCGTAACCGGTTCCCGGCTGGCATTAATCACCGTATTGAAGCTTCCGTCTTCCGGCTTGGAATCAGGAGCCCAGATCCGCACGGGGATGTCGTTGACAAACAGGTTCATGGGTGGGTTACACGCTGCAAAAACAAGAATATTTCTCAAACCACCAACGTCAATTTACGTCTTTTTCAAAATGGGCCAATGCTTGGGTTGACGCCATTTCCTGATAAATTGCCAATCCTATGCAGATCACCATCATGCCCTCGACTGCAGGTCCTGTAGCCTCCAAATTGCTGGAAATCGGGGCCATCAAACTGAATACCGAGAAACCCTTTACGTGGAGCAGCGGCTGGAAGTCGCCCATCTACTGCGACAACCGGCTCAGTCTCTCCTACCCCCATGTCCGTTCCTACATCAAGCGATGCCTTGCACAAGCCATACGGGACTGTTTCCCCGATACCCAGGCCATCGCCGGCGTGGCCACCGCTGGCATTCCCCAGGGCGCCCTCGTCGCGGAAGAGCTTCACCTTCCCTTCCTGTATGTTCGACCCAAGCCGAAGGACCACGGGCTGGAGAACCTCATCGAAGGCAAACTGGAGAAGGGGCAGCGCGTGGTCCTGATCGAGGACCTGATCTCTACCGGTGGAAGTTCGCTCAAGGCGGCGGCGTCCTTAAAGGACGGCGGGGCCCAGGTCCTGGGCATGGCGGCCATCTTTACCTATGGATTCGATACCGCCGAACAAAACTTCTCCAAAGACGGTATCAAACTCATTTGCCTCAGTGATTTTCCTCATCTCCTCGAAGAGGCTTTACTGAAGAACTTCATATCCCCCGATCAGCTTGCCCATATCAAGGCGTGGAGGCTGGATCCGGCTAACTGGAAGTAATCATGAACAACGAGAAGAAACACAAATTGCTGGTACTGACCGGCGGCGGCGACTGTCCCGGTCTAAATGCCGTGATTCGCGGAATTGCCAAACGGGCACGACGCGAGAAAGACTGGGAAGTGTATGGATCCATTGAAGCCTTCAATGGCGTCTTCCGCGACCCGGTGGAAATAGTGAAACTGTCAAGAAGAGTCGTCGGTGGCATCCACGTTCGCGGCGGAACCATATTGAAAACCACCAACAAGGGCAACCCGGTCAACTTCCCTGTCCTGCAACCCGACGGTACCTACAAGCACGTCGACCGTACCCAGGAACTGGTCGACAAGATTCATGCCCTCGGCTTCGAGGCCGTCATCAACATCGGGGGCGACGGCTCCCAACGCATATCCCAGGCACTGCACAAACGCGGCCTGAACATCATCGGTGTACCCAAGACGATCGACAACGACCTTTCGGCCACCGACCTCACCTTTGGTTTTCAGACTGCGGTTCAAATTGCCACTGACTGCTTTGACAAGCTGGTAACTACCGCGGAGAGCCATCACCGCGTAATGATCATGGAGGTCATGGGACGCGATGCCGGCTGGATCGCCCTTCACACGGCCATCGCCGGTGGCGCCGAGGTGTGCATTATCCCCGAAATTCCCTATGACGTTACCAAGATTGTCAACCGAATCCATGCCCGCTACAAGAATGGGCGGGGTTTTGTGAACATCGTCATCTCCGAGGGCGCCAAGCCGAAGGATGGAACCGTTACTTCTTCGGCGGGTGAGCGGGGATCTGAACACGTCAGGCTCGGCGGCGTAGCCTATCAGCTCAGCAAACAACTGAAGGATGCCGGCTGTACGGCAGAAATACGGGAAACCGTTCTCGGTCACATCCAGCGAGGAGGCAGCCCTATCGCCTTCGACCGCGTGCTGGCCTCCTTGTTCGGCGTACATGCGTTTGAACTCGTCCTGAAGAAACAGTTCGGCCGCATGGTGGCCTACAAGAACAACGATATTACAAGCGTCACGCTGGAAGAAGCCACCAAGGCTCCCAGCTTTGTCAACAAAGATTCCCACCTGGTGAAAGCCGCCAAAGGTCTCGGCATTTCTTTTGGTGATTAACCTTGCTCCCTATGAAAACGATCCATGACATTAACTTCAAGAACAAGCGGGCCATCATTCGTGTAGACTTCAATGTGCCCCTCGACAAGTCGCTCCGGGTCACCGACGACAACCGCATTCGCGCCACCATTCCCACCCTGAAGAAGATCCTGGGAGACGGAGGAAGTTGCGTGCTGATGTCTCACCTTGGCCGCCCGAAAGGCGGACCCGAGGAAAAGTATTCACTGAAGCACACCCTTTCTACGCTCGAAAAACTTCTTGGGCGACCGGTTCAATTCGCTCCCGACTGCATCGGGGCCGAAGCGGTCACCAAGGCAGCGGCCCTGAAACCGGGTGAGGTGCTTCTGCTGGAAAACCTCCGCTTCTACAAGGAGGAGGAAAAAGGCGATGTCGAGTTCGCCAAGAAACTCGCCGCCCTGGGAAATGTATACGTTAACGACGCGTTCGGTACGGCACACCGTGCGCATGCCTCCACGACTATCGCCGCACAATTTCTCACGGAGAAGTGCGCCGGGCTGGTTATGGCGGCCGAACTCGAAAATGCGCGCAAGGTGATGGAACATGCAGAAAAACCCTTCACCGCGATTATGGGCGGAGCCAAAATCTCCGACAAAATCCTCATCATCGAAAAGCTGCTGGACCGTGTCCATCACCTCATCATCGGCGGTGGCATGGCCTACACCTTCTTCAAGGCTCTCGGCGGACAGATCGGCAAGTCGCTGGTAGAGGAAGACAAACTGGATCTGGCGAAGGAACTTATTGCCAAAGCCAAGTCGAAAGGCGTGGAGCTCCACCTCCCGATCGACTCCGTTGCCGGAGACAAGTTCGACGCGGAAGCCAACACCCAGGTGGTGAACAACTACAATATCCCCGAAGGCTGGATGGGGATGGATATCGGACCGCAGGCCCAGGGGGTTATGGGCAAGGTGATTGAAAACTCAAAGACGATCCTTTGGAATGGTCCCATGGGTGTATTTGAAATGCCCAAGTTTGCCAACGGCACGAAGACGGTAGCCGAAGCCGTGGTGCGGGCCACCGGCAAGGGGGCTTTCTCGCTGATCGGCGGCGGTGATTCCGCGGCAGCCGTCTCCCAATTTGGCTTTGCCGACAAGGTCAGCTACGTATCGACAGGCGGAGGCGCCCTGCTCGAGTATTTCGAAGGAAAGGTACTCCCCGGCGTCAAGGCCCTGGAGTGACCCGCAGGAATGCAGGTTGGCCTTTGAAACCTGATTCAAAAGAAGCCGTTCTCATGTAGAATGGGCGGTCATTAGCTGTCCATCGCTAAAGACTATGAAGTATTGCCTTCTTGCCGCCCTCCTCGCCCTGGGAACAATTCCTTCGCACGCTCAAAAAGCTGAAAGCAAGGCTCAGATGAAGCAAATGGAGTGGCTGCTCGGAGGCTGGACGAGAGTCAACAACCCGGCTGGAAAATCAGGCTATGAGTACTGGCAACGAAAGAATGACCAGGAATGGCACGGCCAGGGTATAGCCCTGAAAGGAACCGACACCACTTTTGTAGAACTTCTAAAAATCGTCGTCGAGCGAGGTGCCCTGTACTATGTCGCGGACGTCCCGGGAAACAACAAACCCGTCTATTTTGAAATTACCTCCGTCAACGAGAATTCCTTTATCTGTGAGAACCCGACCCACGATTTTCCGAAACGGATCGAATACCGCTTCGACGGAAAGCAAATTCATGCCCGGGTGTCTGCCGGCAGCCAGGGTATCGACTACATATTTGAACGGCGTCCGTAGTCACTTTACAATCCTCAGCACCCAGTAGGCGTCGTAGGCCAGCACCCCCTGGTCGACCAGTTCGCGCACCACTTCCACGAAGACATCTCGGTCATGAGGATTCGCCTCTCCTTCCAGCTCATCGACGGTCATTGGTCGCTGCGATAGAAGATGTATGATCTTTTCCTTGTACTCCCCGAAGGAATGGGCACTGTCTTTCTTTTTCCTGGCCAGGCATACGTCGCAGGCTCCGCATTCCGAAAAGGAAGCCTCTCCGAAATAGTCCATCACGACCTGCATGCGGCACCGGTGTTCCTGCTCAACGAAATGGATCATCGACTCGGCCTTCCGGTTGGCCAGTTCGCGGCGCGACGACAACCGCTCCACACTGAGGGGCATCCGCTCAGCATCCTGGCGGGGAGTCAGGAAGGTCACTTCCGGCTTTTCCGACGCGGGCTCATATTCCAGCAGCTGCAACCTCGCCAGCTGGTGAATCATGGTGGCCACCTCTCCTTCCGACATCTTCAGGCTTCTTGCAAGTGATCGTTCGGCGATGACCACAAAGTCATTGAATAACTCCCCGCCGTACAGGCGCAACATCGCCTTGATCAACGGATCAAAGGACGCATTGGCGACCTGGAATTCATACAACGCTGTTTTGTCAGCGGTGAAGTGGACCTTGGAGGGACGATAGAAGCTTTCACTCAATTGTATGAATCCTTCCTCCTCGAGTTTCTTCAGGCCCGCAAACGCGGCCGATCCGCGAAGGTTGAAGCGGCCGCTAAAATCGTCGAGGTCGAATTCAAAACTCTCTCCCTCAGCACTGCCTTCGGCCAGCTGGAAGTAGTTCGAAAGCGCCTGGTATATTTTCCGGAGGTATTCGATGGAAGGATACGACTGCTGCACGGCAGCCCGAAGCCGCTGTACGTCGCTGTCGTGATAGACCACGGCAGCATAGGCCTTTTTTTCGTCGCGACCGGCGCGGCCGGCCTCCTGGAAGTAGGCTTCAAGGTTTTCCGGCAAATCCAGATGAACGACCACCCGCACGTTCGGCTTGTCGATACCCATGCCAAAGGCGTTAGTCGCTACGATCACCCGCTTCTCATCGTCGATCCATTCCTGCTGGCGCTTCATCCGCTCTTCATGGGAAAGACCGGCATGGTAATATGTCGCGGCGATCTGCTGCTCCTCCAACCATTTGCTGAGCGTCAGGGTCGCTTTGCGTGACCGCACGTAAACGATTCCCGTTCCGGGCACCTTGCGCAGGATCTCCAGCAATTTTTTCTCTTTGGCTTCGGTCTTTCGTACCACCAGCGACAGGTTGGTGCGGGCAAAGCTCTTTTGAAACAAGGCCGGGGCTTTCAGGCCCAGTTTTTCAACGATGTCATCCCTCACTTCAGGGGTGGCCGTGGCCGTCAACGCCAGGAATTGAAGGTCAGGCTTAAGCTGTCGCAAGGACGACAACTGGAGGTACGGAGGGCGAAAGTCGCAACCCCATTGACTGATGCAGTGCGCTTCGTCCACGGCCAGGAAGGAGACTTTCATTTTCATGAAACGCTCACGGAAAATCTCCGTCTGAAGTCTTTCCGGGGAGACGTAGAGAAACTTGTACTTTCCATATACCGCGTTGTCCAGCGCAATATCGATTTCGGTGCGCCGCATGCCGGAATGAACGGCCAGTGCGGGGACGCCTTTCTTCTTTAACTGCTGCACCTGGTCCTGCATCAGCGCGATGAGCGGGCTTACCACGATGGTTATGCCGTCGCGAAGAATACCCGGCACCTGGAAGCATACCGACTTGCCTCCGCCGGTGGGCAGGAGCGCGAGGACATCCCTTCCTTCCAGCACGGCTTGCACGATTTCCCGCTGAAGGGGACGAAAATGGTCATGCCCCCAGTATTTATTCAGGACGGTCTCGGGTGTCTGCGCAGTCATGTCCGGTTGGACTTACCAGTGCAACTCTTTCTTTTCCAGGAAGGCGGCTATTCCCCGCTTGCAGTCCTCCGTACCGCGGGCGGAGGCATTCTCTTTGGCAGCCAATTCCAGGGCCTCCACCAGCGGCAAGCCCTGCACCTGGTCGAGCAACCGCTTCGTCGCGGCCAGCGATTGTGCCGAGGCGCCGGTCAGCAATTGGTCGGTAAGTTTTTTCACTTCTCCGCGAATGGCCTCCCGCGAAACCACGCGGGTGACCATGCCCAGCGATGCGGCTTCATCGGCGGTGATGATCCTGCCGGAAAGTAATAGCTCGCGTGCCTTGCTTTCCCCGATCTTGCGGATGAGAAAAGTCGAGACGAGGGCAGGTATAAAACCAATGCGCACTTCGGTGTAGCCAAACTTGGCTTCGGGAACGGAATAGGCAATATCACAAACGGTCACCAGCCCCGAACCACCCGCCAGCGCATGACCCTCCACGCAGGCGATGACCACCTTGGGCACGGTGTATACCAGGTGGTAGAGTTGCATCAGGTTGCGGGAGTCGGACAGGTTTTCTTCGTAGGAAAATTTCTGAAGTTGTTGCAGGTAAGCCAGGTCGGCGCCGGCGCAGAAGGCCTCTCCTTCCGCCCTCAAGACAATCACCTTGGCCTGGGGGTCACCGGCAGCCTGGGTAAACGCCTGCTTCAAGGCTTCCACCATTTCCTGGTTCAACGCATTGCGCTTCTCCGGACGGTTTAGCGTAATGGTTCCCACCCTTCCTTCAACGGCGTACGTAATCAACGACATATTCGATAGGCTAAATTCATATTCTGTTACCCCAATTCTGCATCATGAAATTCTGTACTCCCTATTCCTGTATTCCGAATTCTGAATTCCGCATTCCCATTTCCTGCCCTCACAGTTCCCTCACAAACGCTCCCTTCTCCTGCACCGAGTAACATCGCACTCCCAATCGCTCCGCCTCCTCCCCGATTCTCCTCGCGTAACTCATCGAATTGCTTGAGTCCAGGATCAGGTAATCAAAGGTAATCGTTCCGCTCAAGGTTTCGAGGGAGCGGACCGCGTTGTTGCCAATGATCAGGTAATCCACTTTGAAGGGGGCCGGCCACCGAACGTCACGGGCACCGATGCGCAAGAATGACCAGCCTTCCACTTCGCACAAGGTCAGCGAAGGATTCCCGGGTAGATTGCTTTCACTCACCAATCGTAGCCGGGCCGCCAGCTGAGAGGGCCGGATATGATATCCGATCTTGCCAGCGTCTTTCCGGAGGACCGAATCCAGCAGGGTGTGCGCTACACCACCCACCCTCCACTCCAGGGCGGCAGATCGGGGAACATGATAGACGGTAAACAAGGAGGGGGTATCCTGCCTTCTCCAATCCTCGAAGGAGATGAGAATGGCCAGGCAGCCCATCATCCAGACCCACCCGAACTTCTTAGAACTCATCAGAAAGTAGACTGCGATCGCGATTCCTCCCAGGCAGATAGCCTGAAGCAGCGACGTGTGAATCGGGTAGATCACACTTCCGGGAAGATGGCCTACGAAGAACAAGCCTTCGTTAAGCAACCAGATCATCCACTCCAGCACCCTGGCCACGCCGCCTGCCACAAGCGGCAGAGGACTGACCAAAAGCATCAGCAGGCCGCCTAACAGAATCAGGGTTGATGCCGGAATAACAAAGACATTTGCCAAGAGGAAGTAAACCGGGAACTGGTGGAAGTAGTACAGCGTCACCGGCAAGGTGGCGATTTGCGCGGCGATGGATACGCAGGTGATTTGCCAGACCCAATCCGCCCAGGCCCAGGGCGCTTCCCAGAGGTGGTAAATCGGGCGGTAGAATAGTACAATCCCCAACACGGCCAGATAGGATAACTGGAAACCCGCCGAGAGCAGCAGCCACGGATCAAACAAAAGCAGAACGAATGCCGATGCCGCCAGGGTATTGTATATTCCGGAGATCCGCTTGAGAGGCTTGGCCACCGCCACAAAAGAAAACATGGTGACCGCACGCAAGACCGACGGCGAAAGGCCCGTAACAAACCCAAACATCCAAAGCACCACGAGGCTTATCGCCGCCACCGTCCATGATCCACCCTTGCCCCGCTCCAATGGCTTCAGGACGAACAGCAGTACCCCATACAAGATGCTGACATGCATGCCTGAAACAGCCAAGGCGTGCATGGCACCGCCTGCAGCGTACGCTTGACGGAGATCATCGTCGATGCCCTCCGTCACCCCGATGACGAAAGCGGCGACGATGGCTTTTTCACGCTCGCCTTCAACCAGACGTCCGATCACCTGAAGTATCCACCGGCGTGCTTCGGTGGCATAGTACTTCGGACTGCGGTCGACCGAGGCCTCCGCGACAACCCACTTCCCCGACTGGAGGAAATCCTGGTGAAAGATGTTTCTCCGGGCCAGGAAAGTGCGGTAGTCGAATTCCTCTGGGTTTCGCGGACCCGGCACAAGTTCAGGTTCTCCCGCCACCAGCAGCTGATCCCCGTGGCGAAGCATATCGGCATGTGCTGTCGCAGGCCAGTAGAGCATCACCTTGCCGCAAACCGGGATCCATCCTCCGGAAGTTTTCACCGCCGACAACTCTCCGGTACTCCGATAACCTGAAGTTCTGATTTCCACCGGAGCGGAAAGACTCACTCGATATCCACTTACCGGTACCGACAATCGTCTGTAGGAATCAGGTGACCGGGAGGCGTCGTGGAGCAAAATTGTTGCATAGCCAAAGCCGCTGACAAGGATGAGGCCGATGATGCCGGAAGTCGGTTTAAGCGCCGGGCTTCGGTTAATCGCAAACCAGATTATCAGGTAAACCAGCGATAAAATTGTCAGGAAAACCGTCAGGACGGAAAGTGGAACTAACGATGGAAAATGGATGGCTGTCAGAACGCCTGCTGCAAAAAACGCAGTTACACGCACCATGACGAAGGGAATCCAACGCATGCTGAGAATTTAACAAAAACACCGCTGAGGAGAAGCTACTATCTAGCTGGCTACCTGGCTACCCGCTCAACTCTTGGGCTGCTTCCCTATGTGTTGTTGGTAGGCGTCGACGATGTCTCGAACCAGTTTATGCCGGACGACGTCTTTTTCGTTGAGTTCCACGAACCCGATTCCCTTCACGTGACCCAGTATCTTGACGGCCTCCGCCAGGCCCGACCGTTGATTGGGAGGCAAGTCAATCTGCGTAGCATCGCCGGTCACGATCATCTTGGAGTCGGGACCCATGCGGGTGAGAAACATTTTCATCTGCATGGGCGTGGTGTTTTGCGCCTCATCCAGCAGGATGAACGCATTATTAAGCGTCCGCCCGCGCATATAGGCCAGCGGGGCAATTTCGATGATCTCCCGCTCCATGTAGTATTGAAGTTTCTCGAACGGGATCATGTCGTTCAGGGCGTCGTAGATGGGACGGAGATAGGGATCGATCTTTTCCTTCAAATCACCGGGCAGGAAACCGAGGTTCTCCCCTGCTTCGACGGCCGGACGGGTGATAATGATCTTCTTGACATGTTTGTTCTTCAGGGCCTTGACGGCCATCGCCACCGAGACGTACGTCTTTCCGGTTCCGGCGGGACCCAGCGCAAATACCAGGTCATTATCGATCACCGCCTGCACCAGCCGGCGCTGGTTGGCCGTCTTCATCTTGATCGGTGTCCCTTTGGTGCCATACAAGACAATGCCATCGGGTGAATCATCCGGGACATAATCCTGCTTTTCCTGGGTGATGTACCCCCGGACGTTTTCCTCGGTCACCTTCCCGAACTGGTGAAAGTGGTCGATGAGGGAATGGAGAATGTCGGTGATTTGGTTGATATCACCAGATTCCCCTTTGATAAGAATCTCGTTGCCGCGGGAGACGATGCGGCTCTTGGGAAAGGCAGACGACAGCTCGTCGATGTTTCGGTTGCCGGCCCCCAGGAATTCCACGAGGGGGACATTCTCCAGCGTGATGGTCTTTTCGATCAAATTCAGCGAAATGGATTAATTTCGTACCAAGTTAGTGATTCTCCCCGAACCGTCTGCCGAATGGCCATCGTCACCTTGCTCAGCGACTCCGGCGAAAGCGACCATTATGTGGCAGCCATCAAGGCCCGCATTCTCAGCACCAACCCTGGGTTGACGCTGGTAGACATCAGTCACCACATTGAGCCCTGCAACATCGCCCATGGAGCGTATGTCCTGAAGTCGGTATTTCGCGATTTTCCGAAAGGTTCGGTCCACCTGGTGGCCGTCCATTCTACCGGAGAACCCAATAGCCCGTTCGTGGCCATTCAGCTCGAAGACCATTTTTTCGTGGGCATCGACAACGGCCTGCTGGGGCTCATCTCGGACAAGACCAGCCAGAACCTGGTCGAGCTTAATTCTATCACGAGCATCAGCACCACGTTTCCCGAGCGCGACATCCTCGCGCCCGCCGCGGCGAAGCTGGCCAGCGGGGTCTCCATCACGTCGCTCGGCAGGCCCCTGGAGGATTACCGGAAACTGGTCAATCGGCATGTGAAAGCCACCAAGCGCCAGATCCTCGGGCATGTCATCCGCGTGGACCGTTACGGCAACCTGATTACCAACATCCAGAAATCAGATTTCGACACACTGAGCAAAGACAAAGTATATACCGTACAGTTCGGAGGAGAAAAGTTCCGGCGCATCCACACCGCCTACCATGAGGCCGAGCAGGGCGATTGCTTCCTGCTATTCAACAGCGCGGGACTGCTCGAAATCGGAATTTATAAAGGCAATGCGAGCGAGTTGCTGGGATTGGGGTACGATAGCCCGGTGAATGTGCTGTTTGAGGAGTGATGGCCACGAATTACACGAATTAGCACGAATTGAGAACATGTTGATACGGATTGTCAGAATGCACTTTACGGAAGCCGGTGTGGAAGAATTTCTACAGATCTTCAATGCCCATAAGGAAGCCATCCGTCGTTTTCCGGGTTGCACTCACCTGCAATTGCTGAAGGATCCCGACGATCCGCAATGCTATACCACCTTGAGCCATTGGGACCGGTTGGAGGACCTGGAGAACTATCGCAAATCAGAATTGTTTGGAAGCGTGTGGGGACGAGTTAAGACGCTGTTTTCTGAAAGAACCCAGGCGTTTACGCTGGAGCGGTTTATCGAGGTCTGAAAAGCCAAGGTGACAATGTGGGATACCTTGGCCAATTGAAACATTACTGGCTTTCTTGAAACGATAACTCTTGCCTTATGAAAAGACTTATTCTTTCAATCCTGCTGGTCACTTTTGCGCTCCCCTCCCCTGGACAGAAGGTCAAATCCAAGGATGTAAAGCGGGCCGTCGAACAGGGAAAAGTCGCCGGAATAACCTTGCTGATCGGCGATCAGTTTACCCCGGACACCAATATGGAATTTGATCTGCAGGTCAAGTTGGATGATGGAATCGTAGTGCTGGCTTCAGACCACCATCTCCTTTGGGACTATGCTACTGTGGATGTAGACAACACACCGTATAAGATCAAGGGTGAATTCCTCGCCAACGGTAAAGGCATCATCAAGCCACGAGATCCTTCAGCCTATTATCCCAACCTCCCAGTCCGTGTAGCTATTGAATTGGCAGGAAAGAAGGTGGAGAAATCACTAACTCCACTTTTCTGCTATCCCAATCTTGTCATTCGACGGTCGGGCTCTAAGGGCACATCCGGGAGCCGGGGTGGTAATGGATCATACGAAGGTGCGCCCGGCGATCGCGGAGAGCCTGGCGAGAATGGGGAGCGCGGGCCTGATATTTCTTTGGAGATTTCCGAGGAAGAGATTGAAGGTAAAACACACGTCATTGTCTTGCTCGAAGGAAAGAAGTATCCCATTGATCCCTCGTGCAGTAAAGTAATGATCGTCTCCTCTGGCGGAAATGGAGGCTCGGGTGGCCGTGGGGGTCGCGGGGCAAACAGCGGTAAGGACAAGGAAGGAGATTACACAAGAATGGGCGGCAACGGCGGCGAGGGAGGTAGAGGCGGCAACGGCGGTGACGGAGGCAACATCACGGTGTCTGGAATTGCGTACGAAAAATACAAAAGCATCCTGCAGATTGAGTCGTTAGGCGGCAGCGGCGGCGAGGGCGCTTTCGGCGGCGATGGAGGAAACGGGAAATCCGACGGAAGAAGCGGTAGAACCGGTACCGATGGCAAGGATGGCCGCGCCGGGCAGGTGGTGATCAAGAATTAGGCAACAAGCACTTGGTGAATTTGGATGGGCTAAAGCCCACTGCGTTCTTGATTAATCCTTATCCACGACCTGACGGCCGTGGCAATTAGAGATTACTATTTGCACATTGGCCTATAGAGAAATTGAATCCCCTTAATCGAAGGAGGCCTCGTTCCACCGGAGTTCATTCTTAATCGAAGTCACCGTCGTTCCCTTCCCTATTCGAATCATCTCCATGTTCGCCATCCCGGCAAAATCCTCGAGGTGCTCGGCCGTCAGGTTCTGGCTATAGCACGTGTGATGCGCACCCCCGGCATACAGCCAGGCCGCGCAGCCGGTGGCCATATCGGGCAATGGCTTCCAGAGTACGCGGGCCACCGGCAAATTAGGCAGGGGCTGCTCCGGGGCCACCGCTTCCACTTCATTGACCAGCAACCGGAAACGATGGCCCAAATCGATGATCGACGCGTTGAGTGCAGGACCGGCCGCGGCTGTGAAGACTAACCTGACCGGATCAGCTTTGCCACCGATGCTGAGGGGATGAATCTCGCACGATGGCTTGCCTTCCGCTATACTCGGGCAGATCTCCAGCATATGCGCACCCAGGACCTGGTGGTTGCCCGGGGCAAAATGATAGGTGTAGTCTTCCATAAACGAGTTGCCACCTGGCAATCCTGCACCCATCACTTTCATGGCACGAACCAGGGCCGCCGTCTTCCAATCACCCTCGGCGCCAAAGCCATAGCCATCGGCCATGAGCCGCTGAACCGCCAGCCCCGGCAGTTGCTTCAATCCATGCAGGTCTTCAAACGTGGTTGTGAATCCCTTGAATCCACCCTTTTCGAGAAATCGCCGGAGACCAATTTCAAGGGCCGCCGCTTCCACCAGGGATTGGCGACTTGTGCCCTGCTTTTGCAAGCTGGGCGCAAGCGTGTACCGCTGCTCATATTCCGTAACCAGGGCAGCACAATCTTTCTCGCTCACCTGGTTGACCAAAGCGACCAGGTCGCCGACGCCGTATCCATTTACCGAATATCCCAGCCTGATCTCCGCTTCGACCTTGTCCCCTTCCGTCACGGCCACCTGGCGCATGTTATCGCCGAAACGGCAGAAGCGCGCACCCTGCCAATCGTGCCAGGCCATCGCTGCCCGCGTCCAGGCTTCCACGCGTCCTACCACTTCCGCGTCTTTCCAGTGACCGACGACCACTTTCCGGTTGATCCGCAGCCTCGAGAGGATGTACCCGAATTCCCGGTCGCCATGTGCCGACTGGTTGAGATTCATGAAGTTCATGTCAATCTCACCCCAGGGAATGTCGCGGTTGTACTGGGTGTGAAAGTGCAGCAGGGGCCGCCCAAGCGCCTTAAGTCCGCCGATCCACATCTTGGCCGGTGAGAAGGTGTGCATCCAGGCCACGATGCCGATGCAGTTCCTCTCCAAGTTGGCCTCCAGGCATAACTGAAGGATCTGGTCGGGTGTGGTCAATACGGGCTTGCAGACTACCGAAATCGGAAGGTGAAGGGCCACCTGCAGGCTGGCGGCCATCTCGCGGGAATGCTGCTCCACCTGGCGGAGAACCTCGTCACCATAGAGGTGCTGGGAACCGGTAACAAACCAGAGTTGACCCGGCTGTAAATGAATCATGACAAAACGAACACTAATCGTTGAATACGAAAATACAGGGTAGTCTGTGAGCAGGCACGGCGTTCAGGCAGTAATCACTGCAGGACACCCTTCGATGCCGCGTTCCTCGAAAAATAGATCAGGTAGGCTCCAAAGGCCAGCACCATCACCGGCATGATCATCCCACCGGGGCCGTAAACCTCGATGGAATTCGACAGGAAGAACGCATGAGACATCTGGACGACGATACCGGCAAACGAGACGATAAAAACCATGGAGGCCAGCTTCTTTCTCATAAGCAGCAACAAACTGCCAAGCAGTCCTCCCCAAACAGCCAGGGCAAAAGCACCGGTAGCCCAGGCGGGCGTAGACTGCAGGAGATTGCGCTGTTCCTCCGGCATGGCCTGGAGGGCCTCTTCGCCCATGGTGACCTGGCCCAGGTAAGCGGCAACGCCCATGCCGTTCCAGATCAATGCGAGGATAGCCACCACCCAAAAGGAGGTAGCCGGTTTGATTTGTTCGGTTGTCATACGATAGGGTTATTTGACGAAGCTAATGAATTTAAATGTACCGTTAATCGGCTATTCTTACTCGCTATTCATGGGCGGTTATTTGTAACTTTCGGACCCAATTCGGAAAGAAATGCGCCGTTTCCTGCTCCTTGCCCTCGTCCTGGTTTCTGCTCTCATCGGGGCGATCATTGGCGCATACTACACGGTCCGCTATTACGAGAGTATCCCCGATTATACCTCCATTGCCGACCGCCAGAAGGTGCGGCTTCCCGCAGGCGGTACCCCCGACCTGAATTTCGAAAGCGCGGCCAGGCAAGTGACTCCCGCGGTCGTGAACATCAATGCCGTCTTCGGCGCCGGCGAATTCAGCCTCACTCCCATGGACCTTAACTTCGATCCCCTGGCAAGGCCGAGCGGATCGGGTGTCATCATCAGCGACGACGGATACATCGTGACCAACCAGCATGTGGTGGAAGACGCCACCGCGCTGGAGGTCGTGCTCAATGACAACCAGCGCTATTATGCCAAGATCGTCGGCCAGGACCCGAGCACCGATCTCGCCCTTCTGAAAATCAAGGCCAAGAACCTTCCCTACCTGAAGTACGGTAACTCCGACGACGTCGTTCCCGGCGAGTGGGTACTTGCCGTGGGCAACCCTTTTGATCTCAACTCGACTGTCACCGCCGGTATCGTCAGCGCCAAAGCACGAAACATCGGCATTCTCCGTGACAAGAATAACCTGCAGGTGGAATCGTTCATCCAGACCGATGCCGCGGTGAACCCGGGAAACAGCGGAGGAGCGCTCGTCAATCTCAGGGGAGAACTTATCGGCATCAATTCCGCCATCGCTACGGTCACGGGCAGCTACAGCGGCTACTCTTTTGCCATACCTGTTAACCTGGTCAAAAAGGTAATGGACGACCTGTTGGAATTTGGTTCTGTACAGCGAGGCCTCCTGGGTGTTGAAATCCGGGATGTAACCGCCCGCCTTGCCCAGGACCGAAGCCTCGATGTGGTGCGCGGCGTCTACATCGTCCGGGTAAACTCGGGCAGCGCGGCGGATCAGTCGGGTATCGAACCCGGGGACGTCATCACCGCCATCGACGGCCAGGAGGTAGGCAGCGTTTCTGAACTGCAGGAACTTGTCGCCCGCCATCGCCCGGGCCACACCGTCCAGGTTACCTACCGTCGCGATGGGAAGTCAACGTCCGTGAAGACCACCTTGAAAAACTTTGATGGCCAGGCCGCCATTACCCGCCTGCCGGTCGACTATGTTATTGAGGGGGCAACCCTGGAAGACCTTCCCTATTCGGAACTCACCCGACGCAACCTGGAGGGCGGCGTACTTGTCCGGACGCTCACCGACGGGAAATGGAGCCGCGGCGGGCTGAAGAAGAGTTTCATTATCACCCATATTGACAAGGTCGCGGTTGATAATGTGGAAGACCTGAACAGGATGCTGGAATACAAGTCGGGTGGAATGCTGGTGGAGGGAGTTTACCTGACCGGGGAGAAAGCTGTGTACGGGGTGAATTGGTAGTCCAAATACGGAATCCAGAATACAGAATAACGGAATTCAGAATACAGATGGTAAGAACTGTGGAAACAACTATGGACATCAAGAATGTATTAAAGGAACTCGGAATTAGGAACTCAAATTCCGGCACTTCAACGGGAAGCAAGTGGATAAAGACCAAGGGTCAGCTTATCAAGTCCTATTCGCCGGTAGACGGCAAGCTGATTGCAACGGTTCAGGCCACGGATCAGAAATCTTTTGATAAGGTGGTGGAAACGAGCCGGAAGGCTTTCGAGCAGTGGCGCCTCGTACCCGCACCCAAGCGAGGCGAAGTGGTGCGTCAAATCGGCGAAGCGCTGCGGGCGAGGAAAGAGGCACTGGGAATGCTGGTATCCTATGAAATGGGCAAATCGTACCAGGAAGGACTGGGAGAAGTCCAGGAAATGATCGACATCTGCGACTTCGCCGTAGGGTTATCCCGGCAATTACATGGTCTCACCATGCACAGTGAGCGGCCGTTGCACCGCATGTATGAACAGTACCATCCCCTGGGTCTCGTGGGCATTATTTCAGCGTTCAATTTCCCGGTAGCGGTGTGGTCGTGGAATGCGGCCATCGCCTGGGTGTGCGGCGACACCTGCGTATGGAAGCCCTCCGAGAAAGTGCCGCTCTGCAGCATCGCCTGCCAGAATATCATTAACGAGGTATTCAAGAAGAATGGTGTGCCGGAAGGAGTGTCGTGTATCATTAACGGCGACTACCGCGTAGGTCAGTGGCTTGCCGCCAGCGAAGATATTCCGCTGGTTTCAGCCACGGGATCAGTCCGGATGGGCAAGGCAGTGGGTACGACGGTGATGCAACGCCTGGGCCGCCCGTTGCTGGAGTTGGGAGGCAACAACGCCATCATCGTCTCCGAGCATGCCAACCTCGATATCGCGATCCGCGGAGCGCTCTTCGGCGCCGTAGGAACGGCCGGGCAACGTTGCACCACCACCCGGAGACTGATTGTGCATGAGAAAGTATACGCCAACGTCAAGGAAAAGCTGCGTAAAGCTTACGGACAGCTCCGCATCGGCAATCCCCTCGATCCGAAGAACCATGTGGGCCCCCTCATCGACAAGCTGGCCGTGCAAGGTTACCTCAACGCGCTGAAGGCAGTGACGAAACAAGGAGGCAAGATGCTCGTCGAAGGCGGCGTGTTGAAAGGCAAAGGGTATGAATCGGGCTGCTACGTGAAGCCTGCCATTGCCGAGGTGAAGAATGATTTCCCGATTGTACAGCAGGAAACCTTTGCTCCTATCCTGTACCTGATCAAATACCGGACGGTCGACGAAGCCATCCGCTATCAGAACGGCGTCAAGCAGGGACTTTCGTCGGCCATGATGACCACCAACATGATGGAGATGGAAAAATTCTTGTCGGCCGCGGGAAGCGACTGCGGCATTGCCAACGTGAACATTGGCACCTCGGGAGCCGAAATTGGCGGAGCGTTCGGAGGTGAAAAAGAAACCGGCGGAGGCCGCGAATCCGGGTCGGATTCATGGAAGATCTACATGCGGAGACAGACCAACACGATCAATTACGGAACCAGTCTGCCGCTTGCCCAAGGAATTAAGTTTGACGTGTAACATGAATCCGGGATCCGGAATTCAGAATCCAGAACCAGGAATTCCGGTACGGGAACGTGAATCTGGAAACTGCAGGAATCAGGCGCCCGGCTATTCGGGATTCTGAATTCCGAATTCTGTATTCGGTGTTCCGTAATTCCGTATCCTGAAATCCGCTTTCCCGAATCTCACATCTTTCACGCTTGCATTTCGTCAGGCGGGTAACTACATTGTGCCCCATCCAAACCATGGCACCAAAACGCTATCGCTCTGTAATGCTTATCGATGATAATGAGATTGACAATCTCATTAATCAGAAGATGGTGGAGGCCGCATCCATCACCGATCATATCTATATCCACACGGGCGCCCGCAGCGCCATCGAATTCCTGCGCAACATTGAAAAGCTGGACCTCGCGGATCAGGTGCTTCCCGATGTTATCTTCCTTGATATTGACATGCCCCTCATGGATGGATTCCAGTTCCTCGATGAGTTTGAAAAACTGATGGCCAGCACCAAGAAAAAGTGCCGGATTGTGATGCTTACCTCGTCGATCAATCCCCAGGACGTTAACCGGTCGAAGAAGTACGCCAACGTGAAACTCTACCTCAACAAACCGCTTACCCACGAGAGCATCGTGGATTTGGCCATTTAGACCTCGTCGTCGTCAGCCCAGGCGCCGCCGCCCTGGATTTCGAGGGCAATCAGGCGCCCCACAAACTTCTCGTCCATGCGGATATAGGAGGTCGGTGAAAAGTACCGAACCTTCATTCCCTTGAGTTTGGGGATGAGCGCTGAGATCTTCTTGTCCTTTTCGCGTTTGGCTTCACTAACGGCGATCTTGAGAATTTTCAGAAAGACCAGCACATTTTCACAGGCGTCCTTGCCGAGGATCCGGATGTTGCGCTGGACGCTGTTGGAGAGCTGATTGAACAAGTCAATATCCTTCAGCATGCAGTACTGCAGGCACAGCAAGGCCTTGATTTCGGTCTGCGCGAGCGGGTATCTTTTCAGGCTGACCTCGTTAATGAGGTTGTTCAGCAACTTCGCCGACTCTTCGTACCGCCCTGCATAATAACTGCAGAGGGCGTTGTAAACCGTGTAGATGACATGCTGAGGCACATTGTTCGGGTCCGGCTCGAAGTCAGCAAACATCTCCTTGTTTTCCGCATGGAGTTCCGATTCGGTACCCATCCGCAGCGCCCGCTCCAGCTTGGAGATCAGGAATCGGATGGAAAAGGTGTAATACGGGTAATTGACCAGCAGGTTGGAGGCCGCGTCGTTGACCTCCTCATAGTAACGCTCGGCCTGCTTGAACACCTTGTAGTGATTGTAGTATTCCAGCTTGAGGAATTCAAAAAGCAGGTTGAGGTGGTAATAGACCGGGTCGAGGTTGTACCGGTCAAAAATATCCTGGACCCGGCCAAAGATATCTTCGATGCTCTCCTCATCCGGGTTGATGCTCTCCTCTCCTTCCACGAAGAGACGGTGGAACACCATCATGCATGACTTGTATACGTAGAGGCGGTGTGATTCGTAGAGGTTGGCAATGCTCTGAATTTCCCGGACGAGCAAGTCCAGGCTCATCTTCTCTGTCGGGTCTGCCGTGAGGTAATAGTTGCCGTATTTCTTAAAATAATCCGCCAGCACATCCTCGGCCTTGTCGACCGCCAGCATGTAGGCCACGTGCCGGTTGTAAAGCTGGGAGAATTGGAAGTATTCGGGCGAATGAAGGTGCAGCTTCTTCAATAACTTATAGATCGTCGGCAACTCGTGCACCAGGTCGGCCTCGATAAGTTCCTTCTCCAGTTTTCGGAGGGTGGCTATGGCTATGGTCTTCTTGTTGGTGAAGAACACCTCGTTGATGTTAGCCACCTTCCGCAGCAGGTCGGTGCGGGGGCTTTCCATCTGCTGGATGAGGTATTCCTCGATCTTCTGCGCCAGGCGGGAACGCATGGTATAGTAAGCGTTTGCGTTGACCTCCAGCTCGACCATCACTTTGCTTTCCGACAATTGTCGCTCACGCATGGCCTTCAGCAGGTAGGCCGACTTTTCGGCATTACCGGCAATCAGCGAATCGTAAACTGCCTGGTAGTCCTTGTCCGACAACTGCTTGATGATATTCTTAAGCTTAGCCATGACTCAATGGAAGCGAAAAAATACAAAATAGTGCATTAATACGAGCCTCCCCGGTTTGTTTTTCGCGTTAAAGAGCCAAGACCGGAATTGTGCTCGGGTTCTGCAGCGGGCGGCTACCGTACGGTAATTAGGATCCTATCAGGCAAGACCTGCCTGATGCCCCTTGGACGTATCCTTTCATGTCATTTCCACTTCTTCTTAAAGCCCTTTTTGAAGCTCTTCTTGAACGACTTCCCGTTCTCCCGCTCCTTGGGCTTTCGATCCGTGGCCTCCGGGCCAGCGATATCGACGCGAAGGGGGCGCCCCATGTATTCCATCCCGCGGAAACTCCGCAGGATATGGTCTTCCTTGCCCTTCTCCACCTCGAAGAAACTATAGGCCCCTTTCAGGTCAATCTTGCCGATGTCCTTCTTTTCCAGCCCGGCCATTTCGTCGAGTACCTCCAGCATCTTCGATTTGTCGAGCCCATCCATCTTGCCCAGGTTGATGAAGAAACGGGTCCCGGTGAGATAGCGTCCGCCCTTCCCGTCCCCTTTCGTCTCCACGTCGTTGAGGTCGGGTGCATTGCGGTAATAGTCGAGGAAGCGATTGAACTCCAGCGAGGCAAAGCGCTTGATGATTTCCTGTTTCGTGAGATGGTTGAGTTCCTCGTAGACCGAAGGCAGCAAGGCCTCCATTTCCTCCTCGTTGATTTTCACCTCACGCACTTTGTGCATCAGCGCCAGCAACTGCTTCTGGCATACCTCCGCGCCCGTGGGGACCATCATCCGCTTGATGGGCGTACGCAGTGACTTCTCCACCTGCTTTATGCGTCCCTGTTCGCTCCGGCTGACCAGGGCAATGGAAATTCCCTTCTTACCGGCCCGCGCCGTGCGACCCGAACGATGGGTGTAGAATTCCATCTCGTCGGGCATATTCATGTGGATCACATGGGTAATATCCTCCACATCAATACCGCGTGCCGCCACATCGGTGGCCACAAGAATCTGCAACGCCCGGTTTCTGAATTTCATCATCACCCGGTCGCGCTGTTGCTGGGTGAGGTCGCCGTGGAGGGAGTCGGCGTTATACCCGTCCTTGATCAGCATTTCCGCCACGCGCTGGGTGTCAATTCGTGTGCGGCAAAAGATGAGGCCGAAGATTTCCGGCGTAAAGTCAAGGATCCGCTTGAGGGCGGCATACTTCTCCCGCTCGGGCACCAGCACATACCGGTGCTCAATGTTTACGTTACCCTTGTTCTGTTCGCCTACGGTAAGTTCATACGGATTCGTCATGTAGTTCTTCATGATCGAACGAACTTCACGGGGCATGGTGGCCGAGAACAGCCACGTGATTTTGGTCTCTGGGGTGTAGGAAAGAATCTTGTCAAGATCTTCCTTGAAGCCCATGTTAAGCATTTCATCGGCCTCGTCAAGGACCACAAACCGGATGGTCTCCAGGCGAACTGCCTTTCGGTCGATAAGGTCGATGAGTCGCCCCGGCGTAGCCACGATGATCTGCGCTCCTCGTTTCACCTTGCGGATCTGCTCGCCGATACTGGCGCCACCGTACACGGCGACGATGTTAAAGGCCTTGAACTTTTCAGAGAAGTTCTCAAGGTCATTGGTGATTTGCAGCGTGAGTTCCCTTGTAGGGGCCAGGACCAGCGCCTGGGTGTCGCGTTGGGCGTCGTCGACAAGCTCGAGCAAGGGCAACCCGAAGGCGGCCGTTTTGCCGGTTCCCGTCTGGGCCAGGCCGACAAAATCTTCAGTTCCTTTCAACAGTACGGGGATAGCCTTCTCCTGGATGGGGGTTGGGGTTTCAAAGCCCAGGAGCTCCACCGACTCGACCAGGCCCGGGGACAAGCCCAGCGATTCAAATTTTTTCATTCCCGCAAAGGTACGGCTTATCGGACGGTATGGCCGGAAAAACAAATAATCGAGGCCAATCAGGCACCCAAGCGATCTGAACAAAATAAATCACCGTCAATCAAGGCTCCGACAGAACAAACCGGGTCTGCCGGTCTCCCTTCTCAAGGTTCGCCGTTCACGGAATTCCATCGTCCCGGGCATGGCCTAAAGGCTACCTTTGCGCCACTTTGCCTAAAAACAGGTCAAACGGCCACCCTTTTATGTGTATGGGCCAACTTTTACGGCTGGAATCTGTTTTAAAGCTCTGGACTAAACGGAATATGCATTCGATACCTATGAAGAAAGGAATTTGGGTCGGTTTTCTCCTTACCCTGGCCCTGGCTGCCACGGCGCAAACCCAGGAAGGCAAAGGGAAGATCACCGGCGTGGTGCTCGATGCCTCCAACCAGGCCCCCGTGGAATTTGCCACGGTAGCCCTTACCCTTCCGAATTCAGACAAGCCTGTAAACGGAGCTATTTGTGATGACAAGGGACGGTTTACCATCACTAAAGTTCCCAACGGAACGTACCGCCTGGTCATCTCCTTCATTGGCTATGAGAATACCGTTGTCAATAACATCACCATTTCCGATCGCAGGTCAAGCGTGGAAGCTGGTTCCATCAAACTGGCCACCGGCTCGAAAGAACTGGAGGCCGTAACCGTGGAAGGTCAGCGCGCCGTTGTGGAAGAGAAAGTGGACCGGACCGTATACAATGCAGAAAATGACGCCACCGCACGGGGCGGCGACGCGACAGATGTCCTTAAGCGAGTGCCTCTCCTCACGGTCGACATGGACGGCAACGTATCGCTCCGCGGAAATTCCAACATCCGGGTACTCATCAACAACAAGCCGTCCACGATCACCGCCAGCAGCGTGGCCGATGCCCTCAAGCAGATTCCCGCCGACCAGATCAAGACAGTCGAGGTAATTACCTCTCCCTCCGCCAAGTACGATGCCGAAGGATCCGCTGGGATCATCAACATCATTACCAAAAAGAATACGCTTCAGGGCCTTACCCTGAACATCGACGGAAGCGCCGGGTACCGGGGCTCCAACCTCGGGCTCAATGGAAACTACCGACGCAAGAACATGGGCTTTTCCCTCGGGGGATTCGGCCGCAGCAGCTACAATGTGGATGGCAAGTTCTCCAACAGCCAGAAGACCATTTCCGGAGCCAACGAATCGCTCACGCTCCAGAGCGCAGATACCCGCCGCAATGACTTGTTCGGCAACGTCAACTTCGGATGGGATTGGGACATCAATGCCACCAACTCCCTGGCCGCCAGCGTGCGTTACGGCGCTCGGAACGGCTACAACTACCAGGACAACCTGCTCTCCCAGAATTACCAGAACAACGTGCTGGTCACCAGCAGCCTTCGCCAGGTGGAAGTGGATGACCGGTCGGGCAACGTCGATGCCAGCCTGACATATACCCACCTCTTCAAGAAACCCCAGCGCGAGTTCAGCCTGTTGGGCCAGTACAGCCGCAATAACCGGAACAACGACTTCTACAACTACATCCTCAATGAGTCGGATCTGTCCGTCACCCAGCGGCTGCGGAATGACAACATTAGTTTCAACGAAGAGGTAACCGTACAAGCCGATTATCAGACGCCCATCAGCACCAACCAACTGCTCGAATTTGGCGGGAAGGCCATCCTCCGGAAAGTATCCAGCGACTATACCTCTTTCCAGGCTACCGGTCCTACGGATCCCTATACGCCCGTGCCTAACAGCAACCTCTCCAATGTGTTTACCTACAACCAGGACATCGGAGCCACCTATGTTTCCTACCTCTACAGCTCCAAGTCGGGGTATAGCTTCAAGGCCGGCACGCGGTATGAATACACTACCATTACCGCCAACTTCGCCACCGAGAAGGGACCTGTAGATATTCCGTCATACAATGTGCTGGTGCCCAGCGCGAACGTCTCAAAGCGGCTGAAAAACGGAAGCACGGTGAAAGTAGCCTACAACCGCCGCATCCAGCGCCCCAGCATCCAGTTCCTCAACCCGAACATCCAGTTCAGCAACCCGTACAATATTTCAACGGGCAACCCGAACCTGGAGCCCGAATTCACCAACAACTACGAGTTGTCCTACAGCACTTCGGTGAAGAGTGTCAACCTGAACTTCTCCACCTTCGTGCGCAATACCGATAACGCCATTCAAAGCATCCGCACCGTGCTGGGCAACAACCCCGCTGATCCGGACACGCTCACCACCAACTACCAGAACATCGGCCGGGAAGATGCCTACGGGGGCAGTGTCTTTGCCAACATAAACCTCTCGAGCAAGCTCATGCTCAACTTCGGCACCGACGTGTACTATGCCGTGCTGAAGAACAATGACCCCAATCCGCTTTACAACGCCAGCAACACCGGCTGGGTGGCCAACCTGAGGCTCTTTGGAAGCTACACCATCAAGAACGGCTGGGGCCTTCAATTCTTCAGCTTCTACCGCGGACCGCAGGTGACCCTGCAGGGCCAGCAGGGCAACTTCTACGTCTACAGCCTCGCGGTCAGGAAAGAGTTCGCCAACAAGAAAGGCAGCATCGGCATCGGCGCCGAGCAGTTCCTCACGTCCGCCATGCGGATTGAAAATACCACCAAGTCACCGATCATCGATCAGCGGAGCGTAACCGATCTCTACAACATGAACTTCAAGATCACGTTCGGGTATCGCATCGGCAAGATGAGTTTCGACGGCAACCGCCGCCGTAAGCGCTCCATCAACAACGACGACCTGAAAGACGGCGGTGAGATGGGAGGCGAGGGCGGAGGCCAGGGCATGGCCCAGGGTGGCGCGCCGATGGGTGGTGGCCAGCGTCCCGCCGTGGCCGCACCGGCTGGCGCCGCAGCTGCACGTCCCGCGCAGACGCCGCCCGCCAACCCGGCTGCCGTGGTCAACGCTGCCGGAACGTGGACTTACACGATTGAATCCCCCCGAGGCGGCGGCGGAACCCTCACCCTCCGGAAGGAGGGAGATAAGTACTCCGGCGTGATTGTCAGCAGCACGACCAATCGCGAAGTTCCCCTTACCTCGGTGTCGGTCAACGGCAATGAACTAACCTACACCTACGACATGACGTTCGGGCCAAACACGACTACGATCCAGGTGAAGTCTATCATCACCGGGGACGAAATGACCGGCACGATGTCGCTGGGGCAGTTCGGAACATACCCGGTTAAGGCCAAGCGCAATCCGTAGAGCAAGCTTCCCACCCTAATCCTTAGCACCGGGATAAATCCCGGTGCTAAGGGAATTTTCCTATCTTGGTCCATTGCACGTCTATGGCCAAGCTCTCCCGGTTCGCCGAAGCTTTCTTCTATTCCTTTCCCGTCCAGCTGCTGCTGAATAACCTTCGGCGCAACCATGTGCTGGTGCTGTGCTGGGTGATCCTGTTTGCCATGATCACGGGGAACTTCGGCAAATACCTGGGTATTCCCTACCTGTTCCTTGACCCGGAGTACCTCAACGAGGTAAACTTTACGAGTTTCCTGATCATCGGGGTGATGGTATCCGGATTTACGGCCGCCTTCAATATCACGTGCTACATCACCGACGGGCATCGCTTCAGTTTCATCGCAGCGCTGCCCAACCCGTTCAACAAGTTCAGCTTGAACAACAGCATCATCCCTGTCGCCTTCTTCATGACCTACCTCTACCAGATGGTCAGCTTCCAGGTCAGCAACGAGTTTACCACGGGGATGGAACTGGTACTCGCCATCACCGGCTTCCTGTCGGGAATGGCCCTGATGGCGGGCATTCTTCAGGTCTACTTCATTTTCACGCAGAAGGACATCTTCAAGTACATGGTCTGCCGGCTGGATGAAGTGGGAAAGAAGACCGTGAACATCACCCGGGCCAGCCTGATGAAGAAAACCGACCTGGCACGGAGAAACCAGATACGGGTTGACAATTATCTCACCCACAGTCTTCGCTTCAAGAAGGTGAAGGACGAGAAGGATTTCTACGACAAGGAAATGCTTCAGAAAGTATTCGACCAGAACCAGTTCAACCTGGTCCTCATCGAATTGCTGATCTTTGGCATGGTTCTCGTTCTGGGGATATTCAAAGATTACCCTTCCTTTCAACTTCCGGCCGCGGCCAGCGCCATGATCTTCCTGACCATTTTCGTCATGCTGTCGGGAGCATTCACGTACTGGTTTGGCGGGTGGTCCACGACAACGGCCCTGGTGCTTTTCCTGCTTTTCAACCACCTCGTCGGGGAAGGGCTGCTTACCAAGAAATATCCCGCCTTCGGCCTGGACTATTCCAGCCCCCCGGTTGCCTATACCATCGACAACCTGCGGAAGCACTCCGACAGCGTTCACATTGCCCAGGCCAGGAGGCATACCCTGGAAATCCTGGAAAACTGGAAGAGTAAATTTGGCCCCGATGAAAAGCCCAAAATGGTTTTCATCTGTGCCAGCGGTGGAGGCAAACGGGCCGCGTTGTGGACCCTCACCGCGCTGCAAACGGCCGACAGTCTGACCGGGGGCCGCCTGATGAACCAGAGCATCCTGATCACCGGCGCTTCGGGTGGCCTGATCGGCGCCAGCTATTTTCGCGAGGCAGTCTTGCGTCAGAAACTGGGGCAACCTGTTCATCCACACAGCCCTGTTCACCGGGAGAAAATCGCCACCGACAACCTCAATCCCCTGATCTTCAGTTTGCTCGCGAACGACCTTTTTGTCGGATTTACGCGATTTGAGTACGAGGGACACAGCTATCTCCGCGACCGGGGATACACGTTTGAAGAGCAACTCAACCTGGATACGGAGTTGATGATGGACAAGACCATTTCCGATTACCACGAGGCAGAAACCAACGCACTGATCCCGATGATGATCCTGTCTCCCACCATCGTCAACGACGGGAGAAAGCTCTATATCTCCGCCCAGCCTGTAGCCTACATGAATGCTGAAATCCTGAATTTCCCCACCTATGGCAACCACAAACTCAGCGGGGTGGACTTCCAGCTCCTCTTTGAAGATCATGGCGGCCCGAGCCTGAGGTTTCTGTCCGCTTTGCGGATGAATGCCACCTTTCCCTATATCACCCCCAACACTACCCTGCCCACGCAGCCTCCCATCCGGATCATGGATGCCGGCATCTCGGACAATTTTGGAATCACTGACGCGGTGAGGTTCCTCTATTCGTTCCGTGATTGGATCGCCGCCAATACGTCGGGGATTGTGATTCTGTCCATCCGCGACTCCCCGAAGGTCACACCCGTCACCGAAGAGAAAGACAACACCATCATCGACGACTTTACCCAACCGATCGCCAGCGTGTACAATAACTTCGAGAACTTCCAGGACATCACCAACGACAACCTGGTGGGGTATGCACGCACATGGTTTCAAGGACCTATCGATCGGATCGATATCCAATACACACCGATGTCCTACGTGCCCATCCTGCAAAACATGGACAGTATCCGGCAGCACAGCACCAGGGCGTCGCTTAGCTGGAGGCTGACTACGCGGGAAAAAATCAATGTCATCGAGACCATGAACCTCGAAGCCAATCAACAGAGTCTGAAAAGGCTTAAGGTACTCCTGAAAGACTAATACGGGGTCGGAAAAGCCCTCGGAAGGGGAATTATTCCAGGCTATTGCCTAATTCCAAACCAAACGCTTAATTTGTTATTTAGAATTTGTCTAAATATAAATACTATGCGTTTGATCCTGATTTCAGCTCTATTGGGGGTTTTTCACCTTTCATTCGGCCAGCAAAGCCCCCGCGTTGGTGTCCTGGTACTTGCCCACGGGGCCGGGCAAACATGGAACCAACAGGTTATAGATGCCACCAAATCCGTTGCGGCCAAATACCCGACAGAGGTGGCCTTTGGTATGGCCCTGCCGCGTACCATGCAGGAAGGGATTGATAAGCTGGAGGCTAAGGGGGTGAAGGAAATTGTTGTCGTTCCTCTCTTCATCTCTTCCCATAGTTTCATCATTCGCCAATCGGAGTACCTGCTCGGGCTACGCGAAAAGCTGGCGGATCCTCCAATGGTTATGGACCACAGCAACGATGCCCCTGCCGGGACCTCATCGCACGGTGGCCATGACTCCGGGCATGCGGGTAGCCATGGCAGCAATCATTCCATGAATCATACCGGAACCACCCATGGCAATGAACCCACCTCGCTGCCCCGGCTGACTGTTCACTCCCAAATCAAGTTCGCCCGACCCCTTGATGATCACCCGTTGGTTGCCCAGATTCTTGCCGATCGAATTGCCTCGCTCAGCAAGGATCCCGCCCGGGAAACCGTCATCCTCGTGGGGCACGGACCCAACCCTGAAGACGACAACCGAAACTGGGTGCGTGATATGGAGAGTCTGGCATCACAGGTACGCCAGCTGCAGGAAACGTCTGGCAAGTCTTCCAGGATGATACTCTGCGCCACCGTGCGTGACGACGCGGATCCTGCCCTGTACAACCAGGCCAAAGAAAACTTGCGCAGTCTCGTTCGGCAGGGAAGTCAACAAGGCGATGTAATCGTCGTACCGGTATTCCTCTCCAGTGGTTCCGTTGAGCAGAAAGTGGCCAGCCGCCTGGAAGGCCTTCGCTTTGCCTGGGAGGGGAAAACGCTGTTGCCTGACCCCCGGATCTCAGCGTTCATCATGGACTCGGTTGAAAAACAACTCAAACCCTGAGCTCAGCCCGCCAACCACTGGCCGGCACCAAAAAGCACCACAAACAGCAAGGTGCTCAGTGCCATCCGCTTTAAGTAAGGATCCAGTTCGGACGACGGCTTTTCGTTGACGCCCTTGCCGATCAGGAAGAACAGGGGAACAGAAAGAAGAAACAGAAACTGGATGGGCGACCGGTATGTCTGCCACGTATAGAAGACGGCGGAGACCAACCCACCACCCAGCAAAAACCAATGATAGATTCCGGCCTTAGTCTTGCCTAACCGCACCGGGATGGAATATTTGCCCGCCTGCCGGTCTGACTCAATGTCACGCATGTTGTTGATGTTGAGGACACCCACAGAAAACAAGCCGATTGCCAGGGCCATCCACAGGCTTGTCCAG
This sequence comes from Cyclobacteriaceae bacterium, assembly GCA_016787605.1. GTDB lineage: Bacteria > Bacteroidota > Bacteroidia > Cytophagales > Cyclobacteriaceae > ELB16-189. Next base: position 77,288 of record JAEUUE010000140.1, read on the forward strand.
GACACCGCTTGTGTGAACAGGAACATCGTGCCGGCTACTCCTACCCCTCCGAAAAAAATAAGGACCGACAAATCCCCGAGGCCTGCATACCCATAGGGCCTCCTGCCCACAGTATAGAGGATAGCCGCCGCAATGCAGAGCAAGCCCAACCCAAGGAAGGTCAGGAGAAGTTGGTAGTCATAGCCAAAGGCAACCCACAACAAGCTGATGCCACTTCCAAGGCAAAGCAGCACGAAAACAACTATGGCCGCCCGCATGCGTTCGGCGGAAATGATTCCCGTCTGCACGGCCCGGCCAGGGCCGGTACGACCGGCATGGTCCGCCCCGTTTACGGAGTCACCATAGTCGTTGGCCAGGTTGGAGAGAATCTGCAAAAGAACCGTGGTCAGGCAGCAGAGCCCGAAAATCAGCCCATTGAATTTGCCCTCTGAAGCCGCCAAAATCCCCCCCATCGTCACCGAGGACAGCGCCAGGGGTAGCGTCCTGAGCCGGAAAGCACTAATCCATGCCGACACGTTCATACCGCGTGAAGTTCTGATTTCTTGGCTGACTGATCAAATGAATGCCCGTCCAGGATATCGTTACCGCTTAAGCAAGCCGTCGACGGAGATCTTCCCGGGGCCCGTGAAGAACAATCCGAGGTAACCCAACAAATAGAGAAGCGCCTTTTCACGGTCGCCGAATGGGTCGCCGGCATGGACAATAAATGCAGCGGTGGCCATCGTGATAATCAGGGGCACCAGGGCGAATCTCGTCAACAGGCCAAGGCCGAGGAGGATGCTGCAAAAGAATTCTGCGAAGATGGCGAGGGCCAGGGAGGCCGGGGAGCCGATGCCGAAAGGATCGGAAAATTTATCCATCCGCTCGGTATAGTAAAGAAGCTTGGGAAGGCCATGCGGAAGCATGAATACCGCCAACGACAAACGAATCACAAGCAGGCCCAGGTCCGGCAATAGGGGCCGGGCACTCCACAGTCGATTAAACATGAATCAGAGAATTTTGTCCAGGATCTGCTTGTCCAGGGGTTGTACTCCCGACTTGAAGAAGGTGACCGTGGTGCCGTCCTCACTGACCAAATACTTGGCAAAATTCCAGTCCGGCTTATGGCCGGTCTTGCTTTGCAGCCACTGGTACAGCGGGTGCTGGTCGCCGCCCTTCACAGAAATCTTCTCAAACATTTGAAACTTCACCCCGTAGTTGCGCTGGCAGAACTCCGCGATTTCGGCATTGCTGCCCGGTTCCTGCCAGAGAAAGTTGTTGGCGGGAAACCCCAGGATAGTCACTTTATCGCCATACTGCTCATGAAGCTTTTCAAGGCCAGCGTACTGCGGGGTCTTGCCGCACTTGGAAGCGGTGTTCACAATCAGCAGCTTCTTGCCCCGGTACTGTGAAAAATCGATCTCCTTGCCGTCGAGCGACTTGATCTTGAAGTCATAGATCGAAGCCGCCACCGGGCCCTTGGGTGAGGAAAACGTGTCGGAAAAGAATGCGCCAATACCCATAATGAGTGCGAGTGGAATGAAAAGAAGGCTTCGTTTAAATTTCATCGAGAATTTCTTTCGCCATCGGGCTCACTTTCTGGTTGAAGAATTTCACCGTGCCATCGGGTTTCACGATGTACTTGCAGAAATTCCACGACGGTTCCTGGCCGGTCTTCTCTTTCAGCCAGGCATAGAGCGGGTGCTGGTCGTCGCCGATCACCGAGATCTTTTCAAACATCGAGAACGTGACGCCGTATTCCTTCGAGCAGAATTCCGCAATCTCGGCGTTGGTGCCTGGCTCCTGGCCGCGGAAGTTGTTGGCCGGGAAACCCAGGATAGTCACTTTTTTGCCATACATCTCGTGCAGCTTCTGCAGGTCGGCATACTGGGGCGTATAGCCGCATTTGGAGGCTACGTTCACAATCAACAACGTCTTGCCCTTGTATTGGGCCAGGTCTACGAGCTTGCCATCAATGGAATTAACCTTGAGGTCATACATCGAGCCCGCATCGATGATCCAGGCAGCGAACAGGGCAAAAAGCAGCGTTTTCATAGTTAGCGATTTAGAGGTCTAACAAAGGTCCAAAAATAATGTTCAAAAGTCAGGGGATTTATGCCAACGGTCCTGTCCCTAACGGATGCACATCAGCCCGAAATCAGGGCCTTCCGCCCAGGCTCAATTCAACACAGACTGATATCCCCGAGGGTTGGTCAGTACCTTGGATAGTCCTTTACTGACGGACAACAGCGGTGTGGCATCGAGGTGCACGGTCAGCCCGGTGGTCAGGCTCAGTCGTTGGGCCATCCCCCTCACCAGGGCACTGCCTCCCGTGAGGTGAATACCGTTGTTGTAGATATCCGCCGAGAGTTCCGGGGGTGCACTATCAAGCGTCTGGAGCAGGGTTTCTTCGATGGCCCTGACGGGGGTGTCCAGCGCATGGACGATTTCGTCGTGCGTCAGCTTAACGGGTACCGGCAGGCCGTCGGAGAGATGCTTGCCTTTGACCACCAACTGGTCAGGACCGTCGGTCGTGATCATCGCCCCGCCTATCTTCATCTTCACTTGCTCGGCCGTCTTCCAACCCAGTACTACCCGGTGTTCATGCCGGACATGGTCGATCACCGTCTGCGTAAAGGAATCGCCGGCGACTTTCAGGGACTGGAACACGGCTACTCCCGATAGGGAAATAATTACGATCTCGGTGATGCCTCCCCCGATGTCCATGATCAGGCGGCCAGATGCCTCGCGGATATCAATACCCATTCCGATGGCAGCGGCGATGGGCTCCGACACCAGGTTCACCTGGCTGGAATGGAACTGTTCCATGACGTCCCTGAGGGCCATTCGCTCTACATCCGTGGCACAGTACGGCACGCCGGATACGATGCGGTCAAAACGAGAAAACAGGCGGTTGCGGTAGACTTGCCGGACCAGGCGGTCGAGCATCAGGGTCGTAGACTCGTAATCGGCAATAACACCCCAGCGCAGCGGCCGAACCGGCCGGAGCTGGTCGTGGTTCTTTTCGAAAATCTCGTACGCTTCATCGCCCACAGCCCTCACCGACCGGTCACCGGGATTGAATACGATATACGATGGCTGCGCCAGCAGAATCTGTCGGTTATCGGTCAGGAGGGTATTGTTGTTACCCAAGTCGACGGCGAAACTCTGTTTCGAAAATGGCGACAACATAGGAGATGGACTTGAACCTACCTGCAAGTAAGGATTATTCCCCCAGAGAATACTTCTCAGAATCCAAAAAATCTTGGCGGTGGCTCTGAATCCGGGGCACTACTCCATAATCAATGACGTGCAGGTACATCGCCCGGTCAGCCGGCCAACCGGAGTCCCCTGGTTAACCAGCAGGCAATCGAACTCGACATCACCTTGATAAAGAATGGCGCAATTGTCGGAACTGGTGAAGTAGTCTGGGCCCTCTCCGGGATAGAACTTTACCTGCGTCCCCAAGGAGTCCTTTCCAATCACCAGTTTGAAGGCGGTACCATTGGCTAAAACGGCACCACTGAAATAGTATCCATGGCTGCAATCAACAGAGGTTGCCCTGTACCTGACTTTGTTGAAGGTGAACGTGCAGGCAACGTCGTCATCACTGCACGAAAGCCAGAACGGGATACTGGCGAGAAGGACTAGAAGCCTGGCCCTTAGCATGACCAAAACTACGATTACTTCATCCGGTGCGTATTATACCGGAGAAACTATTTGTACGGAAATTCGCAACGCCAGACTCACATCCTGTCCGGAACGCCGATGCCCAACACGCGCATCCCGCTCCGGATGACGTCGGCGGTGGCTTTGGAGAAGGCGAGCCGCATTCCCCGCTTACCCGCATCGGTTTCCTGCAGCACCGGGATGGACTGGTAGAACTGGTTGTAGTCCTGGGCGAGTGCATACACATAGTTGGCAACTATAGCCGGAGAATACTCACGGGCTGCCTCCTCCAGCTTGGATGGATATTGACTCAACCGGATAATCACATTTCGTTCTAATTCGTGAAGACCAGACGGGTAATCGGTAACCGTTAACCGGTCACCGGTATTGAGGTTGGCCTTCCGAAGCATCCCTCTTATCCGCGCATGGGTGTATTGAATGAAAGGACCGGTGTGGCCTTGCAGCGAAATGCTCTCATTAGGATCAAAGAGCATCCGCTTTTTCGGGTCCACTTTCAGCAGGAAGTACTTTAGCGCTCCCAATCCGATCATCTCGGTGAGTGACGCAATCTCCTCGTTGGACATGCCTTCGGTCTTGCCTAACTCGGCCGTTTGTGCCGCGGCATCGGTCACCATTTCTTCCATCAGGTCGTCGGCATCCACTACGGTACCTTCCCGGCTTTTCATTTTGCCGCTGGGCAAATCCACCATGCCATACGACAGGTGATAGCACTTCTTCGCCCAGGCATAGCCCAGCTTGCCCAGGATAAGAAACAGCACCTTGAAATGATACTCCTGCTCATTGCCGACCGTATACACCTGTCCTTCGATCCTGGGGAAGTCCCGGAAGCGAAGAATGGCTGTGCCGATGTCCTGCGTCATGTACACGCTGGTGCCATCGGCCCGCAACAGCACCTTTTGATCCAGCCCATCGCCGGTGAGGTCTACCCACACGGAGCCGTCCTCCTTACGGAAGAAGACCCCGGAGGCCAGGCCCTTCATCACCTCCTCTTTCCCGAGCAGGTAGGTATCAGACTCATAGTACAGTTTCTCGAAGTCGACGCCCATGCGCCGGTAGGTGGCGTCGAAGCCGGAATAGACCCAGCCGTTCATCGTCTTCCACAGGTCCACGGTATCCTTATCCTTGGCTTCCCACTTCTGGAGAAGGTCCACGGCCATGCGCATGATCGGAGCCTCTTTCTCCGCCTGCTCTTCGGTGCGACCGGCAGCCACCAATTCCTTTACCTGTGACTTGTAGGCCTTGTCAAATTCCACATAATACTTGCCCACCAGCTTGTCGCCCTTCATTCCGCTCGACTCCGGCGTCTCTCCATTGCCAAACAGTTGCCAGGCGGCCATGCTTTTGCAAATATGAATCCCGCGGTCATTGATGATCTGCACTTTGTGAACCGTGTACCCGGTCGCCTTGTAAATCTCGGCTACCGCGTATCCCAGGAAGTTGTTCCGAAGGTGACCCAGGTGCAGGGGCTTGTTCGTATTCGGTGAACTGTACTCCACCATCAACTCCTTCCCGGTTGACGGTTGACGGCCATAGTCGGGATTTGCAACCAATTCCTGAAGGACCTTCAGCCAGGCCTCATCGGAGATGGAGAGATTGAGAAACCCTTTTACGACGTTGAACTTCGATACCAGTTTTCCGGTCGACAATTTTTCCCCGATCATCCGGGCCGTCTCCTCCGGACCTTTTTTCGAAAGCTTGGTTAAGGGAAAACAGACCAGCGTATGGGACCCTTCAAACTCCTGGTTAGTGGGCTGGATTTGAATAGCCTGTGCAGGCTGTCCGAACAACGCGACGACAGCTGCTTCAATTTCTGACCGGAGTTGGTGATCGATGTTCATAGTGCATCCCTTCCCCGACATCAATGCCGGGGCAACTGGAAACCCTTACATGTCAAGGATGTAAGCAAACATCAGTGGCGCCACGATGGTCGCGTCGCTTTCGACAATAAACTTAGGCGTGTCGATGCTGAGTTTTCCCCAGGTGATCTTCTCGTTGGGAACGGCGCCGGAATAGGAACCGTAGCTCGTCGTGCTGTCGCTGATCTGGCAGAAATAACTCCAGAACGGTACGTTATCACGCTCGAGATCCTGGTGGAGCATGGGCACCACGCAAATGGGGAAGTCGCCCGCAATGCCGCCGCCGATCTGAAAGAACCCGATGCCTTCGGTACCGGAGTTTTTGGTGTACCAGTCGGCCAGCCACACCATATACTCGATACCTGACTTCATGGTGGAAGCCTTGAGTTCGCCCGTGACGACATACGAAGCGAAGATGTTACCCATGGTGGAATCTTCCCAGCCCGGAACGACCATCGGCATATTCTTTTCTGCGGCGGCGATCATCCAGGAGTTTTTCGGGTCGATCTCGTAGTACTGTTTCAGGTCTCCGCTGTTGAGCATGCGGAACATGAATTCGTGGGGAAAGAGGCGCTCGCCCTTATCCTCGGCATCCTTCCACACCTTGAAGAGGTGCTTTTGCAGGCGGCGGAAGGCCTCTTCTTCCGGGATGCAGGTATCGGTAACGCGGTTGAGGTGATTCTGCAGCAGGTCCCACTCCTGCTCCGGGGTAAGATCCCGGTAGTTAGGAATACGGCGGTAGTGGCTGTGGGCCACCAGGTTCATGATGTCCTCCTCCAGGTTGGCCCCGGTACAGGAAATGATATGCACCTTGTTCTGCCGGATCATTTCGGCGAAACTGATACCCAGCTCGCCTGTGCTCATGGCCCCGGCCAGGGTGACCATCATCTTCTTGCCGTCGGCGATGTGCTTCTTGTAGGCCTTGGCGGCGTCCACGAGGGCGGCGGCATTGAAATGGAGGTAGTTCTTCTCGATGAAGGCGGAGATGGGACGATTCTGGCTCATGCGGGGTAAATTTGGGGGCGAAGATAGGAAGTCAATTTGAGAATAAGCCAATTTGTCCGCCTGCAGAACAAAAACTAAGCAGCGTGCACCGGGTCACCGGGAAACACTGAAAATTGCGATCTTCAGGCATGAGAATAATCCTGCTCTCCGTCGTCCTGTTGCTGCCTGGCGCTTCCTCGTGGGCCCAGCTGTCCGCCGATAGTGTTCAACGCATTGACCAGCTCTTCAGTCGCTGGAATAATGCCACCCCCGGAGTTTCTGTCGCCATAGAACGGAACGGAAAAATGATCTACCACAAGGCCTTTGGTCTTGCCGACCTGGAGCACGCAGTGCCCAACACCACCGAGACCATTTTCGAAGCTGGCTCCGTCTCCAAGCAGTTCACGGCCGCCGCCATACTCCTGCTAGCCTCCGAAGGCAAACTGTCGCTGGACGATGACGTGCGCAAATACGTTCCCGAACTTCCCGTTTACGACAAACCCATCACTATCCGGCACCTGATGAACCATACGAGCGGGCTGAAAGATTGGGGATCCGTAGGTGCCCTGTCGGGCTGGCCCCGGACGACAAGGGTGTACACGCAGGACCTGGCCCTGCAGATCATCTGCCGGCAGAAGTCCCTGAATTTTTCACCGGGAAGCGAATACTCCTACAGCAACAGTGGCTATACCCTGATGGTGACCATCGTTGAACGGGTCTCAAAACTGACGCTCGCCGAATTCACCCGTACCCGCTTGTTTGAACCCGCGGGCATGAAACACACCCAATGGCGCGACAACTTCCGCGAAGTTGTCCCCGGACGGGCGGTCGCCTACCGCAGTCGGGAAGGAGCCTATGAACAAGAGATGCCCTTCGAGCACATCCACGGTCACGGTGGCCTGCTGACGACCACCGAGGATCTGGTCGTTTGGAATCACCAACTGGGAAAGCCAACGCTTTGGGGCACCGAAATGGCCCGGCTCCGCGAACAGCAAGGCAGGCTCACCAACGGGCAGACGATATCGTATGCCGGAGGACTGTTTGTCGCTGCGCACAATGGCTTCCGCGAAGTTTCGCACACCGGGGCCACAGCCGGCTACCGTGCTTACCTGGGTTGGTTTCCGGACAAGAAACTTTCCATTGCCCTGCTGAGCAACGACGCCTCGTTCAATCCCGGCAGATTCGGATCACTGGTCGCGGACATCTTCCTGGGCCAGGCGCCTTCACCCACGGCGCTGAGCCGCCCGAGCCTGAATGTTCCGGAGTCTGAGCTAAAGCGCTATGAAGGCACCTACCGCAGTGTTCGCATGTTTGACGTTTTCAAGCTGACCGTGAAAGATGGGAAGGTGTGGTCGAACGATCATGCGTTGACTGTTCTGCATCCCGATACCCTGTACCTGGACCGGTTGCACTGGATTTGGAAGAAAGGCGGCCAGATTCTCCTCAAGACCCCCGCGGACACGGGCACCTACGCGAAGGTCAAAGAGCCGGCGGTAAAAGCAAGTTACCTCCAGGAGTTGGCGGGTACCTATGGTTCCGATGAAGCCGATGCCACTTGGCGAATCGAAGTGCGCGATGGGGTACTTTGGGTAAACCATGTTCCGCCCGGTGCCTGGAAATTGGAGCCCGCTTTCTTCGACGGATTTACGGCGGATGGAGACCTTTATGAATTCAAGCGCAACAAGAAGGGGCAAGTAGTATCACTGGAAGTCAGCGTAAGCCGTGCGGAGCGGGTGGTCTTCTGGAAACAGCAGGCCACCAAGTAAGTCCGTGGATCAGGCATCCTGCGCCACCGGCGCTGTCTTGCTGAGAATCACTTTGGCGGTAGCCTCCATAATCTCAAAGGCGCTTTCCGCCATGCTGTTCTGTGTGTCCAGCGTCGGGTTCACTTCGGCAATCTCCCAGGCGCAGAGCTTCGGGCTCCTGGCCAGCTCGACATTCAGCGTCTTGGCCTCTTCCACGGTTAGCCCATTCGGAACGGGGGTTCCCGTGCCCAACGAGATACGGCTGTCCATGCTGTCCACATCAAAGGACACGTAAAGCAGGTCACAATGGTCCAGGTATTTCAGCGCCTCTTGTGCCACGGCAGCAGGCCCGAGTCGCTTGACCTCTTCGGCGGTGAAGTTGGGAATGCCGTACTTATTGATGAGGTAGTTCTCCGGTTTCTCCATGTCGCGCATGGAGATGAACACCAGGTCTTCCGGGTAGATCTTGGCTCCGGGGATGCCGACATTCATGATCTGCTCCCAATATTCGATGGTCTCCCCTTTCGGGTCGTTGATCTTGCACTCCAGGTTATCGATGTCGCACGCCATGGCGAGCGTCATGCCGTGCATGTTTCCTGATGGCGTGGTGTAGGGGGAATGCAGGTCGGCATGGGCGTCGATCCAGATGACCCCGAGGCGTTTCTTGGGGAAAGCCTTCTTGATCCCGGCGATGGTGCCATAGGCCGTGCTGTGGTCGCCGGCCATGATCATGGGAAAGAAATCATCGAAAAGCTGTTCATAGACCTCCAGGCATACCCGCTCCTCCATGATCAGGACCCCGTCGATGAATTTGGCGTAGGCGTGCTCGGCGCTGTTGAACAGGAGTTCGTTGACGTTCTCCACCTCGATGGCCTCGTGCTTCCGGAAGAAGTCCGACTTGAGGTCCAGGCTGGCTATTTTCATGGCCTCCACGCCGAGGCTGGCCCCCCGGGTGCCGGCGCCGATTTCCGACTTGACCTGGATGATTTTGATTTTCTCGCTCACTGAAAAGGAAACTTAGATACCTGTAATGGACCACCTGACTGCTTGCCCGCCGAAGCCTCGGCGAAGGCGGGCCTCAGAGGTCGGGCAGGGCATGCAGGGAGGCGAGACGGGGCAGAAATTGGAGGCCTTGCATACCGATCGTGTATTGCAAAGATGGCAAATTTATTCCAATATTGCCCCCTTTATGAATCTCCGGCCCGAACGATGAAGAGCTACCGCGAACTCATTGAACAGACTTTCGAGTTTCCTCAGGAAGAGTTCAAAGTGTGGGAACACGAACTGTTGTTCAATGATGTGCCTTTGATGGACATCATCAAAGAATACGGCACCCCGCTCAAGCTCACCTACCTCCCCCGCATCAGCGAAAATATCCGGTTTGTCCAGGCGACGTTCAACAACGCCATGGAACGGTTCAAGTACAACGCCAAGTACACGTATTGCTACTGCACCAAGTCCTCCCATTTTTCCTTTGTGCTCGAAGAAGCCCTGAAGAACAACGTGCATATCGAGACCAGTTCGGGCTTTGATATCAATATCGTTCGTTCCCTCTATGAGCGCGGCCGCATCACCAAGGACACCTTCGTGGTCTGCAACGGGTTCAAGATGCCGGCTTATACCGACAACATTTCCAGCCTGATCAACGACGGGTTTCACAACTGCATCCCCCTGCTGGACACGCTCGGCGAGATTGATGTCTACGAGGCTAAAGTGAACGTTCCCTACAACGTCGGGATCCGGGTAGCTTCGGACGAAGAACCCAAGTTCGAGTTTTACACCTCCCGCCTGGGGATCCGGTACAGCGACATCGTCCCACTCTACAAGGAGAAGATTGCCACCAGCCCCAAGGCGCGGCTCAAGATGCTCCACTTTTTCATCAACACCGGGATTAAAGACACCGCCTACTACTGGAGTGAACTGAGCCGGTTTATATTTAAGTATTGTGAGCTGCGAAAGATCTGCGACACCCTCGATTCCATCGACATTGGCGGAGGGTTTCCGATCAAGACCTCCCTCACTTTCTCCTACGACTACAAGTACATGATCGAGCAGATCGTGGAAAACATCAAGTGGATCTGCGACAAGAACAACGTTCCGGTGCCGAACATCTTTACCGAGTTTGGAAGTTTCACCGTCGGCGAGAGCGGCGCCATCCTCTATTCGGTGGTCGACCAGAAGCTGCAGAACGACAAGGAACTCTGGTACATGATCGACGGGTCGTTCATCACCCAGATGCCCGATGCCTGGGGGCTCAATCAGAAGTACATCCTGCTCGCCCTCAACAAATGGGACGATCCGTATCACAAAGTCAATCTTGGCGGGCTCACCTGCGACAGCATGGACTACTACAACTCAGAAGCCCATATCGGCGAGGTGTTCCTGCCCATGATCAACGATGAAGAGCGCCTCTACATCGGGTTCTTCCATACCGGCGCCTACCAGGAGTCGCTCGGCGGCTACGGCGGCATCCAGCATTGCCTGGTTCCGGCTCCAAAGCATGTGCTGGTTTCCCGTAATGAAGACGGAGAAATCACTACGAGGCTGTTCGCCCCCGAACAGAGTTCCGAGAGCATGATGCGCGTCCTGGGCTATTCCAACGGAACCCCCGTGGAAGAAGCCAAAGTCGAAAGCCTGAAGAATAAACTATAGACTGACTTCACTCAGTCCGTACCACTGACTCAATAGGGAGAGAATTTGGTCTCCTTGAATCCGGCCGGGATCTTGAAATCGGCGTCGTTCAGTTTTTCCCGCTTCATCTCCGCCACTTCCATCACCATGTTTCCCTGGGGGGAAGCCACTTCGATCTTCAGCGGAACGCCCTGGACCTTTTCAGAAAACATGGGCTGACCCTGCGCCGAACGCTGGCGGGAAAGAGCCTTCATGTCCAGGTCCTTGATCTCGGTGGTTGTCCACATCACTTGTTTCATGGTCTGGCCCTGGCTTGTCATCTCTACGATGTACTTCTGACAGGTATAGCCAAGGATCTTTGCGGTTTCAGGGGCCCGGGTAACACTCACTTCGGGGGTCTCTCCCGAGGAGCCTTCCGGCATTTTGGAAAAGGTCTTGGCTTCCCGGTTGATACGCATCGGCGGCTGGCCTTCCGCAAAAAGCATTTCCATGCCATTGGCCATTCCTCCCTCCATAATCGTGATCATGTTTGCACCCTTTACTTTCAGGATCATGCCCTTCGGCATCATGTCATTCGTGCCCGCCGCGCTGCCACCCCGGGCTGACTTCATGGCCTGTTCCATGGCTGCCTTCATCTGCGGATTTTGCTCCATCATCTTCTTCATCTGCGGGTCATTCATCTTCTCCTCCATCTCTTTGATCTGCGCTTGGGTCTCCGGGTCATTGAGCTGCTGTTGCGCCTGAGCCATTTGCGCCTTCATCTGCGGGTCGGTGATTTCCATAGACATCGTCCAACGGACGGTACCTTCAAAGGATTGTGCCTGGGCACCCAGGGAGACCAGGGCCACAAAAAGGGTGATTAATTTTTTCATGGATTAGGGCGCCGGGGAATAGAAAAACCGGCTTACCAATGTCAAATATCTTCTTTTTGACCGGCCGGAGCAAGATTAGTTCCAGCCCTGTCTTTTCTCACTTTGACATGTCGCGACTTTTCTTAACTTCATTTCATACAAATTTTCATCCCGTCAAAACCCTACCATTATGAAGATATACGACGACAAGCACATCAAGAACATTGCGCTGCTTGGCGCACCCAAGTCGGGAAAGACCCTCCTGGCGGAGGATATGCTGTTTGAAGCAGGCATCATCCACCGCCGGGGCACCATCGAAGGCAAAAACACCGTGTCTGACTACCATGAAATCGAGCAGGAACGCGGCAACTCCGTTTTCGCCACCAGCCTCCACACCGAATGGAGGGACTACAAAATCAACATCATCGATACGCCGGGATTTGACGACTTCGCCGGGGAAATGATCTCCTCCCTGCGCGTGGCCGACACCTGCGTGATGGTGATCAACGCCCAGCACGGTGTCGAAGTGGGCACCGAACTGACCTGGAATTACGCGGACCAATTCCGGAAGCCCGTCATCTTCGCCATTAACCAGGTCGATCATCCGAAATCGGACTTTGATCAAGCCCTGGCCTCCCTGAAAGAAAGGTTCGGCGCCGCCGTTACCCAGATGCAATACCCGCTCAACCAGGGTGAAGGATTCAACGCCATCATCGATCTGCTCAAGATGGTGATGTACAAGTTTCCGGCCGAAGGCGGCAAACCTGAAAAACTGCCCATACCCGATTCTGAAAAAGATAAAGCCAACCAACTGCACAACGCCCTGGTAGAAAAGGCCGCTGAAAACGACGAGAAACTCATGGAGCGCTATTTCGCCAATGGTACGCTCGACGAAGACGAAATGCGCGAGGGACTGAAGCTCGGGATGATTCACCATGACGTCTTCCCCGTCTTCTGCATGAGCGCAAAAAAGAACATGGGCAGCGGCCGCATGATGGGATTCATCGACAACGTGGCTCCCATGCCGAGGGAAGCCAAGCCGGAGGTTACCACCGAAGGCAAGGAAGTCGCTTACGACCCGAACGGTCCCACGATCCTCTTCATCTTCAAATCCCACCTCGAGCCCAACCTGGGAAAAATCTCCTTCTTTAAGGTGATCTCGGGTACGGTAACCCAGGCCAGCGAACTGGTCAATACCAACACCGGCGCATCCGAACGATTCAACCAGCTGTTCATCATGGACGGCAAGACAAGACAACCGGTGGAAAAACTCGTGGCCGGCGACATCGGTGCCACGCTGAAACTGAAAAATACCTTCACCAACCAGACGCTTGCCGAGAAAGGCAAGGAAGTGACCATTCAGCCCATCGCCTACCCGGAACCCCGGATCCGTACGGCGGTGGTGGCCAAGAGCAAAAACGACGATGAAAAAATCGGAGAAGTACTGGGCAAGATTCACCAGGAAGACCCGACGCTTGACGTCGCCTACTCACGCGAATTGAAACAACTGATTATTTCCGGGCAGGGTGAACTTCACCTGATGGTCTGCAAGTGGTTCCTGGAAAAGATGTACAACCTGCATGTCGATTTCGTAACGCCCAAGATCTCTTACCGCGAAACCATCCGCAAGGCGGCGACGGCCAGCTACCGGCACAAGAAGCAATCGGGCGGCGCCGGACAGTTCGGCGAAGTGCATCTCAAGGTGGAACCCTATCACGAAGGGATGCCGGAACCTACGGAATACAGCGTCCGCGGGAAGGAATTCATCGACCTCGAATGGGGCGGCAAACTGGCCTTCTACAACTGCATCGTCGGCGGCGTAATCGACACCCGCTTTATCCCGTCCATCCTCAAAGGGGTGATGGCCAAGATGGAAGAAGGACCCATCACCGGTTCGTACGTGCGCGACGTTCGCGTGTGCGTTTACGACGGCAAGATGCACCCTGTCGACAGCAACGACATCTCGTTCAAGATCGCGGGCATGATGGCCTTCAAAGACGCCTTCATGCAGGCTCAACCCCAGCTGCTTGAACCCATCTACGACCTGGAGGTGATGGTTCCCGAAGAGGTCGTGGGCGACGTGATGGGCGATCTGCAAACCCGACGCTCCCTCATCATGGGTATCGACACGAAAGGACATTACCAGGTGATCAAGGCCCGCACCCCGCTGGCCGAACTTGACCGGTACTCCACCACCCTTCGCTCCATCAGCCAGGGTCGAGGCTCATTCTCGCAGAAATTTGCCGAGTTTGTGCCTGTGCCCATGGAACTCCAGAACAAGCTGGCGAAGGAGACGAAGGTTAGTGAACTGGAATTGGCTTAGTGGTTGTTGCCACGAATTGCACGAATTCACACGAATCAATTAGTGGTCCATTCGTGTAATTCGTGGCTACTTGTATTTCAGCATGAGTTGTGCCGCCTCCAGCAGGCTGTGCACTTTAAAATCACCCCGGTGCTCTTCCTCCACCTCGTCGCCGATCTGAATGGTGCGGATGCCTAACGACCTTGCGGGGATCAGGTCGCGGCTGCGGTCGCCTACCATCCAGGACTGATCGGCGTCAATACCAAACCGGGCGATAGCCTTCTCAAACATCAGGGTGCCCGGTTTCGTCAGGAGTGACGCATGAAGGGTACGGTGGTAGGGTGAGAAATAGAAGTGATCGATGGCTCCGTCGCAAACCTGCTGCAGGTACGCGTGACACTCCTTCATCTGGTCGATGGTGTAAATACCCTTGTCGATTCCCGATTGGTTGGTCACGACCACGAGCAGGTAGCCCGCCTTTTTGAGCATCGACAACGCCTCGACAACCCCGGGAAGAATTTCAAAATTTTCAATGGTGTACGTGTAGTTTGGATTGTCCTTGTTGAGGACACCGTCCCGGTCGAGAAAAACGCATCGGCTCATGCCCCAAATATCACCCCTTTTTCGCTAAGTTTGTTTTTCCGCCACACGTCCGTGACCCGCGCGCTTGTCATCACCCCCACCTACAACGAGATCGAGAACATCGACGCGATCATCGAAGCGGTTTTTGCGCAGCCGACACCCTTCCACATGCTCATCGTGGACGACGGTTCACCGGACGGGACGGCCGAGGCAGTCAAACGCCACCAGGCCCGTTACAACCAGGGGGAAACGCGCCTCCACCTCCTCGAACGAAAAGGCAAACTTGGCTTGGGCACGGCCTATATCGAAGGCTTTCGCTTCGGGCTCCGGGAAGGCTATGATTTCTTCCTTGAAATGGATGCGGACTTCTCCCATGATCCGAAAGATTTAAACCGTCTCCTGGCCGCCTGTGTCACCGACGGCGCCGACCTCTCCATCGGCTCCCGCTACGTCACCGGCGTCAACGTCGTCAACTGGCCCATGGGCCGTGTACTGATGTCCTACTGCGCCAGCATGTATGTACGGTTTATCACCGGGATGAAGATCCAGGACACCACGGCCGGCTTCGTATGCTACCGCCGCACAGTACTGGAGACCATCAACCTGGACAAGATTCACTTCGTCGGCTATGCCTTCCAGATCGAAATGAAGTTTACGGCCTGGAAGTTCGGCTTCAAGCTGGTCGAGGTCCCCATCATCTTCACCGACCGGACACGGGGGCAGTCAAAGATGTCCACGCGCATTTTTCGGGAAGCTTTTCTGGGCGTGATTCAAATGAAGGTGTGGAGCTGGTTTCGCACGTATAGCCGTTGAAATTTCCCCTCCGAACCAACATCGCCATATTGTCCTACACCTGTCAGGTGTAGGACACCGAAAGGGACGCATCTGGGAAACCAGAATCACTTTATCATGAAAACCATCAGGCCGGCCATTTTGACTTTTTTTAGTCAAACCGTATCGCCTTGATGGGAGCGATCCGGGAAATGATAGCAGTAGGCACCCAGAGGACGAGCGTGACGACAACAAAGATCAGGACGTTCAACGAGAGAACCATCGTCCAATCCCAGGCGATGGGTACGTAGCTCATGTAGTAGTCGCGGGGATTCAGGCCGATGATCTTGAAGCGATCCTGCAGGAAGCACAATCCAAGACCCAGCGCATTGCCCAGGAGAAGACCGCGGACAATCAGGTTAACACCCTGGTAGACGAAGATGGAACGGATGGTTCGCTCCGTACTACCCATAGCCTTCAGCATACCGATCATAGTAGTCCGCTCCATCACCAGGATCAGCACCACCGAGATCATATTCACGCACACGACGATGAGGATAACGCCCAGCAGGATATTGACCTGCCGGCTCACAAGACCCAGCCACTCGAAGACCTGGATATACTTGTCGCTGACTTTCTCCACCAGCAAATCAAAATCCATGGATTCGCCGATCTGGTTATAGGTTTCGTCGACGCGATTCAAATCGTTGACAAAGACTTCCAGGCCCCCGGCGATACTGTCCGGCCAGTCGTTCAGTCGCTGGATCAACCGCAAATCGCCCAGGATAAACTTATTGTCGAAATAGTCGGACAGGTTCGTTTCATAGATGCCCGAAACCGTCAGGCGCCGGAAGCGGGGCGGGTCCTGGAAGAAGTGTACCGTGATCTGGTCACCCGTTTTGATCCTCAGTTTGTTGGCGATCACCTTGCTCACCACGACCTCGCGGGAGTACCCGCTGTCAGGGAAGGACAAGAAGCGACCTTCGATGAGATTCTGAGCAAAGGCCTGCTGGTCGAACGTGCGGCCCACGCCCTTGATGACGATACCCAGCACGTCACCCTCGCCTTTGATAAGTCCGGTCTTGTGGCTGAATTCCTGCACATGCCGCACATTGGGATAACCGGAAGGGTCGCGGAAGAGCGGCACGTTGATGTCGATGGGCTGCTCCTCCATCGAATTGCTCAACGTGAGCTTGGTGACGAGGATATTGGCACTAAAACTGTAGACCCTGTTCTTGACGGTTGACTGGAACCCTTCCATGATCAGGAAGGCCACGATCGACGCCGCCAGCCCGATCGAAAGTGTGGCGATGGCAATGGTGTAGATCGCCGAGGCCAGACCCGACCGGTGGCCGGTGCTGATTCGCTTCGCGAGGAAGTAGGAAAGGTTCAAGATTGCCGTAATTTTGACGTGGCCCCGTAAAGAACGTAAAATGAAAAGACTTTTTCTCCTCGTCGTCCTTCTGTCGAGCAGCGCCTGCGGACAAGTCGATCGCCTCGTCATCGGGGCCGATCAACTGGATGTCCTTTTGCCCAAACTGGCCGGCAAGCGGGTGGCGCTCATGGTCAACCACACGGCCCTGGTGGGAAAGCGTCATCTCGCCGATACCCTGAAAGCCCGGGGGGTAAACCTGGTCAAGATTTTCGGCCCTGAACATGGCTTCCGGGGCACCGCGGATGCCGGTGAAGAAATCAAGGACGGCATCGATACGCGCACCGGGATACCGGTCGTGTCGCTTTATGGAAAAAATTACAAGGCCACACCCGAGCAAATTACCGATGTGGACATCGTCGTTTTCGACATCCAGGATGTCGGCGCCAGGTTCTTCACCTACATCAGTTCGCTGCACTACCTGATGGAAACCTGTGCGGAAAACAGCAAGAAACTGATCGTGCTCGATCGGCCTAATCCCAATGGCGGGTACGTGGATGGTCCTGTCCGCACCCCGGAACAAAAATCATTCGTAGGCATGCATCCCATCCCCATAGCGCACGGCATGACCATCGGCGAATATGCCCGGATGATCAACGGCGAAGGCTGGCTCGCCGACCGTCGGACCTGCGACCTGGAAGTCATTGCCATGAAGGGATGGAAGCACGGCGATCGGCTTCCGGTAGGCGCGAAGCCGTCCCCCAACCTCCCCAACGATCACGCCATCGGGATGTACCCTTCCACCTGCCTTTTCGAAGGAACGGCACTCAGCATCGGGCGCGGTACCCAAAATCCTTTTGAAGTCACCGGCCATCCCGATCTCAAGGGTCAGCCCTATGCATTCACACCGGTAGCTATCGATGGCATGGATAAGAATCCCAAACTGAAGGATCAGCTATGCTTCGGACTGGACATGCGGAAGGAGCCCATTCCGGAGGGCGTAACCTTGAAATACCTGATCGCGATGTACCAGGCTTTCCCTGACAAGGACAAATTCTTCATTCCGTATTTTGACAAATTGGCCGGGACCACCAAGCTGAAGGAACAAATTCGCAGCGGGTTATCGGAAGAGGAGATCAAGAAGAGCTGGAAACCTGAGCTGGAGGCCTTCAAGGCGATCCGCGGCAAGTACCTGTTGTACCCCTAGGTTGCCATGACCAAGTCAGAGAAGGTCCAGGACATCCTGGCGATCCTCGACAAGCACTACCCCAGGGTGGAAGCACCCCTTCATCACAAGGATGCCTACACGCTCCTGATTTCAGTCCTCCTCTCGGCGCAGTGCACCGACGAGCGGGTCAACAAGGCGACACCCATTCTCTTTGCGCGGGCCGACAATCCCTACGACATGGCGAAGCTTTCGGTGGAAGAGATCCGCGAGATCATCAAGCCGTGCGGGCTGTCGCCGATGAAGTCGAAGGGGATCCATGGCTTATCCAAAATTCTCATTGAAAAGTACAACGGAAAGGTACCGGATTCCTTTGAGGCACTCGAAGAGTTACCCGCTGTGGGTCACAAGACCGCTTCGGTAGTCATGACCCAATGGTTCGGGAGGCCCGCCTTTCCGGTCGATACGCACATCCACCGGCTGGCCTACCGGTGGGGGTTATCGAGCGGCAAGAGCGTGGAGCAAACCGAGAAAGACCTCAAACGCCTGATTCCTGAGAACAAGTGGAGCAAAGCTCACCTTCAGATCATCTACTTCGGCAGGCAATTTTGTCCGGCGCGCGGGCATGATTGGAAAAAGTGCCCCATTTGCTCAAAACATATGAGAAAAGAGCTTAGGGGTGAGCGGTAAGCCACCTCAACACCTTAGCACCTCAACACCTCTAAGAGACTGACTTTTTATATAGTCCAAAGAACAAGAAGGGAAGGAATCCAAAGACAAAAACCACCGAGGCGGAGATCAAAAAGAAGGTAGGTAGCAACGACAAGTGGAGCAACTTGAAGACCAAGGAGGCGCCCATGAGGAGACCGCTCGATAATCCCAGTATGAACTTCCATTTTTCTGACAACGCTCGGTGAATGCGTGTCTTGTAATAGTTCATGGCATAAAGCGGCATGAAGAGAAACGAGAAGCCGAGGAACCCGTAGACGGAAAGCTCAAAGGCGCCTGGGAGGTGAAGGATCCCGAATGCCCACCCGGCAACGAACGACATTGATGACAAAGCGCCGATGGAATACATTAACTTCTTCATAAGGATTATTTTGTCTGAGTTAAGCAGAAATAAGGTTTCATTTTGAATCTCATCCAGTCCGTCCGGCGCGAGCTCGTCAACCGCCTCCTTCAACGCGTCTTCAAAGGTTCGCCCGCGATCCAGTTTCACCTCCACTACGCAGCAGATATGATCCACCACATCCTCCCGCAGTGTGTCGATGGAGATCTTCGACGACCCCACGCGGCTCCGAATCAAGCGGACTTGTTCCTCACTGAGTTTCACGCCGCTTGAAAAGAGGTTTGGTAAGTATTGAACACCAGGCGGTTCAATGTTTCAATGAAGTCCTTTAGCTCCGCGACGTGAGCGATCCGCTCTTTATTTCCTTGCTTCGTCAGGGAATAGTACTTCCGGATGCGACCGCCCACTTCCTCCTCCTTAAATGTCAATAATCCGTCGGCCGTCATCTTTTGCAGGGCAGGGTAAAGCGACCCGTCCTTCAACTGAATCTTGCCATCCGACAATTCCTTAACCCGCTGCGAAATCTCGTAGCCATACATCCGGTCCTGTTTCGACAACAATTCCAGGACAATAGCTGAAATCGTGCCTTTGAGTAGCTCTTTCGAATACATGGATCAAATATATATCGTGTAACGATATATCAATATATGAGGTATAAATAAATTTCTAATTAGCCTAATTTGCCTCAAAATGAGCTCCCTCCGTATCATCTTCATGGGCACGCCCGAATTTGCGGTCTCCAGTTTGGAGTCCCTGGTCCATGGGGGTTGTGCCGTCGTGGCGGTCATTACAGCACCCGACAAACCGCAAGGCCGGGGGCTTGAACTCAAACCATCGCCGGTCAAGGAATGCGCGCTGAAGCTGGGCCTACCCGTCTTGCAGCCCACCAACCTCAAGTCGCCGGAGTTTCAGGAGGAACTCCGCAGTTACAAGGCTGATTTGCAGGTGGTCGTGGCCTTCCGAATGTTGCCTGAAGCAGTCTGGTCCATGCCGCGGCTGGGAACGTTCAACCTGCATGCATCGCTTCTCCCTCAATACCGCGGAGCGGCGCCCATCAACTGGGCGATCATCAACGGAGAGAACGAAACCGGGGTAACTACCTTTTTCCTTCGTCACGAGATTGACACCGGCGCAGTCATTTACCAGGAGAAAGAACCCATTCTTGACGATGACGACGCCGGCTCACTGTACGATCGACTGCGGCTGAAAGGTGCTCAGCTGGTGCTTAAAACGGTGCAGGCCATTGAATCCGGAAACTATCCATCGATAGAGCAGCCCATGACGGGAGAGTTGAAATCCGCCCCGAAAATCTTCAAGGAGACCTGCGCCATCAACTGGCATCACTCGTCGGAGCAAATCCGGAATTTTGTCCGGGGTCTGAGCCCCTACCCGGCAGCGTGGACACGCCTACAGGAGAAAGTTTTTAAGATTTATAGGGTCGACCTTCTGCCGGGTCATTCTGAAGACAGAGCGCACGCGTGGGTTACCGATAATAAAACTTACCTTCGGTTTCGGACGGGTGACGGTTGGGTGGAGGTGAGGGAATTCCAGCCGGAAGGCAGGCGACGGATGACCGTATCCGATTATTTCAAGGGAAACCGGATTTGACCAAGGTATGGTAGTGCTTCCTGGGGATGCAAATAAAGTGAATCGGGTTACATCCTCGTTTCGGCTATGGGTTCTTGCCGCGTCAATAACTATCCTTCCCCTGGCGGCCCAAGCGCAATTTGACAAGGACTATACTCCGGCCGCCTTTCTCGATACTATTCCTGCTGACCTCCTGCAAACACTGACCAAGCGGGCGGAGGCAGAAAAGTCCTCTCTTTCCCTTGAACGGGGCAAGGTTGAAGGCTATGCCAGTGAATTGCTGGACGACCGCCTGAAGTTCCTGGTGGACTACTTCAACAAGGACTACTTCATCCTCGAATCCGACCTGACCATCTATATGGATAAGGTGCTCCAGCGCATACAGGCGGCCAATCCGGAGCTGCCTGACTCCCTGATGGTGCTGCCGTTCAGAAGTGCGTCGGTGAATGCCGTGAATTTCGGAAACGGGGTCATTGCCTTCATGCTAGGACTCATGGCCCGCATGGAAAATGAAGACCAGGTTGCCTTTGTCATCTGTCACGAATTGGCGCATAGTTATGCCCGCCACGGAGAAAAGAAGATTGTGGCCTATGCGAAGCTGAACTATGACAAAGACCTCAAGAAAAGGGTGAATGAAGCCAAGCGAAGCACCTATCTGCAATACTCACAGCTCATGAAGATCATGAAGGAACTCCACTTCTCCATGAATCGCCACAGCCGGGAGAATGAGTTGGAAGCAGATTCCCTGGCCCTCGTCTTCTACCTTCGGGCAGGTTACCGTCCGGAAGGAAGCCTGGAAACCATGGACATCCTGAACCGAGCCGACAGTGACCTGTACGCAAGTCCGCCCGATCTGCGCAAGCGATTTCAATCCAGCCGGTATCCGTTTAAGGAGTCCTGGCTAACGTACACCCCGCCTACTGCATGGATCCGGCGCAGCATGGACCCTGAGCTGGACACGAGTCGCACGCACCCGGATTGCCCCCTGAGAAAGGACGCATTGCGACGACAACTTGGGTCCGCCGCCAAGCCGGAGACACCGGCGCCTGCTCCTTGGGTGTTTGGCCCCCAAGCTCAATTCGAGGTAGTGGAGTCGTCCTTTCATTTCAAAAAATATGGCTATGCCCTCTATGCTTCGCTACAGCTGATTGAACGCTATCCGAGGAACGGATACCTTCATGCCATGATCATCAAGTGCCTCTTTTACATCTATCTTTCCCAAAAGAACCATGAACTTGGCAAAGTGGTCGAACTTCCTGACTCCCGTTTTTCAGACAGCTACAACCGGTTTCTCTCATTTATTCATCAACTCCGCCTTTCCGAACTGTCCGCCCTGAGTTATCACTACGCGATATCGCAAGATGAGCAAACCTTCACCAATGAGCACTTCCTGTATGCCCTGTGGCTGAGCTCCCAGCTACCCGTTAGTGAACTTGACCCGCTTACGATCCATGAGGATTATGTCTCCCGCTATCCCAAGGGTCGTTACCAAGGACTTATGAAAAAACCATTAACTCCAAAACCATGAACAAACTGCCGCTCCTCCTGTTCCTCGTTCTTGCCTTAGTTACCCAGGCCCAGGTGCTCACGAAGGAAAACGTACTTAATGTTCGTTTGACAAGTTCCGGGCCTGTCATTCAGAATGAACAGGTAACTGGCTATTATTTCTTCTACAATATGGAAATGAAGAACAGGAACTATTCCAACTACCTGCTGACCATCGCCGATGAAAACCTGCGGGAAATTGCCTCCGTGACCCTTACGCGTCCCAAGACCTACATCCTGATCGAGGGCGCTTTCAACGGTGAAGCCTTCGGGTTCCTCGGATACGACTCCTATTCCCGGTCCATCGAGTTGACTTCTTTCGACAAGACCCTTAAGCAACTGGGTTCAAGTGTTCGAAAACTGGAAAACAAGCTGGAGAGACAGGCCTACAGTAACGTGGTGGGTGGAGGCGCACCCGACCAGGACCGCCTGGTTCCCATTCCCAACAAAGGATTCATCTACTATGGCGGAAAAGACGATGAGGATGAACAATTCAAAATCGAGTGTTTCAACAACAACATGATTACGCTGTGGAAGGAAGTTTCGAGTGACAAGGCAGACTTTGAAATAGCCTCGGAGGGCTTTCACGACGAGGAATATGTCGGCTCGCTGATTGCCAGAAAGAAGTCCAAAAACTCCAATGACATCGAATTTGACCTCATGGTGCAGCGTGTGGACGATGGCACGCGTCTCTTCCGCAGACCGGCAGTGACTCCCGCCTATTCCGCTACCATTTCAGACGTTTACCACGACAAAGCAAACAACCGGTTTGTTGTTTTCGGGGAGTATTTTGACCGGAGCGACAAAGCCTTGAAGGATCAGAGCAAAGGGTTCCTTACCCTGGTCTACAACATGGAGGGAGCTGTTGTCATGGAAAAGATCAATTCCTGGGAGGAAATCTCAAAAGTAACCCCCATGGATGCCAAGGGCCGGCTCGAGGGCAAGCGGGCGAACGTCCTTTTCCAGGACGCCATTCGCACGGCCGACGGCCAAATATTCCTGGTTGGGGAACTCTATAAAAAAGCAGCCAGCGCAGCAGGCATCGCTTCCAATCTCCTGAGCATCGGATTGGGCGTCGCTACGGGCTACTACGGGGTGAGCGAGACCGGAATGACTCAACTTGAGGTGATGGACCTGGCCATTTTTGAATTCAACCCTGACTTCACTATTCAGAAACTTCATCTCTTCGAGAAGAGCAAGAACGTGACCCTATTGCCCGCCGGAGCGGGCTACTCCTCCCCCAAGACGCTCTCCTACTATGCGCGATCCATGGGCGGATTTGATTATGTCTTCAGCCAGGTGGCACCGGACCGAAGCACTTTTATTGTGAACTACATCAACTACGACCGCACCCAGGAAGGAGCCAAGAATATCCTGGGGTCGGTGATCTATACACCCGAAAAGACGTTTGCCACGGATAAGATGGAACTGACCCGGAAGTCAACCCAATATTCCATTCACCGCGCAAAGCCGGGCTATGTGTTGGTCACGGAGTTCAACAAGAAAGAAAAGAAAGTAGAAAGCCGTTTGGAAAAGGTAAATTATTGAGGCCTCGATTCACCCATGACCATTTCCCTCATCGCCGCCCTTTCCCGCAACCATGTCATCGGTCGTAACAACGACCTGCCGTGGCACCTGCCCGACGACATGAAGTATTTCATGCAGACCACCAAGGGTCATCATGTCATCATGGGGCGCAAGAACTACGATTCCATCCCGGAAAAATTCCGGCCCCTGCCCAACCGCACCAACATCGTGGTGACGCGGCAGGCCGGGCTGAAATTGCCGCACTGCACGGTGGTGCATTCCCTGGAAGAAGGTGTGGCGATCGCCCGCCAGGCCGGGGAACCTGAGCTGTTTATCATCGGCGGCGCCGCTATCTATCAATTAGGCATGCCTCTGGCCAACCGCCTGTACCTCACCGAAATTGACGCCACGCTTGCCGGAGACACCTATTTTCCTCCTTTTGAGAAAAGGGAATGGAAGGAAGTCTCCCGGAAGCATCATCCCGCCGACGAACGCCATGCTTTTCCCTTCGACTTCGTAATTTACGAACGCAACTAACCCCGCCATGGAATCACACAAACGCATCCTGGGAATCATCTACATTGTTACCGGCATCCTCCTGCTATTCGGGATGATGATCGCGTCTTTCTTCATTTCGCTCATTATTCCCTGGCTCGCCGATGCCGCCGGAGATGAACAATGGGTGTTCACCTGGCTCGTGCCGTTGTTCCGAACCGTCGCCATTTTCATTTGTGTTTTCATCGCCTTGCCCTCCCTGATTGCCGGGTGGGGACTGCTTAATGGCCGCACCTGGGCCATGACCCTGGCCCTGATCGTGGGGTGCCTTCGCCTGTTTTCCTTCCCGATCGGTACAGCCATCGGGATTTATACCATCTGGGTGTATGTGGAAGACAGCCGCCAGAAGCAAAACACGTCCCCGGCATGAGTCTCCAGGGAAAAGTGATCTGGCTTACCGGAGCCTCTTCGGGGATAGGCGAAGCGCTGGCCTATGAACTGGCGAAGAAGAAAGTCAAACTCATTCTGTCGGCGCGCCGCAAGGAGGAACTGGAACGCGTGAAGGGCAACTGTCACCCCCTGGCCCAGCCCGATATCAAGCTGCTTCCTTTTGACCTCGCCGAGGCCGCCAACCTCCAGCTCATCGCCGAGGCCGCCATTCACCTGTTCGGTCACATCGACATCCTGATCAACAACGGCGGCATCAGCCAGCGCAGCCTGGCCAAGGACACACTGATCAACGTGGACCGGAAGATCATGGAGGTCGATTATTTCGGCACCCTTTCCATCACCAAGTACCTGCTGCCTCACTTTCTCAAACGGAAGAGCGGGCATTACGTGGTTGTCACCAGCGCCATGGGGTTGATCGGTACCCCCTACCGGTCGGGTTATGCGGCCGCCAAGCATGCCTTGCACGGATTCTTCGATTCCCTGCGGGCAGAACTCTGGAAAGAGAGCCGTAACATCCATGTGACCCTCGTTTGCCCGGGTTGGGTGCACACCAGCATCTCCATCAACGCGATGGTCGGCGACGGCTCGAAGCTGAACAAGATGGACTCGACCACCCACCAGGGTCTGAACCCGAAGGATTTTGCCAAAAAGATGATCCGCGCGATCGAACGCAAGAAGAATGAGGTGTACATCGGCGGATGGAAGGAAGTTTCGGCCATCTACCTGAAGCGGTTCTTCCCTGACTTGTTTGCCCGCGTTGTGCGGACTGCGAAAGTGCGCTGATGGACTGGTACGAGTATATCCTGATCACATTTGTCGGTTTCCTCGCCGCGTTCATGAATACGGTCGGCGGCGGCGGCTCGCTCTTTTCCGTTCCCATTCTCACCTTTCTCGGCCTCCCCATTACCATGGCCAATGCCACGAGCCGCGTAGCCATCCTCTTTCAGAACGTCTTTGCCGTCATCGGGTTCAAGAGCATGGGCATCAAACTGCCATGGCCTTACAGCATCTACCTGGGGCTGGCTTCCCTGGGCGGCGGCGTTCTGGGGTCGCTGCTTGCCTCGCGCATTTCTGATGCCATCTTCTCGAAGATCTTCGTGGGGATCATGTTTCTCTCCGTTTTCCTGATCCTCTACGACCCCTTCAAGTCCAACGGCGAAGAGAAGCTGGATACGCAAAGCCAGATCATCGGCGCCATCTGTTTTCTTTTTCTCGGCGTGTACGGCGGCTTCGTGCAGGCCGGTATCGGCTTCATGGTGATCGCCGTACTCAGCCTGGTCAACCGGTTGAGCCTGGTGAAAAGCAATTATGTAAAAGTCTTTGCCGCTATCGTATACACCGGCGTTTCAGTTATCGTGTTTGCCCTGGAAGACAAGATCATGTGGAAGACAGGACTCGTGCTCGCCGTGGGTCACGCCCTGGGCGGATGGTATGCCAGCCGCTGGTCGGTCAAAGCCGGCGAAGTCTGGATCAAGCGCGTTATGATTGTTTCCATCATTGCGATGGCCATCAAACTATGGTTCTGGGGCTAACCTCAACACTTCAACACTTCAGCACCTCGATGATTAAATGGCTTGATATCCTCAACTACGCCCGCAACGGCAACCCAACGCCTCCCACGCGGGTTAAAAAGACGGACGCCGAATGGAAGCACCTCCTTCCATCCGATGTGTTTGCCATCGCCCGTCTCAAAGGCACCGAGCGCGCGTTCACGGGAGAATATTGCGAGGCCCACGAACCGGGGCGCTATGCCTGCCGCTGCTGCGGTACCCCGCTTTTTGACTCTACGTTGAAGTTTGAGTCCGGTACAGGTTGGCCGAGTTTCACCCAACCCATTTCCGAAAATGTGGTCGCTTATCACAAGGATACGAGCTATGGTATGGTGCGGATCGAAGTAACGTGCAACGTATGTGACTGTCATCTTGGGCACGTCTTCCCGGATGGGCCGGAACCGAGTGGGCTGAGGTATTGTATAAATTCAGCCTCGATCAAATTGCTTGCTTAAGCTCCTTTCCTGGAAGGAATGACCAGCCGGTAGTAAATAGTAAGTGGTGAATGGTAAATAGTGAGTGGCGAAATAGTGTGAGCAACCCATCACCACTCTGAATTCCAGCAACAAATTTGTCAGGATTTCCGGCAAGCATTCCCTTTTCTCAATTTATCCATGAGAGGAAATTTGATAAAAAGGAACAACCCATGGCTTTCGCAAAGTCCTTCAATGATCTGGAAGTTTACAAACATGCACAGGCACTTGCGCAGAACCTCTTTGAACTGTCTCTCAGGTTTCCAAAAGAGGAACGCTACTCTCTCACCGACCAGGTACGAAGATCTTCACGCTCAGTAGGCGCGCAAATCGCCGAAGCTTGGGGAAAAACAAGGTACCCAAAACACTTCGTGAGCAAATTGACAGATGCCGATGGTGAGATTTTTGAAACCCAACATTGGACAGAAACAACAGTCAACTGCCGCTATATTTCTACTGAAACAGCTGAGGATCTTACGGGGAGATACCAAACGCTTAGCAGGATGATTAATACAATGATCAATAAGTCAGACGGATTTTGCAGCTGAGTCAACCTCAAATCATTTCTTACTTCTTACCACCTACCACTCACTACTTACTACTTACTACTTACTACTTACTGCCTCAGCCAACCCCCTCATCTTCTTCACCCTCTCCACGTCAACTGTACGCAGCAGAAACTCCGAACTCCCCTGCTCGCCCATCGCCGCGATCGCTTCGTTGCGAAACGCCATTGGGCTTTCTCGCTGCGCGTTGGACGAGAAGTGAATTTCCCGGGCACCAGTAATCGAGACAATCTGTTGAACCGTTTGTTCATTGACACCCGAGCCCGGCATGATCTTGATCCGGTCACCGGCTTTTTCGATCAGCTGTTTGATCAGCCCTGCCCCTTCGAGGGCTTTGGGTCGCTGGCCGGCGGTGAGGATCCGTTCGAAGCCCACTTCGATGCAGTCTTCGAGGGCCTGGAACGGGTCGCGGGTCATGTCAAAGGCGCGATGACAGGTGCACCTCAGCGGCCTGGCTTTGTCGATGAGTTCCTTGCAGCGGGCCTTGTCCAGCGTGCCGTCGGGATTCAGGATACCAAAAACGAACCCGTCGACGCCCAATTTCTGGAACTGGAAAATGTCGCGCTTCATCGCATGAAACTCGTAGCGGCTGTAGCAGAAGTCGCCCCCTCGGGGACGAATCATCACGTACACGTCCATGGTCACGTTCTGGCGCACCACCTCCACGATACCGGGTGAAGGTGTGGTGCCCCCTTCCGCCGGGTTATCGCACAACTCAATTCGGTCGGCGCCGCCCTCCTGGGCTTTCAGGGCGGATTCAATGTTGTAGACAACAACTTCGCAGGTCACGGGGAGTAGTGGTTAGTGGGCAGTGGTCAGTGGTTAGTAGTAGCTGGGTGCTTTGAAGATGGTGTTGGGAACTTCATTGGAGTAAACCGCATAGGTGAATCCCGGCTGGAGGGCATAGGCGCCATATTCACCGTTCTTTCCCAGCGCCAGGAAGCCCACCTGGATTTCCTTCGACTTTTTCGGCTGGTTCTTGACGATCCGCTTGACGGCAATTTCACAAGCCTCTTGGGGGAAGTTTCCCTGTCGCATGAGTTCCACCACCAGGTGCGAACCGCAGATGCGGATCACTTCTTCGCCCACCCCGGTGGAAGTCGCTGCCCCCACCTCGTTGTCGACGAATAATCCCGCACCGATGATCGGCGAGTCGCCTACCCTGCCGCGCATCTTGTAGGCCATGCCGCTCGTGGTGCAGGCACCGGAGAGGTTGGACGAAGCATCGAGTGCCAGCATGCCGATGGTGTCATGGTTTTCGATGTTGGCCACCGGCTTGTACTTCGCCTCTTTCAGCCAGGCTTTCCACGCCTTCTCGGATTCCGGCGTGAGCAGGTTCTCTTTTTTGAATCCGTTGGCGAGGGCAAACTGCAGGGCGCCGTCGCCGGCGAGGATCACGTGCGGGGTTTTCTCCATCACCTTGCGGGCAACAGAGATCGGGTGGACAATATGCTCGAGGCAGAGTACGGAGCCACAATTGGCATTCTCGTCCATGATGCAGGCGTCGAGGGTTACCCTGCCTTCACGGTCGGGAGCGCCGCCGAGGCCTACCGTTGTTTCTTTCGGATCGCCTTCCGGAACCCAGACTCCCTGCTCCACGGCATCTAACGCCCTTCCTTTGGCCGAGAGGACTTTCCACGCCGCCTCGTTCGCTCCTTTCCCGAAATCCCAGGTGGAGATAACGGTCGGTGCCGAGCCTGCAGGTTGCGACCGGGCGGCCAGCGATTTGAGTGACAACAGCGAAGCCAGCGCAGCAGTGGTCTTGATGAAACGACGACGAGTGGAATCCATGGCTGAAACTTTTGGTAATCGAAAGGTAAGAAAGAAGAGACAAATCCCTCCTTCCCGCCTCTGCGTCTCCGCGCCTCCGCGGTTTCACTTACGGCTCTTTCACCACCCGCCTCGCCGTGCGGAACCGCTTGATGTAGTAATCGGAGTAGAGGTTGGTCTCCACCACGCCCAGCGACGTGGACGCATGGATGAATTTGATGTTGTCCTTCCGTGACTTGACGTCGGTGACGATACCTACGTGGGTGATCTCCCGCTTCTTCTTGCCGGTGGCAAAGAACACCAGGTCCCCTTCCTTCACGTCCTTGAGCTTCTTGACTTTGTCCCCCACCTTTACTTGCTCCGTGGTTTGCCGGGGGAGTTTCACATCAATGGCACGGTAGGCATTGGACGTCAGGGCGGAGCAGTCCATCCCGCTGCGGGTGGTACCGCCCCATTTGTACGGGGTGCCGTAATACGAGCGTGCCGCCTGGATCACCTCATTGATCTTCTTTTCGTGGGCACGGGCTTTCCGTGTGCTGCTGCACGAAGCGATTACCGACCCCAAAAGCACCAGGGAAAGGACGGTATATAAAAATCGGTTTTGCGTACCTTTGCTCGCCAACCGCATGTCCGGGAAGTTTAAAAAGTAAGTAAAACTAACGTATTCATGGCAGAAACGAAAACGGCGGAGGTCAAGACCTCGCGGGTCCCCGCCGGGGTGATCGATCAGTTCCGCAACATTGTCGGTGATGCTCATATCCTGCTCGACGCCGAGCGCAAGGAAGATTACGGTCATGACAAGACCGAAGACTACTTCTTTGCCCCCGACGTGGTCCTCAAGCCGGGTACACCGCAAGAAATAAGCCAGATCCTGAAACTCTGCACCCAGCACGAAATACCGGTCACTCCCCGCGGGGCAGGAACCGGGTTGAGCGGCGGAGCCCTGCCGGTAAAAAACGGGGTAGTCCTGTCAATGGAGCGTTTTAATAAGATCCTCCACATCGACGAACTCAACCTGCAAGCCACGGTAGAGCCCGGCGTGATCACCGAAGTATTCCAGAATGCCGTGAAGGAAAAGGGGCTGTTCTACCCGCCCGACCCCGCCAGCCGCGGCAGCTGCTTCCTCGGCGGAAACCTGGCCAACAACTCCGGAGGCCCCAAGGCCGTCAAGTATGGCGTCACCCGCGACTATGTCATCAACATGGAAGTCGTACTGCCGACCGGTGAGATCATCTGGACGGCAGCCAACGTGCTGAAGAATTCAACGGGCTACAACCTCACGCAGCTCATGTGCGGCAGCGAAGGGACGCTCGGCGTGATTACCAAAATCGTATTCAAACTCCGCGGTTACCCGCAGAAGAACGTCCTGATGATGATCCCCTTCGTGACCAACGAGGAAGCCTGCGAAGCGATCGCGGCGATCTTTGTCGCGGGGATCAACCCCTCGGGCATGGAGTTCTTCGAGCGCGAGGCAGCCGCCAAAACCTTCGAGTACTGCGAGAAAGTGCTCAACAGCCCCGTCACCACCCGCCTCGTCGATGGGATGAACGCTTACCTCCTCTGCGAGCTGGATGGCAACGACGAAGAAGTCCTCATGCGCGATGCAGAACGCGTGATGGGCGTGGTCGAGAAGTTCCACAGCGGCGAAGTGCTGTTTGCCGACAGCGCCGCCCAGAAAGAAGAACTGTGGAAAATCCGGAAAAACATCTCGCCGGCGGTCAACTGGTACACGCTGACCAAGAGCGATGACGTAGTCGTACCGCGTGGCAACCTTCCCAAGCTGATCAAGGGCATCAAGGAAATCGGAAAGACCTACGGATTCAACACCGTTTGCTTTGGTCACCTCGGCGACGGCAACCTGCATGTAAATATTTTAAAAGAAAGCATCTCTGAAACCGACTGGGAGAGCAAGATTCCCGAGGGTATTGGCGAGATCTTCAAGCTGACCGTCTCCCTGGGCGGCACGCTCTCGGGCGAGCACGGTATTGGTATCGCCAAGCGACCGTACATGCCTATTGCGATGAGCGAAGTTAATCTGAATTTGATGCGGGGGATTAAGAAGGTGTTTGATCCGAAGGGCGTTCTTAACCCTGGAAAGATATTCTGATTCTAGAAGCCAGAATCCAGAAGCTAGAATCCGGGAGTGGCCTATCTTTGAGTAAATGTGTGGAATAACCGGAGTCTTTGCCTTTAACCTGGTCGGGAAGTTCAGCAAGATCAACGTGGCTGCCGCTACGGCTTCCCTCGCCCATCGCGGGCCGGACTTTCACGATGTGTATGTCGACGAGATGGTCTGCCTCGGCCACCGGCGCCTGAGCGTCATCGACACCCGTGAGGTGGCTCACCAACCCATGTGGGACCCTACTGGCCGCTGGGGCATCGTCTTCAACGGGGAGATCTTCAACTTCAAAGAATTGCGCGAAAGCCTTAAGGCCCGCGACATCGTCTTCCGCACCGAGTCCGATACGGAAGTGCTGCTCCACCTCTTCATCCACTACGGTGAGGCGTGCCTGAGCCTCCTCAACGGGTTCTTCGCGTTTTGCATCTACGACAAGCAGGATCAGTCTTTCTTTCTTGCCCGCGACCGCTATGGCGTGAAGCCGCTCTATTACCTCCACGATGACGATAGGTTTCTCTTCGGCAGCGAACTGCAGTCCATCGTGGCCTACGGCATTAAGAAAGACATCGACTACGACTCGCTCTACACCTACCTGCAACTCAACTACATTCCCGGTCCCCACACCATCTTCTCAGCTGTCAAGAAACTGATGCCGGGCCACTGGATGCGGGTAAAGGGCAGGGAACTCACCCTGCAGTCCTACTATGACATTCCCTACGACAGGAGTAAGCTGAGTTCGATCTCGTATGCGGATGCCCTGGCTCGCTTACGGGCACTCCTCGAAGACGCTGTTCAGCGCCGCTTGGTTGCCGATGTACCCCTTGGGACATTCCTGAGTGGAGGAATCGATTCCTCTGTGATTACGGCCCTGGCGAAGAAACACAAGCCGGACCTGCACACCTTCTCCATCGGATTCAAAGACGAAAAATTCTTTGACGAAACAGCTTATTCGCAATTGGTGGCCAAGCACGTGGGTACGAAGCATACCGCCTTCATGCTGGGCAACGCCGAGATGTCGGCCCACCTGCACCACATTCTCGACAGCATCGACGAGCCATTTGCCGACAGCTCGGCCATCGCCGTCTACCTGCTGAGCCGGGAAACCCGAAAGCACGTGACCGTCGCTCTTTCCGGCGACGGTGCCGACGAGCTGCTGGGCGGGTACAATAAACACGCGGCCTTCTACCGGGCACTTCATCCGGGCTTTTCGGAGAAGGCGGCGACGGCCCTGCGACCGCTCTGGTGGCTGCTTCCCAAGTCGCGGCACGCACCTTTCTCCAACACCGTGCGGCAACTGAACCGGTATGCAGGAGGAGCTGGACTTTCTTCCGACCAACGCTACTGGAGATGGGCTTCCTTCGCCACCGCGAGCCAGGCCGGACGAATGCTGCGGCCCGGGCTGCTCACCGACAGCCGGTTTAATGAAAGGCAAAGAGAATTGCTGAGCACGATCCCTTCATCCGAAACCATTAATGACATTCTTCTCACGGATATGCGGCTGGTGCTGCCCAACGACATGCTCACCAAGGTCGACCGCATGAGCATGGCCCACGGGCTGGAGATCCGGAATCCTTTCCTGGATGTCAACGTGGTGGACTTTCTCTTCACGCTTCCTGACCCCTTCAAGATCGACGGGCGCCAGCGCAAGAAGCTGCTGCAGGATGCCTTCCGCGACCAGTTGCCGGCCGAGCTCTACAACCGTCCGAAAAAAGGATTCGAGGTCCCCTTGCTGAAATGGATGAGGAAGGACCTGAAAGGCATTATACGCGATGAACTGCTGTCCAAGTCATTTATCGAGGAGCAAGGCATTTTCAATTACCCGGAGATTCGCAAGCTAAAGAACCAGTTGTTCTCCATTAGCCCCGGCGACATCCACGCACGGATGTGGGGATTGGTGGCGTTCCAGTGGTGGTGGAGAAAAACCGTGAGCGGTAAGCGGTGATCAGTAAACGGTGGTTCGCAGTTGGCCTCAACTGCTGGGACTACACTCGTGGTATTTCGTGAAATTCGTGGCAGAAACTCACTTCTTGAACCGGAAGTGATAAGCCCCTACCACCTGCAAGGAGTAGCCGTAATCCTCCGTCTTACCGAAGTTGAGAAACTTCACTTCGCCTCCGAGGTCGAAACGGTCGGAGATCTTCTTGCGATACATTGCTGACACATGGAGGTTTGCCATCGAGAGAAAGCTGCTCTCTGCGGTGTTGCCGCGGGCCGTTACCTCGGAATACATGATGGCCAGTCCTGGTCCGCCGCTCAGGTAGAGATCAGGAAGGACGCGGATGCGGAAGGAAAGCAGCAAGGGAATGGTCGTGAGTTTCGCATTTCCCCCGGGCGACGGCCCCGAAGCAGGGCGCTCCATGGAATACAGCGTATAATAACCCGACTCCAGGCCCAGGGACAACCGGTGCTCCGGTTCCCACATAAACCGGAATGTGAACCCTACTTGGTTGGTCTTGGCCAGGTCAGCGCCAATATCAAGCGTGTTGATGTAATGGAACCATCCCAGGCCTCCACCCACCGACCAATTGTACGGCTTCTGCTCCTGTCCATAAGAGGTCAGGGAAGCGAAAAGCAGGGCGGAAAGTGTTATCGCCAGGCGCATGCTACGGTTGGATATAATGGTAATACGCCACATACGAGGGGTAATTGGTCAACAGGCCGTCAAAGCGTCCTTGGGTGATATACTGGTTGATGTAAGCCGGCACGTCGATCGTCCAGCAGATTGCGATGCGTCCTTCTGCCTGTACGGAGGCCACCAGGTCATTCTGGGTACCCAGCGTCCACCGGGGACCCCAGGCGCGGGAGTTGAGCGCCCTGGCTTCCTCAGGGCTGATCTCGCAAAGGGAAGGGATGCTGGTGTAGTTCGACTGTGCCTTCAGCGCCTCCAGCACATCATCTGCCGGAACGCCCATCAGGATCTCGATGTCCCTGCCTTTGGACGCAGCGTAGTCCAGCGCATCCTGCTGAATGTAGCGGATCGCCGCCACCACATTAGGATCCTTGATATCGAGCCAGACAAAATCTAGTTGAGTGTGGTCGATGGCTGCCTCAAGGGCCTGTTCCAGGGTAGGTATTTTCTCTCCGCGAATCAGCCAGACAAATGCCTCCAATTGGTCCCAGGTAAAGTTTTCAATGGGACCGTTCAACGGACTCTTTTGGGTAAGTCGGATATTGATGTCGCCATCGTGGTAAAGTATAGGAACACCATCTTTGGTGAGCCGGACATCGATTTCAATGCCAGTAGCCCCAAGGCGTCCGGCGTATTTGATCATTTCGACACTGTTCTCGGAAATTTCCAGGCGATCGGAAGTGCGGCCGCCCCCGCGGTGACCCACAATGCGAAATTTCTTGCCGGTAACTTTGGAGCTGAAGTAGCGCTCATACTGGAGGGTGATCGGAGTAGCGGCCGTCTGATTGCCCCCTCCATATACCCCTTTGATGATCAGTGTCGCGGGCATGACACCCTTCAGCAGGCTGGCGGCCCCGTCTTCTTTGGCAATCATCAGGTCGATCAACCCATAATCATCGCTGGTAGGCACGCGCCAATAGCCACGGAAATAGATAATCGAATCCCTGGTGCCTGTTTCAAACGTCAGGTAGCTGCTTCGGGTGAACAGCGTCATGTGTGTACCCGCCCATTTGAGTGCCGCATCCGACCCGAATCGCTGATTGGAGTTTGTGATCGTATAGACCCCCTCCATCAGCGGTTTTACCGCATCAGGGATAGGAACAGAACCGGCAGGCAGGTCTGGAATAGGATTGGGCACGTCAATAGGAAACTCCGTTTGGCATGTCCAGCACAAACCTGCCGCGAGTAGAATAACCAGGCTCTTTAACCGCATCATAAGATCAGCCCCACGTAGAATTCCGGGATGTTGTAAAACCGATTGAACGTCGAGAACGCCGGCCAGGCCATGAAATGGTATTTGGCATAGGAGTTCTTCAGTCCGATTACTAGTACCTTGTTTTTATGAATCCGCTGCTCCATGTAGATAGCCAGCGATCCCCCATTGGAAAAGTTCTTCTCCGTGGAAATTTCATTATCGCCCTGCTTGGTACTGAAGGCCGTGATCACCATCAACTCTCCCTTGAGCGTGAAGGCTACATCCTTGAACCGGAACCCAAACGACGCATTCGGATAATTGATCCACGACTGGGCGCTGCTGGCAAAGCCAAACTGGTTGAGGTAGCCGAACGTATAGCCCACATCGTACCCAACATTAAACGAGATCTTGTTCTTCTGATAACTCCAGTGCGGCCCCAGGGCAATCTGGTTGGAGACGAACAGCGAGGAAAACCGCCCGTCGATCGAAAATCCACGGGGCAGGCCATACAAAGCATGGAAATGAAAGAGGGGCGCCTGGATCGCCGTTTCCAGCCAGTCGAAGGGCAGTTTCACCTGCGACATGGCCACTTCCATGGAAAAATCGCCGGGCACCATACGATGCGGGTAATACATCGAAGCGGAACTGATATCGAAGGTGTCTGCCTCCTGGGCGACGGTCTCCGCAGAGACGCCTGCCATAACAAGCAGGATGATTAACTTTGCAACGAAATATCTCGGCATACGCCTTGTTTACAACCCTGAAAAGAACGCTAAAGGTAATGTTTTTGGCAGCCCGGCCATATTTTGTCATGATGATTTATATCATCACCTCGATGGATCGGGTGTGTTTTGGTCAATCCCAGGAGGTGGTCTTTGTAAGCGATACCCAGGCGCCGATGTGGGTTGAAAAGCTGGTCTTGGGCTCAAACAATAACGTCGAAGCTACCCAACTGGTACTCAACGACATCCTCCTGCGCAAGCCGTCATCGGTGTTTATCCTGGGCGATGTGGTGACGTTGGGTTACAAACAAAAGAAGTGGGAACGCATGGACCGTTTCCTGGACAGTTGCCGGAAGGCGGGGATTCCCGTCAGGGCATTGCTGGGCAATCACGACGTCATGACGCGAAGCCGGAAAGGCGAATCGCAATTCCAGCGGCGCTTCCCCGACCACAACCGAACCGGTTATTACCAGGTGGTGGATTCCGTGGCCGTAATATTTCTGAACTCCAACTTCTCCAAATTGTCTGAGCCCGATATGCTCCACCAGCAGTCGTGGCTGGAGTCCACCCTCAAGGCCCTGGATTCAGATCCGGCGGTTGTAGCCAGCATCGTCGCCTGTCATCATGCCCCTTTTTCGAACAGCAAAATTGTGGGCTCGTCGAAAAACGTCCAGGAACACTTCGTGCCCGCCTACCTTGCCTCATCGAAAGCCAGACTCTTTATCACCGGTCACTCGCACAACTACGAGTTGTTCAACCATGAGGGCAAGGATTTTCTCATCATCGGGGGAGGTGGCGGGCTTTCGCAGCCCTTATCGGAGAAAGAGGAGCGACTGAACGATGTGTCGACCACTTACAAGCCGCAATTTCATTACCTGGTTATGCAACGGAGCGGGGGCCAGTTGTGCCTGACATCCAGGTATCTGAAAGAGGACTTCTCCGGCTTTACCGAAGGTCTCTCCATTTCCATCCCTTATCCCAGAAACTGATGCGTACGTTGCTGATTTTGTTCCTGCTGATGCCCCTGAGGGCGCTGCCGCAATCCGGCTGCCAGCTCGAATTGGATAAGGACAGCATTTCCGTTTATACCTGTCCCCGTCCCGACTCGAGGTATAAGACCATCAAGTCGGTCTTCCAGGTAAAAGGAACGCTTTCGGAATTAGCCGCCGCAGTGCTCGATATCAACGGGTACAAGGCCTGGCAATATAAGACTTCAAGTGTCCGTGTACTGAACCGCATCAGCGACCGCGAAGTGGTGTATCATACGGAAGTGGAAGCACCCGTCCTCACCAGCAACCGTGACTTTGTGATCCGGCTCACGGTTGATCCTGATCCGATGACCAAAGGCATGATCATCGAGGCGGTGAGCATTCCCGACTACATTCCCGCCAAAGAAAATGTCATCCGGGTTCCTTACTCCCGCGCGCGCTGGTCGGTCACCCCGGCCGGGCCGGGCCGGCTGGCCGTGCAGTACGTGATCGATATCGACCTCGGAGGAGCCGTTCCGCCCTGGATCGTCAACCTCTTTGCCGCCAAAGCGCCCTATGAGACGTTCAAGTCCTTGCGTGACGTAATTGGAAACTACCGCGGGCAGCGCGTATCGTTTCTCGGCAACTAACCCTTCTTTACTTCCTTCGCCCACATATCCCGAAGGGTAACAGTCTGGTTAAATACCAGTTTTGCTGGTGTCGAGTCCTCATCGAGGCAATAGTAGCCCATGCGCAGGAACTGGAACCGGTCACCGGCCGTGGCTTTCGCCAGCGAAGGTTCTGCAAATACCTTCTTCACCACCAGTGACTGGGGGTTGAGGTATTGCCGAAAATCACCTTCGATGGATCCCAGGTCTTCCACGGTAAACAACCGGTCATAGATGCGCACCTCCACCGGGATCGTGTGTGCGGCGCTGACCCAATGAAGGGTACCTTTCACCTGGATTCCGGAGGTATCGGAACCGCTCTTGCTTTCCGGCAAGTAGGTGCAGCGCACTTCCGTCACCGTTCCGGCCGCATCTTTGATCACCTCTTCACATTTGATGATGTAAGCACTCTTGAGCCTGACCATCTGACCCGGTGCGAGCCGGAAGTATTTTTTGGGGGGATGCTCCATGAAGTCATCCCGCTCAATGTACAGTTCACGGGAGAACGGCATCTCCCGGTAGGTCACCGGTTCATCTCCCGGGTTATTTTCGCTCGGCAGGTTCTCTGATTGGCCTTCCGGGTAATTGATGAGAACGATCTTCAACGGATCAAAGACCACCATGCGTCGCTGGGCCACTTTGTTGAGGTGCTCGCGCACACAGAACTCAAGCAGGCTGATGTCGATGAGATTATCC
Source organism: Cyclobacteriaceae bacterium (assembly GCA_016787605.1). Lineage (GTDB taxonomy): Bacteria > Bacteroidota > Bacteroidia > Cytophagales > Cyclobacteriaceae > ELB16-189. The sequence goes on from JAEUUE010000140.1 coordinate 115,245, forward strand.
CGTTTTGCCACCCCTACCCGGTCGCAAAAGTCGCGGATGGCCTCCGGGGTATAGCCACGGCGGCGTACCCCGCTCAACGTGGGCATGCGGGGATCGTCCCACCCTGACACGTGATTCTCATTCACCAGCTGCAGGAGTTTGCGCTTGCTCATGAGCGTATGCGTCATGTTGAGGCGGGCGAACTCATACTGCCGCGACGGAAAAATTTCGAGCTTCTCGATAAACCAATCGTACAACTCGCGGTGGGGCACGAATTCCAGCGTGCAAATGCTGTGAGTGACCTTCTCGATCGAGTCACTTTGTCCGTGGGCAAAATCGTACATCGGGTAGATGCACCACGCATCGCCGGTCCGGTGATGATGGGCGTGCTTGATCCGGTAAAGGATGGGATCGCGCATGTGCATGTTCGTGTGCGCCATGTCGATCTTCGCGCGGAGCACCCGCTCGCCGTCCTTAAAGCGGCCTTCCTTCATCTGCTGAAACAAGGACAGGTTTTCTTCCACGGAACGACCGCGGAAGGGGGAATCTTTCCCCGGGCTCGTCGGAGTTCCCTTTCCAGCGGCGATTTCGTCGCTGGTGCTGTCATCCACATAGGCCAGCCCTTTGCGGATCAGCGTTAGCGCAAACTCATAGAGCTGGGGGAAGTAGTCGGAAGCGTAGAGTTCATTTTTCCAATCGAAACCCAGCCATCGCACGTCGTCTTTGATGCTATCAACATACTCCGTCTCTTCAGTCACCGGGTTGGTATCGTCGAAACGAAGGTTGGTATAGCCCCCATACTTGAGGGAAAGTCCAAAGTTCAGGCAGATGCTCTTGGCATGGCCGAGGTGCAGGTACCCGTTCGGTTCGGGCGGAAAGCGGGTGATGATGCCTTTCTGTCCGGCAGCCAGGTCCCTCTCGACAATCTCTTCGATAAAATTCAGACTCTTTTCTTCAGGCATAAGTGCGGTAAAAAACGGGCGTAAAGGTAGGGAAAAGTGGCTAGTATGGGCGGAAGACGTTCGTAAAATCGGCCGTTGAAACTATTTTGGTGAACCCGAAGTTATAACACCTAAAACCTGAGGCTGAAATGAAGAAAACCTACACGATAACCGGAATGACCTGCGACGGTTGCGCCAATACCGTAAAACGTTTGTTGTCCAAAGTAGCCGGTGTAAAGGAGGCCAACGTATCCCTTGCCGAGAAGACCGCCGAAGTCACCCATGACGATGTGCCGCTGAGCGCCCTGAAGATTGCCTTGCGTGGGTTCCCCTATGAAATCGTAGACAGGGAATAAGGACCCGGCTCTGCGGGCCTTTGAGCGCTCTTACTTCCCGTAGATCTGATTCAGCACCCCGGCGAGCCGGATGCCGGCCTGAAGCATGCGTTGCTTCGCGTACGAGAAATACCGGTAGGAATACTGATAGCCGAGGTTTCCATTTCCGATATCGTAGACTTGCGGGCGCAGCGTCATCGACTCATGGGCCCAGTCGCGCACCGAGGCCGCCTGCCACTTCTTCACCGTGGCCTTGTCGGGCTGACCCAGGGAGGCGGCCAGCTCGGTATAGCTGAGTTTGGTGTCATCAATCATCTCGGTGTCCCACACCCGGTGCAGGTTGGACTCATTGCGAAACCATTTTACTTTCACGTCGTTGCCGCCCCGGTCGCCGGGCCTCCCCACATGCAGCGGCTGGTGGATATCACCGACGAGGTGCACCAGCATTTTCAATGTCTCCAATTCCTGCTTTTTACTTAGTTTCCTGCTCTTCAGATCGGTGATGAATTTTTCAATCATGGCGACGACTTGCCCATCCGGTTTGGAGGCCACATCCTCGTACTTCTTACCATCGGGTATCGTGGTATAATGCCAGGTGATGGCATAATCATAGGTGGAGTCTGACCGGATTTCATCCATCCACGTGCTTACCATAGCCAGCGACTCCTGCCCCAATACAGAAGCGATTTTTTTTCTTGCTTTTGACGTCAGGTACTGGTCGGCAATATGGCCTGTCGCCCGGTGACCCGTGGCACCCCAGCCGAAGGCGTCCGCCGTCATCGCCAGGAAAAAGAGGATAGTCAGGTATCTCATAGGTTCGAATTCCGCCGCAAAATAACGCTTTATCGCGATGGAACTTAGGCCAGCACCCGCGATCATTGGACAGTCTGTTGTCCGACCCTATCTTTGATTAACCCATGAAACTGTCTGCCATCCGCGTCGCCAACCAACTCGATCTGAAGGGAATCAAATCCTTCCTGGAGGCCAGGCCCATTGCCGACACGTCGTCCGAGCTATTCTATTCGATGGCACCGGACCGGTACCAGTATTTTTTCAATTACGGCGTTATCGTATTTACCGGCTACTCGGAGGAAGAGATCAAATTGACGGTAAAGTCGATTCACCCCTTTCTAAAGAGCCCGAACGGGTGGCTTCGCGATGATCATGATATCACCGTCAGGGATGGCGCGGGCATGGAGTTCCTTTTTGACCAGATGATCGTCGACCATATCGACGACAAAGTGGTGCGCATCGGGATGTTCAACCTGGCGCAGTCTGTCGCCCTTGACCACTACCACCATACCTCCGAGCACCTGCTTACGGAAATCCGGGGCTTTACCAATCACCTGGAGGCCACGGGAAAGCTGAAGATCAGCCGGAGGAACATGATGAAATTCATCGGCCGCGCCCTGAACACGCAAAATGACATAGCCGACAACATTTACATTTTCGACGCACCGGACCTGGTATGGGACAATGAATACCTCGACAACCTTCACAAAGGCCTGATGAAACACTACGACCTGCGTGTTCGTTTCAGCGAAGTCGAGTACACCCTGCGAATCATTGAAGACAACTTGCATGTATTTCGGGAAATCTATTCCCAGCGGGAGAGCAGCTACCTGGAGTGGATCATTATTCTTCTGATTCTGGTGGAGGTGGTTAACCTGTTTCTCTCCAAATTGCTCTGACCATGTCCCACCAGAAGGCCCTCTTCCTGGATTTTGATATCAAGGCACAACCCGACGAGGTGACTTGCGGCCCGACGTGCCTCCATGCGCTATATAACTATTACGGCGACGGGATCGGCCTGAAACAGGTGATCAAAGAAGTGAAGCAGCTGAAGAACGGCGGGACGCTGGCGGTGATGATGGGAAACCATGCGTTGAAACGCGGGTACAAAGCCACCATCTTTACCTACAACCTGCACGTGATGGATCCTACCTGGGCCAATCTCTCCACGCCTAAGGTGATCGAGAATCTCGGGCGGCAAATGCGCTACAAGCACAAACGCCGGAAACTCGTGGTAGCCAGCAAGGCGTACATCAATTTTCTCAAGTCTGGTGGACGGCTCGAATACGCCGAACTGGACGAGCACCTCATCAAGGGCTACCTGAAGAAATCGATACCTGTGATTGCCGGGCTGAGCGCGACGTACCTGTATGGCACTCCCCGCGAAGTGCCGACAACCAACAAATTTGACAGCATCCGCGGGGAGCCGGTCGGCCATTTTGCCATCATCAATGGGTTCACCAATGAGGGGGGCCGCGTTTTCCTGGCCGACCCCATGAATCCCAACCCGCTCAAGTCTCAATATTATAGCGTAACCTTCGACCGGTTACTAAACAGCATCATGTTGGGGATTGTAACCTATGATGCTAACTTACTGATTATCGAGCCGAAGTAACCCCCACCCGACTCCCCCCGCACGTTTCGTGCTTCCCCCATGCTTAAACTGATTGTTGTAGATAAGCCCAAACACTGGAACCTGCGGCTCGACGACGTGGAGGTGATCACCCCAGGACAATACATCACCCAGGAAGCCTACCAATCCGGCAAGAATCTCAAGGTCCTCAATCTGTGTAAATCGTACCAGTACCAGAGCGAAGGGTATTATGTCTCCCTGCTTGCCGAGGCACGCGGCCACAAGGTACTGCCAGAGGTCTCCACGATCCAGGACTTCAGGTATCCCTCCATCCTTCGCGACGACTCGCTGGAGTTTGACGATCTCATCCAGGCCACCTTCCGGAATGAACCTTATGACAAGGTGGAATTCAACGTTTACTTCGGGCAGACGCAATCCGAACACCTCAACAAACTAGCCCTCCAGCTTTTTCAACTCATCCAGGCTCCCCTCGTGCGGGCCAGCTTCTCCAAGAAGACCAAGTGGGTGCTCCAGGGAATCCGGCCCGTGAGCCTGAACGAAATGCCGGATTCGGATCAACCCCTGCTCGAAAGTGCGCTGGAAAAATACCTCTTGCGAAAACGCGACTACCGGACCGACAAGAAGAAATACGACCTGGCTATTCTCATTAACCCGGAGGATCCCAACCCTCCCTCCGACGACCGCGCGTTGAAACGTTTCTACAAAGCCTCCCTTGAAGCGGGATTCAATACGGAATTCATCACCAAAAACGACTTCGACAAGCTCATCCAGTACGATGCACTGCTCATCCGCGAAACCACGAATGTGAACCATCACACCTTCCGTTTCGCGAAGAAAGCCGAGGCCCTTGGACTGGCCGTTATCGACGACCCGGAGTCCATTTCCAAGTGCTCCAACAAGGTCTACCTCCACGAACTGCTGAACGCAAACAAGATATTGACCCCTCACTCCCTGGTGCTCACCGAAGAGAACTGCAGCCAGGTTCCCGGAAAGCTCAACTTCCCCTTCATCCTGAAGCAGCCCGACGGGGCCTTTTCCAAGGGTGTCGTCAAAATCCATACGGCCGAGGAATTTGAGAAAGTGCGGGAAAGCATGTTCGAGAAATCCGACCTCATCATCGCCCAGGAATTCCTGCCCACACCCTTCGACTGGCGCGTGGGGATTATCGACGGCCAGGTGATTTTCGTATGCAAATACTTCATGGCCACCAAGCACTGGCAGATTGTGAACTGGAGCGCCAAAAAGGAAACCTCCCGCGACGGCTCTGTGGAATGCGTGGCCGTTGACCAGGCTCCTGCCGGTTTGCTGAAAACGGCGCTAAAGGCCGCTTCGCTGATTGGTAAGGGGCTCTATGGCGTGGACATGAAAGAGGTGGAAGGAAAATTCTACGTGATCGAAGTCAATGACAACCCCAACATCGATGCCGGCATCGAAGACAAGATTCTCAAAGACAAACTCTACGATCAAATCATGGAAGTGATGATGACCAAAATCCGATCGGCCAAATGACCGCACCCGGAAGACTTCACCTTTTCCAGGCCTTCGGTGTCGAATTGGAGTACATGATCGTCGATCGTGACTCGCTCCAGGTGCGCCCCATTGCCGACGAGCTCCTGAAAGCCAAGCTGGGCGAATACGGGGGCGACTTTGAGAACGGGATGGTCACCTGGTCGAATGAACTGGTGACTCACGTCATTGAACTGAAGTCGACAAAGCCGGAACCCGACCTGCCCGCCTTGTCCAGGGAGTTTGCTGAAAACGTAAAAGAGATCAACCAGGTGCTTGAATCCTGGAATGCCATGTTGTTGCCCACAGCGGCGCATCCATGGATGGACCCGCTCACCGAATCACGGCTATGGCCTCACGATAACAACGAGGTCTATGAAGCGTACAACCGCATATTCGACTGTCGGGGTCACGGCTGGTCAAACCTCCAGAGTACGCATCTTAACCTGCCCTTTTACGACGACGAGGAGTTCGCCCGGTTGCATGCCGCCATACGCGCCATCCTCCCCCTGCTCCCTGCCTTGTGTGCCAGTTCACCCATCCTCGGAGGTCAGCCCACCGGCCTGCTCGACACCCGGCTGCACTACTACCGGACGAACCAGCGCGCCATCCCCTCCATTACGGGCAAGGTGATACCGGAAGCTGTCTTTTCGAAACGCCAGTACTTCAACACCATCTACGAGCGGATCAAGGCGGACATTGCTCCCTTTGACAGCGACAGCATCCTCGATCCCATCTGGGTTAATTCTCGCGGCGCTATTCCCCGCTTCGACCGAGGGTCGATAGAAATCCGGATCATGGACGTCCAGGAGTGTCCATCGGTCGATCTTGCCATCCAGGCGCTGGTCATTGAAACCATCCGCGCCCTCGCCCAGGAAAAGTTCTCAACCACCCAGGATCAAATGCAGCTTTGGACGGAAAATCTCGCCGCGCTCCTGGAAGAAGTGGGGCGGGGAGGCCCTGAGGTTCCCATTAACGAACCGGACTACCTGGCTGTCTTCGGGCTTGGAACGGGAGCAACCGCAGGCCAGGTTTGGGAGCACATTCATCAACAGCTCACCAAACAGACTGGCAAACTCGATACCTGGAACTCCACCATTCTTGCCTTACTGAACAAAGGTCCTTTGGCCCGAAGAATCCTGAACGCGCTGGCGGGCAGTTCGGATCCGGATCCTATGACCAGTGTTTACAGGAGCCTGGCAGATTGCCTGGCCACCGACCGCATGTTTTCCGGCAAAATTTAGTCTGGTTTTCCGTCAACGGCTTGCGTCTTTTGCTCCCGGACGCTCGCCTACCTTCGCCCCATGAGGCGGATACAACTTTGGGTTCGCGCATTCTTCGGCTTCTCCCGAATGGAGACCAATGGCTTTCTCCTGTTTATTCCGCTGGTCTTTCTCATACTCTTCAGCGAGCCGGCTTACCGGGCCTGGAAGGGGCCGCCGCCTGTCCTGGATATTGACAAGACAGACAGCCTGCTGGCCTGGATGGCTGCTCGCCAAACGGTTACAGAAATCAAACCCAAAGAACCTGTTGCATTTCATCAATTTGATCCCAACCACATCGCCAGGAAGGAACTCATCGAATTGGGTCTTGATTCCGGTATTGCCAGGCGCATCATCCGCTACCGCGAAAAGGGAGGTCGCTTTCGCCGCAAGGAGGACTTAGCCAGGATTTATGGTATGGACTCCGTCTGGTTCCGCACGGCGGCAAACTGGATGACCTTTGCCCCGCAGGATCCGCTGCCCTCCAAAGCCAAATCCATTCAGAAGAGTCGGAAGAAAGAGGACATCAACCTTGCCGATACCCTGCAACTGCAGGATGTCTATGGTATTGGCCCCACCCTGGCCAGAAGGATCGCGACCTTTCGCGACCGGCTGGGGGGATTTGTGTCTATGGAGCAACTCCGCGAGGTATACGGGCTAGACTCAGCGGTGGTGGGCCGCGTCAAGCGTCAGTTTGAAATAGCTCCCGGCTTCGAGCCCAGGAAAATCAATCTCCTGCAAGCCACCCTGGAGGAGATCAGTCGTCATCCCTACATTAGCCGGAAGCAAGCCCAGGCCATACTCGCCTACCGCGCCCAGCATTCGCTGGAGACTCCGGAACAGCTGCTCTCACTGCCGCAACTTGACCAGCATTGGCTTACCAAGATGAGGCCTTATCTATTGCTGACTCCCTGGCCGCGTTGAAGCGTGGTACGGTATTGTTGCGGATGCGGGCTCTAGCGATTGGTTGATGAGTCCGGATGCTTCCAGCCCCGGAGTTTGTAATACTTCTCCTTCGGCTCGGCCGTCCAGCCGTTGATCCCCTTGGAGGGGAGCCATACGGCGTGGATATACACGACGGCCAGGAGGAGCGCACCGAGGAATCCAAATGCCCACGCCCGACCCAATGTGGTCGAGATCAGCACGATCAGTCCCATGCTAATGAAGAATTTCAGTACCCGTTTCCATCGCGGCTTGCCGGTTTCAAAGTGACCCAGCACGATGTTGCCCACCGCGGTGAGCGCACTGACCACGGAGACTTCCAGCCACAAACTTTCAGTTGACCAATTCATAAGCTCAATTAAAAATGGCTACCGCCCTCACCGGGGAACCAGTTCCTCCCCGGATCCTGAGCGGGAAGCCGACAAATCGAAAACGGCCCCGACCCACGAGGAGTTGCAGATTGACCAGGTTTTCGTAGTGAGTAAATCCCAATTCACCGCAAATCGCATGCACCTGCCGGTTACTGACGCCTGAAATACCCGGGCTCATGGTCTCGACGCCAAATGCAGCAATCTTTTTCAGGCCCAGCCAACGGGCAGCCTCCTCCGAGAGCCCTGGACCGTTAATCCAATCCTTATCCAGGAAGTGTTTGCGGTAGTGGTCCGTGTAGAGCAGCACCGTATCACGCTCGCGTATTTGCTCTCCTGCCTTATCGCAGGCCCGTTGGAGGTCCCCCGCTTCTATCAGTTCCCCCAGTCCCTTGTCAGACAAGTCGAGGCAAATGCCCTCCGTGTAGAATAGAGACAGCGGCATGGTCTCGATCGTTTGGCCGGCATTGTCCGGGGACATATGACTCAACGCATCAACATGAGTTCCTGTGTGCTCGGCCAGCTGCAGGTAGTTGACCATTGGCACACCGACTCCAGCCTTGGCGGGGATTCCCTCCGTCCCTTCATGGGTCCGGTGAACGGTAACGGATACCGGAGGCATTCCTTT
>JAEUUE010000141.1 GCA_016787605.1 Cyclobacteriaceae bacterium
CCGAGCACCGAGTGCCGAGCACCGAGTACCGAGTCCCCAGCACCGAGTTACGTCTTCTTCTTCTCCTCCAAAAGATATCCCATACAGACCGCGATTGGCGGGATGGAGAGGTAGCTGATGCCAATGGTGAGCAGGTATTCGGAGAAGCTGAGTTTTGCCATGGGCATCAGGAAGATCATGTCCAGAACCAGGTTGATCAACATCCAGGATATCCCCACGATGATCCCCTGCCTGGCAAATTGATCAGAGACAAGCAGGAAGTACCGGTACAGCAAATAGCTTCCGCTCCCGACGCCTACCACGGTAATGATGCCTTTGAAGGTGGCATAAGGAACGACCATCTCCCCTCCGGGTCTGAAAAAGAAGAAGGAGGCAACGAATGGGATCAGCCACGACAGGAATCCCATCAGCAGGTTTTTGGTGAGCAGTTGTCTAGTCATGCCGCATTTTTGACGGAAATTTCTGTGACGGATGAGCGGTCATCAATGACTCCAGTCATCGGGCCAGGCCAACCAGGTATTACACCAGCGGGATTGGTGTTTGATGGGTTTTTGACTGATATTTGCGGCCGAATGCAGATGCCCAACCTGGTATCCATATTCCGTTCCCGACCACGCTCGGCCTCCCGGCGCCTGGTGCTTGCCCTTTGGGTAGTGAGTACCCTCAACCTCTTCATTTCCCCGGCGGTCACCCTCCCCGAGATGGAACAAACCGGCTTGACCACCCTGCAGACTGCCCAGGCCCCGGAAACCTCTGTCCTGGAATCTATTTTTTACCTTTTGTACTCCACCGTCAACCCCAACGCCGACCTTTCCGACAGCGTGGAAGACTCCGTGGACAAAGTGGAGTTTATCGCTTGTTCTCCCTCCTTCCTTCAGCACCTGGCTCATGGTCGGGAAATCACGTTTATCCCTCCCGTCGAGCGCATCTCGCATGCGGACCTCGAGAATACTTCGCCGCCGCCCAAAGTGGGCTAATCCCCGGTATTCTTTCATTCTTCCCCGAACAGGGAACCCGTTTCTGCGTTTGTAGTTTATCCATCCAAAAAACGACCCATAGTGTTCACTATGACCATCCATTCAATTCGTCCATTCCTGGCCCTCGGCCTCCTGCTTGGCCTGATGGCATGCGGAAAAAATGCTACTACTGAGGAGGCTGCAGAGCCCTATCCCGTTACCACCGTTATCCGCAAAGATACCGTCCTCGTCAAGGAGTACGTGAGCGACATCCATGCGTTCCGGAACGTGGAAATCCGTGCCCGGGTGCAAGGCTACCTCGACCAGATCTACGTCGACGAAGGTCATGAAGTCCAGAAGGGTCAACTGCTGTTCCAGATCAACGACGAAGAATACCGCGCCGCCCTCGACCAGGCCCGCGCCAACCTGAGCAGCGCCACCTCCGAGGCCACGGCCCTGCAGCTCGAAGTGGAACGGGTGAAGATCCTCGTCGACAAGAACGTGGTATCGGAAACCGAACTCCGGCTCGCCAAGGCGAAACACGATGCCGCCAAGGCCCGCATCGAGGAAGCCAAGTCGGCGGAGTCCCACGCGGCCATCCGGCTCGCGCAGACGAAGATCCGTTCGCCGTTCGACGGCATCATTGACCGCATACCGTTCAAGATGGGAAGCCTGATCAACGAAGGAACCCTGCTCACCACGGTGTCGGACACTCATGCCATGTACGCCTATTTCAAAGTCTCCGAGAGCGAGTACCTCCAGTTCATGAAGAACAAGAATGACAACCCCGAAGACGATGTAGTAGAGCTCGAACTCGCCGACGGTACCCTGCACCGTTATCGCGGGAAGATTGAGACCATGGAGGGTGAGTTCGAAGCCTCCACGGGTACCATCGCCTTCCGTGCCCGTTTTCCCAATACGGAGCACCTGCTCAAGCACGGGTCAACAGGCAAGGTGCGGCTGGCGGTCGAGATGCGTGGCGTGGTGCTCGTACCGCAGAAATCCACGTTCGAGATACAGGACCGGACCTACGTCTATCTCATCGACAACAACCAGGTGGCCCGTATGAAACCCTTTGTTCCGCGGATGCGGTTCTCCCACTTCTACATCGTCGAGTCGGGCTTGAAGGAAGGCGACCGCGTAATCTATGAAGGCATCCAGGACGTGCGCGAAGGCAGCAAAGTCCAGCCCAAGATGGTTTCCATGGACAGCCTGCTGAAACAATGATCCGATAACGCCGGCTGTTGCTCATCCATCCCCGAATACACCATGTTTAATATATTCATACACCGCCCGGTACTTTCACTGGTCATCTCCCTGCTCATCACGCTGCTGGGAGCCCTGGCTCTCATCGACCTTCCGGTCACCCAGTTCCCGGACATTGTTCCTCCTTCTGTAGCCGTCACCACCAGCTACACCGGCGCCAACGCCGAAGTCGCCGCCAAGGCCGTGGTGACCACCCTCGAGCGGGCGATCAACGGCGTGCCCGGCATGACCTACATGACCTCCGTTTCCGGCAACGACGGAACCAGCATCATCTCGGTTTACTTCCGCGTCGGCGTCGACCCCGACATTGCCGCGGTCAACGTGCAAAACCGCGTGTCCACCGTGCTGGACGAACTGCCGGAAGAGGTTATCAAGGCCGGCGTCAGCGTAGAAAAGGAAGTAAACAGCATCCTGCTTTACCTGAACATCCTCAGCAGCGACACCACCGCCGATGAGAAGTTCATGTACAACTTCGCCGACATCAACATCCTCCCCGAGTTGAAGCGCATCGACGGCGTGGGCTACGCCATGATCCTGGGCGCCCGCGAATATTCCATGCGCGTATGGCTGAAGCCCGACCGGATGGCCGCCTACCGGGTTTCCACCGAAGAAATCGTGGCCGCCATCCGGGAGCAGAACGTGGAAGCCGCGCCCGGAAAGACCGGAGAAAGTTCCGACAAGGCTCCGCAGGTGCTTCAGTATGTGCTTCGCTACACGGGAAAATATATCGAACCGCACCAGTACGAGAACATTGTGCTGCGCGCCAACGAAGACGGCTCGCTCCTCAAGCTCAAAGACATTGCGGACGTGGAATTCGGGTCGCGCAACTACGGCGTGCTTTCCAAGGAAAACGGCAGGCCTTCCGCCGCCATTCTCCTGAAGCAGCGCCCCGGCTCCAACGCCAAGGAGGTGATTGAAAACGTGAAGAAGCGCATGGCCGAACTCAAAGCCATCGCCTTTCCCCCGGGGATGAGCTACACGGTAGGCTATGACGTATCCCGCTTCCTCGACGCTTCCATCGCCGAAGTATTGCGAACCCTCATCGAAGCGTTTATCCTCGTCTCCATCGTCGTATTCATCTTCCTGCAGGACTGGCGTTCCACGCTTATCCCCGCGCTGGCCGTCCCGGTCTCGCTCATTGGCACCTTCTTCTTCATGCAGATGCTGGGATTCTCCATCAACCTGCTCACCCTGTTCGCCCTGGTGCTCGCCATCGGTATCGTCGTCGACAATGCCATCGTGGTGGTGGAGGCCGTGCACGTAAAGATGGGTATGGGTCTTAGCCCGAAGCAGGCCACGCTATCCGCGATGAACGATATCAGCGGCGCCCTGATCGCCATCACGCTGGTGATGTCGGCCGTGTTCATCCCCGTGGCCTTCATGTCGGGCCCCGTGGGAATCTTCTATCGCCAGTTCTCCCTCACACTGGCCATTGCCATTATCATTTCCGGGGTCAATGCGGTAACGCTCACACCGGCCTTGTGTGCCATCCTCCTGAAAGACACGCACAATGCCTATAAGAAGACCACCCCACTGCAACGGTTCTTCAATGGTTTCAACCGCTGGTACCAGTCGGTTTCCGACCGGTACGAGTGGTTCGTCGGCAAGACGGCGTCGCGGCGAGTCATCACCTACAGTTTGTTTGTCTTCTTCCTGCTGGCCACCTACGGTACCGCCGTCATCCTGCCCAGCAGTTTCATCCCCTCCGAAGACCAGGGAATGATCTATGCCAACGTGACCACCCCGGCAGGTGCCACCGTGGAGCGCACCGAAGAGGTGATGGACCGGATACAGAAAGCCACAGAAGGAATGGACGCCGTCGAGTCGGTTTCCACGCTCTCCGGCTACAGCCTGATCACCGAAGGAGCCGGCGCATCCTACGGCATGGGCATGATCAACCTCAAGCCCTGGGACGACCGCGACCTGTCGGTTAATGAAATGATCACCCTGCTGGAAGAGAAAACCAGCGACATCAAGGACGCCACCATTCAATACTTCCCTCCTCCCACGGTTCCTGGTTTCGGAAACGCCAGCGGCTTCGAAGTGCGACTCCTCGACCGCACCGGTTCCGGCAACCTGGTGAATACGGCCAACGTGGCGCGGCAGTTTATCGAAGCGCTGAAGAAGCGGCCGGAAATCGCCGACGCGTTCACGAGCTTCAATGCCACCTTCCCCCAATACCTGATTCACATCGACCAGGATGTGGCGGCACAAAAAGGCGTGACCATCGACGACGCCATGGAGAATCTACAGGTGCTGATCGGCAGCTACTACACCTCCAACTTTCTGCGGTTCGGGCAGATGTATAAGGTGATGGTGCAGGCCGCCCCGGAATACCGGGCCCATCCGGAAGACCTGCTCAAACTGCAGGTGAAAAACAAAACTGGCGAGATGGTGCCCTATTCCGCCTTCACCACCATCGAACGGGTGTACGGCCCGGAGCAGCTCACGCGCTACAACATGTTCCCGTCGGCGATGATCAACGGAGACGCGGCCGACGGATTCAGCAGTGGCGATGCCATCGATGCCATTGAGGAAACCGCCCGCCAATCGCTTCCCCGTGGTTTTGCCATCGAATGGTCGGGCATGAGCCGGGAAGAAGTGCTGGCCGGCAACCAGGCTATCTACATCTTCATTGTCTGCCTGGTGTTTGTCTACCTGTTGCTCGCCGCTCAATACGAAAGTTTCCTGCTGCCGCTTCCTGTGATTCTCTCCCTGCCGGCCGGCGTCTTTGGATCCTTCTTCCTGCTCTACATCCTCGGCCTTCAGAATAACATCTATGCCCAGGTAGCCCTCGTCATGCTCATCGGCTTGCTCGGCAAGAACGCGATTCTCATTGTCGAGTTTGCCTGGGTCCACGAACGCGAAGAGGGACGCACCCCGCTCGACTCCGCCATCGAAGGCGCGCGGGCCCGCCTGCGTCCCATCCTGATGACCTCTTTTGCCTTCATCGCCGGCCTCATCCCGCTCTGTATCGCCACCGGCGCCGGAGCCATGGGCAACCGGTCGATCGGCACCGCTGCAGCCGGCGGTATGCTCATCGGCACGGTGTTCGGATTGATGATCGTACCCGGGCTCTATGTACTCTTCCGGGAGATCACGATGAAAAAGGAAGATGGTTCCCAGATAGAAATCACCCGTCATTTAAATTAAAGGGATCATGAAATCAATCAATGCCCTTTCCCTGGTGCTGGTCGCCGTACTGCTTGTACAATGCAAGGTGGCGCCGCCAGTTCAGACACCCGAGGCCGCCTCGTTGCCTTCCTCCTTTCCATCACCGGGCGACTCGACACAAAACAGCGCCCAGGTTCCCTGGCGGGAATTCTTTGACGATCCCTTCCTTGTCAAGCACATCGAGATGGGAATCGCCAACAACCTCGACCTGAAGATGGCCGTGCAGCGGATCGAGATGGCGCAAGCCTCCGTCCGTGTGGCCAAGGGAGCTTTCTTTCCTACCCTGTCGGCCACCGCAGCCGTGGGACAACGCAAGTTCGGTGAGTATACCATGGACGGCATTGGCAACTTCGACACCAATTTCTCCACCAACCTGCCGCCTGAAAAGCGTGTTCCCGAACACCTGCCCGACTACTGGCTCGGCGTGCAGAGCGTTTGGGAAATCGACCTCTGGGGAAAGCTGCGCAACCAGAAGAAATCGGCTGTCGCCCGCTTCCTCGCCACCGAGAAGGCCCGCCACCTGGTCGTCACCTCGCTCGTCGCCGAAATCGCCCGCAGCTACTATGAACTGCTTGCGCTTGACAATGAGCTTGTCTTCATCCAGGAAAACATTCAACTCCAGCAGACGGCCGTCGAACTGATCAACGCACAGAAGGCGGCGGGCCGTGCCACCGAGCTGGCCGTCAAGCAAGTCACGGCACAGTTGCTCAACACCCAAAGCCGTGAGTCGCTGGCGAAGCAAATGATTGTCTATCACGAGAACCAGATCAACCTCCTGCTCGGGCGTTTTCCTCAGCCCGTGGAGCGCGGTCGTCCCATCCTCGACCAACCCTTGCCCCGGGAAATCCATGCGGGCATCCCGGCCCAGATGCTCACTCGCCGCCCGGATATCGCCATGGCCGAGTTGAGGCTGGAAGCCGCGCGGTTCGACGTGAAAGCCACCCGCGCCGCCTTCTTCCCTTCCCTGGCCATTACATCCTCGCTGGGTCTGCAATCGTTCCGGCCTGAGAAATTCTTCAACACCCCGGGTTCAATGGCATACTCGGTTTTCGGGGGGCTCACGGCCCCGGTATTTCAGCGCAACATGCTCAAGGCCGACTACCAGCGGGCCAGCGCAGCGCAGATGGAGCTTTTCTATGAATACCAGAAACTGGTGATCAATGGGTTCCAGGAAACGGTGACAGGCTTGAAGCGGATCGAGAATTTTCAGACAGCCTCAACACTCAAGGCACAGGAAGTAACCACCCTGCAGGAGGCGGTATCCACGGCCAATGACCTTTACATCGCGGGCCTTGCCTCCTACCTGGAAGTCATCCTCGCCCAGAAGAACGTACTGGAAGCTGAACTCCAACTGGCTGAAACTCGGAAGGAACAGTTCTTCTCCGTCATCGACCTTTACCGTGCACTCGGTGGCGGCTGGTAAGCATTCCACCACGGGTTGGCCGGGGCGGCAGGCTGATCGAGCCGGACTGGTTCACCAATCATGGGCGTTAGCAAGTTAACCTGCAGGCGCACGGCCTCTGCCACCGCCCGTTCAATGGGATCGGTCCACGTGTGATTGGCCAGCCTGAATTTTCCCCAGTGAACGGCCATCATCGCTTTGGCACGAAGGTCAAGTCCAGCTTGAACCGTTTCTTCCGGCTTCATATGGATATGGGGCCACATGGCATCGTACTGGCCGCACTCCAGCAAGGCGAAATCGATCGGTCCCCATTGCGCACCAATCTTCTGAAAAGTAGAATCGTAACCGCTGTCGCCGCCGACAAGGACTTTCAGGCCACCGCCGGAAAGAAGGAAGGCTGACCACAGGCTCTGGTTGCGCTTGAAGCCGCGCCCGGAAAAATGACGGCTCGGCATGGCGGTCACCTCCAGCCCGGGGAGCAGCGGCGCGCTCTCCCACCAGTCAAACTCCCGGATCTTCTGCGGGCTCACACCCCAGAATTCCAGGTGAGCACCGACACCCAGTGAAGCCGCGAACAAGGGCACTCGGGGCGCAAGCTTCTGAATGGCCCAGTAATCGAGGTGGTCATAATGGTCGTGCGTGAGAATCACCAGGTCAGGATCCGGGAGCTCGTCGACGTGGTAAGGTTCCGACAACGTAAATGCTTTGGACCCTACAAACTGAAAGGGCGAAGGTCGTGCACTGAAGACCGGGTCGACCAGGATCACCTTTCCGTTCAGCGTCAGCAGGTAAGAACTATGACCAAACCAGATCACGGAAGGCTCTTCCCGGGAGAGTTTCCTCAGGTCTGTCTTGCGGGAAGGAATGATATGACGGGGCTCTTGTCCATCTTTGCTGCCGAAGAAGAACTTGCGGAGCATGCGCGGATAGGAGGCGTCCGGGGCTAACATGGGTGTCTCCTGCACATTCTGGAAAGCACCGTCGCGGTAGTTGGGCGACGACCGGATACGTGCGAGGCGTTTGCCTGAGGGAAGTTGGCCAAAACTGGGAATCATGCTCACGTAGACGGGCGGTTCCTGGATTTATTGTACGACCAGTAGTGGACAGGAATCATCGACGGCTACCCCATCTGCTCCGAAAGCTCCAGCCACCGTATGCTCTTTTCCTCGATCCGGGCATTCAGGTCTTCCACGGCCTTTGACCATTTCGTCAACTCCTCATGACTTCCTGATCCGCCGTTGAGTTTTTCAATCCACTGAGCCTTCTCGTCTTCGAGGGTAGCAATCTCCTTTTCCAATGCCTCATACTCCAACCTTTCCTTCATGGAAACTTTCTTCGAAGCCGGCTTTTCGATCACCACCGGTTCCGGGCGGGGCTGCGGCTTCTCTTCTTCAACCGTTTCATCCAGTGAATCACGGTAGTCGGTATAGTTGCCATTGAACAGCCGTATGTTGCCGTCTCCCTCAAACACAAACAACTGATCGACCAGGTGATCCATGAAATACCGGTCGTGCGACACGAGCAGCAGGCAGCCGGTAAACTTATCCAGGAAATCTTCCAGCACGTTGAGCGTGTCGATGTCGAAGTCGTTGGTGGGCTCGTCGAGGACGAGGAAGTTGGGACTGGTCACCAGCATCTTCAACAGCTGGAGGCGTTTCTTCTCGCCCCCGCTGAGTTTCTCCACGTAGGTGTACTGTTTTTCGGGCGGGAACAGGAAGTTGTCGAGAAACTTGCTCGCCGACACCTGGGTCCCGTCGGAGAGCGTGATGAATTCGGCGATCTGCTTCACCTCTTCGATGATCCGGTGGTTGGGATTGAGGTTCATCGTGTCCTGGGTGAAGTACCCGAACTTCGTCGTCACG
This sequence comes from Cyclobacteriaceae bacterium, assembly GCA_016787605.1. Lineage (GTDB taxonomy): Bacteria > Bacteroidota > Bacteroidia > Cytophagales > Cyclobacteriaceae > ELB16-189. The sequence continues at coordinate 8,661 of JAEUUE010000141.1, forward strand.
CCCGGGATGACTTCGCCTCGGTCGGGTTTCATCTTCAGCGTAAGCATGTCGAGGAAGGTGGACTTGCCGATGCCGTTTCGGCCCACCACGCCGATGCGGTCAAATTTCTTGAAGACGTAGGAAAAGTCTTTCACAATGACGTGGTCACCGTAGGATTTGCTGATGTGATTGACCTCAAGAATTTTACCCCCCTGACGTGATTCCTTGATGTCGAGCTCCAGCCGATCCTTGCGCAGCTCCTGCGAGGCTTTCTCCTTGAGTTCGTAAAAAGCATCGATGCGGTACTTGGCCTTCGTACCCCGCGCTTTCGGCTGGCGCCGCATCCACTCCAGTTCCTTCTTCAGCAGGTTACGCGCCTTGGCCACTTCCGATTTCAGCATCTCCTCGCGTTCTGATTTTTTCTCGAGAAAGTAGGCATAGTTGCCCTTGTAGCGGAACAACTGCTGCCGGTCGAGTTCGATGATCTCATTGGCCACGCTGTCTAGGAAATACCGGTCGTGTGTCACCATGATCAGGGTGATCGTGGGGCTTGCCAGGTAGTTCTCGAGCCACTCAATCGCCGACAGGTCGAGGTGGTTGGTGGGCTCATCCATGATGATGAGGTCAGGACTGGCGAGAAGGAGTTGCGCCAGGAAGATTCGCTTCTTTTGTCCACCGGAAAGCTGGCTGAACGTCTTGTCCAGGTCAGGGACATCGAGCTTCGAGGTGACTTCCTTCACTTTAGCGTCGTAGTCCCACGCGTTGAACTCTTCCATCCGTTCCAGGGCCGCCTGCATCCGTTCGCCGGATACTTCCGGGTGGTGAAGGCAGTCTTCGTATTCTTTCACTGCCGCTGCCACCGGGTTGGCCGGGTCAAACAGGACATCCTTCACCGGCGTCCGGCCATCTACCTCGCGCTGCTGGGTGAGCACCCCCACCCGCACGCCCTGCCGCACGACAACGGTTCCCGTGTCAGGCTGCAGTTCTCCCGTAAGGATTTTCAGTAAAGTCGACTTCCCAACGCCATTATTACCCACCAGGGCGAACTTCTCCCCCTGCGAGATGCCGATGGAGATATCTTTAAACAGCCACTTGTCGTGGAAACCCTTGGAGATGTTTTCTGCGGAGAGGTAGTTCATTCAGTGTGCCAATTATCAATGCGCCGATGGGCAAATGCGGCCGCAAAGATAACAGGCCAGCCCACATTCAATTCGTGTTAATTAGTGCCTGCCCGCCCAGAGTGGTCAAAACTTGTGCTTTTTGTTAGAACCATGATGGAGCCTACTACCTGTCAACGATTGGCAGGCGGGCAATTAGTGGCTTGCCCCCAATTACACGAATTATCACGAATTGGGCTCCGGTTTCTCTTCGGGAAACATGCGGGAGAATGGCACGGCGCTCATACCGTGAAGGAAGATGCTGAGCAGGATGGTGAGGGTGATCACGGAGAAGATTCGGCGGTGCCCATCCGCGCCTATTTGCAGCACAGCCATGAGCAGGTAAAGAATGGAGGCGATTCCTCTCGGGCCAAACCAACCAAGGAAGAGAATCGTGCCCTTGTCCAGCCCGGCACCCAGCAGGCTGATGGCCACGGGGACCATCCGGATCACGGTCAGGCTGAGCACGGCGTACACCAGGGCGATCCAGTCCCAATGTGGCCACGACAGGGGCACCAGTATGGCCCCGGCAAGGAGAAAGACAAACAAGACCAGGATTTGCCCAAAGGCTTCCCCGAAGCCGTGAATCCGCTCCCGGTATATCTTCCGTGTGGTACCCAGAAACATGCCGGCGAAGAAAGCGGCGATGAACCCGTTGCCATGCACCATCTCAGCCCCTGCGTAAGCCAGCACGGCGATGGAAAGCGAGGAGAGCCGCTGGAAGGTTTCATTCATCCAGCTGCGCTTGGCCGACTCTTCCAGCAGTTTTCCGCCGATCCACCCGACGAGACCGCCCACCAGGGGCCCAAACACAAACTGCTCCACGGTAAACAATCCCCACTTGGTTTCTCCGGCCTCTCCGGAAAGCACCGCGAGGCAAATGAGGATGGGCGGAAGTGCAAAACCGTCATTTAGTCCGCTCTCCACGTTGATCGCCTGCCGGATACGCAACGGTACGCGCTCACTCGTCACCACGGCCTGGCCCAGCGCAGCATCCGTAGGTGACAGGATCAGCGCCATGAGCGCGAGCAGCCAGAGATTCTCTCCCGGAAACATGCCGATGGCTGCCCCGACGCCCAGGACCATCGTCAACGGAAGGCCGATCAGCAGCAGCCGTATGGGCAAGTGCCGCTCTTTCATCAACGCCCGGAGGTCAAGCGTGGAAGAATCAACGAACAAGACAGGATCAGCGTCAACTCAGCCACCAGTTTCACCCATGGCGCCTGGACGTTGCGTTTCACCTCATCGGACAGAAAGAAACTGAGCACGAGGCCGGCGGTGACAAAGACCATGGGAGCAGTGACCATGGTTTTTTCTGCTGCCTTTGAGAAGAGGCCATAGAAGAGAATCAGCGCGAGGGCAAACAGGAAGATCGGGTGCTCAAGCATGACCAGAAAGATACACGGTCAGAACTCAAATTCCACGGTCAGCAGCCCAAAGGCCTCACCCATCCCCCAGTTGTATAAGTACCCGGTGAAGGACCACGGTCCGGCGCCAAGGCCCAGTATGAATCCGCGTTGCAATTCCAGGTCGGTCGCATAAAGACGAGTGCGCTGTGCACTGAGACCTACCCACCACCACTCCTTTGGGGAGTAGGTTAAGTCCGTCCAGGTGTAAAAGAAATTGTACTCACTGCTGGCAGCGTCCCACAGGTGTTCGGTCTCCGAGTAAAGTTCAAACTTCCCCAACTGAAAGGTAGCCTCAAAGCCGGCCAGGAAGCCTTTGGTATTTCCCGTCGCTATGCCCACCATGGGTGTAATCACAAAATCCATTCTCGACAGGCTCGACTCCCAGTTGTAGCCCACCCAACCCGAGAACGTCTGCATGTCTTCGTAGTTATAGCGGGCTTCCAGGTGAAGCCAACCCCGGTCGGCCTTGAACACCGGCAACAGCAGCTTATCGCCACCCTCAAAGGCATAGCCATTCAAATCCGCTGCGAAATTCCACTGCGATGTGTCGGCCTCCTGGCCGAAGCCTGGCAGGGCCAGCACCAAACAAAGGAAGACCAGAATCCTTTTCATACATCAACCGCCGAGGGCCATGGTCAGGGAAACCAGTGCCACTCCGATAAGGGAATAAGTGATGGCGGTAAGCCAGGGCCGAAACCCGGCATAGCGAGCCAGTCGAAAACCGCCGATAAATAAAAGCAGTAGCGCAACCCCGTTGGAGGCGCGCATGGCCAGGGCAAGATCATCAATGAAGGCAAAGGGAAGGGCGACAGGCAACGTGCATAAGAATACCAGCAAGAAGATCTGGATTCCTGACCACAGATCACCCAGGCTTAGGATATCCCTGTTGCTAGGTTCCGGGAGCACCTTTAGTTGAGCCGCAATCTTGTCCACCTCTTCGTCACTGATCAGCGCGGCGATGCCGGGCTGCATTTCGCTTCTCAATTGTTCACGGCACTTTTTGGTGTCCGGCTCAGCCCGCACCGATCTGACTACCTGAACGGCGTGCCCCCTGTCGAGCAGCACGTTCATCCCATACATGATCGCGTCGACCAGTCCCCACGCCACATTGCAGCCCAGGGCTGCCCAGAGCAGGTCGCGAACCTCCTGGCGACCATCGTTGGACACGCTGATGGCGCCCGTAAACGTGAGCACCATGATGAGGCCAAAGAGGATCTCGGAAATGCGATCGACCGGGCTGAGCACAGCGCTCTCATTCACCCGGGACTTCCAGAATGTGTCGCTCATGCGGATACGGGGATGTAATAGAACATAGCGGCGAGGATCAGGTAAAACACGATGAGCTGCACGCCTTTGTACCAGTTCGACCGGCCGTCGCCGGCGATGATGATGCCCAGGAGCACGGAGAAGAACATGGCGCCCAGCAACGCACGGTTGAACGAGAGGTTCATCTGCCCGGGACCAATAGCCAGGCTGCTCAGCATGAGTACGGGAGCCACGAAAAGAGCGATCTGGATGGAACTGCCCAACGCAATGCTGATGCTGAGATCCATTTTATTCTTGGCGGCCATGGAAATCGCCGATATGCTCTCGGCCGCCCCTCCTACCACCGCCAGGAAGACTACGCCGATGAAAACACTCGACATTCCCAGGATCTTGCCCGTCTCTTCGGCAGCACCCACCAGGACTTCGCTCATGAAGGCGGCGCCCAGGGAGGCCACTACGAGGAACGCGACGGCTTTTTGCAGAGACCAGCGCTTCTCTTCGCTTTCATGACCACCTTCCTCCCCACCCTCGCTCTTGAAGAATTCAGCATGCGTCTTCAGCATGAAGACGAGGTAGAGCACATAGGCGGCCAGCAGCGTAATGGAGAGGTAGATATTCAGGGAATTCTCGTTGGCGGCAAACTCACCCGATCCAAAAAACCGGTGAAAGGCGCTCGGCACGAAAAGGCTGAACACGGCAATCATCATCATCGACCCATAAACCCGCACACTGGCCGGGTTGTAATTCTGGCTGTGATGGCGAAGTCCACCCACCAGGAAGGATACACCCATTGCCACCAGCAGGTTGGCCAGGATGGCTCCCGCGAGTGAAGCCAACACCATATCGTGAAGCCCGGCCTGGAGGGCGACCATCGCGATGATCAGCTCCGGAAGATTGCCAAAGGTGGCGTTGAGCAGTCCACCCACGGCATCACCGGTGTAGGTGGCCAGGTGCTCGGTAGACGTACCGATCAGCCGGGCGATAGGAATGATCGATAAAGCCGCTGAAAAGAAGATCAGCGGAGCTGAGGCATGCATGTACTCCAGGATGACGGCCAAGGGGGCAAAGCCAAATAGCCAATAAATCGACGGCTTCAGCAGGTTGGACATGTGGTGGAAGATTACATACAAGATAGCACCATGCGCCGCAATCCTCCATGACTTTCGTCAAGGGGATCACCGGTGATGGAATTTTGGTTTTCGCCTTCTCCTGCTTTCCCCTACCTTGCCCGCTTCAAATTTCCACCCATGAGAACCTTCCTGATTAGCTGCTCCTTCCTCGCGCTCGCCACTCTTGCGATGGCGCAAAAGAAAAAGACTCCCTCGCCACAGCCGGCTCCACCGGCCGACACGGCCTTCTTCAAGGCCCTGCAATACCGCAGCGTCGGTCCCACCCAGGGAGGCCGCGTCACCACTGTTGCAGGCATCCACTCTACTCCGTCTACCTACTACATGGGCGCCACGGGAGGCGGCGTATGGAAGACAGAGGACTACGGGGTCACCTGGAAGAATGTGTCCGATGGCTACTTCTCCACCCCCTCCATCGGCGACATCAATGTGTTCCAGCCTAATCCAAAGATCGTCTACGTAGGGACCGGCTCTGACGGCATCCGCTCCAACATCATCATCGGCAAGGGCGTGTACAAGTCAACCGATGCCGGAAAGACCTGGAAGCACATCGGGCTCGAGAAGGTCGGGCAGATCGGCGCAGTAGAAATACATCCCACCCACAGCGATACCGTGTTTGTCGCCGCTATCGGCCAGCCCTTCAACCCCAACAAGGAGCGTGGCGTTTACCGCACCCACGACGGCGGCAAGACCTGGCAGCAGGTTCTTTATCTCGCCGACACCATCGGGGCAGCCGATATTGAGTTCGCGCCGGGCAATCCGTCCGTCGTCTATGCGACGATGTGGAGGGCCGAACGCAAACCATGGACGATCATCAGCGGGGGCCAACAGGCCGGTGGCATCTATAAATCCACCGACGGGGGCACAACCTGGAAGAAACTCTCCAACGGGCTCCCGGCGGGGCTGATCGGCAAAATCGACTTAGCTGTTTCCGACGCGGATCCCAAACGGCTCTATGCGCTCGTGGAAGCGCCGGCTGCCGAACGAGGCGTCTATCGTTCCGATGACATGGGCGAAACATTCCGGCTTATCTCCAACAAGAAGGAACTTACCGACCGCCCGTTCTACTACTGCAACATCGAAGCCAACCCGCTCAACGCGGATGTCCTCTTCGTGATGTCGACCAGCTACTGGAAATCCACCGATGCCGGGAAAACCTGGAGGTCGATGCCCGTACCCCACGGTGACAACCATGACCTGTGGATTAACAAGCGTGACACGTCGGTGATGATCCAGTGCAACGACGGCGGCGCTACGGTCACCACCAACGGCGGGCGATCCTGGTCTTCGCAACTCAACCAGCCGACGTCAGAACTCTACCAGGTCGACATCGACGACCAGTACCCGTACTGGCTCTATGCCGGCCAGCAGGACAACGGGACTACCATCAGTGTTCCTTCTCTCCCGCCCTACGATCCGCAGACCGGCCCGGCCAGTTTCCTGATGTCCACCGGCGGCTGCGAGACAGGACCCGCCGTACCCAAGCCAGGCAACCCGAACATCGTTTATGCGAATTGCAAAGGACGGTTTACGGTATACGACAAGAGCACCGGGCAGGAACGGGTGTACGTGGTCGGCGGAGGCAACATGTATGGCCACAATCCCAAAGACCTTCCGTATCGCTTCCAGCGGGTGTCGCCCATTCACGTTTCTCCGCATGATCCCGACGTGGTCTATCATACGAGCCAGTTCGTCCACCGCACGAGCAACGACGGGCTCAGCTGGGAGATCATATCCCCCGATCTCACCGCCAACGATCCGACCAAGCAGGTGATCTCCGGAAGCCCGATTACCCGCGATATCACCGGCGAGGAGTTCTATAGCACGATTTACGATATCAAGGAGTCATCGCTCGCGCGCGGTCTCATCTGGGTGGGTGCCAACGACGGACCTGTGCATGTGACCCGCAACAACGGACAGACCTGGACGAACGTAACCCCCAAGGAGTTGCCACCCGGCGGACGCATCGACTGCGTAGAGCCCTCTTCCCACCAGGAAGGCAAAGCGTACGTCGTCTCCTTGCGTTACCAACTCGGCGATTGGAAGCCCTACATCTTCAAAACGCTCGACTATGGTACGACCTGGAAGCTGATTACTAAGGGTATCCCGGCCGACTACCCGGTGCGTGTCGTGCGGGAGGACCCCAAGTCGCCTGGCGTGCTCTATGCCGGCACCGAGTACGGCATGTTTATTTCCCTGGACGATGGCGAAAACTGGCAGGCCTTCCAGCAGAACCTTCCCATTACTCCCATCACCGACATCAAAGTTCATCGCAACGACCTTGTCCTGTCCACCATGGGCCGCGGCTTCTGGATCATCGACAACATCACGATGCTGCACCAGCTCGGCCAGGCACGCACACAACAAGCTCATCTCTTCAAGCCGGCCGACACTTACCGCTACCGGTACCAGGGCAACACCCGAAATGAAGTTCCCTACTACCCTGCCCCGGCCGTGACCATCGACTACTACCTCAAGGGCAAGCCCCAGGGCGATATCAGGCTGGAGGTTCTCCGGGGCGGGAAAGTCATCCGGTCTTTCACCAGCGCCGCACCTCAGCAACCGGCCCAGGCGGCCAACACCCGCGACATGGCAACGAATTTCGTGTCAAGGAACGCGCGTGCTGATCTATCGAAGAATACCGGCGCCAACCGTTTCCGCTGGGATATGGCCCACGATGGGCCCTGGGATGCCGACCCGGCCCGCAACAAGCGTGGAGGCCACCGGGTGAGCCCGGGAGAATACGTGGCTCGGCTCACCGTCGATAACCAGGTGCTCACTCAGCCGTTCAATCTGCTCGCTGATCCCCGTATCAACGGCAAGGTTTCCCTGGACGACATGAATGCGCAGGAGAAACTTGCCGGAGAAGTGACGGCCTTGCTTGACACGGCCAAGAAGGTTACCGACAAAATCAAGAAGCAACGGAAGGAAATCGCCGCCCTCCTTAAGGAAGGCAAAGCTTCGGCTGCTCAGGCGGACGTCGACCGGAAGTTGGCCGCCCTGGAAGCCACGCTCGTGACCAAAGAAGGCATTTACGAAACTCCCCGCCTGGTGGACCAGATCAACTACCTGCGCCAGCAACTCGACCAGGCCGATCAGCGGCCAGGCAAGGATTTGTATCAACGCTACGGAACGCTAATGAATGAGTGGATAAAAACTCATGCGGAATATTTGGCTGTGATCAGCAAGATATAGATCAACGGTCTTCGATCGCTACCTACTCTGAGAACTCAATTGAGTCCGCTGGTGTTGTAGGCAATTGTCATAATCAACAAAAGTGCCAAGGCGCCGCCAAGGAGAACCATGACTCCCGTCAAAACGGGATCAGTCTTTCTCAACTTAATGGATTGGATAGCATCAAACTTCACGGCCCGCGAATCACCAACAAACTGGAGGCTATCGGTCCAGACTTCCTGGACTTTGATGGATTCAACAAAAACACCATCAACCAAATAGATTTGCACCAAATCTCCTTTCTTTATTGAGGCAGGAATTGTTTCCCCATATGGTTTCCTCAGAGACGTAAAACTCTTGCAGGAAGAAAGGAGTACAAAACAGAAAAATAGTGACAGTTTGGAAAGCCGCTTAAGCAAATTCATAATCCGGAACTTTATCCAAACTTCAGCGTTCTCCTTTTTTAGCAGAAAGCAAACATCGCAACTATCGAGGAAGTTAGTTGCAACTATTGCAAACGGAAAAGCCGGCTGGCATGCAGAGAACCAACACGCCTGGGCATCAGCGGTGTACTATTTGCCCAAATTCAACTCAACTTCCCGTGCCAATCCTTCGGGGTTTGTCGATCCGATCCGTACTCGCCGGCCACCCTTGAGTTGAAGTTCAATGCCTTTCGTCCCGCTAATGTTGTAAAGCATTCCCCCGGGAATATACCGGATACCCCAGCCGTAATACCAGGCATTCGTAACGACCTTCACGCTTTGAATGGAGGCGACCGGTATCACCCGCTTGATCAGGCCGACTCCAAATCGAACGGATACACTCGCCTCGGTCACCTCGGTCTGCATCCGGTACATGAGGGCGACCATCAGAACCAGGACTCCGATGGCAACCAGGTAAGGTCCCGTTGAGATCGGGCGGTCACCCAATTGAAAGGTGTACAACAAGGTCAACAAGAAAAACATGAGGGTGGCCGGGACAATCACCAGCCAGCCGGTTTGCTGCTCTTTGTAACGAGTCACAATAGTTGATTTTGCTGAGGCGAATTTACAAAACCGAATGGATGCAAAAAGCTACCTATCCACCCTCAGCCTTAGAAACACCGGCTCCCGGTACATCTTGTCTTTGGTCAGCTGCGCGTAGCTGATCTCGGCCACCAGCACGGGCTCAACCCATTGCGTGGTCTTCTCGTCTACAATGGCGCCTCCCTTAAGTTTGGGCGGAGATTTCTGGTTCTTCAGCTGCTTCAGCTCACCCAATACCTGCTTCATGGTGGCATCGTCGAAGCCCGTTCCCACCTTCCCACGGTAATGAAGTACGCCGTCGACTTCTTCGGCGATCTGCAGGGCCCCGAACGTAGATTCGCGATTACCCTTCCCTGACGTGTAACCGATGATCAGGCAGTCGACCGTGTTGCGGACTTTCACCTTCAGCCACAGGTCGCTGCGGCGGCCGGGCAGGTACTTGCCGTCTTTCCGCTTGGCCATGATGCCCTCCAACCCGTGTTCGCGGGCCGCCGCGAAAAGCGCCTCGCCATCTTCCACGCTCTCGCTCATCCGGTAGGGAGAATCCGGCTTGAGGGCGTCGGCCAGCCATTCTTTTCTCTTTACGAGCGACTCATTCACCAGCGGGCGGCCGTCGAGGTAGAGGCAGTCGAAGACATAACAGAACACGGGGCTGCTCTTGCTCAGTTTCTGGATGTTGGTCTCCCCTCGTGCCTGCAGGCGGGAGATCACTTTCTTAAAATCCGGCCGGCCGGATGCGTCGAGACAGACAATTTCGGCATCGAACAGGCCGCATGTAGCCCGGAAGGCCTTGTCGGCATGCAGCAACTCAGGAAACTGGGCGGTAATGTCGTTCTGGTTGCGGCTCCGGAGTTTCACCTGGCCATCTTCCAGGGAGATCATGGCACGGATGCCGTCCCACTTCACTTCGTAGAGGTAATCGTCGCCCTTCGGTACCTCCCGGGCCTGGTCCGACAGCATGAAATCGATGGTGTCGGTGAGGTAGTTGATCTGCGGCTGGTCCACCCGTTCAAACAGCCACTCTTTCTCCTTGATCTTGTAGATCCGGTATTCGCCGTTGACTTCCTTGCTGTTGAGCCGGAAGTAGAACCCGTCCTTCTTATCCTTGGTGATCTTGTACTTGCCCAGCGCGTAGATCCACATGTCGCCGCCACCATACTGGCCCTTGGGAATGGTCCCGTTGAAGGTCAGGTACTTCATCGGGTGATCCTCCGTCTGAACGGCCAGCCGTTTCACGCCGGGATGCGGTGGAAGGCCGCGGGGCACTGCCCACGATTTCAGCACGCCGTCCTGCTCCAGCCGCAGATCGTAGTGAAGGTGCGACGCATGGTGACGGTGCACAACGAAGTTGGTTCCCGAACCTTCGATGGCCGCAGGCGCAGGCTCAGACGTCTTCTTGAAGTCACGCTTCTTTTCGTACGACTCGAGCTGGGCGGGCGTCTTGCGTCGGGGATTGGGCGGAAGTTCTTTGGCCACTACCTTTTTGCGGTGAGTGTGCAGGTCCACCGCAAACGCATCGATACCTTCCCACGCGTCACCATCGCGCAACACTTTTTCCAGCGCCGTGTGGATGTTGAATTCCACCGGCTTCTTCACGTTGCCCAGCTCTTCCCATGTGAGCGGCATGGATACGGGGGCGCCCACGCGTCCACGCAAGCTGTAGGGTGACACGATGCTCTGGCCCGACCGGATCCGGTAGATGTCGATCAGTACCCTGCCCTTGCGTGCTTCCTTTTTGATATGCAACGTCGTGGTCTTGGCGTTCCGGTCTACGAAAGGCTGCGCAATAGCCTGTGCCGCCTCGAACACGGTGTGGAACTCGTGCTTCGGCTCCAGGGGACAACAGATATGAATGCCCTTTCCCCCGGTGGTCTTGGCGAAGGCCGTATAACCGAAGCTCTCCACGTACGTCTTCAAGTCAAACGCCAGGGGCAATACATTCTGGAAGTCGTAACCCTCCGGAGGGTCGAGGTCAAAGACCATGTAGTCCGGGCAGTCGAACTTCGGCTTGCGGCTATGGAGCTGGTGAAGCTCCAGCGCGGCGAGGTTGGCCAGCCACACCAGCGAGGCCGGCTCTGTCGCAATGATGTAGTCTTTCTTTTCCTCCTTGCCCAGGGACGCAAACTCGAGCCAATCGGGCGCCCACGTGGGCCGGTTCTTCTGGTAGAACATTTCGCCGTGGATGCCGTCCGGAAACCGGATCAGGGTAAGCGCCCTGCCCTTGACGTGGTTGAGCAACGTGGGCGCGATCTTCAGGTAGTACTCGATGACCTCCGCCTTCAGGATATGATCCTCGGGAAACAGGACCTTGTCAAGGTTGGATAACTCAATCTTTCGCTTGCCGATCGTGACCCAGGTCTGTTGCTTCTTGGCCATGACTCAGTCGACGTCATCCGGCGTCTTGTTGGAAAGAAAGACCATGCCGATCACAAAACATACCGACGAGACGATAATCGGGTACCAAAGCCCGACGAGAATATCCCCGCTCCCCGACATCCAGGTGGCAATGAGCGGCGTGAGGCCACCGAAGACGCCGTTGCCGATGTGATAGGGCAATGACATGGAGGTATAACGAATCCGGGTTGGAAATAATTCAACAAGAAAGGCCGCGATGGGTCCATATACCATGGTAACAAACACGACCTGGATGAGCACCAGGCCAATCATGAGCAGGAATCCTTCGTTGGCCAATTTCACTTCCCGCTTGACCGGAGAGACAACCCCTTCCGCACTTTCCGTACTGGATTCCAATACCAATGTGCCATCGTGATAGGGAGTGGTCGCCAGGATGGCCACCGTACCGGTCTGCGGATCGGTCTGCCGGCTGATGTTCCTGCCGTCGGTCATCACAATTTTGTCCGACACGTTGCTCAGGTCATACATGGCCTGGTAGATGGGCCGGTAAGCGATGGCCGCCAGGAGCATGCCCGCCATCATGATGTATTTCCTCCCGACTGTATCCGACAACCGCCCGAAGAAAATGAACAGCGGCGTGCCGATGACCAGGGCGATGGCGATGACCGAATACGACTGGACAAACTCGAGACCGCAGGTCTTTTGAATAAATGTGAGCGCGTAGAACTGCCCTGTATACCAAACCACACCCTGCCCTGCGGTGGCGCCAAAGAGGGCCAGCAAAACGATCTTCAGGTTCTTCTTCTTGCCGAAACTCTCCTTGATGGGATTCGTCGAGATGCTTCC
>JAEUUE010000162.1 GCA_016787605.1 Cyclobacteriaceae bacterium
AAGACATATTACGGATGTTGTCCGAAATGTGTACGCGACCTTAATACAGATGAATCCGTCCGGCTAGCTGTTGACCCCTACAGTAATGTGTCGGTTGATAAAGCGCGCGCATTTATTACGGTGAGTCCCGATAAGTCAGGCGCCATTTTATACTTCGAGTCCGAACAAAACGCTAAAAAATACTTTAAGAAATGAAATCGTCATACACAAGGTCATCCAAAAAAAGAGACGCGTATAGCATGCCAGTGTGCCAAAATGCCGCACTACCGCATGTAGGCATGCGATTCCATGTAACCACTAAAAACACTTATTAACACATGAAACGTAGAGAATTTGTAAAACTATCAGGAGTGGCGGCTGCTTCCACAATCATGCTTCCTCCCATGCTGCAAAGTTGCATGGACAACATGAATATGAATATGAACATGGGTTCCAATGCCGTAGCAGTCAAAGAAGGCGCATTCACCACGCCCCTGGCATTCCCCAATGTTATGACCAGTAATTTTTCAATGAAGGCAAAAGGAAACACGGCTAGTCTTTTAAATAATCAGACTGCCTCGGTATTCGGATACTCTGATGGCATGTTAGGGCCAACCATCAAAGTAAACACAGGCACAACTGTTGGAATACCTTTTCAAAATCTTCTTTCTGAGGAAACCAACATTCATTGGCATGGGCTGTTGGTTCCTGCTAGCATGGATGGGCACCCAAAGGACGTTATCAACAGCGGTGGTAGTTTCGACTTTTCACTGCCCATTAACCAACGGGCTGGCACGTATTGGTATCATCCTCACCCACACGGAAAGACGGCCAGACAGGTATTCACCGGGCTCGCAGGTTTTTTTATTGCCAATGATGCTGAAGAACAGGCCCTGAACCTTCCATCGGGTGATCGAGAACTTTTGTTGGTTATCCAGGATAAACGTTTTGAAAATGGTCAGTTAAATTATTCGCCCTCGATGAATGAAATTATGACCGGCTATACGGGTGAATATGTGTTGGTAAATGGTATTTACGCGCCATTCCACAATGTATCCACCCAGTATTACCGGATGCGCATTTTGAATGGCTCCACAGCAAGAGTGTATAACATTAGTTTGAGCGATAACCTGGGTTTTGAAGTGATCGGTTCTGATGGCGGGTTACTCGCACAGCCAACTTCGGTGAATTCCCTAATGCTGGGTCCAGGTGAGCGAGTTGACCTTTTAGTAAACTTTAAAAATCTTCCCATTGGAAAAGAAGTTTATCTGTTGAGTAAAGCTTTCGATGGTGGGGCGCAAGGCCAGCAGCAATTCAAGGTCATGAAGTTTACGGTGAATCAACAAGTGAGCGACTCATTTTCCACACCCTCTCAACTTTCTTTGATCACACCGCTGGCAGAAAGTTCAGCATCCAAAACACGCTCGATGAAAATCAAAGGAATGATGGAAGGAATGAATATGAATGGTGGGGGTATGGGAAGCGGCATGCATACTATCAACGACAAAATCTATGACCTCAACAGGATTGACGAAATCATTATTGCAGGCGCGACTGAAATTTGGGATTTTGACAACTCTGAAGGTGATGAAATTCACCCGATGCACATTCATGGCGTCCAATTTCAAATCCTATCCAGAACTGGAGGCAGAGGCGCGCTGATTGCTTCGGAAAGAGGTTGGAAAGATACGGTACTAGTGATGCCACGAGAAAAAGTGAGGGTCATCATGACCTTCCCACAAGACAAAGGGGTTTATGTATTTCACTGCCACAATCTGGAACATGAAGATGACGGCATGATGTTGAATTATGAAATTGCTTAACGAATTAAATCCCTTGACATATGAAAAATAGCATAATAATTATGAGTTTGATTCTGTTTGCAGGTTCGGCAATTGCCCAACACGATCATGGCGCGGGGCATACCAGTGCACCTGCACACAATAAAAAAGAAACTACCCACTCGCACCGTGCGGTGCCCGAATTTCAGGTACAACTCCGCGAGGTATTTGCTGCCTCTTTACAGCTAAAAGATGCACTTGTATTTTCCGATGTTGCAAAAGCTGCAGAATCTGTACCCCAGCTTCGTGTCGCACTATCGAAAGTCGATCTGACTTTGCTAAAGGATGAAGCGCTGATGGACTGGATGGGTTCTCTGAAAATACTCAATGAGAATCTCGAACGCATTGAGAAGGCAACTGATCTGGCCTTACAACGCCAGGCGTTCTCTTCCTTCAGCGATGCACTATACAAGAGTCTGAAAGAATTCGGTGCCGGAGGCATCACAGTTTACTACGTACAATGCCCCATGGCAAACAATAATACGGGAGCACATTGGCTCAGTAATACCAAAGAAATTCGTAACCCCTATTTGGGCAACGAAATGCTTTCGTGCGGAAAAGTGAAAGAAACTATTCAATAGTACAAGTTCCACAATCAACTAAACAAATCTAAATAGTATGAAAACGTTAAG
>JAEUUE010000175.1 GCA_016787605.1 Cyclobacteriaceae bacterium
CAACAAGGAGAAGCCGGTGGATGATAAAACGTTTGCACTCTTTGCCCGCCAGTTTGATTACGACAACACCCCGCTCAACGCGGAAGTAAAGCAAATGGCCGATACCGGCATTTGGAAAGTGGAGAAGGTAACCATGGATGCGGCGTATGGTGATGACAGGCTGGTGACCTATCTTTTTCTGCCCAAGAATACCAAGCCACCGTATCAGCCCATCATCTTCTATCCAGGCTCCAACGTCATTTACCTTGACGAGCTCAAGAGCATCAATATCCGCAATGTTGACTTTCTCCTTAAGAACGGACGTGCCATTGTTTTGCCGATCTTCAAGGGCACCTTTGAGCGCCGGGATGAATTGAATTCGGATCTCGCCGACGAGACGGTGTTCTATAAAGAGCACGTCATCATGTGGCGCAAGGATGTCGGCCGAAGCCTGGATTACCTGGGAAGCCGGGACGATATGCAAATGGACAAAGTCGGATACTTTGGCTGGAGTTGGGGCGGGTTCATGGGGGGAATCATACCTGCCGTGGAACCTCGCCTAAAAGCCCTGGTTCTGCATGTCGGCGGAATGGAGATGAACAAAGCCCTGCCGGAAGTGGATCAGATCAACTTCCTGCCCCGCGTGAGACAGCCGGTATTGATGCTCAACGGCAAGCACGATATGTTCTTCCATGTGGAGACCTCCCAGAAACCGATGTTCCGACTCCTGGGTACGCCCGAGAAAGACAAAAAAATCATCATCTACGAAGCCGGCCACCTGGTTCCCCGCCCGGAGCTAATTAAGGAGACGTTGGCGTGGTTTGATAAATACCTCGGGCCCACCAACTAAACCTCAGCGCCTCTGCGGTTAAACAATGTTGAAAGAATTGCCGTGTCATGAGGCATACCCTAATCGCCCAACTTCTCTTACTGATTTGCAGCCCGGCCGTTTCACAACCGACGGAGCAAGCCACCCTGTCCCATGGGCCGTACCGGAAGATTCAGCGTTATCTGGATGCGGCAACCCGGGACGGCCTGGTGGGAGTGGTCGTTCATATCCAGGAAGGCCCCTCCAATAGGTGGGTGGGTAGTTCGGGGTACGCAAACCAGGAACGCAAGGAAGTTCTGGAGCCCCGGCACATTTTCTCGCTCGCCAGCGTGGGAAAGATGTACAATGCCGTGGCTGCATTCAAACTGATCGAGGAAGGCAAGTTGACGTTGGACGACCCGGTCGGTAACTACCTTCCAAAAGAGATCGTGGATAACCTGCCCAACGCCTCCCGTGTAACGATCCGCCATCTTCTGGGCCACACGTCGGGCTGGCAAAACTATGACACCGACACCGCCCTGAACCGTCTTTACCTTTCGGGCAAG
Organism: Cyclobacteriaceae bacterium; assembly: GCA_016787605.1. Lineage (GTDB taxonomy): Bacteria > Bacteroidota > Bacteroidia > Cytophagales > Cyclobacteriaceae > ELB16-189. The sequence continues at coordinate 1,354 of JAEUUE010000175.1, forward strand.
TTGAAGCTGGATACGCTCACCCACTTGAATGCCTTGCGTCGGTATGTTTACGGAAAGAAAGCCCTCGCCGAACCGGGATCAGCGTATCACTACAGCAGCACCAATTATCTCCTCCTGGCCATGATTATGGATCGGGTGGCCCCGGATGGTCACACATCGTATGTTAGAAATCTTCTGTCAGAGGTGGGGTTTTTCCACACCTACTACCGGGAGACCCCGCCGGGGGAAAACGTTCAGTATTACGGTGACCCCAACGGGGACGGTCAGGTGGAAAACCTGACCCGCCAAACTTTGGAAACCACCAACTGGTTTACCGGCGATGACGGGATATATTCCACGGCAACGGAGGCCTCCCGGTTTATCCGACTCCTGATGAGAGATAGCATACTGAGAAAGGAGTCCTTAGCACTCATGAAAACGGGGAACACCGGGATCCCAACCGATACCGGCCTGGGGCTGATGGCCGACAAGTCATTTCCCTACGGACAACTCTATGGCCACTCTGGCCGCGGTATTGGCACGACCGCCGAAGTGTATTACTTTCCGAAACGTGAACTGACGATTGTGATTCTCTGCAATACCGGGATCAGGGCCGGTGCGCCGGGATTCAAGAAAGCCTACCTGAAAATGCGGTCGAAAATTGTGAAGAAACTGTTTCTCCTCTAGGTCGCCCTTCAGCGTCTCCTTCGGCTCCGCTCAGGACAGGTCTGCGCCTCTGCGGTATAGTTTCAGTG
>JAEUUE010000037.1 GCA_016787605.1 Cyclobacteriaceae bacterium
CCCGGCAATGACAACGACTCGGCCGATTGCCCCTGGACCCCAAGGGCCAGGAACACGAGCACCAGACTTGCCAAAACCGAGTAAATCTTCCTCATCACAGGTTATATACTCCTAAGACGCAAATGGTAGGCCAAAAGTTTAATCGATCCCACAATTTTACCCCATTTTGGGCGTTGGCGCAGCCTCCCGACCCACCGGGAGGGCATTTTCCTCGCTGAATTGGCGATTTGAGCTGTCTATTCGAGGGTTTTGTAGGCGCTGGGAAGGAAATCCACCAAATCTCCGGCAACAAGGCCGTTAAGTCCTTTTTCCCGGGCCGCGATATCGCCCGCCAGGCCGTGGAGATAGACCCCAAGCATGGCTGCTTCCCGGGCCGGGTGACCCTGGGCCAGCAAACCGGTAAGTACGCCGGTGAGCACATCGCCTGTCCCGCCGGTAGCCATGCCGGGATTACCCGTGCAATTGAAAATGATTTCCCCTTCCGGCGTAGCAACCGCCGAATGGGCTCCCTTTACAATTACGATACTCTTCAACTGCCGCGCTAACGCCAGCTGTTTGGCCAGCCGATCGAAATCATTCTGCCACTTCCCGGCCAGTCGTTCAAATTCCCTGGGATGCGGGGTAAGGATGCTGCCTCGCGGAACAAGATGCAACAGTTCCCGGTGGGCCGCGAGCAGATTCAACGCGTCGGCGTCGAGCACCATCGGCTTACCGGCATCGAGTAAATCCCGGAGGGCCGGCACCGTCTCTGCCGATTGTCCGATCCCCGGTCCAACGCCGATGGCATCGAACAGCTCGATGTTCAGCACTTTGGTAACCTGCATTTCTTCGGGATCCACCGACACCATCGCTTCAGGTACCGCCGTCTGCAGGATGAGCACGCCGCACTTAGGGACGTGAGTGGTGAGCAATCCCACCCCGGCACGAAGGGCTCCGCGGGAGGCCAGCACCGCCGCTCCCATTTTGCCCCGGCTGCCGGACACCAGCAAGGCCCTGCCATAGTCGCCCTTGTGGCTGAACTTCTTCCGGGGCCGCAGGAGTTTCTTCACCGACTTGCGCGTAAGGTAGTAGCGCGTAGTTTCCGCATTCCGAATGAATGTCTTGTCCAGGCCAATGTCCACGCGCCGCCATTCTCCCACATACTCCTGGTTCTCGGGCAACAGGAACGCCAGTTTGGGCAGCTGGAAGGTGACAGTAAAATTGGATTTGACCACTGCCCCGGTGGTGTGCTGGTCGGCAAACATCCCCGAAGGAATATCCACAGCGATACGAGTGGCCTCGGCCTGATTGACGGCCTTGATGGCCTCCTCATAGATTCCCTCGGCAGGTCGCGTTAACCCCGAGCCAAATAGGGCATCGATGATTATCTCACACCCTGATAAGGAAGTACCTGCTACAAAATCCACCGGCTTTACCCGGTGTTGCAGGCGTCCGAAGTTTACCTGGAAGTCATCCGACTCCTTGCCTCCGCGCACGATCCATACAGTGACAGCGTAATCCATGCCAGCGAGCAGGCGGGCGATACCCAGTCCGTCTCCGCCATTGTTGCCCGTACCGCAGACAACGCCCACGCGGTGGGTGGGATCAAACCGCATCACAAACCAGTTGACGAAGGCTGTGCAGGCCCGCTCCATCAGGTCGATCGATTTGACTGGCTCGTGTTCGATGGTCCAGGCATCCAGCTCCCGGACCTGGGCCATATCCAGTATCTTGATCATGACCGAAGGTACAACCTCCTTTCTTCCGTTTCCACAGACTTTCGTCAGATCGGCCACTGATCCGAAAAAACCCGGGGCTAAATGTGGGGCACATTTGCTACTTTGGTCCATTCGTCAATTCCTATGAAAAAGATCCTGATTCTCTTTCTCTTTCCCCTTGCTCTCGCCGCCCAGAACAAGTCCGTTCAGGCAAGCCGGGCATGGATTGCCAAGGAAGGACCCAATATCCTGCAGACCTACGGTCAACTGCTGGCTCTGCCCAACCATGCTTCAGACCTGGTGAACATCCGGAAGAATGCCAACCTGATCAAGGATCTTTTTGCCACCCGTGGATTTTCCATGCAGCTCCTGGAACTGGACGGAGCCCCCCCGATCGTCTACGGTGAAAGGAAAGTTCCCAATGCGCAGCGAACGCTGTGCTTCTACGTTCATTATGACGGCCAACCCGTTGATCCCAGCACCTGGAAGAATGCGCCTTTTACGCCGGTACTCTATGACCAGGCGATGTACAAGGGCGGAAAACCCATTGCGTTTCCAAAGCCGGGCGAGCCCATCAATGAAGACTGGCGAATTTATGCCCGTTCAGCCAGTGACGACAAGGCTCCCATCATCGCCCTGCTGGCGGCGATGGATGCCTTGAAGGCTTCGAACATCGGCTACACCTCCAACATCAAACTGTTCTTTGACGGCGAAGAAGAGTCTAGTTCACCCCACATGAAGACCTACCTCGAAAAGTATCATACCCTCTTCGACGATATCACCCTTTGGCTGCTCTGTGACGGACCGGTCTTCCAGACCGGCGACCCTTCGCTGAAATTCGGCGGCCGCGGGGTCACCGATATGGAACTCACGGTGTACGGGGCGAGCCGGCCCCTGCACAGCGGGCATTACGGAAACTATGCACCCGACCCCGGCTTCATGCTCTCCCAACTGCTGGCTTCGATGAAAGATGCCCAGGGACGTGTCATCATTGAGGGGTACTACGACAGCGTGGAACCCATCTCCGATTTCGAGCGCGAGCAGCTGAAGAAAGTACCCAATATTGAAAAGTACCTCAAGGAGGATTTGCAGATCGACTTTACGGAAGGTAACGGAGAGCCCCTCTTCGAAAGATTACTTCTTCCCTCCCTGACCGTCAAAGGCCTGTATAGCGGGAACGTGGGCACGTTGGCCCGGAATGTGATCCCCAACTTCGCGGTGGGAAGCCTGAGCCTGCGGCTGGTAAAAGGAAACGACCCGGAGAAAATGCTGGACCTGGTGGAGGCCCACATCCGCAAGCAAGGGTGGCACATCGTGTATCAGGAACCTGACAAAGAGACGCGCCTGAAATATCCGAAGATCGTGAAAGTAGATCGCGACAAGAATGGATTCCCGGCGGCGAAAGTACCCATGGATCATCCGGAAATCCGGCCGGTGATCGAGGCGGTACGCGGTTTCACCGGCGACAAACTGGTGCTGCTCCCGAGCGAAGGCGGCTCCAACGGCATCTTTACCCTGATATTCGACGGCCTGAAAAAACCGGGCATCTCGGTGAATATGGTCAACCACGACAACAACCAGCATGCGGAAGACGAAAACGTACGCATCGGCAACCTCTGGTATGGCGTGGATCTCATGTCGGTACTATTGACCATGCCACCCCAGGGCCTGGAGAAAATCAAGAAAAAGTAGGATCAGGATTCATGAAGAAGAAAGAATGTCCTTCCTGCGCGATGGACGTCGACGAGGATGCCGCAGCCTGCCCCATCTGCGGTTATGAGTTCACCCGTCCCGGCGGCACCACACGATGGGTGGCCATCGCGCTGCTAGTGATGATCATCGGCTACCTGATCATTGAGTGGATCGGGTAGATCAGGCTTGGTTACCTGACTGGTCCTCCAAACCCGAATCGACGGGCTCCCAGAGTTCGATCTTGTTTCCTTCCGGATCCATGATCCAGGCGAATTTGCCATAGGGATATATCTCGATCTTCCCGACCACCGTGACTCCCTCTTCCTTCAGGATTTTGACCAGCTCCAGCAGGTTTTCCACCCGGTAGTTGAACATGTACGGCCGGTCACTGGGATCGAAGTACGTCGTGTCTTTGGGAAATGGGCTCCATACTGTACGTGCAGGGGTTGAAGAATCCGGCGCATCTAGTTCCTTCCAAAGGAACGAGCTGCCGTACTCGTCGACATTAAAGCCCAGGTGTTTGGCATACCACTCCTTAATTTTCCCGGGATCTTCCGCCTTGAAGAAGATCCCGCCAATCCCGGTTACGCGTTTCATGAGGCTTGGGAGTTATCCTTTTCCGCCGGAAGAAAATCTTTGCGTCGGAGGAGCGCGGCGCTGAGCAGCGTGAGGATAACGCCCACCGGGGTGATTTCCATGACCGTGACGCCAAAACGGACTATGGGATTTTTGTACAATTCGTTAAAACTCTCCCAATCGGCCTTTGCTTTGGCCAGGTCGGCATCCGTCGCGCCGTCGGCTTTCATTTTTTCCATGTAATGGGCCGTCATTTTGTTCATGAATTCGTCGCCCATGTTCCGATAGGAAACCTCCCAGCAAAGTGCGTAAATGGCACCGGCCACGAGCATGATGAGCAATCCGACCTGGACGGCCTTGCCGAAGGAAATTTCCCCGCCGAGGTTTTTGTCGCGGTAACTCTTGACGCCGAAAAAGATCAGCGAAAGGGCGATGGTCATGGTGGTATACCCCAGCAACTCCCCGTTGTCGAGGTTCAGGGTTCCCGCCTTGTACATGGGCATGGTAATGAGGAGCATAGCCCCTACGATGGTGCCGGCGATGAGGCCGTAGATGAGTACGATTCGTTTCATGGTAGTTTTTGTTTTGTGGCCCAAACCACGGCTTACCGGGACCTTTTTCCTTCACCCGAAAGGATGATTTCAGGAAAAAATAGCCAAATCACCCGAAGGAACTAAGGAATCAGCCGTAATTCCTTCCCTTTTTGCACGGCCTGGGTGCGCCGGCTTACGTCCAG
>JAEUUE010000061.1 GCA_016787605.1 Cyclobacteriaceae bacterium
GTCTTCATCCGGGTGGAATCGGATGTCACCAGTCATATGAAGTACGCCACCGGTGAATTATCCCCTTACCGCGACTGGCGCTGGACCTTCTTTTCCGGAGTGCAAACCAATTTTCGGCTCGGCCAGCGCTGGACCGGCAACATCCAAATGCTCTACAACTTTGATTCAAGCCTCAAGGATGGCTTCCCGGAAAAACTGGCCATGCGATTCGGGGTGCAGCATCAGTTACGATTGAAGGTGAAGAGATAATCTCGTGACGGCTATACAATCAGAATAACAAGAAGCTCATCCTGGGGATCGTTCAGATCCACCCTAAGGAGCAAAGACAAAGTTTAAAAAAATGTAATGAGCCGACTAATAGTCGGTCGTCAAGAAATTGACAAGCTCCGACTAATTAGATTGAGCGTACGAGGCTAATACGACGGCTGGGTTGACCAAGAGCACACAACACACAGATTTCAGGAACACATAAGTGAGAGACCACATGACCAAAACCTTCATCCTAAAGAATTAAAAAAACGAGCGGAAAACCCGCCATGAAATATTGCACGACTTGCGGCTTCACGCCCCTTAGCCTAACTTCAGGATATGCAACCCCCGCTGCCGCCCGTCAGGGTTTTCCGGCCTGCTTTCGGGCGACAGGCCCTGGAGATAGTTGTTTTGTTGGCAGGGTTGGTCATTCTTCCAGGCCTCGCCTGGTTGACGGTAAACGCATTGTTATCATCCTCCTGGTTACCCCTTATCCTGTTTCTGCCCGCCATTGGACTGATGGCCGTTGGCGTCTACGCCGGAACGAAGGATCTAACCTCCAGCCTGACCATCCATGATGACGGGATTTTATACCGGAATCTCTTCAGCAAGAAGAGTTGGCCTTTCACAGAAATTCTCGGGTACAGAATTCTACCAAGCGGACGGGGAATCTCGCGCGGAACCACGGTATATATTTATGTGCGGGAAGGCAAAAGAGGTGAAATATCGTTGAGCAATCCCAACGACCTGCGGGCACTAAATGATTGGCTAGCGGCCACCTTTACAAACCTGGATGAAAAAGAATACGCGGAGGGACTTGATGAAATCCTTGACAATCCCAGGTTTGGCAGAACACGAGAGGAACGGGTTCAAAACCTGCACAGGGCGGAACGGATAGCCCGGGTCACGAACATTTCCGGAGTTGTCATTGCGCTTGCCTTCCTTTTTGTTGATCTGAATCCCTATTTGAGTGCGGCGTTGATCTTATATGTGCCGGTGACTTTCTTCATCGTTGCCACCTCAAACGGTATGATCTACTTTAACAACAAAACAAACAGCCCACATCCCTATGTGACCCTCGGATTGTTCTTTGTATGTTTTGCATCACTATTCAGGGGTGTGTTCGACTATCATCTTCTCCACTATGCCCCGGCGTTCAGAAATGCCTCCATCCTGGCGGCAGGCCTGGTGTTGTTCATGCTTGGTTCGACATCGGAATTTGCCAAACGGAGCTCTTTAGATATCGCCAATATCTTCGCTTTGCTTTTCATGTTGCTGCTGTTCAGTTTCGGCGTGTACACGGTAAGCAATGGAGTCTTTGACACTTCTCGCCCTCAAAAGTTTGCCACGACGATTATTGGTAAACAGATCAACGAGGGCAGCTACTCGGATTCCTTTACCGTGAAATTTATTCCTGCAGGACCGGTAACCGATGATAAAGCCGATATAAGTCATTCATTTTATCAAAGCCTTGAGGTGAATGATACGATCCGGGTTTGTGTGAAGCAAGGCCTGTGGGGCAGCCAATGGTTCTTTGTGGAAGACCCGGGACGGTAAGGTGAATAGGGGCAGTCATGAAATGATTGTTTCACTAGCCAAGGGTCGCGAATAACCGCAAAATGTAAAACACCAAATGTAAAATGAAGAAGGCACGAGCACCCCACTTTTACATTTTGCGGTTTTGCATTCTACATTCTTCGGTTTAAGCCGCACCCGGCACTGAACCGCAAAATGACGCCCTACAGCAGCGTCAATACCGAAAAAAAATGAAGGACACTGCCACCAATAACAAAGAGGTGCCAGATGCTGTGGTTGTATTTCACATGGTCACGGAGATAAAAGATCGTGCCTACGGTGTACGAAAGCCCGCCAGCCAGTAATAGAAAGAAGCCGGCGGTGGTCATGGCCTGGTAAAGGGGAACGATAGCCGCCAGGATGACCCAGCCCATCAGCACATAGAGGATGGTAGAAAGCCTCACTTTCGTTCCCGTGGAAATGGACTTAACAATCGTACCCAGGATGGCGCACGTCCACACCACACCAAACACCGTCCACCCCACCCAGCCACGGAGCACCGTGAGGCAGAAAGGCGTGTAGGTTCCGGCAATCAACAGGTAAATGGCAATGTGATCGAACTTGTTAAACAGTGCCTTGGCACCCCGATGGGTGAGGCTGTGATACAAGGTGGAAGCGAAATAGAGCAGCGTCAGGGTGGCTCCGAAAATGGAAAAGCTGACGATGTGCCATACCGTGCCCTGCACCGCGGCGACCACCACCAGGATAACCAACGCCGCGATCGCGAGCGCCGCCCCGATGCCGTGGGTCACCGAGTTGGCGATTTCTTCTCCGGTCGAGTAGATTCTTTTGGTGTTGGGATCAGGCATGGTCCCAAAGGTAGGAGTAGCCTGGCGGTGCAGAAACCGTAGGACTCAATTTCTCTTCAAAAGAAAATGCGTCGCATTCTCCCCGTTTATCCGCTCCACGCTGTAGCCAAGCTTTGCGCAGTCCAATCCGGAAAACAAATTTTCTCCCTGCCCCAGAAGCACGGGCGATTGCGCCAGGTGCAATTCATCGATGAGGCCGGCCTGCAGGTATTGACGAATCGTTGCCGTACCTCCGCCGATACGGATGTCTTTCCCGCCGGCTGCCTTCTGTGCCTGCGCAAGGGCCGATTCAATGCCGTCGGTAACAAAATAAAAGACGGTACCCCCTTTCATCTCCAGCGGCTTCCTCGGGTGGTGGGTGAGTACAAACACGGGCACATGGTAGGGCGGCTCGTCGCCCCACCAGCCCTTCCACTGGTCATCCGGCCAGGGGCCGCGGCTGGGCGTGAACAT
>JAEUUE010000078.1 GCA_016787605.1 Cyclobacteriaceae bacterium
ATTGACTCCTGGCGGTCAGCCGGCAGGTACGACGTACAGCTGGGCGGCTCCGACGATGAGCGACGCGAGCGCACAGGGCAACCCTGGCGCAGCGGTACCGGAGGCCAACGCGCTGACGATCCTGGACAACCTGGTGAACACCGGATCGACCCCGATCACGGCTACCTATTTCATTACGGCAACGAATGGCGGTTGCGTAGCCGCGGCAGTGCCCGTTGTAATTACTGTTAACCCGGTGCCGGTAGGAATTCCTGCTGCGCCTACCGTTTGCAGTGACACGGCAATTGGCGCACCGGGTATCCTGGCAACCACGGGAACGAGTGTCAGTGCAGCGAGCTTCACCATTGCAACAAACCCGAATGGCCTGGTCCAGAGTGCGGGTACGGTGAGTGCGGGTGCCGGCAAGGGTCCTAACGAGCTGGTGGACGACGCGTGGACCAATACTACGGGGGCAAATGTCAATGTGATCTATACGATAACCCCGATTAGCAGTGCGGGTTGTGCAGGAACACCTTTCGTGGTGCAGGTCACCATTCAGCCTGAACCAGCCACTGTTGCCCCAGTTGCTATCGCAGCCCTTTGCAGTGACACCCCCGTGGGTTACACCTTGGCGGTTGCCAATGCAGCTACCTACAACATCTCAACCAATAGCAATGGATTAATTCAAAGCGCAGGCACAGTCAGCGCGGGTACGAATAAACTCGCGCCCGAATTGGCCGATGATGTCTGGACCAATACAAATAATGCATTTGCCAGCATTGATGTGGTCTACACGATCACTCCGGTGAGCGCATCGGGTTGTTTGGGCAATTCATTTACCGTGACGGTTCCCGTCAAACCTGAACCACGCGGGGCCAACCATACGGCCACGATCTGCAGTGATACCTCGATAGGGTATGATCTCCAGGTTACCAACATTAATGCCCTGGGCAATGGGATGAGCAGTTCCTTCAGCTGGGTGGCCATGGCCAACAACCCTAATGTTTCCGGGGAGAGCCTGGCACCGCAGGCCGGTTCGGTGATCACGGACATTATCGTGAATCCTACCGGTGTGGACCAGGTGGTGAATTACCAGGTGACCCCGACCGGTACGGTAAGCACCTGCGTAGGGGATCCTTTTGTTGTGGCGGTGACCATTAAACCGGCGCCGATAGGAGTGAACCAAAGTGTGACCACGTGCAGTGATGTTTCACCCAGTTACAACCTGCTTAACAACATAGCCATTTTGGGTAACAATGTGGGCAGCACATTCAGTTGGGTGGCAGCCCCGAATGGAAGCGTGACGGGTGAGAGTACTGCGCCAGTAGTCGGTCCGCGGATCACAGACATCCTCAATAACGTGACCAACGTACCCCAGGTAGTCACCTATACGGTAACACCCACGGGAGTTAATGGATGTGTCGGCGCTGCCTTCACCATCGCGGTGACTGTTGAACCGGAGCCTGTAGCAGTCAGCACGGTGGCTCCGACTATTTGCAGCGGAACGTCAGTCAATTATGACCTGCAGAACAATGTCAATACGCTGGGTAATGGCCTTCCTTCCAATTTCCAGTGGTCTGCAGCAGCGAACCCCAATGTAACCGGAGAAAGCACCTTTGGACAGTTGACGAACATGATTACCGACTTGCTGATCAACACATCGTTCGTCCCTCAGCTGGTCACTTACACCGTGGTGCCCACTGGCACTAATGGTTGCCTCGGAAACGTATTCACGATTAGCGTTACCGTTAACCCGGCCGCGCAGTTGACCGCAGGTCCGGACCTGGCAGTTTGCTCCGATGATCCGGATGTCGTCCTGCAGGGATTGGTGACCTTTGCGCCCAATGGAGCCTCCTGGACGGGCCCGGGTGTCTTTGCGCCGAATACAGCCGACCCGGTGGCCACCTATACCCATGGAGCAAACCCGCCGCTGGAGACTTTTGTCCTTCAGACCCTGACCTTCACAGCGAATGACCCCGACGGAGCAGGCCCGTGTCTAGCCGTCAGCGACCAGATGACCGTTCGCATTAACGGTCTGCCCAACGTTGACTTTGGGGTGCTGCCTGCGCTATATGCAGAGAATGGCCCGGCGTTCCCCCTGACCGGTACGGAGGTAAATGGCGATTTCCGGATCAGCGTTGGAAGTTCGTTCTCTGGAAGCCAATACATCAATGCATCTGGCAAGGATGAGATCATCTTTGACCCGTCACTGGTTCTGGTGAATACGTTTGATACGGTACGCTATGAGTGGATTGATCCGGCCACGGGCTGCCTGGGTTCCCGTGAAAGAAGGGTATTCATCACGCCGGTTACGGTTATCGATTTTGGCATGGAATGGGATTGTGGCAGTCTTGGAATTCCGGGTACCGGGTGCATCCAGATACCCCAGGAGATCACCACGGGAGAATTCCGGTTCTGCTCCAACGCAGGGCTCATCCGGCTTATCGGAAGTCCGGCGGCCAATACAGGTGATCCAACGGGTACGAACTTCACTGCCGTCATAACCGCAAATGCAACGGATCTTGGTTCACGCATTTTCTCCTTCAACAACGAGTGGTATATCGACACGAATGGACTTCCATCGGCCAACTATTTGCTGCAATACAACTATAAGGACATAACCACCGGCTTGTCCTCAACGCCAATTACCTACCCGGTAAAGGTGTGGGCGGCCCCCGATGCCGTCATTACGGCGCCGGCCAACAACTGTAATGATTCTGGTGTTCCGATGCAGAGTGATTCCTACATCATCGGAGATCCGGCACAAAACCCCTTTGGGGCAACCGTGGATCAGCACTTGTGGGCCTTTGGGGGCGGCAACGCACCTGGAATAGGGAGTGGGAAGAATGTGAATCAAATCTACCCCCTTGCCGGTGTGTACACCGTTACCCTGACTGCCATTACGAGCAACAACTGCCGCGATACCGATACGTTCGTGGTCCAGGTAGGGGCGCCGCCCGCCGTGGACTTTACCTGGTCTGATATCTGTACAAATGATCTTACCAATTTCAAGGACCTGACCAATCCGGGTATTAGTACGATCATACAGTACACCTGGAATTTCGGTGACGGAAACACGATTTCGGGAGTGCCGGCCGGCGCCGCACCGGAAGGAGGCACCTTCAAGGATCCGCTGCATAACTATGCCACCACGGGGACATGGCCAGCTACCCTGACGATACTCACCAACGACAACTGCACCAACAGCATTATCAAGAATGTACCCATTCTCACTGGTGGTGCAACCGTGGCACCCACGCCACTGGCGGGATACCTCGAGCAGTTCGGCAGCGGTCCCGGCAGCTGGATACCTGAAGGATTGGTAATCAGCCCGCCGCTGACGCCGGTAGTCATTAGCCCGATAAGTTGGGTACTGGGCGTGCCGGCTGGAAATAACATCAACAATACCACGGCAGCATCACCGGCTGGTCCTACCATTATTACCCCGCGGACGGCTGGCGACCAGGCCTGGTGGACAGGCGCCAATGTTGCCGGGCCCGGTACCAGCTATTTTAACCTGGAATCGTCGGTGGTTAACGGCCCCTGCTTCGATCTCCGCGGCCTCAACCGGCCTATGATATCACTCGATTACTGGGCCGATGCCGAAAAGAATTTGGACGGTGCCGTTGTACAATACTCTCTGGATGGTGGCTTGAACTGGCAACTTGTCGGACCGCTCGCCGGCTTACCTGCCGGACAACGCGATCAGGGTATCAATTGGTACGATCCGAATGCAGTCATTATCTCCAACCCGGGCAAGCAGCCGGCCTTTGGTCCGTACGGCTGGACCGACAAGTCCGGTGGCTGGAAGAATGCCCGCTTTAACCTCGACATGATTGACACGACGTCAGCGGCAAGGGACCAGGTGCGGATCCGCATCGCTTTCTCGAGCAATGACCAGAACGCGCCCGGTATCGACTACGATGGATTTGCGTTCGACAACGTTTTTGTCGGCGAGAAGGAACGCAATGTGCTGGTTGAACATTTTACCAACTCCACTAACCCCGCGAGCACGGCAGGGGATGCCTGGATTGATACCCGCTACCAGGAACAAATTGACAACCGCGGCGCCAATGGTTCTGACTTCTCGCATGTGCAGTACCACATCAACTTCCCCACGGCTGACCCGATCAACCTGGAGAACCCGGTTGACCCCGGGGCCCGGTCCTTGTTCATGGGAGTTTCACAGTCTCCGACAACTATCCTCGATGGAATCGTCGACGGCGTTAAATTCAATGGCAGCTATACCAACCTGGATCAGAATGGTGTGGAAGCCGATCGGCGCGCCCTGGTGGATCCTCAGTTTGCACTTCAGGTGGATACGCTGGCCACCTCGCAACCCAACCGAATCACGGTGCGACTGACGATGCGATCCCGATTCGCCCACAGCGATCCGCTCCTGGCCCAGGTACTCCTCGTTGAAAATCAGACCGGGACATTCAAGAATGTGGTGCGTAAGCAACTGTTTGGGCCGGATGGCAGAACGATTACCCAGGTTTTCGCTCCCAACGACGTGCGTACAGAACAGGTAGATGACATTGTTATCAATGTGCCCATCACGAACCCTGGTAATCTTTCCCTGCTGGGGTATGTCCAGAATAAGAACACGAGGGAGATATATCAAAGCGTGATCACGGCGGCTCCGTACAAACGCGGCTCTGTGGTGGTCGGCCTGGAAGATCCCAAACATGCCACTACGCTTTCGGGCATCACCATCTACCCGAACCCGGCCAATGGCAGACTCTTCCTCGGCGTTCCGTCCGACCAAAGCATGGACGGGTTCACGTGGAAATTGATTGATCAGCGCGGTGTCACGGTTCGTTCCGGCGACTTCAGCGACCTGGTAGGCGACGCCCGCGAAGTACCGGTGTCGGATCTGGCCAACGGGATGTACTTCATTCAATTGTCGGGCCCCGGGCACTCGGTGGTTCACCGGAAGGTGATCGTGATGAACCGCAACTGATTCCCGGTGATTACCCGTTGCCCAGCTTGCACATGAGCGAACGCACTCTTCTCGGAAGCTCCGTAGTGCCGCTTCGCTTGGTGTTTCTCATGTGGCTGGTGTTTACCTTTGAGTTCTACAACCAGATGGACCTCGGCTGGCTGGGCATCCGGCCACGGACATTCACCGGGCTGATTGGCATTTTTACGGCGCCGCTGATCCATGGCAGCCTGCCCCATTTGATATCCAATACCCTTCCGCTGCTGTTCCTGGGGGCCGTCCTGTATTTCTTCTATCCCCGCATCGCCTCCGTGGTCTTTCTTCAGTGCTACTTCATCACCAACCTGCTGGTTTGGCTGCTGAGCCCAAGGGTGTCGTACCACATTGGAGCCAGCGGACTGGTGTACGGACTTTCCGCCTTTTTGATTTTCTTTGGGTTTCTTCGCTGGGACTTCTGGTCGCTGCTGATCTCGGTGGTGGTGTTTCTCCTGTACGGCGGGATTTTCTACGGAATATTTCCGGATAATCCCCATGTCTCCTGGGAATCCCATCTTGCGGGTGTGCTGGTGGGGCTGGGATCAGCATTTTGGTTTAAGGACAAGCAACGGGTATAGCACCATGGACTCATCTGCCCAAAAAGTACTGACTGACCTTCGGGCCAAACGCTATTCACCGGTCTACCTATTGCAGGGAGAGGAACCGTATTACATCGACCTGATCGCGAAGTTTATCGAGGATAACGTCCTGTCCGAGGCAGAAAAGGGATTCAACCAGGTGATTCTTTATGGTAAGGAATCCCCGGTGAACGTCATTCTCAACCATGCCAAGAGGTTCCCGATGATGGCCGAACGTCAAGTGGTCATTGTCAGAGAGGCCCAGGATATCCCTGACCTTGGAAAGGAAACGGGGCAGAAGCTGCTACTCGACTACTTTCAGCGGCCGGTTCCCAGCACGTTGCTGGTACTTTGTCACAAATACAAGACGCTGGATAAGCGAAAGGAACTGGGAAAGAAGGCCGAACAGCTGACGACCAGCCTGACGTTCAAGAAACCGTATGAGAACCAATTACCTGACTTTGTAGAGGAATACGTCAAGGGTAAAGGAAGTACCATCGAGGAAGGGGGTACCCGGGTACTCTGTGAGTCGGTAGGTGTTGACCTGAGCAGGATGGCTACCGAGATCGACAAGGTCCTGACCGCCAAGCCCGCGGGTTACCGGATCACCCAGGAAGACATCATGTCTCAGGTGGGAATGAGCCGGGAGTTCAATGTCTTCGAATTGCAGAAGGCGTTGGTCATGCAAGATCAACTGAAGGCCTGCCAAATCGCCGAGTACTTCGCCAGCAACACACGCAAGAACCCCATGATCATGATCGTGGCGTTTCTCTATGGGTTTTACGCCAGGCTTTTTGCTTTGGCTAGTGCCTCCAGTAAAGGTGAATCAGGGGCTGCTAACATGCTGAAAATCAATCCCTACGTAATGAAAGATTACAGTGCGGCATTGAGTCGCTACTCTGTTCGCAAGCTCGAAGAATGCGTTTCCTTGATCAAGGAGGCAGACCTTAAGTTGAAGGGTGTCAACGCCGGCTCTTCGGAGGAAGGCCAGATTCTCAAGGAGCTGGTACTGCGGTTGCTTCGGTGATCGCCGAGGATATTTGCCGGGGATTACCTATTTTTGGGTGCCTGCTTCAAGTATTTTTTGCAGGTTGATTTATTTTTTGAACTGTTGTCGGCAATAAATCTTCTGACAACCTGTTCTGATGTAATGTGAGCGCATGATTAGAAGTACGCTGGTACTTTTCGTTTGGTTGTTTTTGGCCGTCCCGGCTATCGGGCAACGGACACTGAGCCAATCCAGGGCGGACCAGCACTTTGAGGCTGGCCTCGACCGGATGAAGCACCGTCACTACGGGGCGGCGTTCGACTCGTTCCGCAAATTCAGCGTTACCGCTTCGCCCACCGATCCCCGCACCCACGACGCCGCATACTACCAGGCTTACTGCGCCGTCACCCTGCTGCATCCCGACGGGGAGGAGAGACTCTCCCGGTTCCTGGCCTCAAACCCGGATCACCCCAAAGGCGTACTGGCTTACTACAATCTGGCGAATCATTTCTACGATGAGAAGAGCTACGTGAAGGCTGCCAATTACTTTACTAAAGTTAATTTTCAATCACTGAGCCAGGAGCAGGCCGGAGTCGGACGTTTTCGATGGGGCTACAGTTTGTTCAGTCAGCGAAATCTGGTTGCAGCGCTGGATCAGTTTAATGCCATCAAGACGCTGGGGGGTACCTACGGCCCGGCAGCCAGCTATTATGCAGGGTTCATTGAGTTGTCGGCGGGCGATTACGAGAATGCACTGATCGATCTTCGAAGGGCTGAAAAAAGCGAGTCCTACGCTTCGGTCGTGCCGCCGCTGATCGCCACAACGTACCAACGGATGGGTAAGGATGATGAACTGATTGCCTATGCCGAACCATTGCTGGATCGCGAGGACATCAATACGGAGGAGATTTCCCTCCTGATCGCCGAAGCCTGGTTTCGAAAGGCTAACTACGCCCAGGCCTTGCCCCGGTATGAGGCCTATTTGGAGGAACGGGAGACGACCGTGAGATCGGTGTATTTCAGGGCGGGCTTTTCCGCAAACGCCATGCAAAAGGACGATCAGGCGGTGAAGTTTCTCAAGCAGGCCGCCTCCGACCAGGATTCTGTAGGAATGTACGCGGCCTACCTGCTGGGAACAGTTTACCTCAAGCAGAAACAGAAACCGTTGGCGCTAACCGCCTTCGAAACGTCGAAGAGATTCAAGCAAGATCCCCGTGTGGCAGAGGAGAGTCTGTTCCTGTCGGCCAAACTCAATTACGACCTGGGGCGTTCGGACCTCGCCATAACCGAATTCGAATCCGTGTTAAGCACTTATCCACAGTCCGGCCGGGCCCAGGAAGTCAAGGAACTGCTGGCACAGGCCTACATCAATGCCAACAACGTCAATAAAGCCATTGAATATATCGAATCCTTACCGCGACGGTCTGCCGCGGTGGATCGGGCGTACCAAAAAGCAACGTATTTGAAAGGAACGGAATACTTCAATAAGGAAGAGTATGCACAGGCCGCCGCCATGTTTCAAAAGTCACTGCAGATTCCGGTGGACGCGCGGTATGTAGCCGAGGCAAGTTTTTGGTTGGGAGAGACCTTTGCGATCGGCAAGCGGTGGGAGGAAGCGGTTCCTCATTACGAACACACCCTGGCCCAGCCGGGGGTCTCCTCTGCCGTGAACCTGTCGACCCGGTATGGACTAGGTTATGCCCGGTACAACCTTCAGCAATACGACAAGGCACTGATCAACTTTCGCGAGTTTGTGGCCCAAGGAGCCCGCGTACCCCATTACCCCGACGGCGTGGTCCGCCTGGCGGATTGCCAGTATGTGCTGAAGGCCTACCCGGAAGCGCTGGCCACCTACCGTAAGGTCATCGATCTCAAGTCTGCCGACAGTGAGTATGCACGGCTCCAGGCAGGAATCATCCTGGGGATCCAGCACCGTTATTCCGAGGCAGTGGAAGAACTCACCATCGTAGCCCGCAATAGCGGCTCCCGGCATGCCGACGAGGCCAGGTTTCAACTGGGCCAGTTGGAACTGGAGCGGGGAAATTACCCGGTAGCCGTCAATCACTTTACCACCCTGATTTCCGGTTCCCAATCGTCACGGTTTGTTCCGTATGCCTACAGCCGAAGAGCGGCCGCGCATTACAACCTGAAGAATTACGGCCAGACGGCCGACGATTACATTGCGGTGGTGGAGAAATACCCGGCCCATCCGGCCGGAGAGGATGTGTTGCTCCCTTTGCAGGAAGCCCTGCGGCTGGCCAACCGCTCGGAAGAGTTCGACAAATACCTGGCCCAATACAAGAAGGCCAACCCCGACGCCAAGGGGATTGAGTCGATTGAGTATGAAAGTGCGAAGAGCCACTATTTTAACCAGCAGTATCCCAAAGCCATCGAGTCTCTCGCGGCCTTCCTGCGCAACTACCCCCAAAGTGCCCAGGCCACAGAGGCCACTTATTACCAGGGTGAAAGCTATTATCGCCTGAAGGACTATTCCCGGGCGCTCGACCTGCACCGGCAGGTATCGGCCGACCCGGCCTTCGGTATGTTGAACAAATCACTGGCCCGTGTCGCCGAACTGGAATTCCGCCAGCAACGATACCAGGAAGCGGTCCAGGCGTTTGACCGACTCAAGCGGGTGGCCGTCAACAAGAAAGACGAGTTCACCGCGCTCAATGGATTGATGGAGTCGTATTTCCTCCTGGCCCAATATGACAGTGCCGACGTCTATGCACGAAAGATTCAACAGTTGGGGAGCGTCAATGCCAATGCCCAAAGCAAGGCATCCCTTTTCCTGGGCAAGAGCGCGAAGGCCAGGGGAGATTATGAAACCGCCGAGGATGAATTCCTGGCCACCCTGAATTCTGCCCAGGATGAATATGGAGCAGAAGCCAAGTACCTGCTGGCGGAAATCTTCTTCCTGAAAGGTGAACATGCCGCCTGCCGGGAAACCCTGATGGCGCTCAACCAGGATTTCGCCGCCTACGAAGTCTGGGTAGGAAAATCATTTCTTCTCCTGGCCGATGACTACCTCGCTACCCAGGAGATCTTCCAGGCCAAGGGCACACTGCGTTCACTGATCGATAATTTCCCCGGGGAGGGAATCCGCAACATCGCGACGGAGCGACTCAAGGCGATCGAAGAAAAGGAGAGGAAGAAACGGGAAGAATTGCAGAAAAAGGATACGACCGACCGACGACCATGAGCAAGGTTCTTCATATCGACATTGCCCGGCTTTTCCGGGGGCTGGCTGTACTGCTCCTGGCGGGCTTTGTGCAGGTCTCCCTGGCACAGGAAACCTGGGAAAAGGAAGGAGAGGGGGAAATCAAGGACCTTGAAATTGAGTTGACCAAAGAGCGGCAACTGACACTTCCGCGCGCCAACCGGTATTTCGAGAAGGTGCCGCCCCGTCCTTTTGAGCCCATTGTACCGGCCATTACCTATGAGGTCAGGAATCTCTCGTATTCTTCTCCCAACTATGTTCCTGTGATTCGCCCCCTGAGAATCAAGCAAGAAGAACTGGCCAAATTGTATGGCAATTATGTAAGCGCAGGCATAGGAAACCTGACGTCTTTCATGGTGGATGGCAGTGTGGCCACCAAGCGGGACAAAAAGAAACTCCTGGGAGCCGACTTCTTTTGGAGGAGTTTCGGCAAAGGACCTGTGGGCGGCGACAACTCGGCGCAATCTGACACCCGCCTTACACTGTTTGGCAAAACGTTGACCGATGGCGCTATTCTCGGCGGAGACCTGAACTACGAGAACCAGCGCGGGTATTTCTACGGGTACGCGCCCGGCCTCGACCCGGATCGTGACAGGATCAAGCAGGTTTATGAGACGCTCTCGGCAAGTTTCTCCATGGAAAACCGGAAACCGGGGGACCTCAACTATCGGTTCCAGGCTGGGTACAGCCGGCTGAAGGATGCTTATGTGTCCTCCGAAAGAGAAATGTCCGTTAGCCTGAAAGGGGAATACAAGGCCGCGGGACAATCCAAGTTCCTGCTGGGTATTGACGCCTGGTTTATTGGATTGAAAGATTCCCTCTTTGATCAAAGCCGAAACCTGATCCAATTCCGGCCGGCCTATCAGTTCAAGTCGGGGGAGAAGTTGACAGTGACGGCGGGCGTGAATATCGCCGTGACCAATCAAGGAAACCAGGGAACCGGGGCATCAGGCAAATCACTCTATTTCTATCCTCAGGCATCGCTGGACTACCTTGTCGATGAACGACTTTCGCTTTTTGCCCGACTTTCCGGCAACCTCGACAAGGTCAACTTGCATACCCTCACGTCGGAGAATTTCTGGCTCAGTTCAAATAACCCGATGTTTCATACCGATCGGGCGATTGAACTGGATGCGGGTGCCAGTGTGGCTACCGGGAAGGTGCGGGCCCGCATCGGTGTAGCTTATGCCAGGATGAATAATCTCTACTTCTACCAATCGGAGCGCAATCCCTTCGACCTTGCCGGTTCGGCAGTGGGTTTCCCCTTTGACAAGTTTGTTCTCACCTACGACAATGCCGGACGTTTTAATCCCTATGTGGAGGGAACGCTGGCCCACGCCGACCTGCTCACCGCCACCTTGAGGGTTGATTACTTCCAATACTCCATGGATACACTTGCTGAAGCCTGGCACCGGCCGGTGTACCGGGGTGATTTCAGGCTGGAGTACAACCTGTTCAGCAAGGTGTACCTGCAGGCGGGTCTCCTGTTCCAGGGCGGCATGAAGGCAAAAGATCCTGGAACGGCGACCGTTCAGACGTTATCCCCTGCGCTTGATCTTAATTTGAAGGCCAGGTATTTCTTTTCGAAACAACTTTCTGCCTTTGTTCAGTTTAACAACATGTTAGCCAATCAGTACCCCATCTACCTGAACTATCCCGCCCGAGGATTCCAGGCCATGGTGGGAGCGAGTTGGAGCTTTTAGGAGTATGTGAACTTGCCAATTATTGTGAATTTTGCGTTATTTTTGTTTGACATAGAAAAGCATAACCCCCCTTCACATGGCCACCAAAGACGATGAAGATCAGGTAAACGAGGACAAGACAAACGGCTCGGACGAAAACTTTGGGTTGCCTGAACTGGAATTGAGACCGTTGGAGGAGCAAGCCCCGAAAGCGGAGGAGCCTGCAACGGAGGAAAAACCCGGGGAAACGACGTCTACTCCGACGGAGACGTTTGAAGCCTATGCCGTGGACGAGTCCAAGTCCAAGGCACCCATGATCCTCACCATTGTCATCATACTCGTGGTAGCGGTAGCCGGCTACCTGATCTATAATTTCGTATACGTACCCGGCGCCAAGGAGAAAGCCAAGAAGGAGCAGCTGGCGCGTGAGCAGGCAGCCGCCAAAAAGAAGGCCGAAGAAGAGCGCCTGGCCCGGGAGCAGGCAGCCGAGGAGGAAAGGAAGCGCCAGGAGGCCCTGGTAAAGGCTACTCCGCCCGTGGGAACCATCGAAGTACTAAGTGCCCGGACCACGCGTTATTACGTAGTGATCACGAGCGACATCGATGATGACTTGCTGATGGACTACGCAAAGAAGCTGAGTGCTCAGGGAATCAACCTGAAAGTTATTCCCCCGTTTGGAGGCAAGAACTTTCACCGGTTGGCGATTGCCGATCACGAGACATTTGCCCAGGCTCAGGCCAGCGCGGATGCAGCTAAAGCGACCTATGGGAGCGGAGTCTGGGTGTTGAAGTATTGATGAAAGCCTATTGACCTGATTTTTACTTTTTTTTCGGTCTTAACATTTTTTTGAACTATGGTACTTGCTCAAATCGTTGCAGCAACGGGTACACCCGAAGCGGACTCGCTCTCCGTCATTGAATTGGCATTGAAAGGCGGGTTCATGATGATTCCCATTGTCCTGTCGTCCTTTGTGGCGGTCTACGTTTTTGTAGAGCGTGTACTGACGATCAACAAGGCCAATCAGAGCCCGGACGCCTTCGTAGGCAAGATCAAAGAGCTGGTTCTCAAGGGCGACATCAGCGGGGCCAAACTTCTTTGCACCCAGTTTGATAGCCCGATTGCCCGGATGATTGAAAAGGGGGTATCCCGGATCGGAAGCCCGCTGAAGAACATCGAGGCGTCGATCGAAAACGTGGCCAAGATTGAAATCTTCAAACTGGAGAAAAATCTTTCCGTACTGGCTACCGTATCCGGTGCTGCTCCCATGATGGGTTTCCTCGGTACCGTAATCGGTATGGTGGAAGCGTTTATAGCCATTGCACAGGAAGAGGGCTCGGTGAGTCCGAAACTTCTGTCTTCCGGCATTTATACAGCGATGATCACCACGGTGGCGGGCCTGATTGTGGGCATTATAGCCTACCTGGCCTACAATTACCTGGTCACCCGGGTTTCCAAGGTGATTCACCGGATGGAGTATTCCTCGATCGAGTTTATTGACCTTCTGCAAGAACCCCGATAGCCGACCGCACGATGGACCTGAAAACGCGAAATAAGGTAGAGGTGGCGTTCAGCATGGCTTCCATGACGGACCTGATCTTTCTCTTGCTTATCTTCTTCATGCTTACCGCTTCCTTTGTGACTCCTTCGGGGCTGCCGGTCAATCTGCCCACCAGCAAAGCCAGCACCATCGAAGTACAAAAGGTATCCATTACGGTGACCAAAGACCTTCAGTACTACGTGAACGATAAGAAAGTGACCCGGTCGACACTGGAATCGGCACTGAAGCCACTGTTGTCTTCTCCGGCAGGTGTCGTAGTACTGCATATTGACGAAAGCGTTCCGACCAAAGAACTGGTGTATGTGGCGGGTATCGCCACGTCGCTGGAAGCACGGGTAACCCTGGCCACGAAGCCGAAGTAACATGAACGACCAGGAGAAAAAGAACAGGAATTTAGGGTTGTGGGCCTCCCTGGGCGTTCACACCGTCCTGTTTCTGATTCTCTTCTTTGTTATCGCCTGGCGTGCGCCGGATCCGCCGCTGCCGGAATACGGCATAGAGCTGAATTTCGGATTGGACGACCAGGGATCCGGCGAAGTTCAGCCGGAGGATCAGGTGGGCGACAAGGGAGAGTCGGTGACATCGGAGACGGTAAGTGAGCAGATGCCGGAGCAAAGCGCGGAAACACCGTCAGAGACCAGTGAGCCGGCCGCAGAGAAGGAAGTTGTTCCGGTGCCCTCCAAGGCGGAGAGCCCCGTGAGTGTCAAGGAGGTAAAGAAGCCGGTAACTGAATCGAAAGAGCCTGTCAAAGCAGAAGCTAAAACGCCCAAGAAAGAGTCAACCGTCACGACGCCCGCAGAGACCACCAAGGAAACTGCAGCCGAGGAGACAGCCCGCAAAGGCGATGCTGCCAGCCAGGGAGACAATGTCAACAAGACGGGTGACAAGGGAAGCGAGCAAGGCACGCTGGATGCCAAGGCCCTCTACGGAACACCGGGAGGCGGTGGGGGTGGAACGGGGATGAACCTGCAAATGGCCGGATGGACCTGGGCTGACCAGCCTTCGATCCCTCAGTTGCCGGATAACGAGAACGGAAGAATTGTTTTTGATATTGAGTGCGATGAAAACGGGGACATCACGGGCATAACCACGGTTGAGCGGACGCTCAGCCCCCGCGCGGAACAACTGCTGAAAGAAATGATCCGTAAGAACTCCCTGATCCGCACGTCGGGCGGCAAGGTTCCTGAGCGTTCGAGAGGAAGGTTCGTCTTCGTGCTACGAACCAAATAAACTACTTGTACAGGTTGCGGGCGATCCGCTCGGGGATTCCTTTGGGGACGATCTCGGCCAGCTTGGCGCTGAGCCAATTGGTAAGGCCCGGGATGATCTCCGGCTTTCCAGCCAGCATACCCTTGATCGCAATGTTGGCCACGGCTTCGGCCGACATGCTGAACTTCTCTGCCCGGTCCTTGATGCGGCCCAGGTTGGCCCGGTCAATGAATCCTGTGGTGGTCGGACCGGGAGACAGACAGGATGCCGACACAGATGTTCCCTGGAGTTCCCAGTTAAGTCCCCGGGTCAATACCAGTACGAATGCTTTGGTAGCTGCATAAAGTGACAACGTAGGAACCGCCTGATAAGCCGCTGTGCTTGAGACATTTAGGATGTAGGCTTTCTCCTGTTTCTTCAGCATAGGCAGGAGCAGCCGGCAGAGATTGGCCAGCGTTACCATGTTGAGTTGCATCATTCCCTGGAATTCTGATTCCGGGATTTCCTCATACAAGCCCCAGGAGCCGAAGCCGGCATTATTGACGAGGATATCGACTGAGTAATTGGAGGACTGCAGCCAGTTGAATACGGCTTGCGCGGCATTGGGAGCGGCAAGGTCCATGGCAAGAATATCCACCTTCACCCGGTACTGCTGGCGGATGTCAGAGGCTAGCTTTTCCAGCGTTTGACCAGACCGGGCAATCAGGAGCAAGTCGTGTTTCCTGGCAGCGAGTTCTCGCGCCAAGGCCAGCCCGATGCCACCACTGGCGCCGGTGATCAGGGCATACGCCATCTTATTTGTCGGTGATGGAGGCAAAACGCTGGTACAGGAGCGGTTTGCTGCTCTCGTCGCGAGGCTGGTATTTCCCCGAGATGATGGGTACGTACATCACGCGGCGGCGGCTCTTTTCGCCCACGAAGGGAGACTGTGCCACGCGGTGCCAGATACGTCCGTCGTGGACGGTGAGGTCACCCGGCTCGGTGGTCAGACCAAGTTCACGCTTGTCGGCCTTGTTGCTGAGGTAGTAAACCTTGTGAAACAGGAGGGTAGCGATGCCCTTATTGTGAGTTCCAGGCAGGATTCGCAATCCCCCGTTGGCCGGCGAGGAATGGTCGAGGTGCAAGCCCACATTCAGCATCGGCATGATCTTGTTGCCGTAGAAGATGTCGCGGAGGGCGTCGGTATGCCAGCCCAGCTGGGTATAGTTGCTGTTGGTCGTATTCACGTAGTGATTGAACACCAGGCCGTCCTTTTCGTTGACCCCGATGCGGGAATCCGGTGCCCCGATAAATTCAAAAAGGGCCTCCAGGCGGGGATCCTTGAGGAAATTCTCGAAGACAGGGGCAAATTGGTTGAGAAAGGCAAAGCGCTGAACGATGGTCTTTCCGTCGACATCTGTCCCATACTTGATGGGAACACCATTCACCATCTTTCGCCCTTCCTTAATCCACTGGTCCTGTACCCGTTCCGATTCCCGTAGCATTTCGGCTACGGTCTCTTTGCTGACGAAGTTCTTAAAGTGGATAAATCCGTAGGTATCAAAGAATTTCTTCTGCTCATCGGTGAGCTTTTCGCCCAGCACAAACCGGGGGTAGGAGTCACTTCTAACAATCTTTTCAGTCACAACCATTTCCTCCATTTTCATTCTCTCATTAAATAGCGTTACTAAGAACCCGCAAAATAATCCTATTTTACGTAATTGTTACTAACTCGGTCATTAGAATGGGGGCAAAAATAGCTCTTTTTCCTCCTTATTCCACCAGTCTGGGGGCCTCCACCTTGGCCACGTATTTTCTGACCCCCAGGTAGCAGAGGTACGTGATAAAAGGCGCCACCAGCAGGTCAACTGAGTAGTGAACGTGCTGCCAGGCGAGGAACAGCGCCATCAGGGCGGTTCCCATTACCTTGACCAGGTACCAGACTCGATTTCTCTCGATGAAGACGGTTGCCATCATCGTGCTGACATGGCCCGAGAAGAATAAGTCCTTGGCAAATGCCTGCTCCGGGTAGACCAGCGAAGCGGAAATGGGGTCGATCAGCAGGATCATGTCCGCCGGCGGTTCGAGCGTGATGGCGTACATGGTAAACACCCGGAGAATATTGACCACGCAATACGTCATGATCCCGGTAAGCAGGAGGGCCGGCTTGTTGCTGTACATCACCAGGGTTTGTACCAGGGCCACCGTCAGGATGAAGAAGACCGCCGTCGACCAGTCGACCGGGGTGAAGTAGTTCAATACAGGATCATTCAGCAGGATCCCCACCTTCGGGGCCAGGATATGCCGGTAGTACAGCGGCATGAAGAGGATCATGGAAAGGAGCGTGCCGAAGCAGAACAGGATGATGCCTCGACCGCGGTTCGACTTCAGCCATTCTCTCCAGGTAATCTCCATCTAGGAAGCAATGATCAGGTAGTAATTCTTTTTGCCCTTCTGAACGAGCAGGTACCGGTTGTGAAGCAGACGGTAGTTGGGCGCCTGGGCCGGATCTTCCACCCGCTGCTTGTTAACGCTCACGCCGCCGCCCTGGATCATCCGTCGGGCCTCGCCTTTGCCGGAGAATATCTTCCCTTGAGTGACTTCAGAGAGCAAGTCGGTCACCGTGGCCGCCCCGGCAATCGCATCCTTTGAAACCGTCACCATAGGGACGCCGTCCAGTACAGACAGCAGGGTTTGTTCATCCAGCCGCTCAAGGTCGGCCGTCACCGATTGCCCGAAGAGCAGTTGCGAGGCGCTCAGGGCTGTCTCATAGTCGGATTGGGAATGTACCCTGACGGTAATCTGTCGGGCGAGCTCTTGTTGAAGTTGACGCTTATGTGGCGCCTGTAGATGGCTGGCAATCAAGGCGTCAATATCTTCCTTTGGAAGCTCAGTGAAAATGCGGATGAAATTAGCGGCGTCCTCATCCGATGCGTTGAGCCAGTACTGGTAGAAGTGGTAGGGGGAGGTTCGCCGGGCGTCAAGCCAGACGTTTCCCTGTTCGGTTTTGCCAAACTTGGTACCATCTGCCTTCTTGATCAGCGGAGTGGTGAGGGCAAAAGCTTCCCCGCCGTCTTTGCGCCTGATCAACTCGGTTCCGGTAACGATGTTGCCCCACTGGTCGGATCCTCCCATTTGGAGCCGGCACCCTTTGTTCTTGTACAGCCAGTAGAAATCATAGCCCTGAACCAGTTGGTAGGTAAACTCCGTAAAGGACAGCCCGCTTTCCAGCCGGTTCTGAACGGAGTCTTTGGCCATCATGTAATTGATCGTGATGTGTTTGCCCACTTCGCGGATAAAATCCAGGAATGTAAAGTCCTTGAACCAGTCGTAGTTGTTAACCATCTCAGCCTGTTGGGGTCCCGGGGAGAAATCCAGGAATTTTTCCAACTGGCTTCGCACGCAGGCTTCGTTGTGACGCAGTACCTCTTCCGAGAGGAGATTGCGCTCGGCGGATTTGCCGGAGGGATCGCCGACCATACCCGTTGCACCCCCCACCAGGGCAACCGGCTTGTGGCCGCATCGCTGGAAGTGCACGAGCGTCATGATTTGGACCAGGTTCCCGATATGGAGGGAATCGGCCGTAGGGTCGAAGCCGATATACCCCGAAGTGCGCTCCTTTTGAAGCTGCTCCTCAGTCCCCGGCATGACGTTGTGCACCATGCCGCGCCAGGTAAGTTCTTGAACGAAATTAGAGTTCATGAGGGTGGCAAATCGGGTGCAAATATAGACGGGCACCGGCAGATTAAATAAGCCCAGTTGATCGGGGAGGGGATAATCTGCTACCTTGGCACAAAACCGAAGTCTCCATGAAACACCCCGAGTCTCTCCAGTTGGTTGCCGAGTTTCACAAAACCTTCAAGCACCCCGTTGTGGACGTGCCTGCCATACCCGACGAACGCCGGTGCCGGCTCCGGGTGGACCTGCTGGCCGAGGAATTGAAAGAGCTCGAGGAGGCCATTAGCCGCAAAGACATTGTGGCCGTGGCCGATGCCTTGTGTGACCTGCAGTATGTGCTGTCAGGGGCCATTCTGGAGTTTGGCCTGGGTTCCCAATTCAAGGAGTTGTTTGAGGAGGTTCAGCGGTCCAACATGAGTAAGGCTTGTGCTACCGAAGAGGAGGCCAGGGAAACCGTTGACTATTACCGAAAGCACAACAACACGGAATGCTATTACCTCCAGGAGGGTGACAAGTGGCTGGTCTACCGGACGGCCGACAACAAGACCATCAAATCCAAGGGTTATTCCCCGGCGAACCTGGAGGCAATATTGAAGGGAGGGAAGCACTAAAATAGGCCTCTTATCGTTTTTTATGCGTATTTTTAACCCCTGAAAATGTTTCCTTCCATGCAATTTGCTGATCACTCCGAACTAAGTCCTTTTCTCCAGGGCTGGTACATCGCCATGATCATTGGTGCCATTGTCATGGTCACCTGTGGAGTCCTCATCTACCTGGTGCACCACCTCCGCGTGGCGCTGATCAAGGAATACAAGGACAAGTACGACTACATCAATACGCATGAAGTCCGTTGGTACAAATGGAGCTTCTATTGTTTTGGCGCGGCGATTGGCCTGCTAATCAACCTGTACGGCTCCGGGGAGCGCGTGCTCAATGAAGTAGGGGTTTGGTTCTTCGTCCGGATATTCTTCGGAATAGCCGGCGCCACGCTGGTGGCCTATGTGGCCAAGCTCATTCTTCAATACTACTATCCGACCAAACTGAACGCCAAGCTCAAGAAATGGCGGTATATGCCGCGGGTTAACCACAAGACGGGCAACCGGATGCGCCTCCTGACGGAAGAAGAGGAAGATGTTCATCTGGATGAGGGAAAACAGGCCGAGGAAGGAATCTTCAGCATCGACTACGATGTTTGGATCGACGACAAGTCGGGCGACATCCACATTGAAAAATACCAGGGCCACATGACCGCCCTGCAGTGCAACAACTGTGGCTTCTTCACCATGAAAGTGGTCCAGGAAGAGGTGTCGGAACGGTTTGAAGATGGCTCTCCCAAAGAGATCATCAAGCACTACCGCTGCGAGTACTGCAAGAATGTCCGGGCCACAGCGTTTCCTATTTCCCGCCGGGAAGGAGACGATTTCAAGGAATTCCGCAATTCTTCCAAGCGCAATACCAGGAACATCGACTCCGTACGAATCGAAATCCATTCGGTACTTTCCGGGAAGCGGTTTTATGAGTTCTCCAGCCTGGAGCAGGCCCAGAAATTCCTGGAAGAATTTGATCTCGACAAGTCCGCAAAGCCTTAGCGGGATTTGGCCTGAACTTTGATTAGTCCGTATACGGGGGAAATAGTAAACGTTTCGATTTGGCCCATGAGCAGAAAATTTAGCCTGGTGTGGATTCTCTTGGTGTTGGCGGTTCGGGGCCTGGCAGGCCCGCCGGATACTACCCGTCTTCAGCCCAAGCCGGTCTTCGGCAAAGAGG
Source organism: Cyclobacteriaceae bacterium (assembly GCA_016787605.1). GTDB lineage: Bacteria > Bacteroidota > Bacteroidia > Cytophagales > Cyclobacteriaceae > ELB16-189. The sequence goes on from JAEUUE010000078.1 coordinate 19,617, forward strand.
CACGAATTGTCACCTTATTACTTGATCGTCACCATTATAGACGAATCAAGTTTAATGACTCCTTGTCTGCAGTTGTGTTGAACAATTACTTCTCGGAGCTGGATCCGAGCCGGGTGTATTTCCTGGAATCGGATATCCGGAAGTTTGATAACCTGAAGGACAAACTGGATGATTTGTCGCGGGCCGAGAACGTTACCCCGGCCTTTTCGATTTATACGCTCTTCCAGGATCGCTACCGTACCCGTCTCAACTATGTCCTCAACACGCTGGTCAACCAGGAGTTTGACTATACAGTGAATGAATCGTATGAAAGCGACCGGGACCATCTGCCCTGGGCGAAAACACCGGAGGAGCTGAATGATACCTGGCGCAAGATCATCAAGAGCCAGGCCCTGTCGCTGAAATTGGCCGGAAAGTCACAGGCCGATATCGTGGACCTGATGAAGAAGCGCTACGAAAGACTGCTGAAGTCGTTCGACCAGATCAATAGCGAGGATGTCTTCAGTTTCTATATGAACAGCATCACGGAGTCGTACGACCCCCACACCAACTATTTTTCTCCCAAAGCGACCGATCTTTTCCGCCAGAGCATGAGCCTGTCGCTGGAAGGAATTGGTGCACGTCTGACGACAGAGAATGATTACACCAAGGTGGCCGAAATCATACCCGGCGGCCCGGCCGACAAGGCAAAGACGCTTCACGCCAACGATTTGATCTCCGGGGTGGCACAAGGCAAGGATGGAGAAATGGTCGATGTTGTGGGCTGGAGACTCGACGAGGTGGTGAAGCTCATCAAAGGCCCGAAGGGAACGGAAGTCCGCCTCCAGGTACTCCCGGCGCAAACCGGCATAAATGGACCACCGGTCATCCTGAGCTTTATTCGTGAAAAGGTAAAACTTGAAGATCAGGCCGCTAAGAAGAGAGTGATCAACTATTCAGTAAATGGCCGGAACATGAAACTGGGCGTCGTTTCCCTGCCCAGCTTCTACATGGACTTCGCCGCTTACCAAAAGGGCGATCCGAATTACCGCAGCACCACCCGGGATGTAAAGCGGATTCTCCAGGAGCTGAAGTCAGAAGGAGTGCAGGGCGTGGTGGTAGACCTCCGCAACAACGGCGGGGGATCTTTGCCTGAAGCCATTGACCTGACCGGTTTGTTCATCAAGGAAGGACCGGTTGTGCAGGTTCGTGATCCAGCCAACCGGGTGGAAGCTTACGTGGACGACAACCGGGAAGTGGTCTACGATGGCCCGCTGGTTGTGCTGACCAACCGCTTCAGCGCTTCGGCTTCGGAGATTTTTGCCGGTGCCATTCAGGACTACAAACGAGGAGTCATTGTTGGCGAATCCACCTTCGGCAAGGGGACCGTCCAGGCCGTGCTGGATCTCGCCCAGTGGATTCCCGATCAGGATAAAGTGGGCCAGCTTAACCTGACCACCCAAAAGTTTTACCGGGTGACCGGCAGCAGCACGCAAAACAAGGGTGTAACCCCGGATATCTTGCTGCCTTCACCTTTTGATCCCAACCAGTTTGGCGAGAGTGCGCGTCCCAACGCCCTGCCGTGGGATGTCATTCGCAAGGCCGACTTTCAGCCGGCCATAAATGTCAACGACAAGCTGGTGGCCAATCTCTCACGCGACTACCAGGAACGCTTGAAGTTCGATGCGTCATTGAAGAAATACGCCGGAGAAGTGGAGGAGGCCCGCAAGAATTACGGGGAGACCACGATCTCCCTCAATGAATCCGAGCGCCGCAAGCAAATGGAGGAGGCCAAGAAGGCCTCGAGCGATATCTCGTTGGACACCAAGGTCAGCAAGGAAGGAATTCCTGTGGATGATCTCAACAGCCTGAAGGACGAGCCGCTCCGCGAGGGACTGCTGATTCTCTCGGATATCCTGACGAAGTATATCGGGTAACTACTTGGACAGCGGCACGGGCGTAAGGGTGTAACCTTTGGCCCGGAGCAGCGACAACAAACCCTGGTCGCCTTCCAGGTGGGTGACACCGACCGTAATGAAGGCCGGCTTGTCGTTCATCATCTTTTCAATTTTCGGCATCCATTCCAGGTTTCGCTTGGTGTAGAACGCCTCTACGAAATCCGGGTGGTCTTCCGTGGGATGCAAGGTTAAGGAGAAGATCTTGTCCAGGTCATTGGCATCGAAAGCCGCCTCCAATTGGAGGTAGTCTGCTTTCTGCTGCTCGAAGTTCGCCACGCTTTCCATCAAGGCTTTCTTTTGCTCGTCCATGGGAAACGACTGGATGGCTTCCGCTTCGCGCTTGATCGGTTCCAGGCTGTAGGTTTTCAGCTTTTCCTTCTTGGCGGTAAGCAGCAGCTCGATGTCGTAGTATTTCACCTTTTCGCCCAGCGCCATTCGGGTCATGTTGATGGAAAGCGCCAGCGGGATCAGTTTCCCCAGGTCCTTTTCAAATTTAGCCTTGGGCAGATGAAATTCTTTTTCCATGAAGGCGACAAGCCTGGCATAGTCTTCGGGCGACAATTCCGTGGCCAGCGACTTGCCTTTGGGGAAGTGCAATGCCTTGTTGATTTCCATCTGTGCCTTGTGATCGACCTGGTCTTCGATGGCGAAGATCTTGCACTGATCCATTTTCTCCTTGAACTCCTTGGGGAAGTAGAATTCCTTGGCGCCGATGAACTTCAGGGTGCCCAGGAGGTAGGACGGTGATTGCAGTCCGTTTCCGGTAACTTCCCAGAGCACGGAAGTCTGGCCGGGGGACACAAAGGCGATAATGGCAAACAGGGAAGAGAGGATTGCTTTTTTCATAAGTTGGGTGTTCGGCAACAAAGAAAAAGTTTTTCGGTCACAATTGGAATAAGTGAGGGCTGCGCAACGGTAAAGAAAGATTCCCGTTTCACCCTCAAAGACCCTGTTTTTTTGCCTATTTTAACCCGGAAATGAGGAACCGGCTGACCGCATGAGTGAAGAACTGCTGAAGGCGATTGTCCAGCTTTTTGCCATCGTGGCAAAGGAACGGATCACCGACGACGAGCGGGCCAATATCAGGGACTTCCTGTCCCTTCATCTCAACCAGGAAGGCACCCGCTACTACCTCAACCTCTTCGACGAGTTTGTCAAGGCCAATCGCAAGGCTTCCGGCAACGAATTGGTCTCCATGGATGATGAAACCGCCCAGTTTGTCGACGACTGGGCGCACATCATGCAGATCTCCAAGAAGGTCAACCAGGCCCTCACCATGCAGCAGAAGGCGGTGATTGTCATCAAAATCATCGAACTCGTCTATGCGGAGGGCCACATTTCCGAGCGCCAGGAGAACCTGATCTTCTATATCGGGGAGGCCCTGAAGATACCCATGAAGGATATCCAGGCCATGCGCACGTTTGTCATGGGCCAGGATGTCGAGGAGCTGAATTCGAAAAATATCCTCATCATCGACGAAGGATCCGGGGAATTCAAGCATTCGGGACCCCGCATTATCGCCAAGAACCTGACCGGGCTCATCGCCGTACTTCGGCTGGCAGACATCGAAACCTATTTTGTCAAATACCTTGGTATTACATCGCTGTATATCAACAGCCAGCCATTCAAGAGCCGTAAGATTGAAGTGTTTCCCACCGGATCTACGTTCCGGGGCAGCAAGATCGACACGATTTATTACAGCGATATCGTGGGGAAGTTCCTCCAGGAGGAGTCAGGTACCGAAATCAGTTTTGTAGCCGAGCACCTGTTCTACCATTTCAAGTCGGGAAGGGCCGGGTTGCAGAACGTCACGGTTGCCGAAAAAGGGGGCAAGCTGATCGGCCTCATGGGAGGGAGCGGATCGGGGAAGTCGACCATGCTGAATGTGCTCAACGGCTCAGAAAAACCGTCCAGCGGCCGGGTGCTCATCAACGGCATCGACATCCATGAAAACCCGGAGAAAGTAGAAGGCATTATCGGGTTCATTCCGCAGGATGACCTGCTCATGGAGGACCTCACCGTGTATCAGAACCTCTACTACGCCGCCAGGCTTTGTTTTGGCAAGCTTTCCCGGGCCGAAACCGAAGAGCGCGTCAACCGGGTGCTGACCAGCCTGGGACTGACGGAAATCAAGGACCTGAAAGTGGGGTCGCCCCTTCAGAAGACCATCAGCGGCGGACAAAGGAAGCGGGTGAACATCGGGCTGGAGTTGCTACGGGAGCCGAACATCCTGTTTGTGGACGAGCCGACTTCCGGCCTGTCGTCGCGCGACTCTGAAAACATCATGGACCTGCTCAAGGAACTTTCGTTGCGCGGCAAGATGATTTTCGTGGTGATCCACCAGCCGTCATCTGACATCTACAAGATGTTTGACACGCTGATCATCCTCGACGTCGGGGGCTTCCAGATTTACTACGGGAACCCCGTCGAGGCGGTGACCTACTTCCAGGACATCATCAATGCGGCGACGAAGACCCCGGGAGCCTGCCCCGAGTGTGGAAACATCAACCCGGAGCAGGTGTTCAACATCATCGAGACCCGGGTGGTCAATGAGTTCGGGCGATTTACCAATACGAGGAAGATATCGCCGGGCCAGTGGTATCAGTATTTCAAGCAGCGCATCAAGATACCCCGTATCGAGGAAGTCAAGGTGCCTTTGCCGGTGACGCAGCGGATCCCGAACTGGTTCAAGCAGCTGAAGAC
>JAEUUE010000105.1 GCA_016787605.1 Cyclobacteriaceae bacterium
GAGGAGTTCAGAATTGCGTTGCACCAACTTCAGGCGTTTCACCGCCTCCGGGTCATCCTTGAATCGATCCAGCATGGCATCCACCGGGCCCTTGATCAAGGTAAGCGGCGTTCTGAACTCGTGACTGATGTTGGTGAAGAACGAAGTCTTCAGGCGGTCAACCTCCTTGGCCTTCTCCAATTCTACATGCTCAAGTTGCAGGTTTGCCTTCAATCGCTCACGCTGTACGATGCTCCGTCTCGCCAGCACCAAGAGCCCAGCGCCGAGCAACGAGTACCCAGCATACGCCCACCAGGTGCGCCAGGGAGGTGGTAACACTTCAACAACCAGTTTGGCCTCCTTGTCGCTCCAAACCCCATCATGGTTGGTAGCCTTTACCCTGAATACATATGTCCCCGCATCAAGATTTGTGTACGTAGCTGTTCGATCTGATGCCTGAGAAAGAATCCAATCTTCGTCAAATCCATCAAGTTTGTGCATATACTGGTTCTTCAGTGGTGAAGTCAACTCCATTGCCGAGAACTCAATCGTGAAAATATTGTGCTTATAGTCAAGATTAAGCTCAGATAACACGCTGATACTTTCCGGAATAACGAAATAGGAATCGTCCTCATTGATTCGATTGCGTGAAACAACGACCGATTCATTATTGACCCTCAAGCCAGTGAAGACGGGCTGTACTTTGGTTGAGCTGGGTTGGTATGAAAGCGGATCGAACATAACAAGAGACTGGGAACTCGTAAAGAAGAAACGACCATCCGATGTTTGAGTTGAGTGCATATCATAAAATTCATTGTCAGACAGGCCATCGTTCACATTGAATTGCACCATAGTGCTGTCAATCCGATTGTATCGAAAAATTCCATTTCCTCCTGACAACCAGAGATTCCCCTTTCGATCCTCTTCCATGGCCGCAACATAACGACCACGAAACGCGTCCACACTCTTGAATACGAATTTTCCTTCGTGAGGCGTCCCCACTGTAAGGCCATCAAGCGACCCGATATATATTGAGCCGTCTCTCATTATCTTCATGGACCTATGGCGGGCAAATTGCGTTGGCTTTTCATAGAGTGTCTCCAGCTTTCCGTCTTTAAAACGCTGAAGGTGAAAATCCGAAAGGAGCCATAGAGCCCCATCAGCGGCCTCCGCAACCCTGCCTGAACTAAAGTACGAGGGAGACTGATGCCTTGTGACTGAGCCGGCTGTGCCATACGTAGAAAAAAGATTGATTCCTTGATTATAAACCCAAAGTGTTCCCCTTTTATCCTCCAGGGATGGAATAGTAGGACCAGGCTCAATAGTGTTCGCATTCCCTGGAGAGTTCCTGAATATCTTCAAAGGGCCTACTTCCGGAAGTCCCGTTTCCTTGTTGAGCGGAACACCAATGACCCCATTGTCCGTGGTTCCAAGCCACCAATAAGATTTTCCTAATGTGGATCCGTTAATGTACATTCCCTTTGCATTCAATGTGCTTCTGACTGGCGCAAAGTGAACTTCGTCCGGATCATGAGTAAGTCGGGAAATCCAAATTCCCTCTGTCTTTGATTCATGCAGAAGAAAGTGGCCATTTTTTGTCTCTGCGACGTGCGCCATGCCGGGAGGAGCGTTCTCTGGCAAGAACAGATTGTGAAATACCAGGCTTTGTTTCTTTAGTTGAACAAAGCCCTTACCGTTAGTGCCGATCCATATATTCTGATTGCGATCGACGTATACGCACCGGAGAAGGTCATACGAAAGCGTATGTGGAATTGATGGATTCTTGACTTCGCGTCTTACTTTGTCTGTTGCGGGAGTGTACGACACGAGACCTTGACCAAAGGTGGCCATCCAAAAAGTGCCCTGGCGATCGTATTCAATATTGAACGTATTTGAAAATACGTCCAGATCAGGAGGAAATTCAAACTGCCCAAGGATGTTAAACTGAAAGTCTGCCTTCACCAGTTGGGTAGGAAGGTAGAACCAGTAGTGATCTTTCGCTCGAAAAATTCTGCGGATGGGCCTTTCCGATAGGAGCGGTGTGTTCAGTACAATTGGGGAAGGGCGAGAATATTTTGCTTTTCTCTTATCAAAACGCCATAACCCAAAGCGTGTTCCTAGTTGGAGATGGTCGTCCAATACCTCGGCATACCAAATATAATTACACAAAGCCCGATTAGTTGAATCCTCCAGGGGGTTGACGTGTTGTTCACTTTCACCTGTCTTCGGATCAAAGTGAAAAATTCCCATGCCATCCGTGCCAAGCCAAATTGTACCGTCTTTATCAAATCCCAGAGAAACAAGACTTGCTTCACCAATATTTGGCCGGAAAGTCTCAAAGGAATCCTTCTTCCGGTTATACGCGTGAATAAGATTGACAGACCCACTCCGCTCAAGTATCCAAACCTTACCCGAAGGATCTGTCGACAGGGGCCCACGGATAGCACGACCTGTGCTGTCGTAGTATTTCTTGACTTGGTAGCCGTCAAACCGGCCTACAGTTTTTCCACTAATCCAAAGAAAACCTGAACTGTCCTGACTGATCCCAATTACGGAAGCGAAATCCTCATAGGAGTAGGCTGTAAACTGCCGCTGACCACTTGCTACAAAAGCGGTCAAAAAGAAACACATCAAAGTGAGTCGGTTAGTTAGACCCTTCATACTCAGATGGTAAGACACCAAACTCCTCCTTGAATACCTTCGAGAAGTAACTCAAGTTGGAAAAGCCCACCTCGTACGCAACTTGAGATACCGACCCCCAATTCTGCCCCAGCAAATGCTCCGCCCGCTGCAGCCTCAGCTTCCGGATCAGCTCATTCACCGCCATCCCCGTCAATGCACTTACTTTTCTGTACAGCTGCACCCGGCTCATCCCCAGGTCATCCGCCAGCGACTCCACGCTCAGCTGCTCGTCGCTCATCTGCTGCATGATCGTCTCCTTCACCTTCTGCAGGAACTGCTCGTCTTGCGATAGTATTTTTTCCTTCGGCGCCTCCGTGAGCAACTGGCTGCGCAGCATCTCTTTCAGCTTGTTCTGCCGGTTAATGCTGTTTCTCACCTTGAGCAGCAGCTCCTGTTTGTTGAACGGCTTGGTCAGGTAGTCGTCCGCCCCCGAACTCAGTCCCGACAGCTTGCTCTCTTCCGTCGACTTGGCCGTCAGCAATATCAATGGAATATGACTCGCGTTCCGATCCTCCTTGATCCTGGCCGCCATCGTGATCCCGTCCATCTCCGGCATCATCACGTCGCTGATGATCAGGTCGGGGATTTCGCTCGTCGCCTTTTCCACGCCCTGCTTGCCATTGTCCGCCTCGAGGTAGCTGAACTCTTCTCCCAGGCTGTCGATGATGAAGGCTCTAACGTCCGTGTTGTCTTCTACGACAAGGACTTGGGGTTTGATTGACGACTCTTCTTCGATCCCATGGGTGCTGGGCACTGGGTGCTGGTTACTGGGTGTTTCCGCTGCTTGACCATGTCTCTGTTCCCCATCAACTTGCTCGATCTGGCTTGCAGCTTGCAGCTTGTCGCTTGTAGCTTCTTCCACCGGCAAGACCATCGTGAACTCACTCCCCTTCCCCACTTCGCTTTTCACACTAATCTCCCCGCCCATCAACAACACCAACTCCTTCACCAAGGCCAGCCCAATGCCAGTACCAACCTCCTTGTGCGACTCACTCACCTGGTGGAAACGCTCGAAGACTTTATCCTGCTGATCTGCAGGAATACCAATTCCAGTGTCTGACACTGTCAATCTCAGCGATCCTTCGCGTCCTTGCGCCTTTGCGGTCGTCAACCCCTCTCCAACCGTAGCCGTGACCCTCACTTCTCCACCGGACGGCGTAAACTTGATCGCATTATTCAGCAGGTTGATCATGATCGTCTCCACCTTGTCCCTATCAAACATCACGTTAGCCGGCTCCGCAGGGACTTCAACCGAGAGGGTCAATCCTCTCTGTCTCGCATGAGAATCAAACCCGCTGGCGATCGCCCGTACAAACCCATGCACTTCCCCGGCCGACTTCTCCACTTTCAGACTCCCCGATTCCAGCTTAGCCAGGTCAAGGAGCTGGTTGATCAGTCTTAGGAGGAGTTCAGAATTGCGTTGCACCAACTTCAGGCGTTTCACCGCCTCCGGGTCATCCTTGAATCGATCCAGCATGGCATCCACCGGGCCCTTGATCAAGGTAAGCGGCGTTCTGAACTCGTGACTGATGTTGGTGAAGAA
>JAEUUE010000109.1 GCA_016787605.1 Cyclobacteriaceae bacterium
GACCTTCAGCTACAACAACGCCCAGGGCTTCCTCGTGAGCAACCACAACGGCAAGAAATACGAGGTGCTGCGCCAGTCGAAGTCGGTGGTGATCAAACCCTACGACTACAACACGCTGACAGTCATCAAAAAAGAAAAGAGTTACCAGTTCCTGATCAACGACAAGCAGGTCTTCCAGGACGATATCAAATCGTTTTACGGAGGCATGGCAGGCGTTTACGTCAGTCAAAACATGAGCGTCAAAGTCGATGAGTTCCAGGTATACGACCTGCGCCGCGGACGGCAGAAAATCGTCTCCAGCCAGGTGACCATGGCCAAGGCCAGCGACAACGACGTGAAGCAACTCATTGAGCAGCAATCCGCCATGTCCGATGACTTCCGCGGTTTCTACCAGGCCTTCTTCAAAGCCGCCTTTCCATACGAGTACAGCACCGTGATCCAATACTCCAAGAACATCAACCACATTCCGTTTGTCCAAAAGACCTTCTTTGAGTATGACCTGAGCTCCATGCGCTACCACAACGTGCACGCCATGACCATCCTCTCGGCCTGCCAGGGCGGCTATACGTTCCTCGTTGCCGAAGAATACGGCCCCACCCCGATCCAGGATGTCACCAAGTTTGTCATCGTGGCCTATGACAACCAGGGCAAGCTGCTTGGGCGCAAGGACATCGGGTCAAACGTGATGGAGAACGGCAAGTACTTCCAGACCCTCGATTTCCGCGTCTCCCAGGCGGGCAGCGCCATTGTGTTCGACGTGAAGGAGACTTACTTCAACGGCAACATCAATAAACGCCTCGTCAGTTTCAACGGTGACATCTGCAACCTCAACGCCTACTAAACCCCCATGAATCGCTGCAACCCCCTGCACCCGATGCGCCATACCTTCCTGGCAGGTGCCTTCCTCCTGCTGAGTACCTTGAGCGCCACCGCCCAGGAGTCATACTACCTCGACCTTGAGAAGACGGTGCGCACCGAGTACGACAGGAAGAACTACGAAAAAGCCAGCGCCGCCGCCACTGAACTGCTGCGCGTCTACCCCGACAACCTGCAAGTCAACGTGTGGCAGGCCGCGTCGCTCATGTTCCTGAACAAGCCGTCTGAAGCACGACACTACGTCGATGTCGCCCTCGAACTGGATCCTTCGGCCCCGGGACCGCTTACGGCAAAGGCCTACCTGCTCTTCCTCGACGGCCAGGCAGACAGAGCGCGTGAACTGCTGACATCCGCCATCCGGTTTGGGCCTGACGACGCGCAGGTGAAAGAAGCTACAGAAGAAATGGCTGTGCTGGGCAAGGCATTCGGGAAGCCCTCCCAGTTTGCTGCGCTGTCGAACTGGCTCGTGCAGAACGAGCCGCTGATCAAAGACCGGTGGTTGTCGCTGGGGAAAGTAGTGGATGGGTTGAACGGTATGCCGAAGGACCCTGCCGCGATCCGCGATGCGGTCGTCCGCTTTTCCGGAACCTTTCAGGAACTCAACCGGCCCGACCTCGCGCTGCTGACTTACTTCTATGGGGCCAGGCATCTTTCCGGTGCCGGCTTTGCCAGCGAAGCCAACGCCCTGTCGCTGCAAGGCTACACACGCCTCAAGGCTGTAGGGCTAGAAAAGTACCCCGCCGTGTCGTCACTCCTCATGTGGCAGCTGATCCGGTTTTCCAACAGCAAGAGCGACTTCGAACAAACCGTTCAGTATGCCGCCGATTTTCAGGCCTACATGGGAAAGAGCGTACTGCCTGTTTACGACACGGAGGCTTACCAGCAGGTGTCCACCGCGTTCGCACAACTTCGTTCCGGCAAGCCCGAACAAAATCAACGGTTGGCCCAGGAGTATGCGACGAAGGCTATTACCCTGGCGACTACCCACAACTACATCTTCGGCATCGTGTCGGCCTGCAACGCCCTCACCATGAGCGCTTACGGCGCAGGAGATCCTCAGCAGCTGGCCAACGCCATCTACTACGGGGAGCAAGGCTATCTCCTGGGGGATCAATACCACCTCGACCTGAAAGACGTTATCCTCACGAACCTGGCCCTCCTGTATTGGAACCAGGGCGTCGATGGCAGGCAAAAGTGCCTCATCCTCTACCGGAACCAGATCGACAAGGCCCGGCGTGACGGAGACCTCGACCGGATGTCGCTCCTGCTAAACAACCTCGGCAGCATGTACTATGCGACGAGTGACACCGACCAGGCCATCGTCTACTTTGAGGAATCCGCTGCCCTCGCAGGATTCGGTCCCGAGTTTCACGATATACAGGATCGGCTCTCACACTACCAAAGCCAGATGAGTGCCTACCAGTGGCTGGTGGCCTGCTACGCGAAGAAAGGCGACGTACAGAAGACGTTCGACGCCATGGAGCGGAGCCGGGCTCGTGTGCTCAGCGAACGGCTTTCCCACCAGGCGACCCAGACTCCCGTCATTGCTGATCTTCAGGACCTGCTCAAACCCGACGAGGCCTGCATTCTCTACGATGTCTTTTCCGGTTATGAAGTCACCCTTCTGGTGGTGACCAAGAAATACGCCCACGTCCTCTTTCATGTCGACGATCGGTTTGTAGGTGATATCCGCGACCAGTATTTCAACCAGAACAGCTCGGAAGAAGCTGCCACCCTCTCCGAATCCGGCGGCAACAACCGCTGGTTCGAAGTGATTTCAACGGGCTACCAGCGAACCCAGGTTTACCGTGGTTATGACAAGAACGAAACGGCACCGCGTGAGGTCTATAACCGGATCGGGTCGTTGTCGAGGAAATTCCTGGAAGCACCCGGCATGAACGACGAGTTTCTCAACGACGTGCTCAGTCGCTACCAGAAGTACCTGATTGTACCCATCCTCAACAAACTCAACGGCATCAAGACATTGATCATCTCGCCCAATGACAACCTTAGCTTTCTGCCCTTTGAAGCCTTCCGGGCTTTTGACGGCAAGTACCTGGTGGAGAAATACAACATCCGGTACCTCCATTCGGCGAGCGTATTGATGCAACTGTCACAGCGCCAGTACTCCGGTACACGCAATCCCTTGCTGGCCATGGGTGGAGCCCTCTACGAAGACCTGGACGAAAAGCCCCTACCCCTTCAGACCGCCGCTGACCTCAGCCTGTTGCAGGCCGAGGTCGCCGAGAACCTGCGTGAGGGCAAATCACAGCGAAAGGCATATGCAAGTCTGTTTGGCACCAAAGCCTTGAACCCGCTTCCAGGAACGCTGGAGGAGGTGCGGAACATCTCGCGCAATATCGAGGGCGCCACGGTGTTTACAGGCAAAGACATGAGCGAAACCCGGATCAAGTCCATGTCGAAGTCTGGCGAGCTTGCCCGGTACAAAATGGTTCATCTCGCCACGCACGGGTTCGTGGTATCGGAGATCCCCGACCTCTCCGGTGTCGCCATGTCGATCGCGTCGCGTCCGGCGGACGGCGAGGACGGTTTTCTCAACGCCGTGGAGGTCTCCAACCTCAGACTTAATGCCGACATCACGGTGCTATCGGCCTGCCAGACTGCACTGGGCAAGTTGTACGTCGGCGAAGGCGTAACCGGGCTTACGCAGTCGCTGCTGCTAGCCGGGTCCAACGCCGCATTGGTATCACTTTGGCCCGTCAGTGATACCTCGACGATGAGATTTATGTCCGACTTCTACAAGGAGGTTTCCAAAGGAAAGCCCTACGCGCAGGTAGTAAACGATATCAAACGGAAATTCATTAAGGGCGATTACGGCAAGGAGTTTCAGCACCCTTATTACTGGGCACCGTTTATTTACTATGGAAAGTAATTCACGACCCGGAGAATCTATTTTTGTCATTCACCGGGCTGCTGTGATTCCCTTCCAGCCCGGCGGGTTACTTGCCTTGTTCTTCCACCTGCACCGATCGTTGGAGCAAAAGTGAATTCGGTATGGTGATGCGTTCACCGCTTCGTGTTCTCAGGTGCACAAAGAAATAGGTCAGCTCCACTACTTCCCCTTCCAAGGGCGCGTCCTTGTCAAGAACCCGAATGTAATCTCCCGACTTGAGCGGATGGTAGAAGAACAAGATGACGCTCGCCGTGATATTGGACAACAACGACCAGTGGGCAAAGAAGGCGATGCCCAGTGCCGTGATGATGGTCGTGGCGAAGACGGCAATCTGGTCCTGGTCCAGGCCCCAGACACCGGCGGCCAGCACAATGACTGCCAGGGTGCTGAACAAATGGATGGCCTTGACCACCACCTTCCTGCGGTCCCGCTGGATTCCGGTGTGTTTCAGCGCATGGTTGATGGCCGTCCTGGTAATCAGGTAAGCCAACAAGTAGATGACCAACAGGGCCAGCGTCTCGAGTACGCGTATCTTGACAAGATCCATAGTTCAGCAATTTGCTGCTGATGGTGCAGCCAGACAAATCTTCTTACTAACAATTTTTCAATGGGTTTGTTTGCCTGGTCTTCTGCCCGTTTAGGATCGCCCTCCTGGTATAAAACAGAGGGAATCAGCACTCAACAGGTAATCACTGGACCGTCTCATCAATGGTCAAATAGCTTTTCAAAAGCATCGGCAGCAGCCTCTTCTCCGCCAGGAACGGAATCCCGAAGGTTCTTGGTGAGTAGGTTGTCTTTATGGTCTCGATCACTTCCCGCTCTGCCTCTGCCCGGCTCTTCAGCAAAGGATCTGAGATACCGGGCAGCATGGAGAGGCTTTGGTTGATCAGCCAGGCATAGGGCTTTATGCCGGCCCTCCTCAAATCGTCCTGCAAGGCGCCGGCCTCCCGCATCGGCGTTGTCTCTGGCAGGGAAACGAGGATGATCTTCGATAACTGCTGATCCTGTAACGACATATACGGGGTCCGTAGCCGCCCGGCATTGGCATTGTTCCTCATGATGTCGCGATGGTAGCTCCCGGCCGTATCCAGCAGCAACAGCGTATGCCCTGTCGGCGCCGTATCCATGACAACAAATTTCCTCTTGGACAGGCTGATGGCTTTCGAGAAAGCGTGAAACACCGCCACTTCCTCGGTGCAGGGCGACTTCAAGTCCTCCAGGATCAACTTCCGCGCGTCCTCGGAGAGCCCCTGCCCTTTCTGCTGCAATACCTTTTCCGTGTACCGCTGTGTCTCTACTTTGGGATCAATGCGGTCCACGGTCAAGGTGGAGGGCAGCTCGTCCAATTGCCCTATAAAATCCTGGATGTGCGCAGCCGGGTCCGTTGTGGTCAGCAGAACTTCGTAGCCCTTTCGTGCCAGGAGCACCGCGATCGCCGAAGCCGCCACCGTTTTGCCCACACCCCCTTTGCCCATGGTCATGATGAGCCCATGCTGCTGGCCCTGGCAAAGTTCTTCCGTCAGCTTGTCAATTCCCTCCAGCACCTGGGTGGAGACAAGCAAACGCGAAACCACTGCTTCGGAAATGGATTGCTGAAGCTTGGGATCAAACAGGGAGCGCAGCCTGTCCATCCCCAGGATATTGTAAGGAAGAAGCGGGAACGTCTTCCGTGGCAACGGCTTCAGATTCTCCGGAAGGGCGTCTAACTGCTCGTTACCCATGGCCTCGATGTTGACAGCCAGCGAGTCTTTCTTGTCCATTGCTCTGAATACCCCATTGATATACAGACGCTGGTTGGCGAGACCCAGCTCCTTCAATTCATTGCTTGTGCGCGAGGCTTCGTTCAAAGAAGCTTTGTCCGTCCTGGCCACGATATAGAAGGTAGTCAGCGCGGCATCCCTCAACCGGTTCACCACGGTGCGGTACCGCTCCTTCCCGCTCTTCAGGGCAGATGTGGGTCCCAGGCAGGAGGCGCCGTCAGGATTTTCTTCCGTAAAGCTCGACCACGCCGCCGGCAGTTCCAGCAAGCGCAGCGTATGACCTGTCGGTGCCGTATCGAAG
>JAEUUE010000127.1 GCA_016787605.1 Cyclobacteriaceae bacterium
CTTCTGGGAATAACCGATGCTCAGATAAAACAGATCGTGGAATCAGGCAAGGCATCGCTGACCCTTTCCATCTACAGCGCCTATGACGGATACATTTTTTATTCGCCATCAACCCAAATGTCCCCAACAGGAGCGGCAATGGCTTCTTCAGGAGGAAATAAAATGGGTGGTGGTATGGGGGCAACTTCCCAACAACGACAGTCAAATTCACCTTCCACGTCCACAGCGTCAGGGCCGGTTCGCGAAGGAGCATATGTTTCAGCAGGGCAAACACTTTTTTGGATCAATGACCTTCGTGAGGTGTGGGGTATTCTGTCAGTCGACAACCTTCATCAGTATGAAATAGCACTGAACGATAGTGTAACAATGGAAAGTGAGTTAGCCCCTGATAAACCAATTAAGACTATTGTGCGATACATCGAGCCACAATATGTCACAGGTCAGAAGTTCATTCAGGTTCGAGTGTATCTGTCAAATGCTAATGGAAGCCTTCATATCAATTCACTACTTGAAGCTACCATCCACCCAAAAACAAGAGAGTCGTTGACCTTGCCTGCAACCAGCATTCTGTACTTGGGTGGTAGGCAGGCCGTATGGAAAAAAGTGGGGCAAACCGAAGAGGGTACTCACATTTTGGAAATTCAATTCGTGAGGCTTGGTCCAGTTTCGCAAGGACGTGTAACTGTGGTGAGTGGATTGGAGGCTGATGATGAAGTGGCACTGGATGCCGGGTACTTAATGGATCGTGAAAGTTTGGTTAAACCAGAATGAGTCATGCATAGAAATACGATTTATATAACCCTATTAATTCTCGCCCTCTCAACATCCTGCGGAAAGAAACCAGAACAAGCGCACGAAGGACATGGCGATGCGCATGAAGCGATGCTCTCGTTAACCGACCGGGAACGAGTCGTGGCTAATATTCGGATCGACACTGCACAAATCAAAACAATCTTTGAGGAAACAACACTCATTGGCACCGCTGCAGTTGATGAAAGAAATATCAATATCGTCAGCTCCCGCGTAAAGGGCAGAATCGACAAACTATTTGTGCGCAACCCCGGCACATTTGTGAAAACCGGAGATCCCTTATACAGTATCTATAGTGAAGAACTTTTGTCATACGAAAATGAATACCTGCTGGCTATCAATGAAAATAAAAAAGCAACAACTCAAAAAGTGATTACTCAAAGAATGGTCGAAGCGGCCCGGAGACGCCTTGAGCTTTGGACGCTGACGGAAAAACAAATCAATGAGCTTGAAAAGACGAAAAACATTTCTCCACTGATCACCTTTTATTCTAACCGTAGCGGGTTCTTGTCTGAATTGCTCGTACGTGAGGGCGAATACGTTGAGATAGGTAGCCCTATGTTCAGGCTAGCTGATTTAAATAGCTTATGGATCGAAGCCCAATTATACAGCAGTGAGATCAATTACCTGAGACAGTCACCGACTCTTGAAGTGGAGTTCGAAGCTTTTCCGGGCGAACGCATCAAAGGTGAGATTGTGTACGATAACCCGCGACTGGAGGACAATACGAAGATCAATCTGGTGCGCATCAAGGTTAACAATCAAAAAGGAAATTATAAGCCTGGCTTGATGGCCTATGTCTACTTAAAACGCAACAGAAAAGAGACCCTGGTTATACCGAAATCAGCGCTACTGCTGGAGAATTTTACCACGGTTTGGATTGAAACTCCTGATGGCATGTTTGAACAACGCATGGTTAGAACCGGTATCAGCAACAAACGCGAAGTAGAAATCATAAGTGGATTAATGGCAGGCGACCGCGTAGTAACATCCGGTGCCTATTTATTGAACAGTGCATGGAAAGTAAAACAAGGTGGCGGTGCGATGGAGGGGATGGATATGTGATAGATCCGCCATCTTTTTT
>JAEUUE010000128.1 GCA_016787605.1 Cyclobacteriaceae bacterium
CTTCAACACCTACGGTCTGTTGGCACAAATGATGGTGGACAAGTTTCGCTTCGGCTATGTCTTTGAGTTGCCGGTGGGCTCGTCCAACCTGAACTACACCACGCACGAAATCACCGTCGGCCTAGCCATGCCCGTGTTGTCGTTTCATGACCGGGCCGTGAAGACCTATTGATAGAAACTCCGCAGGGGAAAACCGGGTCTTGGGCGATCAGGGATTCCGGATGCTGCTCACATAGTGTCCTACACCTGACAGGTGTAGGACATTGAATGCGACCGGCCGGATTAGGTGCTCTTTTGAGGACGAAATTGGAGACCCTGAAACCATCTTCGCCTCAGATAAAGCCTCCAAGTCACGCCCCCAGAAGCCAGGCAACTGACCGAAGGCTTGCCTTTCATTGGGGACTGATTGCTCCCAACCACGACATCGGTTATATTGGTTTGATAAATCTGCACCCTTATGAAAGCGCTGATATTCTCCGCTTTGGTTAGTTTGGCAGTTCCTGCCACCGCCAAAATCTGGATTGTGGACAGCAATCCGGGCAGTACCGCAAAGGACTTTGTCTCATTGAATGCCGCCTATGCCGGAGCGGCCGCGGGGGACACCTTGTACCTGATCGGGTCACCTAACAATTACCTTACGACGAATCTCGCGATCGCCAAACGACTGATCATAATTGGCCCGGGCTACTTTTTGAATGAGAACCCAAATACCCAGGCGAATATCGTCCCGGCCATAGTAAGCCATGTCGCCTGTGTCGAGGCGATCCAGTTTGCACCCGGCTCGGAAGGTACGGTGCTCATGGGGGTCCAGGTCGACGGGCTCATTGTTGTGAATGCGAACAACATCTCTTTGCGGAGAAACAGAATCAACCCCCTGGCAGGCGGTTGCACTCAAGAGTCGGTCATAATCAATGGCTCCAACTGTCTCATCCAACAGAATTTTATTGCCGGTCCGCAAGGCAGGGGCATAAAAGTAAACGCTGGATACTCCAACGTAATGATCCTCAACAATTTTGTCCAGTATTTCTGCTACTCCTGCGGTAACCCGGGCATCACGGCGATAGCGGTGACTGGCTCTGCGACAGAAATCTCAAATAATGTTCTTGCCGGTGCCCTGACAGCGTCCAACTCGCTGATCCAGAACAATATCTTCATTTTTGGCAGTACGGTGTCGATTACTACTTCTATCGTCAGGAACAACATTCATCCGAGTAATGGTTTGCCTGGTTCAGACGGCAATCTGAACAATGTCCCACCTTCAACGGTCTTTGTTTCTGCATCGGCGAGCACCGATGGCTGGTATGCATTATCCGCCACTTCGCCTGCCATCGGCGCAGGCTTTGGTGGTAGCGATTGCGGAATGTTCGGGGGAACCGAACCTTATGTCCTTTCCGGGATTCCTCCGATACCTACCATTTACTCCCTCATCGCCCCGAGCATCGGTGAAAAGAACACCGGCCTTCCCATTCAGATCAAAGTGAAGTCGAACAATTGAGGAGTCCATGAGGCGTTTGCTGCTCTTGCTGGCATTCCCCGTCCTGGTTCAGGCGCAAAACATCAATCGGGTGGAATACTTCTGGGATACCGACCCGGGACCCGGAAACGGGACCCCGCTCGCCTTTGTCCCTGCCCCTTCTCTCACGCTTACCCCCACCCTTCCGTTGGCTGGCGTAAGCGAAGGATTTCACATCCTGTATTTTCGGGTACGTTCGGCCGGAAAATGGAGTTTGCCACTTGCCCGAGCCGTCTACGTTCAGCGCGGAGCCCAGACTGCCTCCGCCTCACTCATCTCCCGACTGGAGTACTTTGTGGATACAGACCCGGGAAGAGGAAATGGGGTAAGTGTACCCATTACCTCAGCGGCCAACGTGAGCCAGAATTTCACTTTACTCCTTGGCCCCATCACAGAAGGTTTTCATCTGGTCTACTTCCGGGCACGCGCCGTCAACGCCCAATGGAGTATTCCGGTTGCAAAGCCGGTGTTTGTCCAGCGAAATGCGCAAACGGCTGCCTCTCCGGCGCTGCGCCGGCTAGAGTACTTCTTCGACAGCGATCCGGGGCCGGGCAACGGTATTGAAGTACCCCTAACCCTAAGTTCGGAAGATAGATCGATGATCCTGGACCTTAGCGGTGTGAGCCCGGGATTCCATGTCCTGCACCTCCGGGCGGAGGACATCAGTGGGCGGTGGAGCATGATCACCACTCGTCCTTTTGCGGTGGAATACAATGGCGACAATATTGTTGCCCTGGATTACTTCTTTACGGATGGCGCGACCACATCCGCAACCCGTGTGTTCACGGGCTTCTCCCCGGGAACCAACCTAACGGTCAATTTTGCAGCGGCATTAGGTGCGTTGAACCCCGGGACAGCGTATGACCTGCACATTCGTGCCCGAAATGCGCGAGGACAATACAGCACCGAAGCCATTCACGCCTTTACCACGCCGGCGATCATCTGCGACCCGCTCTCTCCACCCGTAACTACGGGGGCCAGCTTGTGCGGAAGCGGGCCCGCGGCCCTGTCAGCTTCCGGCGCTACCGCGGGGCAATCGTATCTATGGTACCCAGATGCGACAGGCACAACGCCTATTGCCGGCGCCACCAGTGGCACCTACAACACGCCCGTACTCACGTCAACAACCACCTATTATGCCGTTATCCTGAACGGCACCTGTGAAAGTGCCAGGACTGCCGCCGTGGCCACCGTCCAGAACTGCAATACTGCCCCCACGCTGGCATCGGCTATCTTTACCGCCGCCGCTGGCAGTAGCCTGGTGATCCCTGTGCTGTCGCTGGTCTCCGACCCCGACAATAACATCGACCCCGCCTCATTGCAGGTCATTGCGCCACCCCTTAGCGGCGCTGGCGTTCAAATCAACAACGGCGTGCTTACTCTCAACTACGACGGGATCATTTTCGCCGGCCAGGACCGGCTTACGGTGCAGGTTTGTGACCAGGCAGGGGCTTGCGTTCAACAGATTCTCCTGATTGATGTCATCGGGGACATCAAAATATTTAACGCCGTATCGCCCAATGGCGATGGAAAGAACGACTACCTCTTTATTCAGTACATTGACGCCTTCCCGGAAACCCAACAGAATAAACTAACCATCTACAACCGTTGGGGTGTGGTGGTTTTTGAAGCCAGCAACTACGACAATACAACGGACGTCTTCCGCGGGCTAAGCAACAGCGGCGCTGAACTGCCTTCCGGCACCTACTACTATGTTCTTGAGTTTAACAGCGGAATGCCGAAGCGTAATGGCTTCATATCACTGCGTCGTTAAACCAAAAAGACGGCCCAGGACAGCCCATTTTCTTAAGGAGCCATTGCGTCCAGCACCCGTTGGTGCAGGGCACAGGGGTATCAGCCCTTTATCATGGTCAGCATCATCTTGAACTTGCCCGTGGCCTTGAGGGCATGCGGAATGTTGGCTGGAAGGATGATGTTCTCGCCTGCCCGAAGATGGTAAGGGTTCCCTCCGATGATTACTTCCGCCTGGCCGTCGAGTAACTGCACCAGCGCATCGTAGGGAGAACTGTGCTCCGACAGTCCCTCGCCCTCGTCAAAAGCAAAAAGCGTGATGTTCCCGGTGGGCTTTTTCACGATGGTTTTACTCACCACGGCCCCATCGGCGTAGTCTACGCTTTCGTCAAGTTTAAAGATTTTTGCTCCCTCCATAAGTGTACCAATTTGATGAATGCTACCTGGTTTTGAATCTATTTCCCGGACTCCGGCACCGATTCCTGCGGAGAAGATATTTTACCGATCGTGAAGTAAACCCAACCTGCAAACAGGGCAGTTACCGCCATCCGAAAGATCATGGCCCCGATCGTCTTGGTCTCATGAAGGCCCCCGCCCTTGATATGGATAAGAAGACCGGCAAAAGCGACCAGGAGGATAATCAAAGCCAGGACCAGGAGTTTATAGGCCCACGACTTTGTTTTCACCAAGCCATAGGCAGAAAACAAATAGATCAGGCTGCATACAAAATTGGCCCAGACAATAAACCAAACATAATTGCCCTCCCGTTCCCGAATGTCAAACCAATCAAAAATGATCGATGAGCTGAGGAATAGGGTAAGAAACCCAAACATGGCCAACAATGCGGCCATTGCATATCGTAACCACTTTCTCAATGAAATGCGCGTACCAGGCGCCCAGGCAATATGCCAAACCTGGTGCCCGATGAACAATGACTATTATCACCGCACTGGAGAAACAAAAAGGGCACCCACCGTGGGAAGCCTTGCGCAGTCTATCGAATTACCAGCCGAATGGTTCTCGCCGAATGCTGGCGAATCTCCAGGAGATACAGGCCTGGTCTTAACCCTCCGGTGGTCAGCCGGATTTCAGTCTCATCTCCCTTCACGTGATTCACTACCCGGCCTTGAACATCATAGAGGGTAATCCAACTCGGGCCCTGTTGAGGCAACGCTACAAAGATTTCTCCTCCAACGGCGACCGGATTGGGAAACACATTAACCTCGCTATCCCGGTCAAGGCCTGTTATCGCCAAGATTACGGCGTCTGACAGGGTGCTCTCACAAGAGTTGACAGTCACCTTCGCTGTATAAGTGCCTTGGTCTGTTACCTGGATCGAATTGGTTTGACCGGGAATCGCCTCACCATCTTTGTACCAGGTGTGTGTGCCTGATGCGTTGGAGGAAATTATTGATGGGGTTCCCGTTACCAGGGTGAGACCTGGAGGATTCGGGCGAACGCAGAAGAGGTAACTCTTTTCAACGGCGGCATGATATATCCCATTGCCCGGTTGACGCACAGTGATCGATACCACCCCCGCTTCCAGAACCGTCACTCTTTTACCCGTCAATGAAATCCCGGGGGATGTAGATTCAAACTCAACCACCAGGCCCGAAGTAGCCGTAGCCGGTAAATCAAAAGACTCCGATGCCACCGTGATCTCAGGCAGAGTTCCAAGAACGATCTCCTGCGGAGACTTGATCACATTCAAGGACATCTGGACGGGCACAGCCGGCTCACAGTAGCTGCTTCCCGATTGAGAGGCTGTGATCTGAACGGAACCCTCTCCCAGGGGAATGATCTGCATCCCTTCAACCCGTGCGATGGTCTCGTCGGAGGAAGTTAGTGTGACCGGCAGGCCGCAGGTGGAATGAACCTCCGGTTCAAATCCGCCGAGCCTGATTTCCCGGTCAGTCATAGGCGAAAAGGCAATGGACTGCCCAATCTTGATTGCAGGCAACCGGAGGAACAGGCCCTTGTTCTGGACCAGTTCGTAGTAGTTGCCCAGGTTCGTCCGGACAATATTCCGGGTGCTCGTAAAATGACCCTCGAGAAAATTGAGCCAGTTTTGCCAGTTGCTGCCCTCATCACTCGTCCGAAACACTGCCCCAAAAGGTCCCAATACGAACAATTCGTCTTCGTAAATCTTCAACCCCGGCGGCTCAATCATATTGGGTATCGGCAATTCGGAGAAAGATCCGCCCTGATTGTCGGAATACGAGACCTCCCATCCGGCCCCAGATCCCGAAGTAACCACGAAAAGCCTTCCGTACTCTTCATACAATCCATGAAGGTAGGGGACATTACGGAGGGGTGTCGCACTTTTTGAGTCGAGATTTATTCGCACCACGGTGATGGAATTATCATCTTCAAGCACCCCGACATAGGCGTTGCGGCTCTCGTCCATGGCAAAGTAATCCATGACAAAGGAACCACTCGTGCTTTCAAAGAAATACTCGACCACCCAGGTTACACCCTGGTCATCAGAACGAAGAATTACCCGGGTCCCATCCAATTGTCGGGTCGCAAACGCGTAAATTTTTCCATTGGCTCGACTTGCCGTCCAAAAGAAATACGAAGCGTTGCTGCGGGCACTCCATGTTCTTCCTCCATCTAAAGTTGAGTAGATCCGGTTGCCGTTAAGCACGACGGCATCAGCGCCCGTCTCGAATGTCATGATGGCAGGCTTGAGATTCAGAGGTTGTGAAAGAAACGAATACCGGAGCCATGCTCCATTGCCCGGAATAAAGGTTGATAGACCACCCCCATCACTCATGATCAAAGTACCCTGATCGGTTTCCACCAGGTCGTGAAAGTCTATGGCAGTGATGCCTTCATCCGAGGCGCTCCAGGTCACCCCATCATCCGTTGACTGGCGGATGCCCTTGCCATCGAAAAGAGAAAACAAACTGCCATTGGAAGAGACAAAAACATCAAATCGCTCACCCTCATAACAGAGAAACTCATCCGAAACCCTGGTCCACGTGCTGTTGCCCAGTACGCTGCTGAAGACAGATTGTCCCCCGGAGGTATTTTCCGAGGAGTTGAAGAACATTAGGTGGCCATCATGAATCAAAAGTCTTCCGGAAAAATGAGAACCCGGCAGATTGCCCTTTATGGATGTCCAGGAAGCCCCCTGATCGGAGGACCTGTAGATACCCTTGTAGGTTAGCCGGTAGAGGTCACCGTTTGGGGCAACTACCAGGGAGAAAGTGGGCTCAGCGTTGTTTAGGATAGCGCCGTTTCGCGTCGAAAAATTCAACCCACCGTCAGCTGAAACTACAACTCCATTCGCGGAGCTCACACCGATCAACGAGCCAGTTGCAAGCAGGTGAAAGTCGAAAAAGCCGCCTGCCAGAAGTGGAGAATTCTGAACAATCGGACTCCAGGACTGGCCGTCGTCAGCGGATTCGAAAATGCTATACCCATAACTGCCATCATGCAGTACGAGCACCAGCTTTCCATTGATCGGGTTCCTGGAAAACGCTGTAGGAAAACCGGTTACTTCAGAGATCAACCCAAAATCCGAGCCCGTATCAGAAGCATAAATCTGCCCTTCGGCGCTGGCGACAACAATCCGATCATTAAGATCAACAAAAATGGTGTGCACAGTCTGGTTGTGATGGGTGGCCGAAAAATTGATTTGGGCCCAGGATTCTCCCCCATCAGTTGAGCGCTGCAGCCCGGCACCATAGGTCGACGCATAAAGTACTCCTGCGCTGGTCTCTGCCATCCCCGTAATTCTCCCACCGTATGGCCCTCCCAGAAACTCCCAATTGCTCTGACCAGCGGAAACGTGGGGAATGGCGGCCAGGATTGCCAGACGCAGCGCAAGAATTCGGAAAATCGATGCCATCATGGACATACAGCGGTGAAAGTAAATTAGGTGATTGCCCGCCCACGAACAAATTTGGCAAACGGAAAAGCCCGTTATAGTCATCCATTGAGCCCGGGGACGCGGTTACATTACCCAAATCAATCGGCCATTTTGAGGACAACCGGTGATCCGGTGAACTAATCGTTGTCGATTAGTTCACTGAAAATGCATGGTCAATGATCGATCAAAAAAGAAGGGCTACCCAGCCGGGCAGCCCTTCTTTTTACATTATTTCCTGCTGCTTGCCTATGGCATCTGTAGATACTCCTCCATCGTCTTGAGCACGATGGGCTGCAGCTTATCCTTGCCCATCGCCTGGTTCAGCTTGGGAAGGTGTTTGTCCTTGAGTTTCTTGTAATCCGTCTTCGCGGTGCTGAAGCGTGACTCGATAGCCTCCATGTTGTCGAGCTCCGCCTGGTTGGGCTTGTAGTAGCTCTGGGCCACTTTGGCATACAAGTCGGTCATCTTCTCGCGCAATTGCGGCTCGGCGGCACCCACGTAGTTGTCGCCTTTCGTCACCACCAGCGTCTCCTTCAGCTTGTTCAGCTCGGCGATCATCGGGTTAGCCACCTTGGGATTCTTGGCCTTCACCTGCTCCGCCATCTTCAGGTATTCATCCAGCGTGTACACCATGTAGGCAAGCTCCTGGGTCATGTCGAACATTTTCTTCGTAGCAGCTTCCTGCGCCTTGCGGTCGGCCAGGGAGATGTTCGATTTCGGATCGTACTCGACGACGAGGTCCTGCGTGTAGGTCTCCTTGCCTTTCTGGATCACCACCTTGTAGGTGCCGGCCGGAACCCGCGGCGTGGTAAATCCGCCAAACGTGAAGGTCTTACCCGTGGCCACCTTCGGAGGTTTCGTGGTGAAATTCCAATTCACCACGTTGATCCCTTTCGATTTGCCGGGACCGATCTCCGTAATCTTGTTTCCGTTGGCATCCTGGATCTCCAGCGCCATCTTGCCCAGCACATGACGCTTCTTCAGGTAGTAGATGATCTTCGCCGACTGGCTGGGGTTCTCCCCAATAAACTGGGTTTCGGTGCTGGCACCGCCAAACCCGTTGTTCTCGGGGATGATGGCCGGCTTCGTCTTGAAGAAGTACAGCTCCTTCTCCATGTTCTCCGGGGTCATCTGGCGGAGGATGCTGATGTCATCGATGATGATCACGCCACGGCCGTGGGTGGCGAGCACCAGGTCGTTAGTCTTCTTGTGCAACTCGATGAAGTGCACGTTGGCTGACGGCATGTTGTTGGTGAACTTATACCAGTTCTGGCCGCCGTTCAGCGTAATGTAGAGACCAAACTCCGTACCCAGGAAAAGCAGGTTCTCGTTGACATAATCTTCCTGGATGTTGCGTGCAAAACCATAGATCTCCGGCGTTGCAATCGACTTCCAGGTAGCCCCGAAGTCGGTGGTTTTGTATACGTATGTGTTCTGGTCGCCGGTCTGGTAGCCGGTGAACACGGCATACGCATTGGCCTTGTTGAAAACGCTGGCCTCGATGTGATAGACCATGGTATTCTTGGGCAGGCCGGGCACGTTGGCGATTACGTTAGTCCAGGTCTTGCCGCCGTCCTTGGTCAGCTGGAGGTTACCGTCATCCGTTCCGGCCCATACGATGTTGGCATCCAGGGGCGATTCGGCGATGGTAAACACCGTGCAGTGGTTCTCGGCGCCGGAGTTGTCGCGAGACAAGCCACCGGAGTCTTCCTGGTTTTGCTTCGCCGGGTCGTTGGTCGTGAGATCAGGGGAGATTTTCACCCACGTCTCCCCCATATCGTCGGAGCGGTGTACAAACTGGCTGCCGATGTAGACACGGTCAGCCACGGTGGGGCTGGTCGCCAGCGACGCATTCCAGTTGAAGCGCAGTTTGGGGTCGCCCTTCATGGCCAGCGGCTGGATGGTTTGCGCCTGGTCTTTGGCGGGATCGAAGCGCCATACGTTTTCAGCGCCCTGCATTTCCGAGTAGATCAGCTTCTTCGTCGGGTGACGATAGACGCGGTAGCCATCACCCACACCCACGCGAACCCAGTCCTTGGCTTCAATGCCGCCAGGAGAAGCCGAAGGTCCGAACCAGCAGCCGTTGTCCTGGAGACCGCCATACACATTGTAAGGTTCTTCATTGTCCACGCTTACGTGATAGAACTGGGAAACCGGGATGTTCTCCACAATCTCGAGGGTTGTTCCGCCATCCCAGGAGCGGTAGATACCGCCATCGGTGGCAATATGCATGCGGTCGGAATTGTTGATGTCGAATACGATGTCGTGCACATCAGAGTGGTTGGGACCGAGGTTCTTGAAAGTCTTGCCGCCATCCCGGGAGATGGAACCCAGGAGACCTGCCTTAACGACCACGTCGGGATTGCGGGGATCTACTTCGATTCTCGAGAAATAGAAAGGACGCACCACGATACCGAAGTCGTTGTTGAGCTGTTTCCAGTTCGCGCCGGCATCATCACTGCGATACAGCCCTTTGCGCTCATCTTTCTCTCCTTCAATCACCGTGTATAGAATGTTGGAATTGGAAGGAGCTACGGCGATAGCCAGGCGGCCCAGCTTGCCCGCCGGGAAGCCATTGTGGATCTTGGCGAAGGTCTTGCCGCCGTCGGTGGACTTGTACAGCGCGCTATTTGCTCCACCGGAGTTAAACACCCACGGGAGGCGGCGCACCTGCCAGAAAGCCACATACACGATATTCGGGTCTTTGGGATCGAGCGTCAGGTCGCTGGCACCGGTGGTCTTGTCGACGTAAAGAATTTTGGCCCAGGTCTTTCCTCCATCGGAGCTCTTGTACAAGCCGCGCTCCTCGCTGTCGCTCCAGAGGGGACCGAGCACCGCCACGTAGATTTCATTCGGGTTCTTGGGGTTCACCTGGATACCCGCGATGCGCTCCGACTTCTCGAAGCCGATCTTGTTCCAGGAAGAGCCGCCATCGACGGTTTTATAAAGACCGTCGCCCACAGAGACACTGTTTCGGGTCCACACCTCACCGGTACCCACGTAAACTACGTTGTCCGGGTTGGAGGGATCTATTTCGACGGCGCCGATCGACTGGCAATAATCGTCGAAGATGGGATTGTAGGTAGCGCCCCCGTTGGTGCTCTTCCACACCCCTCCGCCGGCGGTTCCGGCGTAGATGATGCGGTCATTCTTCGGATGAAGTTCGATATCGGTAATGCGTCCGCTCATCAGCGCCGGGCCGATGTGGCGGGCACGCAAGTCACCGAAGAGCTCTTTGCCCTTGGTGACGGCCTCCTGCTGTTGAGGAGTCTGGGCAGCGACGGTGCAGGCCCCGACAAACGCGAGCGCACTCAGTACTAGTCCTTTCATCATGATGGAATTTGGATTTAACGTAAACAACAATGGGAAAAAACAAGGGCAGACAAATTGCCGGCCCTTGTGTTATCGGTGGTGTAACTTAGTTGCCTTCCGGATACTTGAAGGCCGCGTCGTCCACTTTGGGATTCAATTCGATGTTGGTGATGGTGATGGGCTGGCTTCCCTGTCCTTTAGCACCTTGAGCCATGGAGAAGGGCATCATCAGGCCACCCACTTCCTGGTAGTCGCTCCACTTGGTCTGGGCAACCATTCCTTTGGCGGGACCCGACTTGACTTCGGCTTCCATCATCAGGGGAACGTAGCTTTCGGTATCGAAGAAATAGAATACGACATTATCCGCCGGTTTTCCGTCAACCATGATCGGCTTCTTGGTGAGCTTGATCTTGTAGGTCTCCGTTCCGTCGATGGTTTCCTTGCCCAGGAACTCGGCGGTCAGGCCGCGCTCCTTGTAGTTGAGGAAAGGATCGGGAAACTCGCCGATCTCCAGTTTGTAGTTGGCCGTCGCTTCGGCATCGCTCTTCTCGGCCTTCATGTTCATGAAGTTGTGTGACCACAGGGTGGTGCCGTCATAAACGCCCTGCTTGATCTCCTTGCCCTGGAAGTTGATCACCTGCATGGCGCGGCCATCCTTGAACTGGTAGATCTCGATGGGAATCTCCATGCCGCCCTGGTTGAGTTTGGCGGAGATTTTCATCCCCTGGAGGGCCGCCCACTTGTCGCGGCCGCCGGTGTTTTCAAAATACTTGTTCACAATCTCGTCAACCGTTTGTGCCTGGGTGGCAGAAAAGCAGAAAAACGCAAAGACAATAAGAAAATGCTTGATTTTCATAGGAATTAGTTGGTTTCAGTGGTTTTAATTGGGGATTCAAGGTATTCTAACTATTTCAGATGGAGAAGGTTTCAGTAATGGATTTTTTTGACTGGAAAGCCTTCATTTTGGGTAATGAGTAGGTCCGGGGTCCAAACAATTACACTTTCCGGCAATTAAAATGATGAGGTATAGTCGTCATGTATGACCTCATAGGAATCGTCGTAAATCCTGGCTGGGTTCAAATCCAGCAAATTTATGGCTAATTCACGATTGCATAGATAGAGTGTTCCTTTCTCCATGTACTCGTTAAATGAGCTGAATTCCCAATCCTCCATCCGCTGGACTATTTTGGCCCTCATGGGATTCTGATGAACATAGTGAAAGGCCGTTAACGGGTGGCCTTGGTCAGAAGAGCTCACTTCGCGGGCTTTGGTCTTCTGCTGGAAAAGGTTTCCCACCCTCGATTCCTGTTTATTGATGGCCTTTGCATAAGAACTCAACAATTGCTTGATGCCTTGCGAAAATTGCTGCCTGTCAATGCTACCGTCGTGTATCATGGGTACGGTGGCGGCATTGGCGTGAATGAGGAAATGAAAGTGATTGGGCATCAGACACCAGGCCAAGATGTCGCAGCGCGGCTTCAACCACCTTTGAACTCCCTGAAGGAAGTATCGATAGTTTTCCCTGCGAGGAAAAATCACTTCGCGGTTGATGCCTCGATTGTAAATATGATAGATTTCGCCTTCGGTGAGGTGCATGTCCCAAAATACGTAGCATTATTGAAGCCCAGACTGAAATTGCCATGACGGTTTTCCGGATAATCTGTTGCAGGCACTCCTGATCCGGCAGGATCAGTGTCCTACACCTGACAGGTGTAGGACAGTAACCGGATGGCTTCAGGGCCTCGGGCTCTGTATGCTATTTCCTTAAGCCCTTTCCTGATCGCGAAGGATACCGCGATTGATCCTCCGCACAAACCCCGGCCCCTCATACACAAACCCCGTATACACCTGCACCAGGTCGGCGCCGGCTTTCAGTTTTTCGATCGCATCTTCCGGGTTCATGATCCCGCCTACCCCGATGATCGGGTAGCCCGGACCCAGTTTTTCCCGGAGATACGCGATCACGTCGGTGGAGCGCTCGCGCACCGGCTTACCGCTCAGCCCGCCGGCACCAATGGCCTGTACGGTGGAAGCCGGGGATTGCAATCCTTCCCTTGACACCGTCGTATTGGTGGCAATGACGCCAGCCGTACCTGTGCTTCTCAGAATATCGATCACGTCATCCAGTTGCTCCTTGGTGAGATCCGGTGCGATCTTCAGCAGTACCGGCTTTGTCTTGTCTTTCGCCCGCGTAAGGGTCACCACCCTTTCCATCAATTTCCGCAGCGGCTCCTTTTCCTGGAGCGCACGGAGTCCGGGGGTGTTGGGGGAGCTCACGTTGACCACAAAATAGTCCACGTAGGGATAGAGCGCCTCGAGACAAGCCACATAATCCTCATCGGCCTGCTCATTAAGCGTAACCTTGTTCTTCCCAATATTGCCGCCCACGATCACGTTGGAAGATCTTCGCTTCAGCCGCACGACCGCCGCCTCAACGCCTTCATTATTGAATCCCATCCGGTTGATCAGCGCCTGGTCGTCGGGCAGGCGAAACAAGCGGGGCTTTTCATTGCCGGGCTGACCCTTGGGTGTCAGGGTTCCGATCTCAATGAACCCGAACCCAAAACAGGAAAGTTCATCGATCAACCGGGCATCCTTGTCGAATCCTGCCGCCAGGCCCACCGGGTTGGGAAAGGTCAGTCCGAGAACTTTTCGCTCGAGCGAAGGATGATGGAACGTGAAGAGCCTTCGGAGCAGGGTCTTCATCCCGGGGATCGCGGCAATGTCCTGGAGCAGGGAAAACGTAAAATGATGCGCCCGCTCCGGGTTCAGCATGAACAGCAGCGGGCGGATCAGGACCTTATACATGGCCTACTTCTTCTTCTTGACTTTCTTGGGCTTCAGCGAGAACTTCTTAAAGCCTGCCGACACCACCTGTTCAATAAGAACATTGATGTCCATGGCGGCTGAGCCCGTTGTGGCATTGACGCGCCAGATGAGGTTATTGTTACGATCATTGAGATCGATGATCAGGTTGCCCATGGTGTAGTCGCGGCTCCACGTCTGGCTGCTGTTATCGGGCGACACCCCCAGCGGGCCGAGCTGGCTGAAGTCGCTACGTTGCTGGGTGCCGATGAGGTAGGTGGCCAACAAGTCACCGGCCGAGTCGACCTTCACCATGCCCTTTGCCGTCAGCTCCTTGGTGATAGCATCTTTCACCCATCTATGAAGGGAAGCTTCATTGACTGTGCGGCGGTCTTTCGGCGTAATAATCTCACCCGAGCCGAGGGTAAAGGTCTTGTAACGCGACAGGTCGCGGTTCTTGTCGTATTCGACATTGATGTCCTGGGCGACAAGGGGAAGTTGAACCAAAAGACAGACCAGGAAGGCTGAAACACGCATGCTCAAAGGTATGAAAGCTTTGCGGTTGGCGGAAGCCAAAAGACCACTAAGACTCCATTTCTAATGTCGCTATCCGTCTATTTCCGCGGATGAAACTCCTGAATGACCTGCTTCAGGTAATCCCGATCCAGGTGCGTGTAGATTTCCGTCGTGGTAATGGATTCATGCCCCAGCATTTCCTGCACGGCGCGCAAATCGGCGCCGCCCTCGATCAGGTGGGTGGCAAAGGAATGGCGGAAGGTGTGAGGACTGATGCTTTTCTTCAGCCCAATCTTCGCGGCCAGTGCCTTGATCATCAGAAAGACGGTCACCCGGGAAATCTTCCGGCCGGCACGATTCAGAAACACATATCCTTCAAATCCTTTTTGCACCGGGATATGCACGCGAATCTCTTCCAGGTAGCTTTTCAGAAATTTCATGGCATCCCGGCCGATGGGCACGAGACGCTCCTTGTTGCCCTTCCCCACCACCCGCAGAAAGCCCAGGTCAAAGTACACGTTGGCGCGCCTCAACTCGACCAGCTCCGAAACCCGGAGGCCCGAACTGTACAGCACCTCCAGCATGGCCCGGTTGCGACCGCCCTCCGGTGACGACAAATCGATGGCCTCCAGCAACTTTACGATTTCATTGTAGTCGAGTGTATCGGGCAGCCGCCGGCCCAGGCGAGGCCCCTCCAACAACGCCGTAGGATCTTTGTCGATCCGCTCTTCAAAAACCAGGTACTTGAAAAAACCTTTCACGCCCGACAAAATTCTCGCCTGGCTGTGGGCACTCATCCCCAGTTCGTTGAGGTACTTAAGAAAACCCTGCAACTGCTTGTAGGTAACGTCCTTCGGCACTAACCCGGCGTGCTTCAACTCGATGAACTGCGCCAACTTGCCGATGTCGCGCACATACGCTTCAATGGAATTCTGCGACAACGACCGTTCCAGCTTGAGGTAGTTGCCGAAATCCCGGATGTCCAGTTCCCACGATTTCTTGCTCATGGCGTTTCCTTCCCCGCTATATTTCGCGACATTTGTAAAGATCGTTAACCCTATGCGCATACACCCTATTGTTGGTTCTGTTTTTCTCTTCCTGATTGTTCTCCTGTCGGCGTGCTCCTCCGGAATTCACACCTCGAGCTGGAGGGCGAAGGGCGTGGATCTGAAAGTGTACAAGTCGTACGCCTGGGTGGTGCCCGGCGACACAACCCTGGGTCATCGACGCGACGACAAATTATACGGCGGCAGCATCCAGTACCTGGCCGACACCGAACTGAAGGCCAAAGGAATGACGGTGGATACCCACAGTCCCGACGCCGTCTTCATGTTTGATACCCGCCTTGAAGATCATGTTCGCTATTCACAATCCCCTTCCGTGAGCGTGGGGTTCGGCGTGGCAGGACCCGCTTATTATGGTGGACCCGGTTATTATGTCGGAGGCTCGGTTCCGGTGGCGGGCGGCGAAGTAACGACCAGCTACTACAAGCAGGGCACCCTCGTGATCGAAATGTATGACCTGAAGACCAAAAAGATCCTGTGGCGCGGTTGGGCCAATAAAGAACTCGACTATTCGACCGACATGGATTACACGCTCCGCAAAGCCATCCATGACATCTTCGTGTACCTTCCCATCAAACACAAACCCGGGTCATGAGAATACAAATCATCAACGGCCCCAACCTCAACCTGCTCGGCAAGCGCGAGCCGGAAGTGTACGGCACGCAGGCCTTTGAGACGTTCTTTCAAACCCTGCAACAGAGTTTCCCCCAGGTGGAGCTCCACTACTTTCAATCCAACATCGAGGGTGAGATTGTCAATCAACTGCACGATGTCGGCTTCTCGTACGACGGCATCATCCTGAACGCCGGCGGCTACACCCATACCTCAGTGGCCATCCACGATGCCATCGCGGCGATCACCGTTCCCGTAGTGGAGGTGCACATCTCCAACATCTATGCGCGGGAAGAATTCCGTCACCACAGCCTGATCTCCGCCCATTGCGCCGGCATGATCAGCGGGTTCGGCCTGCAGGGCTACGTGCTCGCCCTGGTCTACCTGATGAACCGCACAACCTGAGTTTTCCATGATCAGCTTCTACCCCGGTCCGTCGCGTGTCTACGACGGGGTTCCCCGCTGGACCGCCGACGCCTACAAAAAGGGCATCCTCAGCATGAACCACCGCAGCGCTGAGTTCATGGATTTGGTCAAAGAAACCACGGCCTTGCTGCGACGAAAACTCCGGGTTCCGAAAGACTACTCCGTGTTGTTCGTCTCTTCCGCCACCGAATGCTGGGAGATCATCGCCCAATCGCTGGTGGAGCGCGAAAGCCTTCATGCCTATAACGGGGCGTTCGGAGAAAAATGGTTTCGCTATACCCAAAAGCTCAACCCGCGGAGTCGCGCCCATTCCTTCGACTTCCAGGCGCCGCTGGATCCTTCGGCGCTCAACCTGGGTGAAGCCGACTTGCTCTGCCTGACCCAGAACGAGACCTCCAACGGTACCGCACTTTCCCCGCGGCTGCTGAAGGAGATCCGAACCCGGTTCCCCCAAACCCTCAATGCCGTGGATGCCACCTCTTCCATGGCAGGAATCAATCTCGACTTCAAGCTGGCCGATGTGTGGTTCGCCTCCGTACAGAAATGTTTTGGTCTTCCCGCGGGACTCGCCCTGCTCATTTGCAGTCCGCGCGCCGCGGAGACCGCCCGGCGGCTGGCCCGTAACAATCATTACAACAGCCTGGCTTTTCAGCTGGAAATGATCGCCAAACATCAGACCACACACACGCCGAATGTGTTGGGAATCTATTTATTGTACCGGTCTCTTGAGTCAGTTTCTTCCATTCGCGAGACCGACGCGTTGATCCGGCGCCGCGCGGCCCAGTGGGTTACCTTCTTTAAAAAACATCCGCGCCTTTCGTTGCTCGTCAAAGAAGACAAGGTCCTGTCGCACACCGTTCTGACAGTGACGTCTTCCACTTCACTTCAGACCCTTAAGGAAAGAGCCAAACAAAAAGGCCTCCTCCTCGGAGAGGGCTACGGGCCCTGGAAGGAGACCACCTTCCGCATCGCCAACTTCCCTGCCCATAAGGTGGCAGAAATCAGCAAACTGAAGAAGTTTCTGGCTTCCTGAACCCCAGAAACCATCCGCGCGGTGGCCATTAGGAATTTCACGGCCTGTTTTTGAATCTTTGTGCTTTGTTTGCCATGAAAGCCGCGCGTCAACTCCTGTGCATGATCCTGCTCCTGCTATTCACGCTGGAGTACGTGGCCGCTACCACCGCCCAGGAGTCGCCCATTCCCGCCTCGCATCAGTCCAAGGTGCTCGCTCATGAAATTCAGGGGCACTTCTGCCTGTTGGCCGAGGAAAGCGAGGAACGCGATCATCGCGATTCAGATCTCCTTTTATTCGAACGTGCGCTCGTTCATCCTCACTCCCTTCCTTCCCTGAGCCAGGGAAAACTTCACGGTTCCGATTCCTTTCAAACGGTTCTACAATCGGTCCCGAAGTACACGCTCCACCGCGCCATTATCATTTAAGTCGGTCATACGGGTCCACGAATGACGGCCTCCGGTCGCCAGGCCAGGACTCACGTCTCCGGGACATTCTTGCGCTCAAGAATGGCTTTCCGCCTGACTCTTTCCCGGCAGACACCCCCAGGCAAAATAAACCGAGAGGTTTATGAAAACCGAAACATTGATATTAACTTATTCATCATGTCAACCATTGAAATTCCCAAAGACGGACTGGAGGGGTTGAAGCAGAACTGGAGATCGGATGCCATGTCCGGGTTCCTGGTCTTCCTGCTTGCTCTTCCGCTCAGCCTGGGTATCGCCCGCGCCAGCGAGTTTCCGCCGGCGATGGGCGTACTGACCGCCATGGTCGGAGGCCTTCTCGTCAGCTTCTTCGCCGGATCCCGGCTTACAATCAAAGGCCCTGCCGCCGGCCTCATCACCATTTGTGCAGGCGCCGTCACCGAACTCGGCGGCGGCACGCAAGGCTGGCAGCTTGCCCTCGGGGTGATCGTCGTCGCCTCCATCCTGCAAATCTTCCTCGGCTTCCTCAAGCTGGGTTCGCTCAGCGATTTCTTCCCGCACTCGGCCGTGCACGGAATGCTGGCGGCCATCGGACTGATCATCTTCTCCAAGCAGATTCACGTACTGCTCGGCATCGATCCGGCGCTGCTCAAGGGCATGGAGCCGCTGGAACTTTTCCAGATGATCCCCTATTCCATCTCGCACGAAGATATCCGCGTAACCTTTGTGGGCGTGATCTCACTCATCATCATCTTTGGCATGCCCATGCTGAAGTTCCCGCTGGCCAAGCGGATTCCCGCTCCAATGGTGGTGTTACTAGTCACCATTCCCATGGCGCTCGTCATGGACTTCAAGCACACGGAGCCCGCCTTTGACATGGTCAAGATCGGCGACTTCTGGGGTACCGTCGGGCTCAATGCGGACTTCTCCGCCATCAACACATGGGTGTTCTGGAAATACGTGCTCATGTTCCTGTTCGTCAACAGCCTCGAGTCGCTGTTGACGGTGAAGGCCATCGACGGACTGGATCCCTACAAGCGGATTTCGAATCCCAACAAGGACCTGGTCGCCGTAGGTTTGGGTAACGGAATCGCAAGCCTGCTGGGCGGATTGCCGATGATCTCCGAAGTCGCCCGCAGTTCCGCCAACATCACCTTCGGCGGACGTACCCGCTGGTCAAACTTCTTCCACGGCTTCTTCCTGCTCGTCGCCATGATCGCCTTCATCCCGGTGATTGAAATGATTCCCAATACCGCCCTGGCGGCCCTGCTTATTTCCGTTGGCTACCGGCTGGCCTCCCCCAACGAATTCTTCAAGACCTACAAGATCGGGTCCGAACAGCTGGTCATTTTCGTCACCACGATCATTGTAACGGTGGCCACCGACCTGTTGGTGGGCGTTGGCGCCGGCATCGCGATGAAGTTCTTCTTCCACATCCTCAACGGCGCCCCGCTGAGAAGTCTCTTCAAGGCACGCTATGAACTCTACGAGACCCCGTCGGAGTACCACGTGAAAGTGAAGGACGCCGCGATCTTCTCGAATCTCATCGGCTACAAAAAGCTTTTCAAGCAGTTTGATCCCGGGAGGAAAGTCTTCATCAATTTTGAAGACGCCCGGATCGTCGACCACTCCATGATGGAATCCCTTCATCATCTTGAAGAAGAATACCATCACCACGGGGGAACGATTGTCGTTCAGGGTTTCGACAACTTCACAGCCTTCTCCAACCACCCGTTTGCCACCCGCAAGTTCGACCCCGATGCGAAGAGCCGGCTGGAAATCAAACTTAGTCCGCGACAGATGGAACTGCGCTCGTTTGCAGAAGCCAACGATTACACCTTCTACCCGCAGCGGATCCGGAGCCAGCAGAAGTACAAGGACTTTCCTATCCAGCGAGGACACCAGATCCGCTTTGAGGAGAACATCCTGGAGAAATACCTGGAGGCCGGGCGAATCTCCGTATCCGATGTCACGCTCACGGAAGGAGCCCGCAGCGACAGCCGCGACACCCACATCACCCTCGTGCTCGTCACCGAAACCGACCTGCTCATCCCCGACTTCGCCCTGGAACCCGAAGGCCTGCTCACCAAGTTCTCTGAACTGGGCGGCAACAAGGATATCGACTTCAAGGATCACCCCGACTTCTCGAAGAAGTACTTCCTCCGCGGAAGCAATGAAGACCGTATCCGGCAATTCTTCCGGGAAGACATCATCCAATTCCTCGAGAACCGCGAGGAGATGCATATTGAATGTCATCGGAACAAACTGCTATTTTACAGGAAACGCGACCTACTCGATAACGGGGAGATTCTGTACACGGAGAAATTTGCCGAAGACTTCCTGGAATTGATCGTATCAAAGCAACAAGTGACCACGTCCCCATGACCTACCGATTCATCGCCGCGGCCCTCCTGACCCTGTCATTCCTGTGTGCCCGCGGACAGGATTCTCCTGAAGAGAAAGAAGAACTGAAGTATAACCTCAACGAGTCGGGATCGCATTTCATCAAGTTCACGCTGCTGAACCAGGTGTGGCTTCGCTACAACGAAAGCAACCCGGGCACCCTCGTGTTGAATGAACCCGCCTCCTCGACCTTCGACATCGGGCTGCGACGCACACGCTTCCAGTTATATGGTCAGCTGACCGACCACGTGGGCTTCTATTTCCAATACGGACTGAACAACTTCAACCGTCTCTCCCAAAACGCCGGAAACCGGAAGCTGATGGCGTTCTTCCACGATGCGCTGCTGGAGTACAAGGTGAAGAAGGGAAGCGAAGCGTTGATCTTCGGCGGCGGGCTGACCATTGCGAACGGGTTGTCGCGCTTCAGCCAGCCCAGCATCGGCACCATCATGACCATGGACGTACCCATCTTCGCCCAGGCCACCGTGGATCAGACCGATGAATTCTCGAGAAAGCTCAGTTTTTTCGCCCGCGGACAAGTGGGCAGGCTTGACTACCGGGTGGTTGTCAGCGATCCGTTCCCCATCACCACCAATGGAACGGTCACTACGCCCGTGACGGTGGCCAACAGCCCGAATGCCTCTTTTGCACAAGTTGGCCATGAACTCCAATACCAGGGCTTCTTCATGTGGAACTTCTTCGATCGCGAGCCCCACGTGACGCCCTACATGACCGGTACTTACCTCGGCAAACGCAAAGTGCTCAACCTCGAAGCCGGGTTTATCCGCCAGCGGAACGCCATGTGGACCGGCGACGGAACGACCAACACGTTTCACGACATGAAGCTCTGGTCCGTGGCCGCCTACTACGACGCGCCGCTAAACACCGAAAAAGGAACGGCGCTTTCTGCCTACCTCGGTTTCTTCGACTACAACTTCGGCCCGGGTTATGTGCGCTACAACGGGATCATGAACCCCGCGAGCAGCGACGCCACTCCTGGGATGCCGACAGGAAGCCAGGGCAACGCGTTTCCCATGATGGGTACCGGCCAGATCGTTTATGCGCAGGCCGGGTACCTCCTGCCACGGGATCTCTTCGGCGAAGGCAAAGGCACCCTGCTGCCCTATGTCTCGTTGATGACGGCCAACTACCAACGTTTCGATACGAGCATGGTCGTTTGGGACATCGGTGTGAACTACCTTATCAAAGGTCATAGCAGCAAACTCACCCTGGACTACCAGCACCGCCCCATTTACGCGCCCAACGGCAACGACTTCCGCCATATCGGTTCCCGCGGACAGGTAGTGCTTCAGTACCAGATCTTCTTCTAACCCAACTCCCTTTGCGCCTTTCCCGCGCCTTTGCGCGCTTTGCGTGAGATAATTGCCCATGGCCCCGGAATGTGCTATTTTTCGGAACCATGTTTTCCAAAGCCTGTGAATACGCCATCCGCGCCGTGCTCTACATCGCCATTAAGAGCACGAATGGACAGCGTTTGGGCTTGAAAGAAATCGCCAAGGAGGTAGACAGCCCTATTCCCTTCACCGCGAAGATCCTCCAGACCCTTTCACGGGAAGGAATCATATCCTCCACCAAGGGCCCCAACGGCGGCTTTTACCTCAAACCGAAGGCCAAGCCCATCCCGCTCAGCGCCATCGTCCGCGCCATTGACGGAACGGACACCTTGCACACCTGCGGCATTGGCTTGAAAGAATGTTCCGACCGCTATCCCTGCCCGATCCACGACCAGGTCAAGGCCTACAAAGACAGCCTTCGCCGCGCCATGAGCGAAAAGACCATCCAGGAGCTGGCCAAAGACCTCACGGAAGGAAGGACGTTCTTGAAGAACCGGGAGAAGAAGGCCAGGTAGGGGATGTCCGATATATCGGTGTTGGCGGCAAGCTTTCAAGACGGACAAGAAACTAACTGATGAACGAGGACATTGATTCCAAAATAATATCAACAACTCTATTTTGGACTTACGTTCTGGTTGGCCTTCTGACTGAGGGATTAATTCTCTGGCTCTTTCCCTTTACCGGCCTTTCCGGACTGATTTGCTGGCCGACAGCGTTGTTCTTTAGCTTTGCATTTGCCTTTGTCGTCTTGAGGATTCACAAGAAACTCAAGAGAGGACGCTTAACTGCGGCTTGCTTCGCAGCACTTCTATTCTTTCAATTTTTCATACAATTGCTTTTGACGCCTCAAGAAATTGGTGGAGAACCCATAGGACAAATTTCGGAGGCAATATCAACTTATAGACGATTTGACAAAATTGACTTTAGTGATTTTGCAAAGTTAAAGCAATTTGAAAGAGCTGCTTACATCTTTAAAAACAAGACATCTCTACCTGACAGCTATTTGGTGCTTTCAATCGACAGTGTGAATAACGAGCATTTGGTTCCTGGTGATCCGGACTATTTCATAAAATCAACGACGTTCGTAATTGAAGTTAGAGACGGCAAGAAGAATTGGAACAGGAAAGAATTGGGACTAATAGAAACTGATTCTTCAACAATAGTCATCCACCGAATCGGACAAGTAGATAGTACAGTTTACACGACCATAAACGGTTTGTTGAGAGGAGGAGTCGGTGATTCCCGGAATGAGGGCGTGTCCATTTTTTGTGCCGAGGACGATTTAAAACTTAAAACGGGAATGCAAGAGGTGTTTTACGGCATACTAGGTTTGACAAGAAAGAGTGGAGAATGAAAGAGGCGCTACTGATTGCATGTCTGACCATTTCACAGCTCTTAAATGCCCAGGCCAGGATAATTACAGGAAAGGTCCTTGACGAAGATCTGGGGGATCTCCCGCTGACCAGCATCCTTGGCAACGATACCGTGCTTCTGGGAAAGACGGACCTCAAAGGAAATTTCCAGATCGAACTTCCGGCCAATATCGGGAAGCTCAAGTTTACAGCAATCGGAATGGAAGATGCGATAGTGACTCTCCAGCCCAATTGCGCTACGGTTGAACTTATCCTCCAATACCATGTCCTCTACCACCAGATATCGCACAAGAAAATTGACAGGCTTCGCAAACGCCGATTTGACAAATTGGACGAATTGTATTTAGCAGCAATCAGAAACAAGCAGTTTTCAGAAGGTGGACCTTGCTATTCACGGGAGTTTGTTCCTCACAAGCCAAGTCTCGATAGGATTCAGGAAGAAATTGAGAAACAACAAAAGGAAATCAAGGACTTGTTTAAAAAGCTGAAAGTGGGTGATTCCCTGATCATTCCTTTTCCAACAAGCTATCGGGATGACAGAGCTGAAAAAACTACATTACACTACTATTCCTTTGTCGTAGGTGACTCCGATTTTGATTGTGTGATCGAAGTAGTGGTTATTGGCAAAGATCGCACCAAGGGAGGCTACAACATCACTTGCAGGGTGACCACTTGTGCATGCTGCAAACTCGGACCTTTGGTCTTCGAGGGAAAGGACATGATCAATGGACGGGTATTCAAATACAATATGAAGTACTTTAAAGTGCTTACAAGGTGAATCCCGCTCCCAACAGTTTGTATGCACCATGCCGGGTGTTCTCTCTTGAAATAAATACTTAAATTCGTTTCTACGCACCGACCCGCGCGTTCCGGCACCGTTAGTAAGCCCTGCTAGACCAAGCACGCCGAAAATGCTGGTCGTTTCAGGTAATGCGCTCTAAAAGTCTTCAACCAATGAAAATGGGCCTTGCCATACTAACCCTATTGATTTCATTTGCAATAACCTCATCAGGTCAAGAGATTAAAAAATGTGATGGCGCAGTTCTATCAGCCACCAGCGAAAAACTCGGCAAGCTGAATCAAAGAGAAATAAGGAACTTCCTGCTAACATTTGGAAAAGAGTGTAG
This sequence comes from Cyclobacteriaceae bacterium, assembly GCA_016787605.1. Classification (GTDB taxonomy): domain Bacteria; phylum Bacteroidota; class Bacteroidia; order Cytophagales; family Cyclobacteriaceae; genus ELB16-189. The sequence goes on from JAEUUE010000128.1 coordinate 23,573, forward strand.
AAACAATGTTGAGTATTCTGAATGGAGTAACGAACTCCTGTTTGCCATTTTGAACAACCAAACCGAATTGTCACTCAAAACAATCGAGAAATTCGAAACCTCCATCGACTTAGAAGAAATACTCGCTGATCTAGGCTCCCCTATTAACGATACGATTGACGTCAAGGCCTTAATCCCCAAAGTCGATCAAATACAGTTCAACGGAAAGCTCAAACAACAAATACTCATAAAACTAAAAGAGGCTGCGCAGAAGTACTGACCGATTGTGCACACTACCTACAACCGGCATATGCAGGTCGCTGGCTGCCATAGAATCAGGGAATTATGAGACTTGCTTCCATTACAACAATAGTCTTGATTCTATTCTCACTTCATGGGATGACTCAAGAAAAAGAACAGGACCTGTGCTCACGGACCAGGAATCTCTCAACGGCCGACATAATGAGTCGGTTTCCATTCAGCAAGGCCAAAGTCATTAAAGTTGTATCATTTAAGAAACCAAGTAAGGAAGCCATTGAGTGGCAAATCCCTAAAACAGTTAACGGCAAGATCGATATGACAAGACTGTTTGAGGTTAAGGCGTTGGATGCTTCGCAAACAGCAAGGTTGATGGATATTCTGATGAACTATGGTTATGTCCCCTTGTCAAGCAATAAAGCAGAAAAGAATGTTCGAGTTAACCTGTGTTATTACCCAAGACATGCCATACTTTTTGAAGATCGGGGCAGTAACATTCTGGGATACATTGAAATATGCATTGAGTGCCTACGTTACAAGACACAACCGGAAACGTTGGACGTGGGTGAATTCTGCTTTGATAAGTATAAGTTGTTAGAGGATTTCTTCAGAGATGTCGGAATAGCGTACGGAATTGGTCAGCACGGAATGCCCTGGATTGAGGATTGACTCTACGGCAGTCAACACGGCATTTACGTTGCGCCGGGCGTTCGCTGTTCGAATTAATACCTAACTTCGTTTCAACGCACCGACCCGTGCAGATCGTTGGCGGTCATGCTGTTGATCCATAAAGTAAAAGAACACTTCAGTTCCGGAGAGGCTTAAAAAGATGTGCAACAACTGCTTTCTGAATGAAATAGATAAATTCGAGAATGCCAACCAGTGGGAGTCGTTTGATGTTGAACTTTCAAACAAACTTGGACAGGGCAAACTTCATCAAATAAAGGTCGTTACTAGGATACTTAAATATGGCGAGGAGGAAATATTCTATGTCTATGAATGCTCAACATGCCAACAAAAATGGAAGTTGGAAGAACCTGGAGATCATAGCGATGGACATTTCATCAAGTATTCGACTTTCCAACAATTAGCCAGAAGGCAACTTAAGAATAGACAAGTCATTGCCCTTATCATCCTCGCCGTCATCATTTATGTGATAATTCGAGCAATATTTTGGTAACACCAAGGCATGATAGCGCGAACAGCCAACAATGTGCATTCAGCATGCTGGCATTCCGTCTTGAAATAAATTTCTAAATTCGATTTACGGGGCGCTGCCTACACGGATCGTTGCGGTCAATTTACTATGCGCGGAATAATACCACTCTTCATCATTCTCAGCCAGCTTAATTGTGTAGCCCAGACCTATAGTAAGGTTGTTCCAGATTCAATTGTTGAGGCTTTTGTATTCGAAGTTCTGCATTCCAAGGAGCCATACAGTTCAATCTTCAACAAACTTCCAAAACGTATCTACAACAAACCTATCCACATAGGATCCGCAAGCTGGACATTCGAAACAGATACTGCCTTCCAGGCAGTGTTTAAGATCCTATACACAGGTGAGCACGCCCTACCCTCCGAAGATGTGGTTTATATTCAAAAACAATATTATGGAATCAAGGAGTCAGCATGGGCATTCAAGTCTTCCAATCTCAAATTCAAAAAGAAAAGAGGAAGAAGAATCTATGAATATTCAATCCCACTCTTTACCAAAGATCATGATAAAGCCATTTTCTGGAGATACTGGTCTGGCGGGCCTCTTTATGCATACTCAGAATTGCATCTTTATAGCCGCATAAACGGAGTATGGAAGATTGATAAAATATTAGCTGGATGGATCTCATAGCAAACTGCCCACAACACGGCATAAAATGACGGATTGGAAAGAGATTAAGGACGAAAAGGACATTGAGCTATTGCTTAAGCTGTACGGGCATTTTCATGACGGCTGTCTAAGGGAGGTTCACATCGTAACAAGGGAATCAGTCAATAACGACCTATCAATGGTTTTTGACGGACAACTAACTGCGACACTATTATTTCAACGACAATACAAGAACCCAACAGCGATTGAGCTTCGATTTGACAATGTGGACCAGTTCAATTTCAATCCACCTAGCCCTGAATATGACTCAATAATTTATAACGCAACATTTAAACAAGTCGACAATCTATTCTACTGGGCAGATGAGGACAAATGGGAGGTTGGAGACAACGACGCGACCTGGATATCTGGAGAGCGAGTCTACTGGAGGGAAAGACCCCAGCTGATCGGGCAAGTAAATAGATTGAATACCGAATAGAAATTGCCAGCCGCCAACACGACAGGTGCGTCATGCCAGGCGTTCGCTCTTCAAATAAATACTTTAACTTCGTTTCAACGTATCGATCCGCGGTTTCCGGCTGAATCCCACATGAGCAAAGAGGCCTTGACAAGATATATCCGAATAGGAATAATCACATCTCTGATTATATCATACTCATTGCTCATAACCAAGCTAACAACTGACAATGATGTTAACGGTTCAAACATATCCATTTTTCATTTGTGGATAGCAGGAGGCGTACTTTACGTCTTAGCTACTGCCTTTGCAATAAAGACCAATTCAAAACCATGGATAACAACAACAACTGTGATTACTGGCACAGTTTGGATTTTCCCACCATTGATCTTCACCTATTTTGGGATCCCTTTCCTGATAGCGTATCCAATTGTAGTGGCGATAATGATCTTTCCAAGATAACGTACGATGAAAGTAACGAGTAATAGTTTATAATATAGATGAACCAATTTTTCGCGTCACAAAGACCAGGTAAACAAACGGGCCACAACCGTGTGTATGCAGATCGTTGTGCACAATTATTCTATTGAGATGCCCCAGGCGATACTCTGCTTTTTGATCTTACTCCTCTGCACGAGCTGCGAAAAACGGTCAACACAAATCGACAGCCCTATAACGATTGATACAACGAAAGCTGTCAGGATAGATAATTTTTGGACAGTACCTAAAGAATCATTTGGCTTTTATGCTAACAATGCAACACAGGCCAGTCGCCAAGACACATTGTTCCTGGTCACTTGTTCAGAATATGTATACTCTCCTTTTGGGCCAATGGAAACGAAACTTGATCTACCCAAAAGTAGACTGAGAGATTTCAAGGTTACAGACCGAACTTTCAAGCAACGTAACGGCGATTTCGAAATGCAGATATTACAATTCCATTCCAGCAGGCTAATCCTTTTCTTCGACACAACATCACGTGTTCAATCAACTTATGTTTTTCAAGGTGAAATCAATGATAATGAGGTCACGTTTGCTGAGAACATCAAGATTGGTATGTCAAAGAAAGCTTTTATCGATACCTTCTTTGATCACTTTCCAACCGACAAACTAATCAATTACAATACAATAATACTCGAGCCTTGCGTTGAGAACACCAAACATGTCTATTCCTTCACTGATGACAAATTGAAGAGAGTGGAGTTCAGAAGTGCGTCCTTTTGGACAGTATACTATTGAGTAAGGAAAGAATAACTGCGCACAACACGGCATATGAGTCAACCGGTGTGCGAACGCGATCCGCACCTCATAAGTTCAACATCTACACCGGCGCAAACTGCGCTGTAAAGTGTCTTAAGAACGGCGGCTCGTAGGTAATCTTCAGCCCCTTGGTTTGCTCCCGGCGGTCCAGCACATCGTCGAATACATCCACCACGTAGTCGATATGGCTTTGGGTGTACACCCGGCGTGGAATGGCCAGCCGGATGAGCTCATGCTGGGCGGGAATGAGCTGGTGTTTGGCATCGTACGATCCGAACATCACGCTGCCTACCTCCACGCAGCGGATGCCGCCGAGGGTATACAGGTCGCAGACGAGCACCTGGCCGGGATATTGCGATGCCGGGATACGGTGATACAGCTTGCCGGCGTCCACGTACACCGCGTGACCGCCGATGGGCCACACCACCGGGATGCCCTTGGCTTTCAGGTGCGCGCCCAGGTATTCCGTGCTCTTGATACGGTAATGGAGATAGTCCGGGTCAAACACTTCTTTTAACCCGATGGCCATCGCCTCGAGGTCGCGGCCCGAAAGTCCGCCGTAGGTGGTAAATCCCTCCGAGATGATCAGCAGGTTGGTGCACTTGCGGCTCAGCTCGTCGTCTTTCAACGCCAGCAGCCCGCCGATGTTGACCAGGCCGTCTTTCTTGGCGCTCATCACAAAGGCGTCGCCCAGGCGCAGGGTCTCGCGGGCAATCTCTTCATACGTCTTATTCTCGTTGCCCGGCTCCCGGTGTTTGATGAAATAACTGTTCTCCGCCACCCGGCAACCGTCGATGACCAGCGGCAGTTGAAACTCATCACACAGCGCTCTCGCCTCCCGCAGGTTGGCCAGGCTCACGGGCTGCCCGCCGGACGAATTGTTGGTGATGGTCATGATCACGGCCGCCACGTTCTTCGGGCCTTTCTGAAGGATCGCAGCCCGCGCCTTGTCAACCGCCAGGTTGCCCTTGAAGGGCAAGTCGCGCTCCAGGTCGTGCGCCTCATCGGGCAGCAGGTCGATGGCCTCTGCGCCGGTAAACTCGATGTTGGCCCGCGTGGTGTCGAAATGGGTGTTGCTGATAAACACCTTGCCTTTGCCGCCCAGCAGGCCATAGAGGATTCGCTCCGCGGCCCGGCCCTGGTGGGTGGGCAGGATGTGCGGCATGCCCGATAGTTCCTTGACGACCTGCTCCAGGCGGAGCCAGCTCCGTGCGCCGGCATAGCTCTCGTCGGCCATCATCATGCCGGCCCACTGCCGGTCGCTCATGGCCCCCGTCCCGCTGTCGGTGAGGAGGTCGATGAACACATCGTCGGAGTGCAACTGAAACGGATTGTACCCCACCTCGCGCAGACGCTGCTCCCGGAACGCTTCCGTGGTGATTTTCAGCGGTTCAACCATCTTGATCTTGAACGGCTCGGTGAGGGTTCGCTTTTTGGCCATGATTCTCAGGGGTTTCTCCGCAAACGTATCGCCCCGGTCCCCGGTGAAAACATGATATTGATCAGTCGCCGCTATTTTATAATCGGATTAACTAGTCTTTTATTTGAGTGATTTGTAACTTTCGTTTCAGCGACAAATGGCCCGGTCCCTGCGGCCAAACCCACCGGCCGGGAATTTTTTAACCGCTCGTTCCGTGAACACCGACTTGCTGCGCACGTCCACTGTCTCAGAGATTGTGAACCAACTTCCGGGTGCGATCCCCGTATTCGAAAAACTGCATATCGACTACTGCTGCAACGGCAAACTTCCTTTTTCCGAAGCCTGCCAGCGAGCGAACACGACCGAAGAGGAGGTCCTGGAAGCCCTCAAGCAAGCCCCGCCGGTCACCGCCTCAACGATCCGGCCTCACGACTGGTCCATTGACCTGCTGGCCAATTACATCGTGCAGAATCACCACCAGTACGTCAAGCGTACGTTGCCCGACCTGGTGGCCCTCGCCGACAAGGTTTTTGCCAAACACGGCGTCAACCATCCGGAACTGACGGAGGTGCGCGAACTGGTTCATACGCTGAACAAAGACCTCCAGGCGCACATGTATCACGAGGAGCACGTGCTGTTTCCCGCCATTAACGCCCTTGTCAAGGAATGCGCGAGTATTCTCCGGGAGCCCGGGCCATTCGCGCGCACCATGCACAACCTCAACCCCGTGGTCGTGACACTGGAAAATGAGCACGACCTGGCGGGCCATTGCCTCCACCGGCTCCGGGAAGTCACCCAAGACTATTTTTTGCCCTCCGATGCCTGCACCGCGTTTACCAACCTGTACAAGCGCCTGCAGGAATTTGAGACGGACCTGCATCTCCACATCCACCTGGAGAACAATCTGCTCTTCCCCAAGACCCTCACCTTACAGGCGCGTCAACAGGAGAAGCCTTTTTACCTCAACTGAACCCGATACAGAAACACCATACACCTAACCCCTACCGCCATGGAACTAAACCAGCAAATACTGAGCGACATCGTTGTATACATGAAGTACGCCCGGTACATCCCGGAGGTTCATCGTCGTGAACTGTGGCCGGAAATCTGCGGCCGCTACGAAACCATGATGGCCGAAAAGTACCCGGCCCTGAAGGAAGAGATTCACGAAAACATGAAGTACGTACTGGAGAAGAAGATTCTCCCCTCGATGCGCGCCATGCAGTTTGCCGGTCCGCCGATCACCAAAAACAACAGCCGCATTTACAACTGCGCCTACCTGCCCGTTGATGACATCCGGGCCTTTTCCGAAGCCATGTTCCTTCTTCTCGGGGGCACCGGTGTCGGGTTCTCCGTGCAGCAGCACCACGTAGCCGAATTGCCGCCCATCCGCAAGGCGCAGAAGCATCGCCGGTTCCTGGTGGGCGACAGCCTCGAAGGCTGGGCCGATTCCATTAAGATGATCATGAAGGCCTACTTCGGGCAGAGTGAGGCCTTCCCCGACTTCGACTATTCCGACATCCGGCCCAAGGGTGCACGCCTGGTGACCGCCGGCGGTAAAGCCCCTGGTCCTGAACCGCTGAAAGTCTGCCATGCCCACGTCACCGCGATCCTCGACCGCAAGAATGACGGGGAGCAGCTTACGCCGCTGGAATGCCACGACCTTATGTGTCACATCGCCAACGCCGTGCTCGCCGGGGGTATCCGCCGGTCGGCCATGATCTCACTCTTCTCCCCCACCGATGAAGAAATGCTGACCTGCAAGTTCGGTCCCTGGTGGGAGCTCAACGAGCAACGCGGGCGCGCCAACAACTCCGTCGTGCTTTCGCGCGACGAAACGACCAAGGAAGAATTCTTTGCCCTCTGGAAGAAGATTGAACTCTCCGGATCCGGGGAACCCGGGTTCTACTTCACCAACGACCCCGACTGGGGCACCAACCCGTGCTGCGAAATCGCGTTGCGGCCCTTCCAGTTCTGCAACCTGTGCGAAGTGAATGTCTCAGACGTCGAAACCCAGGAGGATTTGAACGAGCGGGCACGCGCCGCATCCTTCTTCGGCACCCTGCAGGCCGGCTTTACTGATTTCCACTACCTGCGTGAAGTGTGGAAGACCACCACCGAACAGGACGCCCTGATCGGCGTCGGCATGACCGGCATCGCCAGCGGTCGCGTGCAGAAGCTCGACCTCAAGGAAGCCGCCGACGAAGTGCGTCATATCAATACCGTCGTTTCGGCGAAGATTGGCATTGAGTTCGCGGCCCGTTGCACGACGATCAAGCCGTCGGGCACCAGCTCTCTCGTGCTGGGCACGTCTTCCGGCATCCACGCCTGGCACAACGACTTTTACCTGCGACGGATGCGTATCGGAAAGAACGAAGCGCTGTATGAATACCTGAGGATTAACCATCCGGAACTGCTCGAAGACGACCTGCTCAACTCACGCCAGGGCATAGTTTGCATTCCCCAGAAGGCGCCGGAAGGCAGCATCCTTCGTACAGAGCCGGTCATGGACCTGCTGGAGCGCATCCGCACCTTCAACGTAGACTGGGTACGGAGAGGCTACCGGCTGGGATCCAATGCGAACAACGTCTCCGCCACGGTTTCCATCCGCGATAATGAATGGCAGCAGGTGGGCGAGTGGATGTGGGAGAACAAGGCGTCGTACAACGGGCTTAGCGTGCTACCATTTGACACAGGCAATTACAAGCAACCTCCGTTTGAAGACATCACGAAAGAGCGATACGAAGAGCTTGAGAAGTCACTTCGCAACATCGACTTGTCGGGCGTCTTCGAAGCGGATGACGCTACCGAACTCCATGCGGAAGCCGCATGTGCGGGGGGAAGTTGCGTAGTTCACTGATTGTACCGAGGCGCCCGGCTCCAGGGGGTATCAGAGATTCGGCCTTTGTGAACCTAAACCACGCAGCCAAACTTTCCGACACCATCCCCGGAGCCCGGCGACTGGCACTCTAATCGTACGTATAGACCGGATCGATGGACGTATTGGGGTCCATCCTGATCAGGTTATGGAGGATTCCGTCGGTAAGGCGGTACACCCAACCGTGCAACGTAGGCCTGTTCTCGCTCCGCCACGCCATCTGTACAATGGAGGTCTTCGCCAGGTTCATCACTTGTTCCTGCACGTTCAGTTCCGTCAGCCGATCCACCCGGGCATCACCTTCCAGGCCTTGCAGTTCGTCTTTATGGAAATAATATACGTCCTTGATATTGCGAAGCCACTTATTGATCAGTCCAAGATCCTGATGACTCAGGGCTGCGCGCACCCCGCCGCATCCATAGTGTCCACAAACAATAATGTGCTTGACCTTTAGCACCTGTACCGCATATTGCAGCACGCTGAGCATATTGAGATCAGTGTGCACCACCATGTTGGCAATGTTGCGGTGCACAAAGATTTCGCCCGGTGCCGTGTTGGTGATTTCATTGGCTGGAACGCGACTGTCGGAGCAGCCGATCCACAGGAATTCCGGGGTTTGAAGGTGAGACAACCGGCTAAAATACTCAGGATCCTTACCCACCTGCTCAGCCGCCCAGGCCTTGTTCTCTAGAAGAAGCTTTTCGTATGATTTCATAGGTATTACTAGTTGGATTCTTGATCAGTGGGATCTTTCCGGAACAGCGCGGTAGACGCTCCGCTCGTCTTTCTCAACTCTACTTCGATGGATTTTGAGGGGGCGCCCTGGATGAAGTCTTCAATGGTCTCCACGATATCAGCGTCCACAAACTGCGATTTGGCGCCATCGATCACCACCTTGGCACCGGTCGGAATCTGTTCCAGCACGCGGCGCAGCTGTGCCTTGTGGAGAAAGCTCACGTCTTTGGTGAACTTGACCAGGTATTGCGCGCCGTCGTTGACCACCAGCACCGCCGTCTGGAAGTTGGACTTCAGCACGAAGAATAGGGAGACCAGCAATCCGATGGATATCCCGACCAGCAGGTCGGTAAACAAGATGGCGGCAATAGTCACCGCAAAAGGAAGGAACTGATCCCAGCCCTTGCGAAAGGTTTGCCGGTACAGATCCGGTGTGTTGAGTTTATACCCCACCACCAGGAGGACACCGGCGAGGCTGGCCAGGGGGATTTGCTGAAGAAGACCCGGCGCCACCAGGACAACGACCGCCAGGAAAATCCCATGGAGGATGGCCGACGTCTTGGTCCTTGCGCCGGCAATAATATTGGCTGAACTCCTTACGATCACGGCGGTCACCGGCAAGCCACCCAGCAGGCCGCTGATAATGTTACAGGCGCCCTGGGCCCTGAGCTCCCGGTTGAGGGGAGTAATTCGGTGATAGACGTCCAGCTTGTCGGTGGCCTCCACGCTGAGCAGCGACTCGAGGCTGGCGACGATCGCGATGGTGATTGCAATGCGGTAGATGCGCGGATCCGTCAGCCCGCTGAAATCAGGAAGTTGAATCACGGAAGTCATGCTTTCTACCCCGCTGAAACCGCCCAGGTCCACCAGGTGAGTAGATTGGATGGCCAGGGAAGGGATGAACTTCACAAAGAGGAGATTCAGAACGATACCCACCACCACCACCACCAGCGGCCCCGGAACGTAAGACGTCCATGAAAACTGCTTCACAAACCGGCTGGTCCAACTGACCAAAATAATCAGCGAGACTGCCGAGACGACGATGGCCCCCGGCGTGAGGTAGTCAAAGGACCGGATGATCTCCGTGAACGTGTTTTCGTTGTCCGGCTGGAAGAAACTCTCATCGCCTTCGTAGTCGGCATCATAGCCCAGGGCGTGAGGAATCTGTTTAAGAATGAGAATCAACCCGATGGCCGCCAGCATTCCCTTGATGACCGCCACGGGGAAGAAATGCCCGATCGTACCGGCACGGACAAGGCCCAGGATGACCTGGATGACTCCCGCCATCACCACGGCCAGAAGAAAAAGAGGAAACGACTGAAGTTCCTGGATAGCCGCAAACACAATGGTGGCCAGGCCGGCGGCGGGACCGCTCACGCTGAGTGATGATCCGCTCAGGGTGCCGGCGACGATGCCACCCACCACCCCGGCAATGAGCCCGGAGAAAAGCGGGGCACCCGAGGCCAGTGCAATTCCCAGGCAGAGGGGAAGGGCCACCAGGAAGACCACCAAAGCGGCGGGAATGTCGTGCGACAGGTTGTCGAGCGGCTTAAAGGAGATTTTGTCAGGCATACTTCAACATACTGAAGAATGAAAAATGAAGAACTAAAAATGAATAACGAGAATGATGCTGTAGCAGAAAGAAGAATCTGCTGGCAAGAGACCCATCTCCTGGCGGGTGGGCTTGTCTTGCATCAGTAAAATCAGGCTTGTGGAGGCGGGGCGAGGATTTCGCGGAAGAGTTTGCGCGGGGTACCCACGACCTGTTCGGAGTGACCGACCGGGCCCTGGGCGCCGTCAAATGCCTGTTGAGACTTCATGACGACCTTGTCGTCTTCGCCCGATTCATCCTCTTCGACCACCTCTTCGGCCATGCCGGAGGCGGCCACGAGGTAGGCCTTCAATTCCGGCAAGAAGGAAACCACCGTGGTCTGCGCCGTAAAGGCCAGAACAACCAGCAAAACCACAAAAGAGGCGAATTGCTTCATGGGTAAGGGGCAAATATAGCAGAAAGCGGAGTGTTCCAACCGGGGAGGGCGGCGGGCCCGAAAATTTCAATTTCCACCGCCCCGGTAATCAGGTTACCTTTGCCGGATGAATTTGAAGGAAATTCTTTCCGTCACCCTCATCCTGTTTTCCGTGATCGATATCCTGGGGTCTATCCCCTTTGTGATTCTCATTCGCCAGCGGGAGGGCCGGATTTACTCTGAACGGGCCACCCTGATTGCCGCCGCCCTGATGGTGGTCTTTCTGTTCCTTGGGCAATCGATCCTCAGGCTTTTCGGCCTGGACATCGGTTCTTTTGCCGTTGCGGGTTCCATCGTCATGTTTATTATTGCCATGGAGATGATCCTGGGCATCACGCTGATCAAAGACGACCCCGATGCCCAGGGCAGCGGTTCTATCGTTCCCATCGCCTTCCCCCTCATCGCCGGCGCGGGAACACTGACCACCATCCTGTCGCTTAGGGCCGTGTACGAAGAATCCAACATCCTGATTGGCATCCTCCTCAACTCCATATTCGTTTACATCGTGCTGCGGGCCAGTCCGTGGATGGAAAAGAAGATCGGCAAATCCGGCTTCGTGATCCTCCGCAAGGTATTCGGGGTCATTCTGCTTTCCATTGCGGTCAAGATCTTCAAGTCCAATATCTTTATCGGGTGATCAAGCTCTTTACTGACGGCGCCGCCAAGGGAAACCCGGGACCGGGAGGCTATGGAGTCATCCTGAAATACGGCGGTCATGAAAAAGAACTCAGCCAGGGATTCCGGCTTACCACCAACAACCGGATGGAGTTGCTCGCCGTGATCGCCGGGTTGGAAGCCATTCGACGGCACGACATTCCGATCACCATTTACTCCGACTCCAAGTATGTGGTGGAAGCCGTGAAGCAGGGCTGGATCTGGGGCTGGGAGAAGAAAGATTTTAAGAACAAGGCGAACCCCGACCTGTGGAAGCGCTACATCAAGCTGCATCACAGGCTAAACCCCAAGTTCGTCTGGATTCGCGGACACGCCGGCCATCCGGAAAATGAGCGGTGTGATCAACTCGCGGTCGCGGCTGCAGAGGGGGGCGATCTGGAGATTGATAAAGGTTACGAGGAAAAAGTGAATAGTGAATAGTGAAGATGGGAAGATGAGGGTGATTAATCTAAAGGCCGGCTTTTAACTTCTTTACGGTTGCCGCCAGCATGGCGATGAGTTCGCCGCAAGAACCTTGTAGATCCTTGAAATGCTCCGGACCAATAATGCCGGAGTCTTTGAGCAGAAATTGTCTGCCCAGAACGAATTCCTTTTGGGTTTCGAAGAGAAACTTTGATAGCCTAATGACCTTTCGAGCAAACAAATAGCTATTTTCACGTAGTGGACCGTCCTTCATGATTTGAAGATGCGATCGAAGTGACCATTAACCAAGAATTGACTTGACGGTTTTCCTTACAATTACACTTCCTTCACATCCAGGCTCCACTTCACATTCCAACCTCATTTTTCACTTTTCACTTCTCCTCCAACTCCACCCCCAACGTCTTCAGCTCAGCAAGAATGGGATCATAGAACTCTTTGGTTACTGGCACCACTACGCCGCGGGATTTGATTTTGCCTTCGAGCAGGAGTTTGGCGGCAATACCCAGCGGGAGACCGACCGTCTTGGCCATGGCGGTGCGCACCGAATCATCGCCCTTAGCCACGAGCGTCGCCTGGGTCTCCTGTCCGCGACCGTCTTTGGCATAGCGAAACCGATGCCACATGACAATCATATCCTTGTCATCCGGGGCCAACTTCCACTTCTTGTTCAGGATATGTTCCAGCACCTGCGCAGGCGTACCTTCCTCCAACCCGACCGGGGTTTCATCAAAAAGTCCCGTCCAGCGCAACTTGGCCAGCTCCGGCCCATCCTGCGTGACGCCGGTTTGCTTCGCAATTTTTTCCTCGAGTTTGCGTGTCGCATGATAGCCGGTGAACGAATTGAGAAATGAACGGTGCGTCATTTCCGAAACACCTTCCATGGAATACGAGTCATCGGTACAGCCCAACTGAACCAACACATCCCATGCGGCGCAAAAGCCTTCGTTGCGAAGGGTGCCACGAAGCATGGTCTTGATATCCTGCAGTCCGTAGAGCGCGCGATAGCCCAATGAGTCCCGGTTGGCATACCCTTCATAGCGGCCATACCCTGTCACTTCAACCGGTGTTACCCGTTTGAACAATTGTTGATAAGGAATGTATTTGAACTGCCCCTCCTGGAGGAACTTCGCTGTGCCCTGTCCGGCCATCACCACGTTGCGAGGATTCCAGGTGAACTTGTATCGCCACGGGTTTGCAGGGTCAGTCTCCGGAGCGATAAGGCCGCCGGTAAAGGATTCGAAGGAATACAAGTCTGCCCCTTCTGACCGGAGGCGGTCGATCACCTGCATGGCGCTCATGTGGTCGATACCCGGGTCAAGACCGCATTCATTGAGAAACAGCAGGCCGGCGTTCTTGGCTTCTGCATTGAGCGCGTGCATATCCTGCGACACGTAGCTGGCGGTAAGCAGATGTTTGCGATGCTTGAGGCAAAACTTGGCTACCAGCGGATGGTACATAGCCGGCAGCACGGAGATCACAAGGTCATGAGCAGCGATCACGGTCTCCGAGCCCTCTTTCTTGACATCAAACGCGATGGCCTTGCCACTGGCCGAATTACCTACGCGCTCGCGGGCAGCCGCTTCGCTGACGTCCCCCACGGTCACTTTCCAGGATTGGCCGGGAGCTTTCTCCAGGAGGTAGCTGATCAGTGCAGAAGACGAACGGCCGGCGCCAAGGACAAGAATGGAACGCATAAGGGGAATATTTCACGCAATTTATCCCCAAATGGGATATGATTTCCCAATTTGGGCATAATGGTTTAATTTCAAATCTCACGATTAACCGGTGAAGCCATGAAGGAGATGACGTTCTTTTCTTCGCTCGAAGACCTTGATTCCGAATCCAAGTACCTCGTTCACAAAGCCAAAGAAGCCGCCCAGCACGCGTACGCTCCCTATTCAAAATTTCACGTCGGCGCAGCCCTGCTCCTTGACGACGGAAGCTATGTGCCGGGCTCCAACCAGGAGAATGCCTCTTACCCGCTCTGCATGTGCGCCGAACGCGTGGCCCTGTACGCGGCGGCCGCTCTGCATCCTGACAAGGTGATCAAAAAGATCGCCGTCGTCGCCCACAAGAAGAATCACAAGGAACTGGCCAACGCCAGCTCTTGCGGCGCCTGCCGGCAAGTGCTTCGCGAATTCGAGGTACGCCAGGGGGAGCCGATCCAGGTGGTCATGTATGATGATAATAAGTGGATCCGTTGTGAATCCACCGAAGCTCTCCTGCCCCTGAGTTTCGACCGCAGTCACCTCAAGGACTGACGGCACGATGGAGGAAAAGAAAACCCGCTTTGATTATGAGGCCCGCTATTTCACCGCAGGCAACCTGAACCAGGACACCCGCCAGGTCTGGATTGTCTTTCACGGATACGGCCAGCTGGCGCAGTACTTTCTCCGGAAGTTCGAACCGTTGACGGAACACGGGATATTCCTCCTGGCCCCTGAAGGCCTGTCCAGATTCTACCTGTCCGAGCTGACCAACGCCGGCCGCGCCGACAACCGGGTGGGCGCCACCTGGATGACGCGGGAGAACCGACTGATGGACATCGACAATTATATCCGGTACCTCAACGGGGTGTTTGCCAAAGAACTTGACGACACGAAGGCACCCATCACCCTTCTCGCCTTTTCGCAAGGCTGCGCCACCGCCTGCCGCTGGGCCACCCATGGACGCCTCCGGTTTGACCGGCTCATCCTCTGGGCAGGTCTCTTCCCGCCCGACATGGACTTCGAGAAAGGACACAACGTACTGGAGGGAAAGAAAACGTACATGGTCGTCGGCGACCAGGATCCTTACCTGACATCCGAACGGATGAAGGAGTTTGATGAATTATCAAAGAAGCTGGGCATCCAGCCAGAGAAGGTGGTGTTTGAGGGGAAGCATGAGCTGAATGAGCGGGTGCTTCGGTCGTTGGCCACGAATTACACGAATTGACACGAATGAAAAACTTCGAGGCGGACGAAATCAATCGGGTCCCGATGAAGGTGGCGATCGGGTTGATGAGGGAGGCCTTTCAGATGCTGAGCGAGGGAAGCGTGAAAGTGCCTCTTCGCACGGTGATGGAAACCGAAGACAAGTCCGGTCTTTCGTTGTTTATGCCCTCCTACGCCCCGGCGTGGAACTTGTTTGGACTGAAGATGGTGACCGTATTCCCGGGCAACCAGCCGCCCAACCCGGTCATCCAGGGAAAGATGATCCTGATGGACGCTGTCCACGGGCAACCCCTGGCCACCCTGGATGCGGCCTCTCTCACGGCGCTCCGGACGGGCGCCGCTTCCGGCCTGGCCACCGAACTTTTGTCGAGACCGAACTCCTCATCGTTGGCGATTTTTGGAACCGGGGCCCAGGCCAGGACACAGGTGGCCGGGGTGGTCGCGGTACGGAAGATCACCAGGATCCTGGTGAAAGGAACCACACCAAAGAAAGAAGAGGACTTCTGTCGCTTGATCTCCGAAGAATACGCTATCCCTTGTGAGTCCTTGGCCGCTCCGGAAAATCTGCGCGAAGTGGATGTGGTGTGCACAGCCACGACGTCGGCCGTCCCTTTATTCAAGCTGGCCCACCTTAAGCCCGGCACACACATCAATGCCGTAGGTTCCTACAAGCCGCATCTCCGCGAACTATCGGAGGAGGTGATTCGCAGTTGCCGGCTCGTGGTCGACCAGCGCGCGGCGGTACTCCACGAAGCAGGCGAACTGGCCATCCCCATCCAGGAAGGCACGCTTACCCCGGATAGTATTTATGCGGAGTTGGGCGAGATCGTTGCCGGGAAAGCCGGGCGGCAATCGGACCAGGAACTGACCGTATTCAAATCGGTGGGAAATGCGGTCCAGGATTTGGCTGTTGCCCGGTACCTGTCAGATAATGAGTGCAGGGCCTAGGTGTTCGTCCTACACCTGTCAGATGTAGGACACCGATATGGTACAAAGATCAAAAAGCCAGTCCGGAAATCAGGCACCAGGCCGATCAGGCTTTCCTGATGCGGCTAGACAGATGTCCTACACCTGTCAGGTGCAGGACACCAAGTTGCTCCTGGCAGACCGTTGACTTCTCGGGTTTACTTCTTAAACATCTCGCTCAGGAATCCCCAACCATAGCCGAAGAACTGGGCCATGGCCGAAGGCACGGTAAGAAATGCCGCTGAAAATGAACGGGTGACCCGGAAGCAGTCGATCGTCAGAAGAATTCCGTAGACAAACAGAATGACTAACCCCAATATCCCGAGTGGTCGGTAGAGGATCAACAGGATCGGAAGAGATATAAATCCCAGGAGAACAAAAGCAGGGAACCAATGCACCGGCTTGATCTCCGAAGGATGAGCCTTGCCAACCCGAACACGCCCGCGTCCGAATCCTTCCGTCTGGTGAAAAAATTGTGCCAGCTCCGTCCGCCGCTTGTGGTAGACAAACGCATCAGGAATGAGACCAATGCGGAAACCGGCCTTGCGGATACGAATGCTCAACTCGATATCCTCGGCCAGCCGGTCAAATTTGAAACCTCCTGTCGCCTCCCAGACTTTCCGGCTGAAGCCCATGTTGAAGCTGCGGGGCTGGAACTTCTCGGCCTGGTTTTTTCCGCCCCGGATTCCCCCGGTAGTTAGCACCGATGACATGGTGTAGGCCATGGCCTGCTGAAGCGAAGAGAATGATTCATGGCCGCGATCCGGGCCGCCCCAGGCATCGAGCGGGTCGGACTGCAGGTGCTTCTCCACCACCTCAAAATATTCCGGGGGCAGGATGCAATCCGAGTCGAACATTACAAAGTATTGTCCCCGGGCATGCTCGAAGCCAAAATTCCGGCTCGGCCCCGGGCCCGTGTTGGGCTTGGTGAAGTACTCGATCCGGAGACGCCCGACAAACTCTTCATATACTGACTCCGCCCGCTTTGTCGAGCCGTCTTCGATCACCAGGACTTCAAAATCCCGGAACATTTGCCGGGTCAGGCTTTCCAGAAGCTCCCGGAGCTCGTCGGGGCGATTGTACACAGGAATGACAACACTGTATTTGGGCAAAGCCATAGCTCGACAAAATTAACAAAAGCGATGGGGCGTCAGGGCCCGAAAAGTCGGATTTCATAATCCTAAGAATCCTACTTCATCCTACGAATCCTATTCTTATCTTGCCACCCCGATGGATCATTTCGTTGTTTCAGCCCGCAAGTATCGCCCCCTTGGTTTTGAGGAGGTCGTGGGCCAGGAGCACATCACCACCACCCTCAAGAATGCCATCGACAGCAACAAGCTGGCCCAGGCGCTGCTCTTTTGCGGTCCCCGGGGTGTGGGAAAGACCACCTGCGCACGCATCGTGGCCCGGATGATCAACGGGTTTGAAGAAAAGGCCGAAGTCAACACGCTGAATATTTTTGAACTCGACGCCGCGTCGAACAACTCGGTGGAAGACATCCGCAACCTGATCGACCAGGTGCGCTACCCACCGCAATACGGAAAATTCAAGGTCTACATCATCGATGAAGTGCACATGCTCTCCAACCAGGCCTTCAATGCCTTTTTGAAGACCCTGGAGGAACCGCCTTCCTATGCCATCTTCATCCTGGCGACAACCGAAAAGCACAAAGTCATTCCGACCATCCTTTCGCGGTGCCAGATCTTTGACTTTAACCGGATCCAGATTTCCGATATCGCCCGGCAGCTGAAGAAGATCGCCGACCGGGAGAAGATCAAAACTGAAGAGGCGGCCCTGCACCTCATCGCCCAGAAGGCCGACGGCGCCCTGCGCGATGCACTTTCCATCTTCGACCTGATGGTGACCTTTTCCCAGGGCAAAGGGGTGACCTTCCAGGATGCGCTCAACAACCTGCACATCCTCGATTACGAGTATTACTTCAAGGTCGTCGACGGGCTCCTCGCCCAAAACCCGACCGTTCCCTTGCTCCTGTTCGATGAGATCCTTCACAAAGGCTTCGACGGGCAGAACTTCATCGTTGGCCTGATGGAACATATCCGCAACCTGATGATGACCCAGGATGAGCGGACGGTGAAACTCCTGGAGGTGCCGGACACGATCCGTAAGAAGTACGTGGAACAGTCCAAAGCCGCCCCCTACGCCCTGCTTCTCTCCTGGCTGAACATCGGCAATCAGTGCGACATCAATTACAAAATGAGCCGCAATCAGCGGCTGCTCGTTGAGTTGGCCCTGATGAAAATGGCACACGTGCGATCCGTCGTCAGCGCCAGCCCGGAAACAGCCTCTGCTGCACCTGCCCCGCCCGCAGCATTAAAAAAAAAATTGAGTTAACGAACGAGGAGCCTGCCCCGGTCAGCGCTCCTGAAGCCTCCGCTCCCGCAGAACCCCCTCCCTCCAGGCCTGCCGAATCTCCTGCTCCTCCTCCCCCTTCAGTTCCTTCACCTCCAGTAACTCCGGCTGAGAACGGTAAACCCAAAACCAAATCAACCCCCAACCTCAAGGGCATATTTTCCGGCGCCCCCAAAACGGAGGCCGCAGCCACGCCTTCCGCGGTGACCGCCGTCAACCAACCCGTTAGCAGTGCCCAATTGAAAAAAGTGTGGGAGGAATATACCGAATCGCGGAAATCCCAGGTGGCCGAATACCAAATCCTGCAGCGGGAGTATGAGTACCAGCACCCGATTATTACTATACAGCTGCTGAACCCGGTGGAAGAGTCGCTGTTGGATAACTTCCGGCGCGACCTGACGCAATACCTGCGCGACAGGCTTCGCAACAACGACCTGACCCTGGCTTCGACCCTGCAGAGCACGGAAGGAAAGAAGGTCATCTACACTGCCCGGGAAAAATTTGAGCACCTGGCGGAGAAATATCCGTACCTGCACGAACTGAAAGACCGGCTCGGCCTCGACTGGGAATTCTGAACCCGGTTCATCCGCGGGTCAGCATCCCATTTTCTGCAAACCGCTATATTTGGGGCCCATGACTATTTCCTACAACTGGCTTAAGGAGTATATCGATCTGCCGGAGTCGCCTGAGACCATTGCCGAGACGTTGACCAGCACCGGGCTGGAAGTTGAAAGCGTCCATCATACCGAAGCGGTTCGCGGCGGGCTCAAGGGACTGGTCATCGGCCAGGTGTTGACCTGTGCAAAACACCCCAATGCCGACAAGCTTTCACTGACCACAGTGGATGTGGGTGGACCCGCCCCGCTTCCCATCGTTTGCGGGGCCCCAAACGTGGCAGCCGGCCAGAAGGTCGTCGTTGCCGTCCCCGGCACTACCCTCTACCCGACGAAAGGGGAGCCTTTTACCATCAAGTCGGCCAAAATCAGGGGCGAGCAGAGTGAAGGAATGATCTGTGCCGAAGACGAGATTGGCCTGGGGGAAAGCCATGCCGGTATTATGGTGCTGGACACGACCCTTCCCAACGGCACGCCTGCTTCCCGGTACTTCAACTTGCCCTCCGACGCCATTTTCGAAATTGGCCTTACCCCCAACCGCGCCGATGCCGCTTCCCATATCGGCGTAGCCCGCGATATCAAGGCCGCCAAAAAGCGCGAGGTGCGGTGGCCTTCCGTCGACAGTTTTAAGGTGGACAACCATGACCTTGCGATTTCCGTCGTGGTTGAAAATACGGAAGCCTGCCCTCGGTATTCAGGCCTGACCCTTACCGGCGTCCAGGTCAAGGAATCACCCGAGTGGCTGAAGAACCGCCTGCAATCGATCGGTCTCACGCCCATCAATAACGTGGTGGACGTCACGAATTTCATCTGCCATGAACTTGGCCAGCCCCTGCATGCCTTTGATGCGCAACAGACCGGCAGCAAAGTGATCGTGAAGACCCTTCCGATGGGTTCGAAATTCACGACCCTGGACGGAAAGGAACGGGAGCTGACCGCCCAGGACCTCATGATCTGCAACGCCACTGAAGGGATGTGTATTGCCGGCGTTTTCGGCGGCATCACGTCGGGCGTCAAGGAGACAACGACTTCTATTTTCCTGGAAAGTGCCTGCTTTTCACCGGCCTACATCCGGCGGAGCAGTACGCACCACCAGCTCAAGACAGACGCCGCCTTCCGGTTTGCCCGCGGCACCGATCCCAACCTGACGGTCTACGCGTTGAAGCGGGCCGCTTTGCTGCTCAAGGAAGTCGCCGGGGCAAAAATCTCTTCGGAGATCGTGGACATCTACCCGAAGAAGATCGAAAACCGGGTGGTCTCCATGAAAGACCGCAACATTTCGAGGCTGATCGGCAAAACGCTTCCGCGAACCGAAATCAAAGACATTCTTCAGCGCCTTGACATCGCCGTAACCTCCGAAACCACGGAAGGATTTACCGTTTCGGTCCCTCCCTACCGGGTCGATGTCGAGCAGGAAGCCGATGTTGTCGAGGAAATCCTTCGAATTCATGGTTTCAACAACATTGAGCTGAGCGAATCCACCAAAGCCGACTATCTGTCTGACTTCCCCGAGCAGGATATCAACACCTACCGACGCCGGACGGGCGAACTGCTGGCGAGCAACGGTTTTTTCGAGATTCTCACCAATTCGCTGACCCATGCCGCCTACCAGCAAAAGCATGGATTGACGTTTGGCGGCGCCCCGGTGGAAATCCTGAACAAACTCAGCGAAGAACAGGGAATCCTGCGCCAGACCATGCTGTTTACCGGGCTGGAGGTATTGGCCCACAACTTCAACCGGAAGCAGGGGGAGTTGAAATTTTTCGAATTCGGTCGTGTTTATGGTCGCCGCGAGAAGGGGTTCTACGAAGAAGAGCGCCTGGCCCTGTATATGGCCGGAAGGATGGAAGCGGAATCCTGGCAGCGGAAGCCTCGCGAGGCCGGCTATTATGACCTGGTGCAGGCCGTCCATGCCGTACTGGAGAAGTCCAATGCTGTGGGGTATGTGCTTGAGAAGACGGAACATCCGCTCCTCGATTACGGCATGCGGATCCGGTTGCGCAAACGTGATGCCGGAATCATCGGCAAGGTGCGCGCCTCATTTGGACGGGAATTCGGCATCAAGTCAGAAATATTTTATGCTGATCTGGATGCTCATTTGCTTTTCCAATCGGCAAACCCTAAGTTCGATATGCAGGAAGTGCCCAAGTTTCCCGAAGTAAAACGCGACTTGTCACTCGTAATTGACCGGTCGGTGACCTTTGACGACATTAGGGCCGTTGTTGGAAGCACCGGAAAAAACCTGATTACAGACGTGACGGTATTCGATGTATATGAAGGAGAGAATCTCCCCCCAGGGAAGAAAGCGTATGCCCTGGCCTTCACGCTGCTCGATCCAACGAAAACCCTTACCGACGAAGAGATTGACAAAACCATGAACGGACTGATGGCCGGTTTCGAAAAGCGACTCGGCGCCGTCATCCGGAAATAACCTATTCCACCCAACCACACCCCTATGGAGCAAGATGTACTGAAGTCAAACCTCAACGGCCTGGAGCGAAAGATTGTGGTGCTCATCAACGAGCACAAAACCCTCAAAGCCGAGGTAAATGCCCTCAAAACCGCGAATTCTGAGCTCAAACAGACTCTTCGGCAGCGCGAGGAACAGCTGGACGGCTTTCGAAATCAAGCGAAAATCACTAAGATTGTGGATAATATTCACCCGGAAGACGGAAGTGTTTCGGAGTTGAGGAAGACAGTGGATGACTATATCCGCGAGATTGACAAATGCATCGCTCATTTAAGCCGATAAGCTGACCGTAAATGGACGAACTTTCTATCAAGATCAAAATCGCCGACCGGGAGTACCCCATGAAGGTCAAGCGCAACGAGGAAGAACGCGTGCGCGCCGCCGGCAAAGTGATCAACGAAAAGTTGAAGTCTTACCGCGAGCAATTCGGGCTTGACGATAAACAAGACCTCCTGGCGATGACCGCCTTCGACTCCGTAGTCGAGAAGATGGCCGCCGAGGAGAGCGATAATGGCGTAGACCAGTCGGTGGTTGACAAGATTAACCACCTGAACCAGCTGGTTTCCCAGGCAATTCTCTAAGGTCTCCTTCCCGCTCCGGTTCTTGCGTACACGGCCTTCCGCGCCGGGTATTTTTAACGTTAACAGAACCGATATGACCATTCAACTCATTGCCCTGATCAGCGCGGGACTCACCCTCGTTCTCAGTTTTGCCATAGGAACCCTCCTCTACAAGCGCAAAGTGCGCAAGACCCGCAAGGAAACAGAAGAGCGGGCCAAACTCATCATTAAGGAGGCCGAACTCCAGGCCGAAAACCTCAAGAAAGACCGGATCCTGGAAGCCAAGGAGAAATTCCTGAAGATGAAGCAGGAATTCGAGGAGGAAACCAACCGCAAGAAGAACCAGATCCTCAGCAACGAACAAAAAATCAAGCAACGCGAGGCCCAGCTTTCCAAAGAACTGGAGCACGTGAAGCGGAAAGAACTGGAACTGGATGAAGACCGCAAAAGCCTGGCCCAGCAGCACGACCTGGTCCGCAAGCGGAAAGAGGAACTCGACCGCTTCAACCAGCAGAAGGTGCAGATCCTGGAAAATATCTCCAAACTCACCGCCGACCAGGCCCGCGACCAACTCATCGAGTCGCTGAAGGAAGAAGCCCAGAGCCGGGCCAATTCCTACATCAAAGACATCATGGAGCAGGCCAAACTCACCGCCACCAAGGATGCCAAGAAGCTGGTGATTGAAACCATCCAGCGCACAGCCAGCGAACACGCCGTTGAAAACTCGGTGTCCATCTTCAACATCGAAAGCGACGACATCAAAGGCAAAGTGATCGGCCGCGAAGGACGCAACATCCGTGCCCTGGAAGCCGCCACCGGGGTCGAGTTCATCGTGGACGATACCCCCGAAGCCATCATCATCTCCGGCTTTGATCCCGTGCGCCGCGAAATCGCCCGCCTTTCCCTGCACCGTCTTGTGCAGGATGGCCGGATCCACCCGGCCCGCATCGAAGAAATTGTAGCCAAGACCACCAAGAACATCGAAGACGAAATCGTCGAGATCGGCGAGCGCACCGTGATCGACCTGGGCATCCACGGGCTTGCCCCGGAACTCATCAAGATGGTGGGCCGGATGCGGTTCCGTTCCTCCTATGGACAGAACCTCCTGCAGCACTCGCGCGAAGTCGCCAACCTCTGCGCCATCATGGCCGCCGAGCTGGGTCTCAACGTGAAGCAGGCGAAGCGCGCCGGTCTCCTGCATGATATCGGTAAAGTTTGGCCGGAAGAACTGGAAAAGCCGCACGCCATCGTGGGCATGGAACTCGCCCAGAAGTACAAGGAACACCCGGTCGTGTGCAACGCCATC
The DNA here is from genome assembly GCA_016787605.1 of Cyclobacteriaceae bacterium. GTDB lineage: Bacteria > Bacteroidota > Bacteroidia > Cytophagales > Cyclobacteriaceae > ELB16-189. The sequence continues at coordinate 46,732 of JAEUUE010000128.1, forward strand.
GGTGCCCACCACGATGAAATTGAAATGACCAGCCTGATCTCTCCGTTGGTGCAGGCCTGCGACGCCATCAGCGGCGCACGTCCCGGCGCCCGCCGCGAGGTGATCGAGCAATATGCCCGCCGCCTGAAAGAGCTGGAACAGGTGGGCTTAAGTTTCGAGGGTGTGGAAAAATGCTTCGCTATCCAGGCCGGACGCGAGCTCCGCGTAATCGTTGACGCCGAAAAGGCCACCGATGAGCGCGCCAATCAGCTCAGCTTTGAGATCTCCCAGAAGATTGAGAAGGAGATGCAGTATCCCGGGCAGATCAAAGTGACCGTGATTCGCGAGATGAGAAGTGTGGCTTATGCCAAATAGGACGGCCTGAGCAACGTCGAAGGCCGGGAGATGAGAAGTGTGGCGTACGCGAAGTAGGCGTCATGCTTCGACCCAGGCACACGGTGTCTTCGCGGTTTTGGCCGTTTCGGACAAACACCGCGAACTACGCATGAGGCGATGAAAAGCCACCCTACCACATCGCTCGTACCTGGTTTGCGGCCCTGAGCGGCCATCTGCCGTGATTGGAGGCCGAAACTCGCGGGACACGAGGCGTGGCCGCGAAGACAACCCTTGGACATTTCTGCTAAATTGAGACCATGACACAAGAACCCGTCTGGTTTATCACCGGCTCTTCCACAGGGCTTGGCCGGGCCTTGGCAGAAGTTCTCCTGGAGAAAGGCTTCCGCGTTGCCGCTACGGCGCGCCGGCCTGCCGATCTTGAACCGCTACGAAAGAAATATGACAGCCAGGTCCTTTGCCCTGCTTTGGATGTAACCCAGCCTGGACAAGTCCGGAGCGCCATCCAGCAGACCCTGGATCATTTTGGGCGCATCGATGTTTGTGTCAACAATGCGGGCTACGGGCTCATCGGCGCCGTGGAGGAAGTCAGCGACGAGGAAATCCGCCGCCAGTTTGAGACCAACTTCTTCGGAGCCCTGGATGTGACACGGGCTCTACTCCCCCATTTTCGCCAACAGCGCAGCGGGCACTTTGTAAACATCTCCTCCATCGGCGGCTTCCGCGCGATCGCCGGGGCCGCCATCTACAACGCCACCAAGTTTGCCCTGGAAGCCCTGTCGGAAGCCCTGGCCAAGGAAGTTGCTCCCCTGGGGATCCGTGTGGTACTGGTCGAGCCCGGCCCGTTCCGCACCGACTTCGGAGGGCGATCCATTGACGACACACCCAATCGCATCCCCGAATACGCTTCGACCGCCGGCAAGATGCGCGAGTATTACCAGACCGCACACGGCAAACAAGTGGGCGACCCCCGGAAGGCGGCTGAAGCCATGATCCAGGCCGTGGAATCGAATGCCGACTTTCTAAGGTTACCGCTTGGTCAGGCCACCGTGACAGGAATGCGGGAAAAAATGGAACAGGTGCAGAAAGACATTACGCTCTGGGAACAATCAGCCATCAATACGGCGTTCGACACCGATTAAAGTGGAACGTCTAAAGTTTAAAGTTGTAGGAAAATCCAACCCAACCACAATTCCTAAATCTTAAACTTTAGATCTTAGACTTTAAACCTTATACTTTAGATATTAGACCTTAGACTGGCTTACATGGAAATCAAGCAAAGCGAAAGCGGAAACAAAGGTGTCTTCTTTATCGAAGTGGACGGCCAGCGCGAGGGCGAGATGACCTACTCCATTGCCGGTACCGGGCGGATCATCATCGACCACACGGAGGTGAGCGACAAACTCCGGGGCAAGAATGCCGGCAAGCAATTGGTGGCGGCGGCCGTGGAGCATGCACGCAAGAACAAACTGAAGATTCTTCCGCTGTGCCCCTTTGCCCGGGCCGTCTTTGAGCGCACCCGGGAGTACGATGATGTGGCCGACCTCTAATTCCGATTGATCATGAAATACATTCAACCCGAGGGAATCTCCAAACCACGGGGGCATTACTCCCCCGCCATTGTGGAAAACGGTTTCGTGTTTGTGTCCGGGCAATTGCCCATGGACAGCGCCGGGAACATGGTCAAGGGCACCGTGGAAGAACAGATGCTTCAATGCCTCAAGAATATCGACGTCATTCTCCAGGCCTCCGGCAGCAGCATTTCCCGCGTCGTCAAGGCCACGGTGTTCATCACGGACATTGCCGATTGGCCCAAGGTCAACGGCGTCTTCGCTGGTTACTTTGGTGACCATCGTCCCGCCCGCGTGGTGGTTCCCGTGGGTAAACTGATCGAGGGAATCCTCGTGGAGGTGGACTGTATCGCCGCCGTTGGCTAGCTTAGCACCCTCATTCTCCTTTCGAATATTGCCCCATCATGAGAATTACTTTTTTCTCCGCGAAGCCTTATGACCGTGAGACCTTCAACCGGCTCAATGAATCCTTTGGATTCGAACTGATCTACTTTGAAACCCACCTCGGGCCCCATATCATCAACGCGGTAGACCAAACAGACGCGGTCTGCGCCTTCGTCAACGACAAACTGAATGCCGAGGTGCTCAATGAGCTGGCGCTGAAGGGTGTGAAAGTCGTTGCCATGCGGTGCGCCGGCTTCAATAACGTGGACCTGGAAGTCGCAAAAAGGCTTGGAATTAGGATCTGCAGGGTCCCCGCCTACTCGCCCGAAGCGGTCGCTGAACACGCCGTAGCCATGTTGCTAACACTGAATCGCAAAACACACAAAGCCTATAACCGGGTGCGAGAGCAGAACTTCTCGCTGAACGGGCTCTTGGGATTCAATGTTCATGGAAAGACCGTCGGCGTACTGGGCACAGGAAACATCGGCACTTCGTTTTGCAAGATCATGCTTGGATTCGGGTGCCGCGTGGTTGCCTTCGACTTGATGCCTAACCCGGAACTGTCAAAACTGGGCGTCACTTACTTGCCCAAAGAAGAAGTTTTCAAATGTGCCGATATCCTGTCGCTGCATTGTCCCTTGAATGAAAGTACCCATCACATCATCAACAGGGAAGCAATTGCCCTGATGAAGAAGGGGGTGATGCTGGTGAACACCAGCCGGGGAGGATTGATTGATACGAAGGCTGCCATTGACGCCTTGAAGTCCAAGCAAATTGGTTACCTGGGCCTTGATGTATATGAGCATGAAGGCCAGCTGTTCTTTCGCGACCTTTCGGCCAACATCATTGAAGACGACACCATTCAGCGGTTAATGAGTTTTCCCAATGTGCTGATAACTGCCCACCAAGCGTTCCTCACGGAAGAGGCACTCCGGCAAATTGCCGTCACTACCCTGAAAAGCGTACACGAGCTGCTGCATGGAGAATCCCTTAGCGTGAAATCGGCTTTGGTGGTATAACGAATCAAGCCAAAACCCATATATCTTGTGTAACTCTCTGTGAACCCTCCGTGTGTCACCTCTCTTCACCTATGGTAGGCGATCCGGGAAATACAATTGCACAGAGTTGCACAGAGGAATGCTCAGAGGTGCACAGAGAACTCTAAACAACGTGCTCGCTCTGTGTCACTCTGTGAAGCCTCCGTGTTTCTCCGTGTAACAGCCTTCTTTACCCATACGGTACAACTTTGCCATGGATGGCACGAGTTGCTATATTTGAGGAATGCCCTCCCTCCTCCCAAGTTTCGAATACGACATCTTCATCTCTTACCGTCACAACGACAACCTCGATGGTTGGGTGACCGACTTTGTCCAGAACCTGGAAAAGGAACTGCGTGGGACGCTTAAAGACTCCGTCACCATCTACTTCGACAAAAACCCCCATGACGGCCTGCTGGAGACCCACTCGGTGGACAAGAGCCTGGAGGGAAAACTGAAGTGCCTCATTTTCATTCCCATCATCTCGCAAACCTATTGCGATCCGAAAAGCTTCGCCTGGCAGCACGAGTTTTGCGCGTTTAACAACTTAGCGAAGCAAGACTCCTTTGGACGAGATATCAAGCTCGGAAACGGAAATGTTGCCAGTCGCATTCTTCCCATCCGGATCCATGACCTCGATGCCGAAGACAAATCCCTGCTCGAACGTGAATTGGGCGGCGTATTGAGGCCTGTTGATTTCATTTACCAGGAAGCGGGCGTCAACAGACCCCTTCGCTCCCACGAAGAGAATCCGACCAGGAACCAGAATCAGACGGTCTATCGCAACCAGGTCAACAAGGTGGCCAACGCGGTCAAAGAGATCATCACCTCACTCAAGAACCCGAATCCCCCAGGTCCACGGTCCACCACGGATCAGCCTTCCGTTGCCTCCCGCAGGCCGTTGAACAAGAAAGTCATCGCGTTTGCTACGGTGGCCATCATGGCGCTGCTGGCGGTGATCTACGCCGCATCGCAATTTACCGGCTCAAGCGACAGAGAGCCTGAGGTCCTCGACAAATCCATCGCGGTGCTTCCCTTCGCCGACCTGAGCGAAACCAAAGACCAGGGCTGGTTTGGCGACGGGCTGACCGAGGAAATTCTGAACAGCCTCGCGCACATCAACGGGCTCCAGGTGACGTCCCGCACTTCCTCGTTCGCCTTCAAAGACAAGAACCTGCGCATTCAGACCATTGCGGACTCGCTCGGTGTTAACTACGTTGTCGAAGGGTCTGTGAGAAAATCGGGCGATGGCCTCCGAATTACGGCACAGCTGATTCGTGCCAAGGATGGATTCCACGTCTGGTCGAATACCTATGACCGGAAATCGAAAGACATCTTTGACTTGCAGAAAGAGATCGCCTCCAAAATTGCCGAGAGCCTGGACATTTCTCTTGATGCAAAAGCACTGGAAGCCATGCAGTGGGCCGGAACCACTAATGCAGAAGCCTACCTGTCGTTCCTGAAAGCCCGGGAACTGGACAATAAGGCCCACAGCTCATCCTGGTTTATCGATTTGGCCACCCTGAAACAATCGAATGTCTTTTACGAGCAGTCTACCCAGTTCGATCCGGACTTCGTAAATCCATACCTCTTCCATGCCGATTTCTTTCTACACTATGTGCTGAAGGATGACCCCCACTATGTGGATACACTCACCGACCGACAGGCGTATGAAAGTTTCATGAGCGATCTGACCAACGCCATCGACCGCTCAAAGGAAGCCTCACGGGCCGACTACTACCGTGTTTCCAAAGCGATGTACTCCAACGATTGGACAAACTTCAGAAGGGTCATTGAAAAAAGCCTTTACAGCGAACAGGCCATTGTTCACTATAAATACCAGAACTTCGATCTGTCTTCTCTGCTTATTGGCCTGGGGTATGGTAACCGGATTATGGAAATCAGCAGGGCCATGCTCGAAAAAGACCCTGGCGATGCAGAAGCTTTTGGGAACATCATCTTGTGCCTGCTGCATCAAGGAAAATACCAGGAGGTGATCGATGAGATGGCCAACCGGGATAATGATCGCTCCAGACGTGGAATAAGGAACTACTTCTTTTTTGCCTTGATCAACTTGGGAAAACTGAACGAGACCATGGGCCTTATCGAACAGGAAGCCAATCAGGAGTATTATGCTTTTTACGACCTGAAAGCGCTGATCCTTGCCCGGCAAGGCAAACGCAAAGAGGCTGAGGAAATACTGAAAATGGAACACCGGTCGAGTCCCTTCTATCTTTTTGCCGTAGAGGCGGTGTACGGAAGAAAAGTCGCCAACCAGGAAGCCGCCCGTATGGACAAGAAGATTCTCCTGGATTTCCCCCTGTTCAGAAGTCAGATGCTGTCGCCCGAGAACCTGCCTTTCGACCTTTCGGCCACACCGAAATTTGCCCGGCTCCTACAGCAGGCCGGCCCCTATAGTCCGCCCAACAAGTAACCCTCGTTCTATTTCTGCCACCCCTTCCATCCCGGCCCGCGAACCACCCGACCCGGACGGGCGTCGGTGTGCTCGCCGTCCTTCAATACTTGTACGCCGTTGACAAACACATGCTGCATGCCGGTGGCATACTGGTGCGGGTTCTCAAACGTGGCATGATCCTGTACCTTCGCCGGGTCAAAGATCACCACATCGGCAAAGTAACCCGGAGACAACGTTCCGCGCTTCTTGATGTGAATGTTGGTGGCGGGCAGCCGGGTCAGCCGTCGGATGGCTTCCTCCATGGGGATGACCTTCTCGTCTCGGACATATTTACCGAGCAGCCGCGCTACGTTGCCATAGGCCCTCGGGTGCTCTTTGTACTTCAGCCAGAAACCTTCCGCAGGCGGTGAGCCGGCATCCGAACCAAAGCTCACATAGGGCAGTGCGATCTGCCGTTTGATGTTCTCCTCACTCATCATGAAGTAGGCCGCTTCCACACGCGTTCTGTCAGCAATCACCAGGTCCATGGCCGTCTCTTCCGGCGACTTGCCGTGCATCTTCGACACTTCCGCCAGCGTCTTCCCGACATACTGCTTCAGGGAATCCTTGCTGAAACCCAGCAGCAACACATTTTCAGGACCCCCGCAGGTGCGGAGCATGTTTTCCCATTTATCGGTGGGCGTCAGCATCTCCTGGAGGGCCTTCTTCCGGATTGCCGGGGTCTTCAGTCGCTTGATCCACTCGTTGATCCCGCCTTCCTGCACCCAGGGCGGCATGGTGGCATCAAGGCCCGTGGCGCCTGCCGTATAGTTGTACATGTTCGCGGTGATGGTCAGCCCCGATTTGTTGGCTGTCTCAATCATGGATATCACACTGTCCAACTTCCACCAGTTGTCTTTGCCCGCCATCTTGAGGTGATAAATCTCCGCGGGAAGTCCACCCTCACGCGCAATCCGGATCGTTTCGTCCACAGCGCCAAAAATATTGTTGCCCTCGCTGCGCATATGCGCGATGTACATGCCGCCGTGAAGGGCCGCCACATGACTCAGTTCGATGAGTTCTTCGGTTGTGGCATAGTTTCCCGGGGCATAGATGAGGGCCGTTGTCACCCCAAGGGCTCCCTCTTCCATCGCCTGATCGACCAGGTTCTTCATTCGTTTCATCTCGTCCGGGTTAGGCGCCCGGTTGGCATATCCCAGTTCGTGTACCCGCACGGTGTTCAGCCCGACAAAGGAGGCGATGTTCTGGGAAACGCCCTTCTTTTCCAGGTACTCCAGGTACTCGCCCAGGGTAGTCCACTCGATCGGGTATCTGAAGTCCGGGTACTTTTCCATTTGTTCCCGGGCCTGCTGCTTCATGGCCTCGCTCATCGGCGCGATAGAAATCTCGCCCAGAACCTCCAGGGTGACCCCCTGGCGTACGTCGCTTTGGCCCCGGCCGTCCAGGATAAGCGTCTCCCAGCTATGACTCAACATGTTGATGAAACCCGGTGCGACGGCCAGACCCGTGGCGTCAATTTCCAGTTTGCCCACGGCGTTGGACAATTTCCCGATGGCCGCGATAGTGTCGCCGTTGATGGCCACATCCTCTACGATTCCCGGATTACCCGTGCCGTCGTATACGGTGCCTCCTTTAATCAAAATATCGTACTCTTTCTTCTGACAGGAGAGTATACTCAGGACGACAAATACAACCAGCAGTTTTTTCATGGGATGGGTTCATTAATACAAAAAAATAATGTAGCCAAAAATAGGGGCATGCACAAGGACAGAAGCGAAAGCTTCAACCCGTTATTACCTCTGCGGTTGTGATCCATTTTCACCTGAACAAAGTTTTCGCAGGAATAAGCCTTCGTCAACCGGCACGCCTCCAAAGTTATGTATCTTCGGCCAGCTCCGACTTCTCTGTCATGGTCCGATATCTCCTATTCGTGCTGGCATGGCTTGGCCTGGAATCCTGCCAACCTCACCGGGAATCTCCCACCCCGCTGGACAACCTTAATATCTACGTACCGCGCGAAGCCAACCGAGCCGTATCGTTCACCAACAAGGAGGCCGCCTACTATTACGTTCAAACGCACCTCGCTGATCATCCCGAACACACGTGGTTTGAGGGCATGAATATCGCCAAGAACAGAATTTTCGGGGGGTACCGGCTGCTTGCCGACCGCGTCGAATTGGACAACCAGGAATCGGAGGTGAAGGTGTTCCCGTACAAGTTGACCCGCCGGCACAAGGGAGGAGTGACGGAAGAACTCTGGATGCTCGACTACCGCAACGTCATCGAGGTTAGCCTCTCCGGTGCCACCGGAAACATCGGTATAGCCCTGAAAGGAACAGGCGTCACCCTGCAGCGTCAGACGGCCTCGATGGCTTTCTTCCAATCAATCGAGGGTAATTACACGATCGCAGTATCCTCCCTGGCATCCCAACCGATCCATGTAACCGACCAGGTGGTTTTCTCCCGCGCGGAGGCAGGGGGTTTCTTCATCGCCGCAGCCAAAACAGAACCCGAGGCAGAGGCCTTGCTCCTCGATACCCAAAAACAAATCGCGGGGCTGAAAAGGGACCGCATTCAGCGGATGCAGCAATTCATGGAATACGCCGCGCACCTCGAATCAAACCTGGATTCCCTGGACCTGGCCATGAACTGGCTGAACGTAACGATGAATCAACTGGTGACCCGACAGCAAGGCGATGGCATCTATGCCGGGCTCCCGTGGTTCAACGAGTACTGGGGACGAGATGAGTTCATTGCCTTTCCGGGAGCCATCCTCGTCTCAGGTCAATTCGAAACCGGGCGCAAAATCCTTACCTCCTTCGCTGACTACCAGAACCAGGACTCCATGTCCCGGTTCTTCGGCCGCGTCCCCAACATCGTCAACCCCAGCAACATCGACTACCACACCACTGATGGGACTCCCCGATTTATTATCGCACTGCAGGACTATGTGAAATACTCAGGAGACACATCACTTATCAAAGAGCTTTATCCGGCAGTCATCCACAGCATTGACGGCGCACTGAAACACTGGGTAGACAGTAAAGGTTACCTGCTGCACGAAGACAACGAAACGTGGATGGATGCGCGCGATGCCAACCTCGTATCGTACTCTCCCCGGGGTACCCGGGCCAATGACATCCAGGCACTCTGGTACAACCAGCTAAAAGCAGGGGTCTATTTCGCGGATTACATGAACGATTCTGTCCACGGGAGAAAGTGGAATGCCCTGGCCGATCGGCTAAAGGCAAGTTTTCAGAAAGACTTTCAAAGCGAGGAAAAGGATTACCTCGCTGATCGTCTCACCCAGGAAAACGAACCCGACTACACCCTGCGTCCCAACCAACTCTTCGCACTGGACATGATCGATGAGCCTGCCTTCCGGGCAAAGGCACTGAGAAAAACCTGGGAAGAACTGGTTTATCCCTGGGGAGTCGCCACGCTGGACCGTAACCACCCCTTCTTTCATCCCTACCATCTCACGCCGGAATATCACAAAGACGCCGCCTATCACAACGGTGCCATCTGGCCCTGGCTGAATGGTATCGCCATGCAACGAATGATCGAGTTTGAGCAGGTGGAGACCGCCTATGCCCTCTTCAAGAACATGAACCGCCAGGCGCTTACCCGCGGGGTTGTTGGTGGCCTCAGTGAAAACCTCGATGCCTACCCGCACCCCGGGGAGAAATTGCCGAGGCTTACCGGCACGTACCTGCAAGCCTGGTCAAACTCCGAACAGCTCCGCATCTGGTACCAATGGTTCCTGGGCATTCGTCCCGACCTGGCAAACAACACCATTACCCTTGCCCCGCGAATTCCAGGAGAAATAAATGACCTCAACTACCGCTCCCTTGTTGGCCCGGGAAGTATTTCCGTGACGTACAAAAGGTCTGCCACGACCACAACTACTTATCAATTTGACAACCTTTCTCGCCTCACGGTCCGTGTGGACATCTACCCTTATGAAGTAGTCACTGTGGATCTCGGGCCAACTGGCACGCTGGAAATCAAGGAGAACACGGAGGCGTTGACGCTGTCCATTCGCGAGGTAGGAAGCATCAGCAAGGAAATCAGGCAGGAACGGTCTCCTCGCCGAATCAAACAAAAAGCCTTTTATGACAAGGCATTACAGGGGGCCAGGTTCGCCACGCCGCTGGATCTCAGGATACACCCGGTGATGCGCGCCAACCCATAAGCTGTTTGGCCATCCGGCGAATGCTGAATAATCTCTACGTATATTTCGTCAAAGCCCCCGTTTCCATGCGCCAGCGTCTTATCCTCGTACTCCTGTCCCTGCTCCCGGTTATCGCCACGGCACAGAAGGTGGCCCTGGTAGCCAAAGCACTCATCGACGGCACAGGCCAGGTGATCTTCAGTCCGGCGGTACTTATTGACAACAACAAAATTGTCGCGGTCACGACCAAAGCAAAGCTACCCAAAGACGTCACACTCATCGACCTCGGGGATTACACGCTTTTGCCGGGGTTGATTGACCTTCACGTTCACCCCAACCTTACCACCGGAGACTACCAGGTCGATCATCTGAAAGCCTCTTCCGCAGCCAAGGCACTCCTGGGACTCAAGAACCTGCAAGACATCCTCGCGGCCGGTTGGACAACCGTACGGGTGGCTGGCGACGGTGACGTCGGATATGCCAACCTGGAGATTCGCGACGCCATCAACAAAGGGATGTTTACCGGGCCCCGAATCTTCGGCGCCGGTCACTATCTCTCCACTACGGGTGGCGGAGGTGACATCAACTTCCTTTCCTACGAGCAGCGTGTCGTCGCGGATGGACTCATCGTGGATGGCCCCGAAGAAGTGCGGAAGGCGGTGAGAACAGAGATCAAATACGGCAGTGACTGGATCAAGTTGCTGGTCACGGGAGCGTTCATGTCGGCCGGGGATAACCCGAACAACGTTCACTTCAGCGCCGAAGAGCTGAAGGCGGCCGTTGACGAAGCTTCCAAGAGGGATGTCCCTGTGATGGCCCACGCACATGCTGCCGAAGGCATCAAGTTGGCGGTAAGGTCCGGGGTTCGCACGATCGAACACGGTTCCTTCATCGACGAAGAGGCTATGGATCTCATGATCCAGAAAGGCACCTGGCTGATCCCCACCTTTTGTGTTCATACCTACTTTGAGCAGCAACCTACTGTCGACCCGGCCCTGCAGAAGAGCCTGGAGATTGGAAGACGAACGAAGGAGTCCATGTACGCGAACATGAGGCTTGCCGTGAAGAAAGGCGTGAAGTTTGGGCTGGGGTCGGACAACGTCGGCTGGCCGGCCTCGTTTTCGGCCAGCGAACTGGCAGAATACGTCTCCATCGGGATGACGCCCATGCAGGCGATCCTGTGCGCCACGAAGGTCAATGCTGAAATCCTGAGAAAAGAAAAGGAATTAGGCACCATTGAACCCGGAAAGCTGGCCGACCTGATCGCCGTGAAGGGTGACCCGCTGAAGGACATCACCGAACTTCAACGGGTTAAGTTTGTGATGGCTAATGGAAAAGTCGTCAAGAACGAGAAATGAGGCGTGTACTCCTGCACAAAACCGAAAAATGTAAAATACTGAATGTAAAATGTAGAATTAATACACCCATACTCTACATTTTGCCTTTTGCGTTTTGAAGCCGTAACCTAGATTTGAAATAGAGTCGAGATCAACCCAACACCATGCGATCAAAAATCACCATCCTGGCAACCCTCCTGCTGGCCTTTCTCGTGATCACCCGCTGTCAGCCGCCGGGCGAAATGTTCGAAGGGGCGATTTGCATCCAGAACATCACCACCGTGGATCCCACCGACGGGCCGCGCGAAGCCCAGACGGTCATTATCAAAGACGGCAAAATTCTCAGGATCTCACCCACGGCAGAACTCCGGCTTTCCAGCAAGAACCAGATCGTCGATGGAACCGGTAAGTTCCTGATACCGGGTCTTTGGGATGCGCATGTGCACTTCGCCTACATCGAGGCCCTGGCACCCAGGATGTTTGATCTGTTCCTGCTCTACGGGATCACGAGCGTCCGCGATACCGGTGGCGAGATCATGTTTGTGAAAAAATGGAAGGATGCCGCGCTGGCCAACCCCACCGATGCGCCGCGGGTCATGATCGCCGGCCCCTTGCTCGACGGGATGCCCAACGTGTACGATGGCAGCGATCCCGGCCATCCGCCCCTGTCCATTGGGTCGGGTTCGGTGGAGGCGCTGGAAACCCTGATTCACAAGCTGGACAGCATCGGGGTTGATTTTCTCAAAGCCTATGAAATGCTTACCCCGGAGCAGTACTACAAACTCATGGAAATGGCCAAACGGTTGGGATACAAGGTGACCGGCCACGTGCCTCTCAGCATGGACGTGATCGGCGCCTCGAATGCCGGTCTCAACAGCATGGAGCACATGCGAAACCTGGAGATTTCTTGCGCTTCCAATGCAGAGGAACTGCTGATTCAACGCCATGCCATGCTCAAGAAAGGGAAAAATCTCCCCGGCGGGGAACTGCGCTCCAGCATCCATGCCGCCCAGCGGGAAGTCGCCGTGAATAACTATAATGAGAAGAAAGCTGACGAGATTATACAGGTGCTGCTGAAGAACCAGACCTGGCAGATTCCGACGCTGACGCTGAACACCAGCCAGGCCCGCCCGCCCTATACCCGACCCGAGTGGCAGGAAAGTTTTGAATACCTGCCGGACACGATCCGCAATCAGTGGAAATCCTACCTGGAGGCTTCCTCGAAAGAGCCCGCTTCTCCCTTTCGCCAGGCGTACTCGACATGGATGATGAACATGGCCGGTAAGATTCACAAGGCCGGCGTTCCCATGATGGCCGGAACCGATACGCCGATTGCTTTCCTCACGCCAGGCCTCAGCCTCCACGAAGAATTAGTGAGCCTGGTGGAAGCAGGGCTTTCTACGCAGGAAGCCTTGAAGGCGGCGACGATAAATCCGGCGATTTACTTCGGCATAGAGAATGAGCTGGGATCGATTCGCGAAACGCAGTGGGCCGATTTGCTGATCCTATCCGCCAATCCGCTTGAAGATATTCGCAACACACAACGGATTGACGCGGTGATTAAGCAGGGGAAGTTCTTCGGCAAGAGTGAACTGGATAGTATCAAGAGTCGGCTTCGGTAAACGGTAACCAGTGACCGGTAACCGGTAACCGGTGATCTGCAACTGAAGATCTCTTGAGTAACCCTGAGGACTCAAGAGCAAAAGTCGTCTGACTTGTTTATCATCGCTTGCAATTGGCGACCCACTACTTTGCATTGCTCAAGTAGTTCATCTGAGACTTCTCTGGTGAGCAATTGCGAATCAAGGGCAGATAAGATCCAATGTCTCGTTTCGTGCTGCTCACCATCCGCATCTGTAAGCTTGCTTTCAAAGTGCCTTATATACTTGCGTTTGGCCCATGCTTCCGCTATTTGGGCGCCTATCGACCTGGAGGAACGCCGTATTTGATCGGTCAAGGAGTACTTTTCTTCCAACGGAAAGGATTTGGTGAGCTCATAGATTCTGCCGGACAACCTCCTAGCCCGTATGTAAACCTCCAGCTCCTCAAACGTATTCACATGTCCCATAAAGCATTGATTTTTCCAAAATCTATCCCAACTCAATGAAACTTTTTCGGATAGGGCTGTACGGAAATCCGGACAACTTTATCGACCCTTTGAGATAGCAACCAAAGGACCAGATTCACCAGTCACTGGCTACAGGTCACCGGTCACGGGTCACCGATCACTGGTCACCGTCACCGGTCACTGATTACCGGTCACTGGTCACTGGTCACCGGTCACTGGTCACTGGTCACTGGTCACCCCGACTCCGTGAGGCACTACGTCGGGGCAGGCCGGTTACTGATTACAGTTTACTGATTATCTTTGCCCTCTTTTTTAACAGGGCATCCATGCTGGCAGTCAATAATCTCTCCCTCCAATTCGGCAAACGCGTGCTGTTTGACGAGGTTAACCTCAAATTCGTCAACGGCAACTGTTATGGTGTTATCGGGGCCAACGGGGCGGGAAAATCCACGTTTTTGAAGATTCTTTCCGGGGAGATCGACCCCACCCGCGGCCAGGTGATCATGGAGCCGGGCAAGCGGATGGCCGTGCTAAAGCAGAACCACTACGAGTACGACGAAGTAACCGCCATCGACACCGTCATGATGGGCCACCAGAAACTGTGGAGCATCATGAAGGAGAAGGACGAAATCTACGCACGGCCCGACTTTTCCGAAGCGGATGGCCTGCGGGCTTCCGAACTGGAGCACGAATTCTCCGAACTCAACGGCTGGAATGCACAGTCCGACGCCGCTGCCCTCCTCAGCGGCCTGGGCATCCACGAAGACGACCACTTCAAGCTGCTCAAGGAACTCAGCGGAAACATCAAAGTTCGCGTCCTCCTGGCGCAGGCCATCTACGGCAACCCCGATATTCTCATCCTCGACGAGCCGACCAACGACCTTGACCTCAAAACGGTCGGCTGGCTGGAGGATTTCCTTCTCGAATTCAAGAACACAGTGATTGTCGTTTCTCACGACCGCCACTTCCTGGATACGGTGTGCACGCACATCGTCGACATCGACTTCAGCGCGATCAAGCTCTACACAGGTAACTACACCTTCTGGTATCAATCGAGCCAGCTGGCTTTGCAACAGCGGTCGGCCGCCAACAAGAAGGCGGAGGACAAGCGCAAGGAACTCATGGAGTTTATTCTCCGCTTCAGTGCCAACGTCTCCAAATCGAAGCAGGCCACCAGCCGGCGCAAGCTGCTGGATAAGATCAATGTGGATGACATCCAGCCTTCTTCAAGGAGATATCCGGCCATCATCTTCCAGCAGAACCGCCCTGCCGGCGACCAGGTGCTCCACATCGAGAACCTCAGTGGCTCACTGGGCGGAAACACGCTCTTCAAGAACTTTGACCTCTTTGTCAACAAGGGCGACAAAATCGCCTTTCTCAGCAAAGACAGCCTGGCGGTGACTACCCTGTTCCGCATCCTCGCCGGTGAAGTGAAGCCCGACAGCGGCACGTTCACCTATGGCCAGACGATCACGCCGGCCTTCCTCCCGGTCAACAACGAAGCCTACTTCCAATCCAACGACAACCTCGTTGACTGGCTGCGGCAGTTTGCCTCGGAGGAAAACAAAGACGAAGTGTACATGCGCGGCTTCCTGGGCAAGATGCTGTTCTCCGGGGAAGAAGTTTTCAAGCGGTGTAACGTGTTGTCCGGAGGCGAAAAGATGCGCTGCATGATCTCCCGCATGATGCTCGCCGGGGCGAACCTGTTGATCCTGGACGAACCCACCAACCACCTCGACCTGGAATCGATCACCGCGTTCAACAATGCGCTGAAGGACTTTCCGGGTACCGTCCTGTTCACCTCCCACGACCACGAGTTTACCCAAACGGTGGCCAACCGGATCATCGAGATCAGCCCGAACGGCTATATCGACAAGCTGATGACGTACGACGAGTACATTGAAAGCGACCGGGTGGCTGAGCAGAAGGAAGCTCTTTATGCGTAGGGGTGGGTGGGTAGTGGTTTCTTCAAAATTCCCGGACCAGGAAGTGGTAATCGGTGATCGGTAATCGGTGATCAGTAATCGGTCGGTTCAGGTTGCATTTGCCACAAGAACTTGTCAGGTTTTCCGTACACGCCGAGGTGTGGCGTTTTGTGATTCACGGATTAGTATTGATCCATGAAACACGCGAAATCATTCAAAGATCTGGAGATTTATCAGTTAGCCAGAGAATTGGCAAGGGAGATTTATGGATTGACCAAGGCATTCCCCAAGGAGGAAAAATACTCACTTACCGATCAGGTTCGAAGGTCATCCCGGTCAGTAGGGGCTCAAATTGCCGAGGCTTGGGCTAAGCGGAAATATGAAAAGCACTTCGTCAGCAAGCTCACGGATGCAGACGGCGAGCAATTAGAAACCCAGCACTGGGTGGAATCCGCTCGGGACTGCGAACTTCTTAGCTCGGACCAAACCAACGAGCTGATTGCCAAGTATGAAGTTCTTGGCCGTAAACTGTACAACACAATAGAAAAGGCCCACTTATTCTGCTCCGGCAACTGATCTACCCGTCACACTGCACCACAGATTACCGATCACTATCTTTGGCTTCATGGAGCCCAACGAATTTCACCCCAGAAGTTTGCAGCAATGGCGCGCCTGGCTCAGGGTAAACCATCGGAAGGCAAAGAATATCTGGCTGGTTTTGCACAAGAAGTCAAGCCCCGGGCCAGGTATTGATTACGTACAAGCCGTAGAGGAGGCCCTTTGCTTCGGGTGGATCGACAGCAAGCCTCAGAAGAAAGATAATCATACCTATCTGCTCTATTTCGCCGAACGTAAGGCCGGCAGCATCTGGAGTAAGTTGAATAAAGAACGCATCACCCGATTGATCAAAGAAGGCCGGATGACCTCCTACGGCCTGAAGAAGATCGAGGCGGCCAAAGCGGATGGCACCTGGTCGACACTCGACCCGGTGGACATGCTGCAGGTACCGGAGGACCTGGGTAGAGCGTTTGCCAAAAACAAAAAGGCATGGAAGAACTTCGAAGCCTTTCCGCCGGGTATCAAGAAACAGCTCGTGTACTGGGTTCTTTCCGCCAAGCGCGCAGAAACCAGGGCTGCTCGCGTCAAGGAAATCGTGGCGAAGGCGGCACGAAATGAGCGGGCGAATCAGTGGGTGAAAAAATAGACTACCGATGCCCGTGAACCCTGCCCAGGCGCAAAATCAATGGAAATTCGACCGAATACAACGCCGCAGCGTTGATTGATCCTATCCTGTCCACCAATTCAGTCACGGGATTCGCTGCTTTCTCGTGAATAAACTTTTGTGTGGCCGACCACGTATTCAAATAGCCCTCCAGTTCACCAAGGGTCCACTTAAATCGCATGCGGAACGATGGGGTCGCGATTTCCTCGAAGGGAAACTCCATGGTCTTCAACTCATCGTCAATTAGCTTTCTTTCCGGGTCCCAGTACGGGCCGACAATGTGCGTATAAAAATCATGGATAAGGGGATCGATCTCGGGGGATACCTTTAGCAAGCCATAGACCCACACCGCGATAACCCCTCCGGGTTTAGCCACACGGTTCACTTCCTCGTAGAACGCAGGCCGGTCGAACCAGTGAATGGCCTGCGCCACGGTCACCAGGTCCACCGATTGATCTGGCAGTTGCGTCGTTTCGCCGGCCACTTCATAGACGATGTTCTCCTTTCTTACTGCCTCCACCAACTGTTTGGCACTGATGTCGGTAGCCAGCACCTTTCTGAACCTTGTCGCCAACACCTGTGCGGCCTGCCCATTTCCCGTCCCCGCATCCCAGGCCAGGTCGAATGATTTTACCTGCTTGAAAATAAAATCATACAACTCCTTCGGATAATGCGGCCGAAAGGCGGCATACTGGCGGGCCTGATCGGAGAATCGGTCTTTCACTTCACTTAATAGTACTTACATGCCGGGTCTGTCAACTTGTAGATTCCATCCTTCACAAAATAAACGTTCGGGAATCCCCATTTCTTGAGATAGTAGGCAGCAAGTGGTGCATCGGTGCCCGTTGAACAATAAAGTATCAACGTCTTCCCCTTCATCGAATTAAGGTCTGCTCTCCTTGTAAAGAAATCACTGAATGGAAACTTAATGTCCCCCTTCAGGCTTCCGATCATGAGACCACTTGAACGATCAATAGCAAGATATTCAGAGGAACGAATATCCATCAGGACAACACCCGGATGATCCTTCACGTACTGGCAGATCTCGTGAGGTTCAATGGTGCCCGCGGAAACCAATGACTCCTCTACCAGGGGCATTTCACATTGACTGCATATACCCTCTTTGGAGAACCGGAGCGTGTCACAGCCCTGACCACACGGCAAACAGGCATACCGAACGGCTCGGGACTGTTGCGCAAAAGTCGGAAGAGTACCTGCGACCCCCAGCAGGGATACAATTAGTACGGCAACTTTGAATCCATTCCCCTTCACGAGGCCCATACGAGTATTACTTTTCATATCCGACACCCCTCACACACCCTCCTGGCTTCGCCCCGGTGTGCTCCCCCTGACGAATAACCGGCACACCATTCACCAGCACGTGTACCACGCCTTCGGCATACTGGTGTGGTTCTTCAAACGTGGCTTTATCACGGATCGTTGCCGGGTCGAATACCACCACATCGGCAAAATGGCCCGGCTTCAAGATCCCTCTCCTCTTCAACCCCAGGTTCGACGCAGGCAACGACGTCATCTTTCGTATGGCCTCCTCCAGGGTAAACAACTTCTCCTCCCGTGTATACTTGCCGAGGACCCGGGCAAACGTTCCGTACGCGCGGGGATGGGCCCCAAGATCGAGAAAGTCCTCCGTCGTAGCCAGCGAGCCCCCATCGGAACCGATGCTCACGTACGGCTGCTTCAACATCCTTCGCAGGTTGTCTTCCGACATCAGGAAGTAAAGGGAAGGAACCGACGTTTTGTCGGCCACCACCAGGTCAAGCACCGTCTCATCGGCCGACTTACCGTGAAGACGGGCCACTTCATCAAGACGCTTGCCTTTATACAAGGCATTCAGCGAATCCTTCTTGAACCCCAGGATCACCACTTGCTCCGGCGGCGAGTTCTTGGTCGGGAACCCTCGCTCCATGTCCGCCAGGATTTTCTTTCGAATGACCGGATCAACAAAACGCTTGCGCATCTCGACGGCCGTTCCCTCCTGCGCCCACGTAGGCACCCTCTCTTTGAGGCCCGTGGCGCTTGCAATGTAGGGGTAAATGTTGGCGGTAATCCGAAGGCCGGCCCTTCGTGCACTGTCGACTTTGGCCAGCACGGCGTCGATCTTGCTCCAGTTGCGCGCCTGGTTGATCTTGAAATGGTAAATCTCCGCAGGCAAACCGGCGCTGCGGGCTATGGCCATCAATTCATTTAACGCCTCGAGTATCTTATCGCTCTCGCTGCGGAGGTGTGAAATATACATCCCCTTGTACTCGGCGGCTACCTTGCACAGTTCGATCAGCTCCTCCGTGGTGGCAAAGGTGGCTGGAGCATAAATCAACGAAGAGCCAACCCCGAGGGCTCCTTGCTGCATGGCTTGCCGCACCAGGCGCTTCATCTGATTGAGTTCTTCCGTCGTCGGCTTGCGGTTTACTTCCCCCATCACATAAGTCCGCACACTGGTTGCCCCCACAAACGAGGCAAAATTCGTGCTGACGCCCTGCTTCTCCAGGTGATCGAAGTAACCCCCCAGGGTAGTCCACAGTTTTGATCGCTTGCTGCGCTTCCGGGGCCCCGGGCTTATTCCCTCCCCAAAGACTTCCAGGGTCACGCCTTGCTTGATATCGCTCATTGACCGTCCGTCCTTAAGCAGCGTACCGTCGGCCCAACTGAGCATGTTGATAAAGCCGGGTGCAATCGCCAAACCATTGACTGCCAAAACCTCTTTCGCGCTTGCCGAGGAAAGATCGCCCATGGCGGCTATCGTGTCTTTCCGAATACCGACATCGGCTCGTACCGGCGGACTTCCCAGTCCGTCATACACCATGCCCCCCCGAAGGATGAGGTCAAACTCTTGCGCGCAAGTAGTCCAGCTGATCAAGAAAAGAAACAACCCGATTCTCACGATGTGCGAAGCAGCAAATCCAGCATTTCTTTGTACAGTTTCCCTGCCAGCATCGCCGTGATGCCGGAAGGATCTCGGGAAGGATTGAATTCCACAAGATCGGCACCGATGATTCGGCCTTTGAGTCGATGGAGCAAGTGAATGATTTGCCGGGACGTAAATCCCCCGGGTTCGTGGTGGCTCACGCCCGGAGCAAAGGCCGGGTCGATGGCATCCATATCGAGAGAGAGGTATACCGGGCCATCAAAAGTAAAGACGTGATTGTCGTTCCAGTGCTTCATCTGGATAATCTCTACGCCAAACCGTTTCGCCTGCTGGAGCTGGTGCGCATTGAGGGTACGAATGCCGACCTGCACCAGCCGTTGAACCAGCCCCTCTTCCATGATTCGGGCAAACGGGCTGGCATGGGAATCGGGATTGTCCTCAAAATTATCGTAGAGGTCAGGATGGGCATCGATATGAAGTATCGAAAAATTACCATGGGCGGCCTGGATACCACGAACCACCGGGGCCGTTATCGAATGATCGCCGCCCAGGACAAAGAGTTTCGGGTACTGCACCGCGAGTTCATGCACGCGGTTCTTGAGATTT
Organism: Cyclobacteriaceae bacterium; assembly: GCA_016787605.1. Taxonomy (GTDB): domain Bacteria; phylum Bacteroidota; class Bacteroidia; order Cytophagales; family Cyclobacteriaceae; genus ELB16-189. Next base: position 66,689 of record JAEUUE010000128.1, read on the forward strand.
CGGAAGTCCGCCGGGCTGGCCACCGGCAGGTCGCCAAGATCCGTCCAGCCTGCATCACTGCCGAGATCCCTTCCCGATTCGGCAAACGTGTTGGCCGAGTCAGACCGATAGGCTTCCCGGATTTTTCCTGGCGCCAGGGCGGGTCCGCGAAGGAACGAACTGTTCGCATCAAACGGGATTCCGGCAACGGCAACCTGGGCACTCATTTCGCTACGGGAAAGGCGGAAATGCGCAAACGGGCTGCCCCCATCGGGATCAGCGTGATGTCGGCTTCGGGCTCTGTCGTCTGCACCGGGCTTTGAGGGAGTTCAGCACAGAGTCCATACTGATCGATGCTCCATCCCGGGACAGGACGGCCTTTGGATTTCAATTCTATGGGGGCGCCGGCATGCGTGAAAGGAAAATTATCGGCAGGCCAGGGCTTCTTCACCACGGTGAACGCCTTTTCCAGGTTCGACAGGTCGCCGCTCAGCGCATAATTCCACGGCCCGGCAGGCAGGATTTCGAAAGCCGGCCACTTGCTCTGATCCACATTGTCCTGCCACTTGGAGTCGTACTGGGCCGTAGCCTTGCTGTCAAGCTTCACGTAATTTTCAGCAATCTTCAGGGAGAACGTCAGCGGTCCGTAATTGATGCTTACGCTGTTCTTGTTCTTCTCCCAGGTGCGCGCTGACAATTTCATTGGGAAGGAAAGTGTGATGGCATCGCCATTTTTCCAACTTCCCTGGATGCGCACAAATTGTCCTGCCATCGGGGTTACAGCAATCTCCTTATTGTTTACGCTCACTTTGGCTTTATCGGCCCAGGCTGGGATGCGGAAGTACAGGGGGAACGATGCAGGCCGGGCAAGTTCAACTTTCATCCTTACCTGGTCTTCAAAGGGATAGTGAGTTTGAGTGGTGATCTTCACCTGCGTCTTATCGCCTACGGTGGCTTTCACTTCACTGTCGGAATAGAAGACGGCCGCCAGTCCGTTGTCGGGCGTGGCCATCCACAGGTTCTCCGCATAGTATACCCAGCCACTCGTGTGGTTGTGCTGGCAGCAACGGCTGCTGAAGGGATTCATCATCAGGTAAGGCCCGGGGTTGTCGATACCCGGGTTATGATTCTTGCTGTCGCTGGCCACCATGTTGGGAGCCACGAGGTATCGCAGCGACCGGTAGTCGGGCATGAAGGCGGCCGGGAAGGTATTGAACGCCACATCCTCGGCGTTTTCCGCCCAGTACGTATCCCCGGTGATCCGCATCATGATTTCATCCGACGCCATCTGCTCTACCATTCCGCAAGTCTCGACGGCCTGGCGGGGGTCGATGAACCCCTTGCGGGAATTTTCATCGCCACCCCACATGCCGCCCGGCACCTGGCCATAGAAATCGCGGATGGTTTTCTGGTTGTTGTAGCTCGCCTGGAGATCATCCGGGTTTTTGGATTGCTGGTAGTAAGTGGCCGGCTCCCGGAAGCACTGCGCAATATTTACGTTATGCCAGTTGGGAAGCCATCCATTGAGCCGCCAGTTGGCCGTGTTGCGGTGCACCTTGTTGGCCAGGTCGAGCAGCCACGGCTCTTTCGTGTGGTTGTAGAGCCAGTAGACACTGTACAGGTTATCTCCCCCACGGCTGTTCTCCCAATAGTCTGTTAGAAAATCTGTTTCCGGTATAGTCATCTGCCACTTGAAGTAGCGTGTCATATGAGTAATCACACGAGGGTCGCTGCTGTACTCGTAGTACGACTGGAGCACAAACAGCATCAGCATCTGCGCCCAGAGGTCGCGCTTGCCGTTCGACTTCCGGATGACATACGGTCCGAAGTCGCCGTTGTCGCGCTGGCTGTTCAGGGTTCCGTTGATCCAAATCATCGCCTCATCGATCATCTTCTTGTCGTTGAGCACGTAGCCGATGTTGGCATAACCCTTCAGCCAGTAAGGCATCTCCTCCCAGCCCCAGTCGCCGGTTCCGTCCTTGTTGAGCCAGGCATTGTTTTTCTTGGTCAGCCACGCGCTGATCTCTCCCAGTTGGCCCGTCAGCCCGTCGCGCTGCAGCTCAAGGCTCTTCAGCAGCCACCCGCCCGGCTTCACGGCACCTACAGGCAACTTCACCAGGTGTTGACCGACCAGCGGTGCCTGGTTGGTGTGATAATAGGCGTTCATCCTGTCGTTGGCGGGCTTTGGTACCACCGAGGCCTCCCAGGGCTGGGCACAAACCATGTGTGCAACAACGATCAGTGTGGCAGCTAGTTTATTTCTCATTGTCATTTCGGGTATTGGGAAAGCTACAAAGGCGGGGATTAAATTCAAACGGAGAATAGGTCGACTTTCCCGGCCCATTGAACGAGCGGGTAGCCACCGCGGAGTCGCTGAGGTTCGCCAAGGGCTTTGCGCTACTTCGCGTCTTGGCGACTTGGCGGTGGTTACCATCCCTCCCGTTGAAAATCCACTTGGCTAAAACCAAACCTGCATTTCGAATTTAGCAGTACATTTATAAAGACGTGTTCCACCCATGAAGTACCCGCTGGTTTCGAATTTCATTAACGGTCAAGCTTCACCATCGTCGTCCAGCAGGATGCTGGATGTCATCTCACCGATCGATGGCACTCCCCTGTCGAAGGTACCGATGTCGTCGAAGGCAGATCTTGACCAGGCCGTAGCGGCAGCGCAGAAAGCCCTGCCCGGCTGGAGTCGCGCACCCATCAAGGAGCGCGTACAGGTGTTCTTCCGTTACAAGGTGCTGCTGGAAAAGAACCTGAAAGAACTCTCCGAACTCATCCAGGAAGAAAACGGGAAAACCTATGGCGAAGCCGTCGCTGAGATCGAGAAGAGCATTGAGCTTACCGAGTTCGCAGCCTCACTGCCCCAGCTGGTCACCGGCGAAGTGCTGGAAGTCAGCTCAGGCGTGGAATGCCGTACAGAGCATGTCCCTGTGGGCGTGGTGGCTTCCATCGTCCCGTTCAACTTCCCGGCTATGGTTCCCAACTGGACGATTCCCAACGCGCTCGCCCTGGGCAACTGCATGATCATTAAGCCGTCGGAGAAGGTTCCGCTTACCCTCGGCCGGTTGGCCTTGTTACTCAAAGAAGCCGGGCTACCTGACGGTGTTTTCAATATCGTCAACGGCGACAAAGAGATGGTCGATGCCATTTGCAATCACCCGGGTATCGAAGCGGTCTCCTTTGTCGGATCGACGAAAGTCGCCAAGCTTGTCTACCAGCACGCCACCCATAACCTCAAGCGGTGCCTTGCGCTCGGCGGAGCCAAGAATCACCTCATCGTGCTCCCCGACGCCATCCCCGTCATGACGGCGCAGAATGTTACTGCTTCGATGAGCGGATGCGCAGGCCAGCGGTGTATGGCAGCATCGGCCATGGTGGCGGTGGGATCGGTGGACCACATCATTGAAAAAATCTGCGAGGAGGCAAGAAAAGTGCGCCCCGGGCAGAACCTGGGTGCTGTCATCAGCCGCGAAGCCAAGGAGCGGATTGAACGATACATTACGGAAGCGGAGCAGCAGGGTGCCAAAATTCTCGTCGACGGACGGGGTGCTTCCGTTGCCGGTAAAGAGAAAGGGACCTATGTGGGGCCCACCGTGATTGATTTTGTGAAGCCCGACATGGCCGTGGCCCGGGAAGAGATTTTCGGGCCGGTGATCAGCATTATCCGGGCGCGCACCGTTGACGAAGCGCTCGCCATTGAGAATGCCAATCCGTATGGCAACGCCGCCTCCGTCTACACCCAAAGCGGTGGCATTGCCCGGTATGTCACCGAACGGGCCAGCGCAGGGATGGTAGGGGTCAATGTGGGTGTCCCTGTTCCCCGCGAACCGTTTTCCTTTGGTGGATGGAATGAAAGCCGCTTCGGGGCCGGCGACATCACCGGGAAAAGCTCCATAGGCTTTTGGACCAAACTGAAGAAGACCACAACGAAGTGGAATCCGGAATCGGGCATTAACTGGATGAGCTAACCACTGGTTGGATGTTGGGCGTTGGGCATTGGAGCAACAAAACTTTGAACTGTTGAACATTGAACTGTTGAACTACTATGAAAACTGAAACACTATCTCCAACAGCATCAATTGTTCAGGAGAACCTGGATCACACCTTGTTCTCCTGGAGCAAGCAACGCGGCATCGCCCCGCTCGCCGTAAAGCGAGCCAAGGGCGTGTACTTATACGATTACGACGACAAGCGCTATATCGACTTTTCTTCGGGGTTGATGAACGTGAATATCGGTCACGGCCACCCCCGCGTGACCGAGGCCGTGGTTCGGCAAATGGAGGAAGTCAGCTATGTCACGCCAAGTTGTGTAACCAAAGTCCGGGGCGAGCTCGGGGCGCGGCTTGCCGAAATCTGCCCGGGTGACCTGAACCGGGCCTTCTTCACCGTGTGCGGGGCGACGGCCATCGAGAACGGCATCAAACTCGCCCGGCTCTACACCGGCCGCCATAAGATCATCAGCCGGTACCAATCGTTTCACGGAGCCACCTACGGCGTGATTTCCGCGGGCGGCGACCCAAGGCGGATACCGGTTGACGCCCAGCAGGCACCCAACTTTGTTCATATCGACATCCCGTACCGTTACCGCTGGAACCACAGCGAAGAAAGCATGCTCACCGACTCGCTCACGCAGTTGGAGCGCACCATCGCCTTCGAGGGGCCGCAGAACATTGCGGCTATCCTGCTGGAAGGTGAATCCGGCACGTCCGGCTGCCTTCAGTATCCGAAGGGGTACCTGGCCGGCGTACGGAAATTGTGCGACCAGCATGGCATTCTCCTTCTAATCGACGAAGTGATGAGCGGATTCGGTCGCACGGGGCAGTGGTTTGGGTTCCAGAATCACGGCGTGGTTCCTGACCTGGTGGCCATGGCCAAAGGACTGACGGCCGGCTACCTTCCTTTCGGCTGCCTGATGGTCACCGAAAAGATCGCGGCTAAATTCAATGATGTACCACTCGCCCTCGGGCTCACCTATTCGGCTCATCCTGTATGCTGTGCTGCGGCACTTGAAGTCCTGAAGATCTACGAGGACGAGAATCTCATCGAAAATACCCGACGCATGGGATCGTACATGGACCAGCAGGCAGCCAGGATGATGGAGCAACACCCCAGCCTCGGCGACTACCGCAACACCGGCCTGTTGGGATGTTTCGAACTGGTGAAGAACCGGAAGACCAAGGAACCGATGGCGCCTTTCAACGCCAAGCCTGAGGAAATGGCGGTTATGAACAAAGTGGCCGCACGGATAAAGGATCTGGGGATGTACACGTTTGTCCGGTGGAACTACATCTTTGTCGCCCCGCCGTTGTGCGTTACCCGGGAACAAATCGACGAAGGACTGGACATCATCAGCCAGGCGGTTTCTATTGCCGACGAGTCTGCTTCATAGCTCAAGTTTTTATTTGCCCCCTTGGGCAAACCCACTATCTTCCGTCCTTCCGTACTGTTTAAATGGCTTCACCAAAAATCAAGTACCCTCGGCTCTCACCCGAACAATGGGAAAAGGCATGGCAACAACATTGGAGAAAATCTCAACTCAACTATGAGTTGCCCATCTCCTTCAACCCCAACGCGCTCCAGGAACATGAGTTCCTAAGCCAGCGGAGAACAGCAACCAAGGAAAGAGAACGACTTGACCGAATTACCAGGGAGTTCGAAATGGGATTTCGCAAACTCGGTAACCTTGGCCCGGCGGTGACCATCTTTGGATCGGCCCGATTCAAACCTGAAGAGCGGTACTATGAACTTTCCCGCATGACCGGGAGCGCCTTTGCCAGGGCCGGCTTTACTGTCCTGACCGGGGGTGGTCCTGGCGCCATGGAAGCCGCCAATCGCGGTGCACACGAGGCCGGAGGCCCAACGTATGGACTCAATATCATCCTCCCCCACGAACAGAAGCCAAATCCCTATGTAAAAGACAGCTTCAAATTCAATTACTTCTTTGTCAGGAAGGTGATGCTGGTCAAATACTCCTGCGCCTTCATCGCCATGCCCGGAGGACTGGGGACGCTGGATGAACTCTTTGAAGCAGCCACGCTGATTCAATGTCAGAAGATCGGACCCTTTCCTTTAATTCTTGTGGGACAAGAGTTTTGGAGCGGCCTGCGTGAATTTGTTGCTTTTATGGCCAGCCAGGGTGTATTCACTCCAGAGGAAGTGGGGTTCTCCAGGATCGTGGACACCCCGGAAGAGGCGGTTGAATTGGTCCTCTCCAGTTTGCCTTCCAATTTCAGGAGACAGTTGAAGCCACTCCCGCCGAAAAGGGCCAGGCAGGCGACAGCGAAAAAGAAGAAGTCAAGGAAGAAATAACGCACAATGAAAATAAAAATCCACGGCGCCGCCGGCGGCGAAGTCACCGGGTCTTCCTACCAGATCCAGACCGCGAAATCCAATATTCTTGTCGATGCCGGGATGTTCCAGGGTGGGCGACAGTCGGAAATCAAGAACAAGCTCCCGAAAGGGGCGCGACCCGACCTTATCGACGCCATCCTGCTCACCCACGGGCATCTTGATCATACCGGGCGGGTTCCCCTGCTAATTAAGTACGGATTTGACGGACCCATTTACACTACCGAGGAAACCATTGAGTTATCTCAAATCATTCTGCAGGACAGCGCGCGGCTCCAGGTAGCCGATGCTATTCGGCAAAATAAGCGAGCGTGGCGGAAGCGGGTGAAGATGACGCCGGCCGAACCGCTGTACAACACGGAGCATGTGGAATTCATGAAGGACCTGACCCGGCCGGTGGAATTGCACCAGTCGGTCAAGATCACGGATGACATTTCCGCGCGATGGATTGAAGCGGGTCACATGCTGGGATCCGGTAGCATCGAGTTAACGGTTACGGAGCAAGGCCAGAAAAAAATCGTCGTCTTTTCCGGCGACCTCGGCCCCCTTACCTTTCCCCTGCTCCGTCCCTTCGAGCAGTTCAAGAAAGCCGACCTGGTCCTGCTCGAGTCCACGTATGGAGACCGCGACCACAAACCCTATGATGAGACGGTCCGGGAATTCCAGGAAATCGTCAAAGAGGCTTATCGCACGAAAGGCAAAATGCTGGTTCCCTCGTTTGCGATCGGACGGACCCAGCAAATCATTTATCACCTGGCGGAAATGTTTCAGCAGAAAATCGTGCCGACCTTTCCTGTGTATCTAGACAGCCCCATGGGCTTGAGCGCCTTTGAAGTGTACCGGAACCACCAGGACATGCTCGATGAAGAGTTCCATGAGCTAAAGCGAAAAGGAGGATTCCCCCTCAGCAAGAAGACTTTTATCCCCAGCGCATCAGCAGAGACCTCGAAGGCCCTTAACGAAGTGAACGGACCCTGCATGATCATCGCGGGTGCCGGTATGTGCAACGGCGGGCGTATCCTGCACCATCTCTACCATAACCTGGAAAACCCCGATGCGCATGTCCTCATCGTTGGCTATCAATCACAGGGTTCGCTGGGACGAAAACTGGTCGACCGCCTTCCCGACGTCTCGGTCTTCGGCGAGCGCAAGAAGGTGAAGGCCCGCATCCATACCCTGGGCGGGTTCAGTGCCCACGCCGGTCAGACCGACCTGCTCAAGTGGTTTTCGAGCCTGGCGCCATCCAAACCTCGTGTGGTCATCACGCATGGTGAAGATGGCCCGAGAAAAGCACTGGCTGAGCAAATCCGAAAAAAACACAAGATTTCAGCCGTCCTGCCGCGGATTGGTGACGCAATAGAGTTGTAACTTCATGGCCAGATAACTTCCTGGCCATGAAACCTGTGCTCGCTTGCCTATTCGTACTGCTTCTCGCCACCACCCAAACGCTGGCCCAGTGGCCTCGGGAAATCACCACCAAAAACGGCGCGGTCATTTCAGTATACCAACCTCAGCCAGAGTCATTACGCGGCGACAAACTTGATGGCCGGTGCGCCTTTTCTGCGGTCGAAAAGCCTGGAGCAGAGCCCGTCTTTGGTGTTTTCTGGTACCAGGCCACCCTATCCACCGATCGCGACAGCCGAACGGTCGCCTTGGAGAGCATCAAGATTACAGATATCAAACTTCCTGGCATCAGCGATGAGCAGGTTATCCTTCGCCTGCGTCAACTGCTGGAAATTGAAATCCCTACGTGGCAACTGACCAGTTCCCTTGACGAACTCACCGCAACTATCGAACAAGAGCAAGCCATTGTCAGTGAAAATCTGAAGAATGACCCTCCGCGTATTGTCTATATCGACAAGCCCACCACCCTCGTATTGATGGACGGCGAACCCAAACTCCAGGAGGATAAGGAACTTAAAATGAAACGCGTGATCAATACACCGTTCCTGATTGTGCAGGCTAAGGAAGACAATCGATTCTACCTCAACGGTGGAAAGACCTGGTATGCTTCGGCCGAGATGAAGGATGGATATCAGCCGACCACGAAACTTCCCAAATCGGTAAGCGTACTGGACCAACAATTGAAAAAGCAACAAACGGAAAAAACTACTGCTCCCGAGGACACCACACCCGAGGCCATCCTGGTGAGTACAGAACCCGCGGAATTGATTCAATCGAAAGGCACCGCGCAGTTTGCCAGCATTACTGGCACTTCCCTGTTGTATGTTTCCAATTCAAGCGATGACATCTTCAAGAGCATCGACGACAATCAATACTACGTGCTGTTGTCAGGCCGCTGGTATGCCGCATCTAAACTGGAAGGCCCATGGAGTTACATCGCCCCGGACAAGCTTCCTGGCGATTTCGCCCGGATTCCTGCCGGATCCGAGAAAGACAATGTACTATCCAGTGTTGCCGGTACACCCGAAAGTCAAGACGCCATTCACGACGCCCAGGTACCTCAAACCGCAAAAGTGGACCGGAAGACAGCCACCTGCACCGTCACGTACGACGGGGAACCCAAATTTGAAAGGATCGAAGGCACCTCGCTGGAATTGGCCATGAATACAAGCAGCACGGTCATGCGCAGCGGCGCCACCTACTATTGTGTGGACAAAGGAGTTTGGTTTGAGTCCTCCTCGCCGAAAGGCCCGTGGAAAGTCAGCGAATCGCGACCGAAAGAAGTGGACAAGATTCCGGCCAGCTCACCAGCGTACAATGTCAAGTATGTATACATCTATGACGCGACGCCAGACATCGTGTACGTCGGCTATACCCCGGGCTATATGGGCTGCTATGTATATGGACCTACGGTGGTTTACGGTACGGGTTACTATTACTCACCCTGGTATGGTCCCTACTACTATCCAAGACCTGTAACTTATGGTTTCAGCATGCACTACAATCCATGGACCGGGTGGAGCATGGGATTTCATTATAGCAGCGGCTGGTTCCACATGAGCATCTATGGCGGAGGTGGCTACTGGGGCCCGCCCGTCTACCGTCCACCCTATTATCCGCCCTATCGCGGCGGGATGTATGGAGGCAGAGGGCCGACATACATCCACCACGACGGGGACATCAACATTGACCGCTCCAACAATATTTATAACCGTCGCAATGATGTCTCCACACGGGATGTGCAACGCGGGCAGACCGGAGGCAGGAATCCTGGTGTATCCACCCGGGATCAACAAACCCGGCCCGGTCAGCAACCCGGAGTCAGCCAGCAGCCGGCCGGCCGGGGGCGCAACGACGTCTATTCTGACCGCAGCGGCAACGTGTACCAGCGACAGGACAATGGGAACTGGCAGCAGCGGCAAGGCAACCAATGGCAGCAGGCGCAGCAGCAGCCACAAATGGACCGCGACTACCAGAACCGGCAGCGCAGCGCCCAGCAGAACTCCGGATTCCAGCAGATGAACCGCGGCGGGAACCTGGGCGGCGGCATGCGCGGAGGTGGCGGTGGTCGCCGCAGGTAAACCAAGCCAACATCCGATGGCCGATATCCTTCATCAATTTCGGATACAAGTATCCGCCAGGCGGGTATATGACGCCTTCTGTTCTCCGGCTGACCTGAACAACTGGTGGCCCGCCCAATCCTCCGGGAAACCGCAAACCGGGGAAATCTACACCTTATGGTTTGGGCCGGAATACGACTGGCGCGCCAAAGTCATTATAGCGGACCCCGGAAAGCATTTCACCTGGAAAATGACGCAGGCGATGGACGACTGGATGGGAACGGAAGTAGGAATTCAACTGACTGAAGACAAAGCGGGTACGATCGTCGATTTTTCACACAAAGGATGGCCGGAAGCGAACGCGCACTTTCGGATCAGCAACTACTGCTGGGGATACCTGCTGGCCGGGCTCAAAAACTATGTCGAGCGCGGCATTGTCATTCCCTTTGAGAAGCGAAACTAACCCAGGGGTTTCCGTTTCCTTATTATCTTCGCTGCTACTTCGTCAATTTCATGCGCATCCTGTTGTTTATCCACCTGCTTCTGGTGGTCATACCCGTATACAGCCAAAATAAGGAGCACGTAGCCTCCTCAGACTTCTTTACGATTACCGGGGCTGTTGAACAGGAGCAGGTCGTCCGAATCTCCGATCTTCAAAAGCTTCCGTCGACCACGCTGGAAGACGTGGTGATTACCAATCACCTGGGTGAACCGCGTGGAACGGCGAAGGGCCTCAAGGGAGTCAAGGTCAAGGACGTTCTGGCCACAGCAGCCATCCGCTCCGAAAGCCCCAAAATGCTAAGTGAATTCTACCTGACGTTCGTCGCCACCGACGGATATTTGGTAGTGTTCTCCTGGAATGAACTTTTTAATTCCCCAGCGGGGGACCACTGTTACCTGATCACCGAACGCGACGGTAAGGCGCTGGCTGAAATGCCCGACCGGATACTTGTAATTACGACCACCGACTTTCGCACAGGGCGGCGTCACATCAAAGGGCTAGAGAAGATTGTAGTCGCACGAGCGGCCCGGTGATGAATACCGAAAGTGCTGCAGGGCGACGCATCTACTCCTACGCTTACCGGGGTTTATTCAAGAAAGTTCCGATGGTGGTGTCGGTGTAATACTCCATCGAATAGGCCGGCGAGGCCTCCTTTACAAAAAATGTCAGGAATTCCAGACCGTGCAGGATGACCCTTTCAAGCAATTCATCATCTAATTTGCCGGGAAAGACAAAGTCATGGAACCAGATGAAGGAAAACTGGACGTCAGATCCCTTCCTCTCTACAGGAAGGGTAAAGAAATCTATGAAGTCGTGCGGCATATCGGAACGTTGATCCCGGAAGACAACGAGTACCTGCAGGACATAAAGTCCCATATGCTTGGCGATGCGGCCTTGCTGACCGTCAAGATTGCCGGGGCGGAAGGTGTTGAGCTATACGACATCAAAATGGAGGCTGCCACGATTATACGAAAAGCGGCCCGGGATCTTATGGTCACCAATCACTCCCTTGAAATGTTCGGATTTAAGGAAGTACAATACTTTCAGATTGTGAGGGACCTCATCGAAGAGTACCGGCTTCTCTTTATCGATTGGGTGGCCGGCTTTGACCAATGGAACTACATCATCGACCGGTGGGGGCTATTTAATCCGCCGGGCGTGAGTCCCTTTGACAAAGATCCGGATGACGACATCCCATTTAATCCGCAAGATTTTCTTGACAGTCTGGACTAACGGCGCTCCGAAGAAGGGCGCAGATCCACCACTATGGGAAAATGATCAGAGGGATACCTGCCCTCCCGCATTTCCACGAGCAGCGCATACCGTTCAACCTGAAACTCAGGAGAAACAAAGACATGGTCGATAAGACTCTCCGCCGGCTTAGTGGAATCGAAAGCGTTGAAACTGCCGGGCTGAGGCAGCGTGACCTGGGCTGCAGATAGGCGGGCATCCTTTAGTTTACTCTTGAGAATCCCTACGGGTTCGCTTTCAGGCGTTGCGTTGAAGTCACCCAAGAGGATCACGGGGTGGCCCGCCTTGTTCATCTGCTTCATCTTTCCAAGCAACAACTCCGCACTCCTCTTTCTTGCTTCCGCACCCACATGATCGAAGTGCGTGTTCAGGACCAGGTAAGGCTGACCGGTATTCCGGTCTTTCAGACGAACATAGGTGCAGATCCGCCGGATGGCCGCGTCCCAACCCTTGGACATCTTCTCCGGCGTTTCTGAAAGCCAGAAGATCCCTGATTCGGTCATCTCAAAGCGCTCTATTCTGAAGAAGATGATAGTAGACTCTCCCGTTCCGTTCTCATCCCTACCCCGCCCGGCGCGGCCATAGGCGGGCAGTTCCGCCGCCAGGTACTCGACCTGTGAGGGCAGGCTTTCCTGGACACCGAGAATATCCGCATCAACCGAGCGTACCTGGGCCACAAGGAAGTCCTTCCGGTATGGCCAGCTATTGGGTCCGTCCGACGGGTTGTCGTAACGGATATTGTACGACATGACGCGAAGGGGCTGGGCGAAAGAGGTCATCAGGACAAAGCTTAGGAGCAGCCCAGGGAGGAAACGGAGCATACCACGAATATAGAAAGATGCAGGCTCCCCTTGGGCAGATCGGGAAAGGCACTTTTGACTATATTTGCACCCTCCCCGGGTGACGCCCGGGCATTTTGGCACCATTTGGCTCCGTATTTCAATGGATAGAATTTCACCCCGACATGATCTGGGTAGGTTTTTAAATTGACGCCGGACAATTTTGGTCCCGTATTTCAATGGATAGAATTTGAGATTCCGATTCTCAAGATGTAGGTTCGATTCCTACCGGGACTACTACAATGGAAGCGCTAGTCGGGGCGATTCTGAAGATGCAGGTTCGATTCCTGCCGGGGCTACTACCCAAGAATAGCGCAGTTTGACCTGTAACGGGTTTCTTTTGCGGGCGATAGCCGCTGTTGTCCGGGCGAATCCGCCGCTTTAGCTTTGTACCTATCCTGACTTCCCGGGTCACGATCGCATCAACCTGATCATTCATGAAAGCCTGGCAGCTTCATCGGGTATTGGATCTTTCCGTTGAGAAGAATTCTTTGGTTTTGACCGACCTTCCGGCACCTCGTCCCGATGCTCATGAACTGCTCATCCGCATTTCCTGCTGCGGCGTGTGCCACACCGAACTGGATGAAATCGAAGGACGAACTCCTCCGCCGAAGTACCCGATAGTTCCCGGTCACCAGGTGATCGGCCGGGTGGAAGCTTTGGGAGAAAGGGTTTCGAACTTCTCCGTAGGAGACCGCGTGGGTGTTGCCTGGCTTTTTTCGTCCTGTGGTGTTTGCGAATACTGCCTCAGCGGGCGGGAAAATCTCTGTCCTCAATTCCGGGCTACCGGTCGCGATGCCGATGGAGGCTATGCGGAGTACATGGTCGCCCCGGCCGCTTCGGTGTGCCTGATCCCGGGCGAGTTTGAAGACGTGGAAGCAGCACCCCTGCTTTGCGCCGGGGCCATAGGTTACCGCTCGTTGAAGCTGGCCAACGTGCAAGATGGACAGACGCTTGGGCTGACGGGGTTCGGGGCATCGGCACACCTGGTGCTGAAAATGTCAAAGTCCCTTTATCCGAATAGTGAAATCATCGTCTTTGCCCGCAGTGCCGAGGAACAGCAGTTCGCCCGATCATTAGGCGCGGCCTGGGCCGGCGATACCCAATCCCTGCCGCCTTATCCCGCGCATGCGATCATCGACACCACGCCCGCCTGGAGGCCGGTGGTGGAAGCACTTGCCCACCTCCGCCCGGGAGGACGACTGGTGATCAATGCCATCCGGAAGGAGCCGAACGACAGAGAAATTCTCACCACACTGGACTACCCTTCTCACCTCTGGATGGAAAAGGAAATCAAGAGTGTAGCCAACATCACCGCCGCCGATGTTCGAGAATTCCTGGACTTGGCCGCCAGGGCTTCGATACGACCCAAGACCGAGGTCTATTCATTTGAAGAGGCCAACCAGGCCCTGTGGGATCTCAAGAACAAGCATATCCTGGGCGCCAAAGTGCTCCGGATCACTCCATAAAGGCCCTCTGACTTATGTCAGAAGGCTCCCTGACCCCGCTCATTCCATAGCTGGAGGCTGGTTTCTAGGTTGCTTACCCATCCGAGTCAGTACCGGATGATTTCGTATTCGGGTGGGTAAAAACCAAAAAAGGACCGTCATGAGTGCCCATATCCTTGTTATCGAAGACAATCCCGAAATGCTGGAAAACATCACCAGCATCCTCCAATTGGCGCAATACCGTGTTACCGCTGCCAGGAACGGCAAAGAAGGCGTGAAGCTTGCCCAGCAACTGCGACCCGACCTCATTCTCTGCGATATCATGATGCCGGAACTGGACGGTTATGGCGTTCTTCATATCCTTCATTCGGAGCCGGAAACGGCACTTCTCCCCTTTGTGTTTATCACAGCCAAGGCCGACAAGAAAGACCTGCGCCATGGCATGAACCTGGGGGCAGACGACTATCTCACCAAGCCCTTTGAAAGCACCGATTTGCTCAAAATGGTTGAGGTGCGGCTGAAGAAGAAGGCGATGATGGAGACGCAGGCCAATACCCCTGAAGAGGTCAGCGAGTTCTTCAGCAAAACGCGGGAAATCAAGGATTTTCAAAAGCTCTCCGAAAACCGCCCGGTGAGGAACTTCCGGAAGAAAGACATCATCTTCATGGAAGGGCAGACACCCAACGACCTGTATTTCATCGAGAAGGGAAAAGTGAAGACCTACAAGGTCAATGAGGAAGGCAAAGAACTGATTACCGGCATCTACAAGGACGGTGACTTTCTTGGGTACCTGCCCTTGCTGGAAGAAACGGCCAGTCATGAAAGTGCCGAAGCCCTGGAGCCTTGCCGCATCATGCTTATCCCCAAAGGCGATTTTCTCAAACTGATTTACAGCAGCAAGGATGTCGCCCACAAGTTCATCAAGATGCTCTCCAACAACCTGGAAGAAGTGGAGAACCGCCTGGTTAACATTGCCTATCAATCCGTTCGCCAGCGGGTGGCCGGGGCCCTGATCAACATCGGCAAACAGTTCAACGGCACAGGTAAAGACGAACTGATCACGGTGTCGCGCCGCGACATGGCCAACCTCGTGGGTACGGCCACCGAATCACTCAACCGGACCCTTTCTGATTTCAAAGACGAAGGCCTGATTGAAATCCATCATGAGGGTATTCGCATCGCCAACAAAGCCAAGTTGGAAAAGTTGATCAGAGGGTAATTCCCGAAACCATACGTCGGCATCAACCCCAGGCAAAGGTTTGCCTCCCTTCCTCACGCTTCGTGAAATCGAATAAAAGCAAAAGGGCAAGGAACCGTAGTAGTCTTGCCCTTTCCGATCCTGTTCCTTCCGTGCTTTTTGCAGCCTTCAGGATGCAGCGATCATATTACCGGTTAACAACTTTCCTTGGTTCTGGAGGCAATTTTTGTTTTGCTTTTCGACTCTCGGCAGTTTCCATGCAGGCATGTATTCTGACCTGTCTACCAGACCGGACCAGCCGTAACGATAACGATATAAAGGTAATGGATGAACCGGGGCAAAGTCGATGACACCGGTCATCAGAGCAAAAAACATTGGTCCGGGGTCCATCCGGCCTGCAGCGGGCCCAAAAACCTGAAAATCACCCACCTGGCTGGCTGACAATTGTCAGCAAGCCCGTCATGGCAAACCTCCTACTTTCGCGCTTAGTCTTCGCCTATTCTCATGTCCACCAAGACCAGGAGGAAACCCGCCCCGCTGAATGACCCTGCAGGGATTGCCGCGCTGAAGTCCGAAACCAGGGCGGTCAGAAACCTGCTGGACGCCCTGTTTGAAACGGAGGAGGTAGGTATCGCCCTGGTCAATAGTGCCGGCAATTTTGTGAGAATCAACAAAGGGTTAAGCCGCCTCCTGGGGTATCCAAACGAGGCGCTGGCCGGGCAGCCCTTCTCCAAGATCATCGAATTCCGGCGACCCCGGAAGTCTGCCCGCCGTCCCAAACTCGAGTCCGGAGAATACCGGATCGTATCCCGCAACGGGCAGATCACTGACGTGATCATTGACAACACCCCCTACACCGATACGGACGGACGAGCTTGCACCATCAAGACCATCCGGGATATCTCGAAAGAAAAAGAACTGAACGAAATGGTACTGGGAGCATCAAGTTCCCTGAACATCGGAGGTATCGAATACAACCAATTGACCGGGGAGATCACCTGGACGGAAGCCACGGCACGAATCCTGGAAGTATCCACACGCACCAAGCCCAGCCTCGCCATGCTGGGACGGTTTATCGATTTTCGCGAGCGGGTTAAAATCCAGGCCGCCGTACGCCAACTCCAATCCACCCTGGCCGATGTAGAGGTGGAATTCAGTCTCCACACGCGTACGCGCAAGACGCGGTGGATACACTTGCGAATGCATCCGATCCTGGTCAAACGGAAGCTGGCAGGCATCCGGGGTACGGTGCTGGACGTCACCCGCAGCCGCCTGGCCGCCCTGGAAATTGAACGGCTTTCCTGGGTGGCGAGGCATACCCAAAGTGTGGTCATCATCGCCGATAAGCACGACCGGATCGAATGGGTTAACGAGAGCTTTACGCGACTCCTCGGATACAGCCTCGACTCCGTCAAGGGGAAAGTACCCGGGTTGGTTCTTCGTGGTCCGCTAACCGACAAAAAAGTGCTCCGGCGCATCATGGACCAGGTCCGCACCTTCAAGCCGGTGAGCGGCATTCTCCAGCTTTACTCCCGGGAAGGCAACCCAATATGGTTCAACATTGATGTCGCCCCGATCTACATGGAAGACGAGCCGCAGTATTTTGTAGGCATCCTGACCGACCTGAGCGAGCTGATGCGCGCCCAGGAGTTCCAAAAAAACCAGGAAGCACTCGAACAGCGCCAGAAGCTCCTGCAGGCGATCGCCAGCAATTTCCCCGGTGGACTCATCGGCGTGCTCAACAAGAATCTACAATACGTCTTTGTAGGCGGGAGTGAGATCCAGAAGCTGGGGTACACCACCCAGGACTGGGTTGGACACGCCCTTTTCGACAAGGTATCCGAAGAAGCGAACGCCTTCGCTGTTCCTTATCTCAACCGTGTCTTCCAGGGGGAATCGGTCCAGTTTGAAACCCGCATCAAGCAAAGCACTTACCTCGTTTCCGCCGTCCCCATGATCCCTGATGGGAAATACATCAACCGGGCTCTCGTGGTCATCCAGAACATTACCGAACGGAAGCAGGCCGAAGAAGAGATCCTGCGTGCCCTCACCAAGCAGCGCGAGCTGAACGAAATGAAATCGAAATTTGTGACCATCGCCTCCCATGAATTTCGCACGCCCCTGGGTACGATTCTTTCTTCCGCTGACCTTGCCTATCAATATCACGGGCTGGGCGATGAAGAGAACACGGCCAAACATATCAACCGGGTCAAGTCGTCCGTCAAACAACTGACCGAGATTCTGAACG
The DNA here is from genome assembly GCA_016787605.1 of Cyclobacteriaceae bacterium. Lineage (GTDB taxonomy): Bacteria > Bacteroidota > Bacteroidia > Cytophagales > Cyclobacteriaceae > ELB16-189. The sequence goes on from JAEUUE010000128.1 coordinate 83,972, forward strand.
AATTTCTCCAGTTGGGCAAAATCGAAGAGGGGGCATTTCAGCCCTCTCCGACCGAATTCTCTCTCTCGGAATGCTGCGAGGCCCTGATGGAAGAAATGAACACGCTTAAGAAACAAGGGCAAGAAATCATTTACACCCACGAAGGCAACCAGGATATTGTCGTGCTGGACCGCCAGCACACGAGGAATATCCTCGTCAACCTCCTTTCCAACGCCATCAAGTATTCCCCTCCCGGCAAACGCATTTGGGTCAAAGCCTTCGCCAACAAGGACCATGTAGAATTCCAGGTAAAGGACGAGGGTATCGGCATTGCCGAGGAGGAAAAGGCACAGATCTACGATGCCTTCTTCCGCGCCCATAATGCATCAAACATCCAGGGAACGGGGTTGGGCCTGAATATCGTACAACGATACATCAAGCTGATGAAAGGCACCATCTCCATGGAAAGTGAACTGAACAAGGGGTCTACCTTTACCGTCCGGATCCCCCAGATCAAGCCCGTCAAATCCGCCTGAAAAGAGAAAGGCGGAATTTCTCCCGCCTTTCCAAACAAACCCCTACCAAACTAGATCGGCCCGTCGCCCTCAACGGTGAGTTGGTTATCCACCGATCGGACGCCGGGTGACGACCATGCGATTCGGGAGGCTTCCAGGCTTTCGGCCCAAGACTTCACCTTCCCCCGCAGGATCACTTCATCGCCGGAGACGAGCAAGCCGATTCGCAACGAATCGACCAGCGCACTTCGACCCAGCGCTTCGGCAATCCTGCTCCGAATATTTTCAATTCCCAATGTCTTTACCTGGATGGCGATTCCATTGGTCACCCCGCGCACACCAGCCAGTTGCCCGGCTTCCCGCTCGGCCACCTCCCGCTGATAGTCCCAGGTCACCGTACCCCCCAGAAACACCCAGCCATTGTCCACCGTGGACACCACTGAGGTGCCGGCCAGTGAACTATTCCACGAGAGCACAACCTGGAGGGCTTCTTCCAACTCCGGGTCGCTCCTGATTTCTTCCGGCCTGGGAATCACCTCAAGGTCATTGATCGCGCGCCTCACCCCTTGTAGCCGGAGAACCGCTTCCTCGGCCGCCACCTTCTGGGCATACGAATGGACCTGCCCGGACAAGGTCACTATGCCTTCGTTGGCAAGCACGGCGGCCCCTGTATACACCTCAGATACTTTGGGATCAAACCGGAGTTCCTCCAAAACCTGCCGCTGCAAATCAGCATCCATCTTCATCATCATCGTCCGCCCTTGCGCAACCATCGGGTACTCAAAAAGACAATTCAAACTTACCAGCCGTTGCGAGGGTAGCTCGATGATCGATATCATGAACTCAAAAGATTGTTGTTGGCCCGGGACGCCGCGAATTTGCTCCAAGCGTCAACCCGGACAGCCTGGAGGCGCGACTAGAAACTCCACTTGAACCGGATGAAGCCCCGATAGACTACGGGCTCGATCTTTTTTTGCTGTTCGGCATAGAAACCTTGCCAGAAGACATCCACGTCGATGTTGGTTCCGAGGTTGTATCGCAGCGACGGCAGCGCAATGACCAGGTTGGTTCCCGGCGAATAGATCAGGGTCAGGTTGGCAGAAAGCAAGGGCGTGATCTCCTTTCCCACCGTCAATACGGTGTTATACTTCGTGGGCATCAGGCTGCGCGGAGAGAGCTGGAAATTGTAAAGCCCCCAGTTGTCGATCGGATCGCTGTACCCGGCGCTGTTCAGCAGGAATCCTGCATTGACGTACCAGCCTTTCGAAAACATGTAATCCGCCTCCACCGCCAGGTTCACCAGGGCCGCCGTGTCGGAGTGAGCCGCAAAATACTGGGCCTCGCCTTTGAAGCCCGCTTCACCGATGCTGCCCGACCAGCCGAAGCCTGCGGTGGCCACCTGCTGATACACGCCTGCCATGAACTGAAAATCATAATTCCACCGGTTGGTCGTATACCGCACCGAAGCCACACTCTTATAGTCGGCCTCGGCCGCAGCCCCCGCCACCTCCAGGTTGGAAAAATCGCTCAGGTGGAAAATTACCTTGGCGGCGTCGCGCCCCGGTCGTTCTTCGTAATCAAAGTCCAGAAAGTTGTAGGTATTGAAGATGTCATTCGGATTCCAAAGCGTCGCGATGCCCCAGTTGATGCGCTGCCTGCCCAGGCGAGTCTCCCAGCGCTGCCCCCGGTATTCCAGCCACAGGCGATCTACCGTGGTATGCATCACCGCTGACGCGGTTTCAAACCAGACCCACTGCAGGTTGACTGCCTCGTTGCGGTTTCGCAATGCCTCCGGAAAATTGGGAGTCAGCTGCACTTCCTGGCCCCAGAACAGCCGTGTACGGAATTCCGCGGCGGCGGAGAACCGCGCCGATGGGTTGAACCGGAAATTCAGGCGGTTGTGAAGCATGTTCCCCGTCACAAGGCTGTCGGGGTTCTGGCCATAGGTCAGCGATTGCATGTCTTTAAGGTAGCCTCGCACTTCCCAAGTGGGGATTGTTTGTGCAGAATCGGGTGTTTGCGCCCCTGACACCCCGAGCGTCATCAGAAACACAACGAAAACGATGATTCGCCCCCGCCCCATAATGATTAGTGTTGCATCGAAGTCTCCACTCGTGCAGTATCGGAATGAACCTGGCCGTCGACCAGGGTGATGACACGGCGGGCGCGCTCGATCACGCGGGCATCGTGCGTGGAGAAGATGAAGGTGATATTCTCCTCCTGGTTGAGCAACGCCATGATGTCGAGCAGGTTGGACGCCGACTTGGAGTCGAGGTTGGCGGTGGGCTCGTCGGCAAGAACAAACTTCGGCTTCGACGCCAAAGCCCTGGCCACGGCGACGCGCTGCTGCTGTCCGCCCGAAAGTTTGGAAGGCCTCTCGTTCATCTTGTCCGCCAGTCCGATCTGTTCAAAAAGACTTCGCACCCGCTCATCCACTTCCTTTTTGTTCTTATGCTGCAACTGCATGATCAATTCCACATTCTCCTTTGCCGTGAGTACCGGGATGAGGTTGAAAGACTGGAAAACAAACCCGATGTTACGAAGCCGGAAGTTGATCAATTGATTGGGTGAAAGACGGGTGATATCCACGCCATCGATGAGAATGGATCCTGAATCAGGGCGATCGAGCCCGCCGATGAGATTCAACAGCGTCGTCTTACCCGAGCCGGACGGGCCTACCAGCGCGGTAAACTCCCCTCGCTCCAGGTGAAGATGCACATGATTGACCGCAATTACCGGGATGGTCTCCGGGTTGAAGATTCGGCTGATATCGTGGGCGTCAATGACAGTGTCCATAGCATTCCAGTTTACAGACGAAGGGCATCCGCGGGCTGCAGTTTGATGGCGCGGAGAGACGGAAACAAGGCGGAGACCAGAGCGGTACAGGCCACAATGGCCATTACCACCGGGATGCTGCGCCAGGGAAACTCGGGGTAGATCATGCTGCTGAACCCAAAGCCGGACATGGCTGCCCCGGAGAACGACGAGATGTCGATGCCCGCCTTTGAAAAATGGCCGACCGTCAGCCAGGTGACCAGGAAACCGACGGGTACGCCGACCACCGTAAGCAAAATAGTTTCGGTCAGGATGAGATTGAATACCTTCGGTCGGTTCATACCCAACGCGGTGAGCATCCCGATCTCATGGGTCCGCTCCAGGACAGCCATGAGCATGGTGTTGATGATTCCGAAGGCCAGCGCGATCATGATGATGACAATAATGATGTAGGAAAACTGGTCGACGGAAGTCACCATATAGTCGGTCTCCGGCGAATTCTCCTTCCAGGTCATAACCTTCTGCCCGGGAAACAGTCCCTGAACCACCTGCTTTGCCGATTCCACCTCCTTGTCACTGTTCAGGATGATGGCGACTTCATGGCCGCCGTGGCCGATGGCCAGGTATTCATTCAGCGTGTGGTGGTTTACATACACCTGCAATTCGTCAAGGGGGGTATTGTCGGTCTTGTAGATGCCTGTTACCCGGAAAGCCCCGGCGGTAATGTTTTGATCGCGATCCGTGAAGGTAAGCACCACCTTGCTCCCCAATTTGAGCTTCATCTTCTCGGCCAACTTTCGCCCCACCAGCAGAGCGTTCCGTTTGGCCGGGTCGAGGTTTATCCCCTCCACCACTTTGTCTCCAAGGCGGGAAACCTGATTCTCTTCGCCGGGCAGGACCCCAAAAATCTGCACCCCGGCGCTGCCTGTCGCGGTGGACAGCATGGCCTGGGTGACAGAACGCCAGGCCGTAAAACGGACAGAGGGGACTCCGGAAAGGCGCTGCAACAGGCTGTCCCGGTCTCCCAGCAAGAAGGCAGGATCATAGTCATCCTTGAACCTGGGGTGATGAATCTGCAAATGAGCCACCTCCCTGTCGATGACCGTGCGGACCCGGGCCCGAAGCATGCCCTCATAGAGTGCGAGGACAAAGATTCCGGCAAAGAGCCCAAGTGCCACCGACGACATGATCAGCAGGCTTCGAACCTTGTTTCTCCAGATGTTTCGCCAGGCCAGTATGAAGTTCATCGTTTTACTTTTTCATGGCTTCAACCGGGTCCAGCTGGGCAATGCGCACAATGGGATACAAAGACAAGAGCAGGCCTACGCCCAGCACCACCAGGCCCTGGTTGATGAAAATTCCCGGATCGAGCGTGGCCGGGAAGATCGGTTCAAACCCGAATTCCTCATACACATCACCGACCTCGCCGGTGAAGCGAATCGGATGCTCGGTAAGCCAGTACACCACCGGGAAACTCGCCAGCAGGCCCAGCCCGCAGCCCGTGAGGACCGTAGCCACCGACTCGACAATCATAAGTTGCATCAGTTTGAACTTCTTCATCCCGATGGCCACCAACATCCCCATCTCGTATTTTCGTTCGATCATCATCATGAGCAGCGTGCCCAGGATGCCCAGGCCGACAAGGACGTAGAGGATCCCCTGAATAATAAGCATGCTTCCCTGATCGGTTTCGATGTGCTGAACCATTTCCGGCATCATCTCCTCCCAGGTGATCATCGTCAGGTCCGTACCGACGCTTGCCTGCAGGGAGGATTCCGCTTCGCCCAACCGATCCGGATCGTTCAATCCCAATACATAGCTGGTCAGGCGCTGTTCTGCGCTGTACAATCGCTGTGCTTCCTGCAGGGAGAGAAACAGGAACTGGTTGTTCAGATCCGGCGAACCAAACTTCAAGACTCCCTGGATCGCGTACTTCCCTGCTGCTGTCGCGCCCTGGTAGCCTTGTCCTAACAATACAAGTGTATCGTTCACGTTCACCCGCAATCGCTCGGCGAGTCCCTCGCCCATCAGCACGCCCCGGTCGCCATCGCCCAGGTACTTTCCGGCAATCACCTTCGCTGAAAGCCGGGTAATCTGATCCTCCTGTTCAGGGCGAATCCCTACCACCATGCATCCCTTTGTCAGTTCCTCGGATGAAGCCAGGGCGAAGGACTCCAAACGGGGAGCCACGGCCGTTACGTTCCGATTGCCCCGAATAATATCTTCCAGGGTATCCGACTGTTGAAAGGTGTTGTCGAGGATACGCTCATCCCAATACTCGCGGTGTTGGACCTGCAGGTACCCGCTATAAAAGCTGACCACGTTCCTGACCATGTTGTCGAATACACCCTTCTGAAGACTGCTGGTCACCACGGTAAGCAGCACCGCAAAGAAGATGGACGCCATCGCAATGATGGTCCGGTGGCGGTTACGCCACATATTCTTCCAGGCGAGCTTGAGCAGCCACATATCACTTCAGGTTACGCATGCGGTCCATCGTGAAGAAGTTATCCGGGATTGGCCTGTTGAACTGAATGCGGGTATAAATGATTTCTGTCTTTTGGTTCTTCTTGTCGGAGGGAATCATCTCCAGGCGGGTAGGGATCAGCCGTCCGTCCATCATTTTGATGTCGTAGGCATTCATCACGTTGACTTCCACCCCCTCGTCGTCGTAAAACCGGGAGTGCAGTTGCAAGTAATCCTTCTTGTCAATACAGACGATGATCTTGCCCCATACTACCGCGGCCTCAGGCTTGGGTACCATTTCAATCACATAACTCAATCGCCCTGCCACCGTCGTGTCGCCGAGAAGGCGGTGATCGTAGTCCTCGACAATGGAAGACTCCTTTACCAGGTCATCATTGGTGAAATCCGTTCCCATCCACGATTGCGTCATCATGGAGGGCGGCAGTTTGATCGACCGCTCAAGCGTGGGCAGCCAGTTCCACACCTCTTTCTTCCGCTTCAGAAAAACGGTGCCCTTGTCCTTGGCCGGTGTCAGGATCAGGATCATGGCATACTGGTTGCCCGACATCCACGTGCGCACGGACATCTCTCTCGACCAGGTGGGTCGCGTGGTCCGGATGATCAGTTCGGATTCCGATGTTTTGCCTCGCATGGTCTCGTCCGAACGCCTGACAATATCCGTGGCAGACTGGCCAACGGCAGACCCCAGGGTGACCGGAAGCAGTAAAAATGCAAGCAACACCCTCATGACAATTCTTTACAGGACGAGTTTCAATATAAGGGGCCCAATACCTTCATTCACTGAGTGGCATCACAAACCCCTGTGACAAAGGTCAGCCGGATTTCCAGCCACTCAAACCCTGAAATATCTTACCTAAAAGGCCTTTCCCGGCCACAAACACCAAACTAAATATATGACCTCGCTGAACTCTCCTATCTACGCGAAGGCTGCCCTCCCTGGATGCTTTTTCCATTCGATTTCACGGCACGGACGAGGGTGCGGAAAGCCGTAGGGAGGACGGAGAACCCGAGGATGATGGCCCAAATCTCCGCATCCATGATGGGAACGGTGGTGAACAATTTATTCAGCCAGGGGGAATAGATGATGGCCAGGATCATGAGGACCGTAAATACGAAAAATGATTTCAACAGGATGTTGGGTCTCCTGAACTTCTCCAATAGGTTGCCTTCCCTCAGGATGAATACGTATAACTGGGGTGACAGCAGGCTGATGGAAAACGAAACAGTCCCTGCGATCAGCATGGCTTCATCTTTTGAAGTTCCATTGGACAGGAGAATGTGATAACTGAGGATATAGCCCGCCGTGATGGACAACCCAAAGACGATTCCGTCGATAATCATCATAGCCCGCTGCCGGGTTGAAATGATCGGTTCTGCAAGTGTGATGGGGCGACGCTTCATGATATTCTGGTCGGCAGCATCCGTGCTTACGCCGACTCCCGGAAGAGTTTCCATCACCATATTCGACCACAGCAACTGCAAGGGCAACAGGGGAACCGGGTACCCGAGCAGAGGTGTGACGAGCACCGCCACTACCTTCCCGAGGTTGTTCGTAATCAAGTACCGGATAAGTTTCTGGAGGTTACGGTATACCCGGCGCCCTTCTTCGACCGCCTTGAGGATGACGAAGAAATTATCATCGGTAAGAATAATATTCGCGGCTTCTTGAGCCACCTGGGCTCCCGAGCGGCCCATGGCAATGCCCACATCCGCTTTCTTCAAGGCTGGTGCATCATTGACACCATCGCCCGTCATGGCCACAATGTGACCGCGTGAGCGCAACTTCTCGACAATCTTCAGCTTGTCGAGCGGGGCCACACGGCTATAGACGCGAATATCTTCGACCGCTCTGCCAAACTCCTCATCGGTCAATGCCTGGAGGTCTTTGCCCTCAATGGCCTGGCTTTCCGCGGTGGCAATACCCACGCTTTCCGCAATGGAGTACCCCGTCTTCTTGCTGTCGCCCGTAATCATCACGACATCGATATGGGCATCCTTGGCCTCCTGGATCATCTGCTTCACCTCGTCCTTCGGCGGATCATAGATCGCTGCGGCTGCCTGGAAGGTGAAGCCGGAAAGGCGGTTCACATCAATTGACTTAAGATCCCCCACATCGGTACTCTTTGCAAAACCGATGAGGCGAAAGCCCTTCTCCGAACGTGTCGCGAGCTCGCGCTGAATTCGATGACGACTATGGTCATTAAGGGGATGCTTTTTCCCGTCTTCCAGGTAGGAATCACTGAACTCCATCAGCTTACTTGGCGCACCTTTGATGAGGATTTCCCGTGAACCGTTGGGGTTTCTGACCAGGATCGCCGAAAACATGAGGTCGGAGGAAAACGGGATCGTATCCAGGATTTCAATGCCGTTGAATTGCTCCGGGCGGTATCCATTGAGAATGGACGCTTTGATCAGGGCTATTTCTGTCGGGTCGCCCACTTCATTGACAACGATTCCGTCCTTTTCGATCACCTGGGCGGTAGAGCACTTCACGGAAGTCAGGAATATATCGTGCAATACTGAAGACTTCCCCTCTGCGATCATTTTGAATATGTCCGACATCACGTAGAAGTCTTTTCCGAAAAAGTACTCCTTTACAGTCATGTCGTGCTTCGTGATGGTTCCGGTCTTGTCGGTGCAGAGAAAATCGACATTTCCGAGGGTCTCCACGGAGGAGAGCTTCTTCACAATCACAGAACTCTTCACCAGCCGCTCCATGGCCAAGGAGAGGGAAATAGTCATTGACGCCGGTAATCCTTCCGGGAAGACGGCCACGAGGATACTGATGGCCAGGAGGACCGTATGCCCCATGTCATTTGGGTTAAGGAGATAACCCGTGACAAACACCAGGATAAGGGAGGCAAAGGCGAGAACGACCAGCATCTTGATTTCGCGCCCCATCTTCTTCTGAAGCGGCGTTTGCACCGCCTTCGCAGCCTGAATATTGGCTGCGATCTTGCCGATCTCCGTGTAGCTGCCCGTGTTTACCACCAGCGCTTTTCCATGGCCATTGAGCAGCTTGCTGCCGGCAAAAACCATGTTTTTCATCTCATACAGTTCCTTGACGGGCGCCCCGAACGTCTGGTTGTTCTTCTGAACGGGCTTGCTCTCACCGGTAAGATGGGCCTCATCCGTCAGCAAGCTTGTAGCCTCAAGCAACCGCGCGTCAGCGGGAATAATATCGCCGGATTCAAAGAGGACTACATCACCCGGTACCAGGAATTTGGAAGCGATCACCTGATGCACGCCGCCCCGGATCACCCGGCACTGCGGAGATAACATCTTCTTCAGCTCATCCGCCGCCTTTTCGGCCTTACCTTCCTGGATCAGGCTAATGATCGTATTGATGATCACCACACCCACGATAGCGAAGGCCTGGTGCGCCTCATTAATAATAAAGTAGGAAAGAAGAGAGGCGATGATCAAGATCACCATCATGGGCTCAACAAGCGCCTCCAGGATCTTGCGGAATATGGACTTCTTATGCTCCTTGGCGAATTCATTCAGGCCAAACAGTTTCCCGCGCCGGTCCGCATCGTCCTGGGCCAGGCCTTCTGCGGTGGTGTTGAATAGCCGAAACAGTTCCTCGATGGATTGAGAGGTAACCTTTGATATATCCGCCCTACGGGATTCCATGTCGGTCAATTCTTGGTGATGTTGTATCGGTGGTGTAAGATACCGATACAAACTTATCAATTGATCAGAGCGTCTGCTGTTTCTTAGCTCAAAATCTTAGTCAATGTCCGCCTCACGTTTCCTCCCATGATTTTTGTCACCTCTTCACCGGTAAGGCCCTTATTCTTAAGTCCGGCAGCCCAGGCAGGCAGCTGAGTATAGGAGCTGAATACCGGTTTGAAATTGCCGTCCATATCCGTGCCAAGACCTACATGATCAACCCCAGCCACCTCCACCAGGCGGATGGTGTTCTCAATAAAGTCGTCAAAACTTGTACAATATCCGCTGGGCCACGCACCTATCACGCCGCCGGTTTTGGCCACCAGGCGGGCATGCTCCACGGTAATCGTTCGGGCTGCCAAGGGCCTGTTTTCATCGGTTCGCAACAGCGTGTGAGACAGGATGATCGGTGCTGAGGTCAAGGAGACCACGTCACGCACGGTGTCAAAGGAAGCATGCGCCACATCGATGACCATTCCCAACTGATTCATCCGGCGAACGACTGACTTTCCTTTCTCCGACAGCCCTTGGTGTTGTGCATCCGAGGTCTGAAGGTCGCCAAGCACATTGGGGGCGTAATGCACCAATTGCACCGACCGGACACCATCGGCATAGAGCATCTCCAGCCGCCCGGCATCCCCATCCAGAAACTCGCCGCCTTCGCACGCCAGAAAGGCAGCCACTTTCTTGTCCTTGAAGGCACGGTCAAGATCGGCCGTCCGGGTTGCCCATGAGGCGGGAACGGTGGTCATCAATTCCTTCAAAATACCCAGCTGGCGGCTGTACTCCTTCATGGCTTCTCCTGCTCCGTACCCGCCCTTCGGCTTAATCCCTGTCGGCGTGACTTCGAGCAGGGGGCCGTCGGCGACGAGGCTGAAGAAGGCACCGGAAAGTCCGCCTTCGTTCATGCCCGATACGGTCTTCAGGATGGCCCCATCCCCGGGATACTGGGGTGATCCTTTATAGAAGAACGCACCGGGATGCGCGTGGAGATCAAAAGAGAGGTAATTCTGTTGTAACAAGCCTGCCTGCAGGAGCTCACTGGCTGACAGCGATAAACCCGCTGTGGCCAGCAGGCTGTTGCGGATGAAGCGCCGGCGTGTAACCATGGTTACTTCTTTATGGCGATAGCCTCAATTTCCACCAGCCAATCAGGAGAGGCCAGGGCCTGGACTCCAACGAGCGTACTGGCTGGCGGGTGATCGGCAGAGAGGTAGTTCTTACGAACATCCCGGATGACCCCAAGGTCATCGGGTTTGAAGTTGACCACGTAGGTATTCATCTTCACCACGTCGCTGAAGGACAGGCCTGCCGCTTTCAGGCAGGTCGCCAGATTTTCATACACCCGGGTGACCTGAGCCCGGAGGTCTCCCTTGCCCACCACTTCTCCCTTCTCGTTGGCCGCCACCTGTCCGGAGATATAGACCGTATTTCCCGCCACGACCACATGCGTATAGCTTGACGGCTTGATCAGGCCTTCCGGCTGAATGAACTGCTGGGCGCCCGCGGAAATTCCGGAGAGCAAAAAGAAAAGTGCCACTAGAATTTTCATATTCTCATTTGTTTGTTTCGTGCCGAATTGACAGGCTATCAGTCGTGATACACGTCCACGTGATTCACCGGGATCAGGTTGACATTGAATTTGCGCACAATCATGTTCATGATCGGATCATTCACCACTTTCATCCTGATTCGGTTCGTTTGATCCTTGTCATACCCCATCAACATCTGGTCAGTCAGGCCGAGGTGCTTCACCGCATAAAAGAACCCGGCGATCACATAAGGACCAAAAGGCGTACTGGGGATGTCGAAGGAACTTCCTGACATGTTGAACACCGTGTTCGGCATATACTGCCCGGTGCTCTTGATTCCCTTCAGTTTGAGGTAATACTCGGCCGCATGCAGGCGCGACGACTGCCGGGGATCACTCATGCACAAGAGGCCCGCGAGGGGCTTTTGCTTTTCGGACTGGGCGATCAGCAATTCGCGCTTCGTCCGCTCATTTTCGGAATGCTCCCTCACGTACTTCTGCACGTCATCCCAGAAGGGCACCTCCGGCTCGCCGTCATCCACGCGGATCATGCTGTGAATGGAGTAATCCATAATGCCGCACGTGATTTTCAGATCGAGGATCTTCAGTTCAGAATCGCCGGCGATCGCCTTTTCGAGCAGGGTGCGCTGGTGACGCGGGTGCGTGCGCAGCAGGTCGATACTGAAGATCCAGTCACCGGCCAGGTAGCCATCATACGCATAATGATAATGGAGAAGTTCCTTGATGCGCGTGTCGTTGTCGATGACCACCTTCCTTCCGCCCAACTCCATTGTAGGCTTTTCCTCCACGATCATTTGCTCAATTTCGACACCCACCGTCGAGGCGTGGAGCATCCCGCAATTGAGCGGTGAGTTGGGGACCACGTGCAGGTCATGCACATGGCTGATGTATTCGTCGTTGGAGTCCTCCGTCAGGTGGGCGTGGGTCTGGATATGCACAAAATAGGTGAGCGGTTTGAGGTCCGTCACATTGCGCTCGGCCTGCTCAATAGTCCGCTTGATGTCCATGACCACGTCGGGCGTTACGAAGGAGCCTGCTGCCCGAACCACGTGGTATTCGATGTCTATCCCCTTTTTTGCATACTGATCAGTCACCACCCGTATGGCATCCAACTGAACCTGGCTGAGGTCGCGCGCATCCGCACAACCAATGAGAATGTGAACCTGCTTTTCCTTGATGGTCATGAATGGTATAGTTAATCGTTTACGCGTAAGGCCTGGCGTATGACTTGCGCCCTGCCGCTAAAAATAGCACATTCGTCCTAAATGAATCCGCACCACGGCGAGTTGCTGAAAGATATCCGGAAAAAGGGCGGCAAGCCGGTTCATGATCCGTTTCTACAAAACTACCTGGGCAATCCTCACCCCATCTACAAGGTCAAATCGGCTGATCTTCGGAAGATCGCCCGGTCATGGATAGCGGGTCATCGCGACATGCCCGCAGGCAAGTTTGTCCACGTCATTCAAAGCCTGGTGCAAGGAAAGTCGTGCACCGAAAAGTTGATGGCCGGACTTTTGCTGGACACCTCAAGGAAGTCGCAACGAGAGTTCGATCCGGCCTGGCTGGATCGCTGGCTCAATCACCTCGTGGGCTGGGTGGAAGTGGATACGCTTTGCACCGGCCGCTACCCGGAGACGGAAGTCCCCCGGCAATGGGGAAAGTTCACGAGGATACTCAACCGGCTGGCCAAGAGCGACAATATCAACAAGCGCCGCGCCTCGCTGGTCCTGCTGTGCTCGCCGCTGCGAAAAGCCGCAGACCCGCGCCTGCTTGGCCAGGCGCTGAAGACCGTCCGCCGCCTTAGCCCGGAGAAAGATGTACTGATTACCAAGGCTGTTTCGTGGGTCCTCCGCAGCGCCGCGGTACACCACCCCGGGGAGGTCAGGAAATATGTAACTTTAAACAGAGAAGACCTTCCGTCCATTGCGGTGCGGGAGACGCTGACCAAGATTTCAACGGGAAAGAAAACCAAACGCAAGAAGACATGAGCCGGTATCCCCTGCTGTGTATGGTCCTGTTACTCTGGATCTCCTGCACACCCAAGAAGACAGAAACCACTGCACCCCCTGCCGATTCCACCGCGATCGACAGCGTGCTGGCTACAACACCTGCCCCTGCCCTGCTCGCCTTTGCCCCGGTCGACGGCTACACGGCCGCCAAAGGACTGGAGACACCGGACTCTGTCACCTATTCCCTCCTCAACAGCCCGGAAGACCTGCAGCGACAGTTTGCGGCCGCCGGTACCGCCTCCGCGCCCGACTTCATCATCAACTACGTCATCGGCGTCGCCTGCCAGTCTACAACCCGCAGCACGACCATTACTATGGATAAGGTTATTACGGGAGAGAACACCCTTGACGTCTACCTGAATATTTCGCGGGGAGCCGAAGGGAAGCAGCGCATGAAGCCCGTTCAAATCTTCGCCATCGAAAAGCGCGAAGGATACCCGGTGATGCAGTTCTACGTGAACGGGAAGAAAGACAAGGCCCTCGTACTCGTGGGGAACCCTTAATCAATTGACAACAGAAAAATGGCAATTGACAATAGACTTGTCAATGTGATCGTTGACAGAAAGATGATGCTCCGAATTTAGACTTTCACGGTCGCCTGCCGGGGTTCAAGGACAACCGATTTCCCATTCATCACGATTTCGATCGGCTCGCCCGATTCCAGGATGGTTTCTGTCTTGTCACGATTTACCTTCACCCGGACCACGCGGTCGCGGAACTCGAGCCGGAATGAGTATGAAGTCCAGTGATCGGGCATGAACGGTGCGAAATGCAGCTTGCCATCACGGACCCGCATCCCTCCAAAGCCCTTTACCACGCTCATCCAGGTTCCCGCCATGGAGGTAATGTGACAGCCATCGTCGGTATCGTGGTTGTAGTCGTCGAGGTCGAGGCGCGACGTCCGGAGGTACATTTCATAAGCCTTCTCCGTATAGCCCAACCGGCTCGCCAGGATCACGTGCACACAGGGTGAGAGCGACGACTCATGCACCGTCATCGGTTCATAGAAATCAAAATTCCGGCGGATCGACTCCAGGTCGAATTCATCTTCAAAGAAGTAAAGGCCCTGCAGCACGTCGGCCTGCTTGATGAAACACGAGCGAAGGATGCGGTCCCAGCTCCACTTCTCGTTCAGGGGCCGGTCTTCGGGCCTGAGATCCTTGACGGCGATCAATTCCTTGTCGAGGAAACCGTCCTGCTGGAGAAATACCCCGCGTTCCCGGTCTTCCGGGAAGTACATCTTGGCAATGATGTCATTCCACCGGGTCCTTTCTTCGTGTTCGCGAAAACGGGTAACGGAAAGAATCCGGTCAAAGGCGGCCGGGTCACGTCGCTTGACCCAATCCGCCACCTGTTGGGTGTACTTCATCGTCCACACCGCCAGGCGATTGGTGTACCAGTTGTTGTTGACGTTGTTTTCATACTCGTTCGGTCCGGTGACGCCGAGCATTACATACTGCTGGCGGGCGGCCGACCAGTTCACGCGCTGCGACCAGAACCGGGAGATGGCGATCAGGACTTCCAGCCCGTACTGCACCAGGTAGTTTTCGTCTCCCGTATAGCGCACATAGTCGTAAATCGCGTAGGCGATGGCGCCGTTGCGGTGAATCTCTTCAAAGGTGATTTCCCATTCATTGTGGCATTCCTCGCCATTCATCGTCACCATGGGATACAGTGCTGCCCCGTCTTTAAAGCCCAGCTTGGCCGCATTCTCAATGGCCTTTGGCAGATGCTTGTAGCGATACACGAGCAGGTTGCGCGCGACCGAAGGATCGGAGGTCCCCAGATAGAACGGCAGGCAATAGGCTTCCGTATCCCAGTAGGTGCTGCCGCCATATTTCTCGCCGGTAAAGCCCTTGGGACCGATGTTCAGCCTGGAGTCTTTTCCGGTATAAGTCTGCATGAGCTGGAAGATGTTGAACCGGATACCTTGCTGCGCCGCCACATCTCCCTCAATGGTGATGTCGCATAGCTCCCAGGTGTGCGCCCAGACGGCCTGGTGGGCGTTGAACAAGGCATCGAAACCCGCAAGGCGCGCGGCCTGAAGTTTCTCCCCGCCAATCTTCATCATCCTGTCCTTCGGATGATTTTCCGAAGAGAGTATGACGCCGTACTTGAAAATAGTCAGTTCCTCGCCTTCGGTGAGCACCACCTCCACCACGTTATCCGCATACTTCGGTCTCGCGTTTGCGGTCACTTTTCCGGTCACCGGTTTGCCGCCGGCCTGCAGGGCATAGGTCATTCCCGTACACACGTGAAAGTTCGTCTTGCGAGTCTGTGCGGTGACCAAAGCCGCGCCCTCCCTGGCTTCCTGGCTGACCTCTTCCCAGAACTTCTCCTGGTAATTGGAGTCCTGGTTGACCACATCGGCGTCAATATCGAGCCGGATCGTGGCGGGGGCCGAGAAATTAACAGGTGTCAGACGATATCGGATCGCACCTACTTCACCCGCATCCATGGAGCAAAAGCGGGTGGCTTCAACCCGGACCGTCTTTCCATCGGGATAGGAAGCAGTGAAGGAGCGGTTCAGCGTTCCGCGCTTCATATCAAGCACACGCCGAAACTCCGACACTTTACAGGCGGCAAGGTCCAGCACGTCACCCTGAACCTTGATATGAATACCAATCCAGCTTGGGGCATTCAGCACTTTGGCAAAATATTCCGGGTAGCCGTTCTTCCACCAGCCTACGCGGGTCTTATCGGGATAGTATACCCCCGCCACATAGCTGCCCTGGTGCGTATCGCCGGAGTAATCTTCTTCAAAGGTGCCCCGTTGCCCCATCCTTCCGTTGCCGAGACTGAAAATACTCTCGGATACCCTGTTCAAGGAAGGATCAAATCCCTCTTCGATGATTTCCCAGGGATGATGTTTGATATAATTCTTCATAACTGAACTCCAAACACGAAGTACGATCTATAGTTTATCCAGCCATTCTGCTTTGAAATCACCGGTGCGCGCCACGACCTGGTTGGCTTTCCCGAGTTGCTTCGGCGATCCGATGCCCACCGATTTCATTCCTGCCCTGATGGCTGCCTCCACGCCCGCTTCGGCATCTTCGAAGACGACGCATTCTGACGGCTTCGCCTTGAGTTTTGAGGCCGCAAGAAGGAAGACCTCCGGATCCGGTTTGCTGTTCTTGATCATGTTGCCATCCACGACGGCGTCAAACAGGCTGGCGATACCCACCCGGTCGAGCACCGTGCCGGCATTTTTGCTGCTGGAGGCCAGGCCCAGGCGATATCCTTTCTTGCGCAGTTCGACGAGGAGTTCCCGAACACCCGGAAAGATGTCCTCGGGCTTCATGGCGTTGATGTAGTCGACAAACCAGGCGTTTTTGCGGGCGGCCATTTCCTCTTTGGCTCGCGCATCGTATGTCCGCGTGCCCAGGCTCAGGAGGATGTCCAGCGACTCCATCCGGCTGACACCCTTGAGGCGTTCGTTGTCGGTTTCCGTGAAGGTAATGCCCAGCTCTTTTGCGAGTCGTTGCCAGGCCAGGTAGTGAAATTTGGCGGTATCGACGATAACGCCGTCAAGGTCAAAGATGCACGTAGTGATCAAGGTGCGGTGTCTAAGGGGACAACAAGTTAGCGCCGGATGGGCCTACCTTGAACAGTTCCGGCCGAGATAAGTACCGCAAACGATTTATCGGGATTAGAACGAGGCATTTTTTGGCAACGTTCCCCGGAGGGAAGAACACCAAAAGAGATTGTCGCCGTCTAAGCCGGCCAACCCGAGATGCTGAACCAGCGGGTTGGCGGGCGAAGGGCCGCCTTCGCCAAGGCTACGGCGGCCGCTGTGGAGCTGCAGGGAATCGAACCCTGGTCCAGAGAAGATGAACGTGTACGTTCTACATGCTTAGTCGCCTTTGATTGTCGGGAGAGGCAAGGCAGGCTACCGCCTAAACTTCCCCGTAGTCGCTGTTTCTCGACACCGCCGCGCGACACGACGGGGCCCAGTTCTGCTGAACGACACCGCGTTCCGGCCTCCGCAAAACAGAAAGACCGGGCGATGATGGCCTCCCCGGATCTTATCCGGGGACAAGCAAATCCAACCTTAGGTCAGATTACGCAGCCATGGCGTAGGTATTCTCGCCACGTAGATTTCGAGAGCAGGGGTCAAAGCTCTACCCTCACGAGCTTGCATGCTGGCATACACCCTCACACATCCTGTCAATACCGGTCAGCCCCAATGAAGGAACAGTGGTCAGTAAACAGTGGTCAGTTTATTGCCAATGAGGAGACAAAGGTAAGTCAAAAAAAGTTCCCCAAACCCCCGTCAGCGGGAAGCCTCTATCGCCACCTTCTCTTCCAGCCCAGCACGCTCAATCACCAGGTAGTCTTTCTTCGATATAGACTGACGGGTGATCATCTCGGCGAGGAAACCGGTGAGAAAGAGCTGCACGCCCAGGATCACCGCCACCAGCGCCAGGTAAAAGATGGGCTGGTCAGTAACATCGCGCTTCAGGGGAATTCTTGAAAAGTATACGCTGTCGAGCTTGTCCCAGAGAATCTTCGCTGTAAAAAAGAAGCCGGCCAGGAACGACACGAGCCCCCAGCTGCCGAAGAAGTGCATGGGGCGGCGTGCGAAGCGGCCCACAAACGTAATGGTAAGCAAGTCAAGGAAGCCTCGCACGAAGCGCTCCCAGCCGAATTTGCTCACCCCGTACTTGCGCTCGCGGTGTTCCACCACTTTTTCCCCGATCCGGGTAAACCCGGCCCACTTGGCCAGCACCGGGATATAGCGGTGCATTTCGCCGTACACGGTGATACTCTTGACCACTACCCGTGAATACGCCTTGAGACCACAATTGAAATCATGCAGCCGGATACCTGAAATGCGACGGGTGACAGCATTGAAAAAGCGGGAAGGCAGCGTCTTGGAAATCGGGTCGTGGCGCTTCCTCTTCCATCCTGATACCAGGTGGAAGCCATCCTCGCGGATCATCTTGTACAATCCTGGGATTTCGTCCGGGCTGTCCTGGAGGTCGGCGTCCATCGTGATGACTACTTCCCCCTGGGCTGCCCGGAACCCGGTGTGCAGCGCGGCCGACTTGCCGAAGTTGCGGTTGAACCGGATGGCCTTGAAGGAAGGATTCGACTCATGGAGCGCCAGCATGGCATCCCAGGTGCGATCCGTACTGCCATCGTCGATGAAGATGACTTCGTAGGTATACCCGTTCGCCTTCATGACGCGGTCGATCCACGCCCCGAGTTCAGGAATGGACTGCTCTTCGTCTTTGGCCGGAATGATGACCGATATGTCGGCGTTCCGGCTCAAATGGCGGGCTGAGGATTATTCTTCTGGGTGAAGATGGTGAGCACCACCCCGCAGAGCATGTCAAAAAACATGGCACCCAGGAATCCAAAGGCGGCCATCATCTCCGGGGTCATGAAAGCGCCGGCTATGTTCATTGACTGTTCGATCTGCTCATCCGACATCCCGCGCTGTGCCATTTCATCCATTTGTTGCTGCTTGATGGTCTCCACAAATGAGCCGTCAATAAACTTGATATAGATGTAGAAGAACACAATGTAGATCACCGTAGAAATAAGGGAAAACCAGAACGTGATGCCAATTCCCTGGCCATAGGACATAAAGCCGTCACCATTATCCAGGAAGTACTTCTGCGCCAGGTAGAGCACAATCAGGAATACAGGGATACCGAGCCAGCGGCCGATACCGGAGGTCATATCCATGCCGGCTACCGTCATGCCAACAAACATGACAATCGAAATCACGGCCATGATCACACCGTACCGCGTTCCGGCCGAACGGGTGGTTACTGAGGGAGCTGCTGATTCTTCCATAAGTGAAGGGTTTGGGTTTATGAATGAAACATGTAGGTAGGTGAAAGGCTCCTAAAATTACAGTCTTTGATGAGAATACCCAAGGTCGCCCCGGATGTGTCCGTTCACCCCGCCACAGGGGTTCTGCGCTGAATTACGGTAACGATCAGGCTAATAAAGAAACTGATGATAAAGGTTTGAAAGAAGTAACGTCCGGCCATGAAATACTTGTCGGCCTTCTGCAGTTCAGCAAGGCTTTGCTCGAAGGTCGCCTTCCCGATCCGCTCAATATCCTCTGCGGTAAACGATTTGGTCTGCTCCGTGGCCTGGGCAATGAAGCTGGTCACAAACTTGTCCTCCAGGGTGGCAAACACCAGGATCCCACACCAGCAAATAGCGGCACACAGGACGGTAACCAGGAATGAAGTGACCATGCCTTGGGCAAAGTACAAGGCACCCGACTGGTAGTAGTCCCGGAGCTCTTTTAGACCGAAGAACAGCATCAGGCCCAGCACTGGAACACGGGGATCAAGAAAAGGGTTGACCAGGAACGGGTGCTTGTCCATGTAAAACATCGACACCACAAATCCCATCACCAGGATGCCGGATAATGCCCCGTAACGAAGTGCGACTCGGAGGATCGGGGACTCGAGAACCTTATTCCACATGGATGGACTGCCTTCCGTTGTTAAATACTGCCGCCACCCGGCCCTTCACCGGCTTGCCCCACCACGGTGAGTTGACCGACTTCGACCAGTTCGTTGCTGCATCCAGGGTCCATACGGCGTTGGGATCGAATAGCGTCAGGTCAGCATCCGCCCCGACTTCCACGGACGGCTGGGACAACCCGAGAACCCTTCGTGGTGCGGTGGTCACACACTCCACTAATACTTCCCAGTCCAATTGTTCCGATAAAGAAACCAGGTTTGAAGCGAAGGTCTGGAGGTTGATCATTCCGAAATCTGCCTGGTCGAACTCCAGGCTCTTGGATTCTGCATCCTGTGGCAAATGTCCCGAACTGATCACCTCAATGGTGCCATCGGCGATCCCTTTGATCAGCGCGGTATTGTCGGATTTTTCGCGCAGGGGTGGGTTTACTTTATAGTTGGTGTCGAAATCAGCCAGGAGGCTGTCATCGAGCAGTGCCTGGTAGCCCGTGACATCACAGGTAACCGGAAGGCCTTTCTTCTTTGCGGCCCGGATGAGATCAATGCTTTTTGCCGTAGACAGCCGCGCGGCATGAAGGCGACCACCGGCATACCGGAGCAGGTCCAGGTTGCGGCTCAACGCCAGGCTCTCCGCAATGGCAGGCATGCCCTTCAAGCCCAGCATCGTACTGTTTACGCCCTCATGCATCTGCCCGAACATGTTCAGCCAGGTGTCTTCCGGGTGGTCCACCAGGACACCATTGAACTTTTGGGTATACTGAAGGGCCTTGAGAAAAATATCCGTATGCCAGATCGTCTTGAGTCCGTCGCTGAATCCGACAGCCCCGGCCTCGCGGAGATCGATCATCTCCGTCAATTCTTCTCCCTTGTTATTCCGGGTAACGGAAGCCAGCGGATAGACCTGGACCAGGCGAGCCGGATTCCCGCTCCTCAGGTAGCTGACTTCGTTCTTGGTCTGCACGCTTGGGCTGGTATTGGGCAGGGTGGCCAGCCCGGTAAACCCGCCCGCCTCCGCCGCCCTTGCCAGCGAAGCCAGGTCCTCTTCCTGCTCATGACCCGGGTCGCCCACATAGGTACCCAGGTCGAACCAACCGGCGGAGAGGATCATCCCCTTGGCAGGAATAGTCTTGTCGGCCGAAAAATTCTTGTCTCCTACCTCGGCGATTCGGCCATTATGGATGAGTACGTTTTTTACTTTCTTGTGAAACGGCGAACCCGCAGCGAGGATCTTGGCGGATTGGAGGAGAATCTTCATTCAGGGGCTGCTTACTTCATGAACCGGATGAGCAACACTTCGGCAAGGAGGAAGAGCAAGGCCAGGGCCAGGGCGTACTTCCACAATTGCCGCCCCAAATATCTTTCTTTTATCTCGTTCGTGAAAGAACCTTGCGCCGCCGGCTGAAAAATTGAAATGTTGTTTCCGCCGCCCAGCAGGCTTTTTACCTCTTCCGCCGTCCATTGATCGAGCAGCGACTCGCGCTTGTCCATGTCAAAGGCAATGAGCCCCAGCGTGTCGGAGCGGATATGGGCTGTATAGAAACCGGGCTCGACGGAGAACCGGGGGATTTCGAGGATCACCCGGTCCCCGTTACGCCGTTGGCTGGGCACGATCTCCTGCTTGCCGGTCAACATCACCGGGGTTTCTCCGGCCAGGCTGTCCATTTGCAGCGTCGCCAGCCGCTCCGTCAATAAATAGTAAGGCTTCTGACTCACGCGGTGGCCGGACGCTGCCATGCGGTACATCACCGGCACAAAGAGGGCGTGGTTCTGAAAATCCGACCAGGTGTTCTCGAGCGGGGCAGCCATCACATAGGTGCTGCCCGTCCGCGAAAGGAATGGCGTCCCGTCCTTGAAGCTCAGCAGTGCAGACCGATCACTGCCCCAGGAAATCAAAGGTTTGGCGCGGGGCATCGACAGGGCGGCGGTTTGCTCTTCAAAGACATTCTCAAAGAACGGGTTCTGGAAATCGGGCTTGTCCAACTCCTGCATTACCCCGTTGTCGACTTTGGTGATCGGCAGGTTGCCGGCCAGCGAACGCCAACCGATGCCAGTGCCGGAAGAAGAGGGGATGATGAATACCGTACCCTGGCTTAGCTGGTATTCCCTGACCGCCGCCGAAAGACCAGCGTCCGGGTTGTCGACCCCATGGAGTATCACCAGGTCGGCCTGGCTGAGAATGCCGAGATCGACGTTCCCAGGGGAGAAAGACCGAAAGGAAAAGAGGTCGCTGTTCCCGAAGACTTTCGCGATAAAGCCACTTCCGTTACCCACTTCAACGATGCGGATTTTGCTGGACAGATTCAACGTGAGATAAAACAGGTTATCAAAACTGACCGGGAAATCCGTAAAGCTCAGTTCGAGCCGATTCATACCCTGAAGTCCCTGCGCAAGGTCAAACTTCACGGTAGCCACCTCGTTGGGTTGCAAGTCCACCGACGCCGCACCCGACTGCACCTGGTTAATGGTCAGTTTCACAACGAGACCTTCCCTGACCTTAACACCGTTGTTGCGGATGCGCACGTGCAGGGTGTTGGGCTGCCCGCTCACCATGAACGGATCCTCGAGGAATACCGAGTCGACAAAAACATTGGAGGCGTTTTCAATCGGGAGTGAAACCAGGTGGATACTGTGGACGGAGTCTGCCGCGGCACCTTCCAGTGCCAGCGTCGACTTCTGAAAGTCGGAAATCCAGAACAGCTCGTTGTCTTCTTCCTGGGTCCGGTCGCGGATTTCCGCGTAGGTCCTTGACAAGGGCGATAGTCGGACCTGCGTGAGCAGGTCAAGGAGTTCCGACTTCGCCTTGTAGGAATTGGAATATGGGGCGAAGTCGTTGGTCAGCAGTTTGTACCTCGTGTCAGCCGGAAACAATTCGACTACCTCCCGCGCAAAACTCAGCCCGGCGTCCAAGGCGCGCGTCTGGTCGCCGACCCCTGAGGTCATGCTGTACGAATTGTCAATGTAAAGAGTCACTTCCCGGCCCGGGGTAATCTGCTCGGTGGCCGGCAGGAAGGGTTGGGCGAACGCCAAGACCAGGAAGGCGAGAAACAGCAGCCTGGACGCCAGGATAAGATACTGCTTGAGTTTGCGCTTTTGGGTCGTCTCCTGCTTGACTTGCTGCAGGAGGCGGGTGTTGGAGAACAGGATGCGGGTGGTCTTGCGGAAGTTGAAGAGGTGGATGATGACCGGGATGGCCAACACCGCCAGGGCCCAGAGAAACAGCGGGTACGCAAAACTCATGGGCTAAAGCTAATTTGCCTGCCCGCCATATCCAAAACACTATTGGGTTAGAAGTCTCCCCTCTTTATCTGAAGAAAATTCCTCTCGTCGAACGGCAGGCGGGAAAATTCGGCCATTTGAAAATTTGAAAATGGAGTGCCTTTGTCAAAAGGGCTTAAATCCCCGTCGCTGCGCACTGCATTTTCAAATCTTCAAATTAGCTCATTGTCAAATTACTCCTTCGGTTTCCCGCCGAGCATCAGCATGTCGTTCACATTGACCTCGGTGATGTACTTCTTCTCCCCCTTGCCCGACTCATAGGCGCGGTGGATAAGTTTGCCTTCCACGCAGACTTCATTCCCCTTCTTGAGGTACTTGGCCGCCACATCGGCCAGCTTGCCCCAGATGATAACATTGTGCCATTGGGTGTCTTCCACCTTCTCCCCTTTGGCATTCTTGTAGGAGTCGGTGGTTGCAATCGAGAAGGAGGCCTTCTTCGATTTGTCAAACACCTTGACCTCCGGGTCCTTGCCCAGGCGGCCAATCAGCGTGACGCTGTTTCGTAAACTTTTCATAAAACATTTTTTTGGTTGATGTAACGAGGCGGGTCACTTGCCCGCGGAACAAACCTGCAAAACTCGGTCTGACCCACCCGTTTATAAACGATTACTTACGGCTCCAATCGGCTGCACCAAAAAATCGTCAGGTTTTCCGTCACGACCAGGAGGGGGTACCCACCCGATCGATCGCGTATTTTCATCCCATGAACACCAGGACCTGCCAGGAGTGCGGCTCTCCGCTTCAGGGCCGCACTGACAAGCGCTTCTGCTCTGACCAATGCCGGAGCACTCACAATAACCGCCGCAACAGCGAGCCGAACCAGTACGTTCGCGAAGTCAATGCCGTGCTTCGGAAAAACCGCCGCATCCTCGATGGCCTTAATCCCGGCGGGCGAATCAAGGTTCCTGCCTACCGGCTCAAGGAACAAGGGTTTGACTTCCGCTATCATACCTCCACCGCCCAGGTCAAGGAAGGGTCGGTGTGCTATTTCTGCTATGACCAGGGGTATGTGCCGCTGGACAATAAATACTATCTGTTGGTGCTGAAAGAACCAAAAACCGAAGGTTAAGCTTGGGCGCTCATCCGGTACTTGTCTTTATAATTGCTAACTTTATTCAGTGAACCTTTGGTCGGCGATATTCCGGTCCTTGGCCCTTAGCACCTTAATGGTTGGTGCTTGTTCCTCTCCATCCGACCCCACGCCACCCTATGCAGCCCTTCAGCTCGTACTCAATGAGAAACAAGCTCAGTGGGATAGTCTTCATGCCAATCACTATTCCTTTGATTTTGAGTATAAACAGATATTCTCACATCTGGAAGGCCTTACCTTTACCGTTGAAGTACAAAGCGACTCCATCATTTCCATCCTGAACCACGCGACAAACCAAATGGAAGACCCATCCGCGTGGCCCACTATTCCCACCATCAATGAAATGTTTAAATTAGTTCAGAATGCGATTGACAGGAATTATTACAAGATCTCAGTAAAGTTCAACTCGACGAGCGGATATCCGGAGATGATTGGGTTCGACCCGGAAAAACAGATGGCTGATGACGAATATGGCATGACAGCAGGCAACCTCGTGATCCACTAACCAAAGTCCACGCCCAGTATTGAGGGCAAGGTATTTCCGCCTGTCTTCTCTATATTTCAAGACACTTTACCGCCATGAACTTCTGGACCCTTCAGGGCAAGAAAGCCCTCATCACTGGTGGCACCAAAGGCATCGGCAAGGCCATTGTGGATGAGTTTGTCGGGCTGGGCGCCGAAGTCATCGCCGTTGCCCGCGACCTCAGCCTGGCCGAGAAAAACCCGAGCGCACAATACCTGGAAGGCGACATCACCGATCCCACCTTCCGGCAGCAATTGCTCTACAAAACCAAGCTGGACTGGGGGATGCTCCACGTGCTGGTCAACAATGTGGGGACTAACGTCCGGAAGAAATTCACGGAATATGCCGAAGAGGAATACCGGAGCCTGTTTGAAACCAACCTGTTCGCCATGACGGAACTGACGCGTGCCGCCCATGAACTCCTGGTTAAATCAGGCAATGCAAGCGTCATCAACATCGCCTCCGTGGCCGGCTCAGTAGACGTACAAAGCGGGCCACCCTATGGGATGACCAAAGCCGCTATTATCCAGCTGGGAAGGCACCTGGCCGTAGAGTGGGCTCCCGTGATCCGCGTCAATACCGTTTCTCCCTGGTATATCCGCACCCCGCTGACAGAGCCCGTCCTCTCCCAGCCCGACCGCCTGGAGCGTATACTCAGCCGAACCCCGATGGGCCGCGTGGGCAAACCTGAAGAAGTAGCAGGCCTCGTCGCTTTCCTGGCCATGGACCAGGCGGGCTACATCACGGGGCAAAATATCCTGGTCGATGGCGGCATGACGTGTAAAGGCTTATGAAGACACTGGGAATCGTTCTGGCGGCGGTGCTCCTGGTCACCTGCGCTCCGAAAAAACCTGTCGCTACGGGCATACCGCTGGAACTGGCCGTTGCGCGGAAGAACGCCATCCGAGACGTGACCTATGATCTTCATTTTGATATTCCTGCTGAACGGTCGGACAGCATTGGTGGCGAGATCACCATTCAATTCTCATGGACCGGAAAACCCTTCGACCTTCAACTCGATTTCCAGCCCGAAGGCAAACAGGTTCACTTCCTGTCCGTCAACGGGGAGCGTCACGAGGTGATTTATGAAAATGAACACCTCTTGCTGCATGCCGGCGACCTGAAGGCTCCGACGAATTCCATCACCCTTCATTTCACCGCAGGGGAAGCCGCCCTGAACCGGAACGACGATTATTTGTACACCCTTTTTGTACCCAGCCGCGCGTCAACCTGCTTTCCCGTCTTCGACCAGCCGGATCTCAAGGCCACCTTCCGCCTCACATTGACGATACCCTCGGCGTGGAAGGCGCTGTCCAACGGCAAAGAAGAATCGGTCACGGCTGAAGGCGATCGAAAAACCATCCGCTTTGCAGCTACGCGCCCGACCAGCCCCTACCAGTTTGCCTTCACGGCCGGCAACTTCCGTTCCGCAACAGACCCGGTTTCCGGTATGACCATGCTTTACCGGGAAACAGACTCGGCAAAAGTATCCCGGAACGTCAGCCGGATCTTTGAACTCCACCGGGAATCGTTGGAATGGCTGAAGCAATATACCGGCATCCCCTATCCTTTCGACAAATTTGACTTTGCCCTGATGCCCGCCTTCCAGTTTGGAGGCATGGAACATCCCGGCGCCATCTTCTACCGGGAGAGCAGCCTGTTCCTGGAACCCTCGGCCACCATCAACGAAGAATTAAGGAGAGCCAGCCTGATCGCCCACGAAACGGCGCACATGTGGTTTGGCAACCTCGTGACCATGCAGTGGTTCAATGATGTGTGGCTCAAAGAGGTGTTCGCCAACTTCATGGCCGCCAAAATGGTGAGCCCATCCTTTCCGGCCGTCGATCATGACTTGCGCTTTCTGATGGCCCACTATCCCTCCGCTTATGAAATCGACCGGAGCGCCGGGGCACATCCCATTCAACAACCGCTCGACAACCTGCGCAATGCCGGCAGCGTTTACGGGGCTATCATTTATCAAAAGGCTCCCATCATGATGCGCAACCTGGAAGCCTGGATGGGTCCGGATAACTTTCAACAGGGGCTGCGCGATTACCTGCGTGACTTCTCCTACGGCAACGCGACCTGGGATGACCTCGTGGCAAAATTGAGCCCATACGCCAAGGAAGACCTCGGCCTGTGGAACCAGGCGTGGATCAAGACCGGGGGCATGCCCGAAATCGACATCACCCGGAGCGAGGACGGCAAGTACTTTCTCCAGATCACCAACGACAGCCTGCAAACTGCCTGGCCACAGGCTGTGGTTTACAGGATACAGTCGAAATACATCGACAAGTTGCAGACCGTAACTTTCCGGACCTCCAACCGTGCACTGCTTTCCAAATGGGTGGAGCCCGGGATCGTGTTCACGCCCAACTACGACGGTCGCGGGTATGGCTACTTTCATGCCGACACGGAAGTGCTGCAGGCTACCTGGCGTACTGAAAAGGCGGCGGTGACCCGGGCCGCCGTTTGGATGACGCTCTGGGAATCCTTCCTTCGCGAACCCATTTCACCCATCTCCTTCTCCCAGGAAATCATGGAAGCCATAGCCCGGGAGAAAGACCCGCTGCTCCTCGAATACCTGACCGACAAACTGGACCGGGTGTTCTGGCAATTTCTTACTCCCGCCGACCGTTCGCTGATGGCCCAGGGAATCGAAGACAAGTTGCTGGAGCGCCTAACCGTTGAAAGGGACAATTCCTGCAAGCGCGCGCTGTTCTCCGTTTTTCGTTCCCTCGCCAGTTCTCCCGACGGAGTAAGCACACTCAAGCGGCTCTGGACCAAGGAAATCACGCTGGGCATGGAACTCAACGAGCGCGATTACATCCAACTGGCTTATGCCCTTGCGCTGCGCCAGGCGGAGGGCTCTGAACGGATCCTTGACGAACAACTTTCCCGCCTGAGCAATCCAGACCGCAAGGCAGAATTTTCCTTTGTGCGATCTGCGCTGGCTGCCGATCCTGCCGCGCGTGATGCGTTCTTCGCCAGCCTCAAGGATAAGAAGAACCGGGCCCGCGAGCCTTGGGTGTTGGAGGCTGTCCGGTACCTGCATCATCCCCTGCGCTCAGAAACGTCAGAGCGCTACCTGCCGGAGAGCCTTGAACTGCTGGGAGAAATCCAGCGCACCGGCGACATTTTCTTTCCGAAAGGCTGGCTTGATGCTACGCTGGGCTACTACCGCACCCCTACGGCAGCGGCGGCGGTCCGGACCTACCTCGATCAGCACAAGGATCTGCGCCAGGATCTGCGCAACAAGTTGATGCAGTCCTCAGACATGTTGTTCCGCGCAGCCCACCGGCACGAAAAATTCCCGGAGGCCACCAGCCATTGATTGGACGCTGACCGACAACCCGGCGATATATTCTGCGTATGCAGGATAAGAAGCACCCATTGGCTCCTCCCGTCAAGTGGGGTAATCAAGAAACAATGAAACGATTGCTGATTGTCTTGCTGGCTGGGTGTGCCTCCGTGGCGTTTGCCCAGGAATCCCTTCTGGTAACACCCGAATGGCTGAATGAACACAAATCCGACAACGATCTTGTGATCGTACAGCCCAACTACCTGAAGTACGATTACGATGCCGGGCACATCGAAGGAGCCCGCTACCTGTGGCCTCCGGCCTTATCTCCCGACTCCCCGGAAGGAAGCCTCAATGCCCCGACCAGCCAGGCGGCGACCGAACTGCTTGGATCACTTGGTATTACCCGCAACAGCCGCATCGTGCTCTGTCATGTGCGCAATGAAGTGAGCCAGACGGCACGAGTATTTGTCGTACTGGAACAGCTGGGGATGAAAGGCAAGGTGTTCTTCCTCAACGGAGGGCTGGAGGCCTGGAAGAAGGCCGGCTTCCCCGTAACCAAAGAAGCACCGGTAATAAAGCCTGCCCGGTTTGAAGTCTCTGTAACTCCCCTTTTGGTTGACAAAGAATATGTGAAGAAGAACCTCAACGCCACAGGCACACTTATCGTAGATGCCCGCATGAAGAATTATTATGATGGTGAGCCGGCGGGACAGCCCCGCGACGGTCACATCAGTGGAGCAAAGAACATTCCTTACACCGAAATGCTCGATCCCGCCACCTATGTGTTTAAGCCCGCGGATCAACTGAAGAAATACTTTGAACCCGTGGCCACTCCCGACAAAGAACTCGTGGCCTATTGCTTCATCGGCCAGACGGCGAGTGTTGTGTACATGGCCGGTCGCATCCTGGGCTACAACATGAAAGTCTACGACGGTTCCATCCAGGAATGGAGCCGCATTCCCGACCTTCCGATGGAGAAGACGGAAAAAAAGTAGGCCCTCCTGATTCTTGCTGACGTTAACATATTCTTAATCGCCATGCGCGATGATTTGTAACATCTTTGACCCATTTTGCGTTACCAATACAGTCTTGATTTCCTTTCCGCCGTACATTTTTCAACGAAGCAAAAAGTTGACGGCGAAACGCGAAGAAAGCCAAACAAAATGGCGGCGCGAGAGGGGAAACATCAGAAAATTTGGGAACGATAAGCATGAGCTGGATTACGCTATATATATCAGGAAAGACGGACTTTCGCCAGGAGGTGCGGCGCAAGCTGGAACATTCCTCCATTCCGCACATGCCGGGGTACATGGAAACCAACCCCGGGCAGGAGCCGGCCGACCTCTATTGGCTCGATGGAACCGTATCGATTAAGAAACTGAAGGCGCAGATCGGCTCAAAGTTGATCTGGAAACACCGGCTACGCTTCTATACCTCGCTGGAGGATTTCATGGCCTCCCGCCAGGCCCCCGCCGAAACCGGCTTTACCGCCCGTGAACGCGAGATGATCACCGAAATGCGGGCGGCATCATAACATTCCATTGGAAGAATAATGGTCTCGGAGAACCGAAAAATGTAAAATGTAAAACAGCAAAATGTAGAAGTGAGGAGCACCACTTTTACATTTTACATTGCCTATTTTACATTTTGCGGTTTCATGAGGGAAGATTAATTATCTTCCCTTTTCCTTATCCATGCCCCCAGACCTTACCCGAAACATTCTCACTGCCTTGCTGGCCGAAAACCGGCCCGAGGCCATGGTGAACGCCGTGAGGGTCGCCGGCTCTGCCCTGACATACGAGCAGGTCTTTCAAGCCGTGATGGAAATGGAAAACAGGAATTATATCAAACTGGTTTACTGTCAATTTCCAGCGGTCATCAATGTCCAACTGACACTCGTTGGAAAAGACGCAGCCGATAAACTCTCCACTCCATGAGAATACTTGTCGTGGTCTTTGCTTTGTACTCACTGGTCACCGTGGCCCAACCACAACCCCGCGGGAATCCCAAACGGATGGAACAGCGCATCCTCAAGCTGGGTACGTTTGGCGCCAACCCGCAAGGCGGCGTCAGCCGTGTGGCTTACAGCGATGCCGACCTGGCCGGACGGGCTTACGTCATGAACCTGATGAAAGCAGCAGGGCTGGACGTTTCCGTCGACGCCGCCGGCAACATCATCGGCAAACGGAAAGGAACGGATCCTTCCCTCCCGGTGATTGCCTTCGGGTCGCATATCGACAGCGTACCCGGTGGTGGCAACTACGATGGCGACGTGGGGTCGCTCGGAGCCATCGAATGCATCGAACTGATGAACGAGCACAAGATCACCACCCGGCATCCGCTCGAAGTGATCATCTTCCAGAATGAAGAAGGGGGCCTGATCGGAAGCGAGGCGCTGTGCGGAATCCTTCCGTCCGCCTCTCTCGACCTGGTCACACACAGCGGCAAGACCATCCGGCAGGGCATTGCCGATATTGGCGGCAACGTAGCACAGCTCTCCACTGCAGCCAAACCAAAAGGGTACTATCATGCTTTCCTCGAACTTCATATTGAGCAGGGTGGCATCCTCGATCAGAAGGAAATCAACATCGGGGTCGTCGAAGGGATTGTCGGGATCAACCAATGGAGAGTAACCATCACTGGCAAGGCCAACCACGCCGGCACCACACCTATGGATCAACGGCAGGACGCCATGGTGGCCGCGGCCAAACTCACGGTGGCCGTGAACAAGGCCGCCACTTCCGTTGCCGGCCGCCAGGTGGCCACGGTGGGACAAATGCATCCGGAACCGGGCGCGCCCAATGTGATCCCCGGGAAGGTGACGATGTCGATCGAGATTCGCGACCTCTCCCATGAAAAAATCCTGTCGGTCTTCGACGCCATCCGTGAACAGGGTGCTGCCATCGAGAAAGAAACCGGCACCACGATCACTTACGAACTGACGAACGAAAACCTGCCGGCGCCAACCGACAAACGCATCCAGGAGATGGTGAGTGCGGCGGCAAAATCGCTGGGCTTTTCATCCCTGGTGATGCCGAGCGGAGCCGGGCACGATGCGCAGGATATGGCCACCCTGGCCCCCACCGGGATGATCTTCGTCCCCAGCAAGAACGGGGTCAGTCATGCACCCGATGAATACACCTCACCCGAAGACATGGCAAACGGCGTCAGCGTATTGCTTCAAACCGTTCTGAATATTGACAAAACAAAATTCTAATTCAATAGCATGAAATACCTCCTCTCCTTCCTCCTGTGCCTATCCGCCTGGTGGGCTGTCGCACAATCGTTCGCGCCAGGGAAACCCGCGGAAAACGGACTTTCAGTCGACCGGCTTAATCGCATCGACCAACTGGTCACTGATCACGTGGACAAAAAGCGGGTAAACGGGGCGGTCGTCATGGTCGTACGCAACGGAAAGGTGGTCTACCACAAAGCCTTTGGGTACAGCGATGTCGAGAAACAGACGGCGATGAAAAAGGACGACATTTTCCGCATCGCCTCTCAAACCAAAGCCATCACGTCGCTGGCCGTGATGATGCTCTTTGAAGAAGGAAAGTTCCTTCTTGACGACCCGGTGTCGCGTTACATTCCGGAATTCAAGAACCCGAAGGTGCTGGGCACGGTGAACTGGGCCGATACCAGCTATACAACGCAGCCAGCCAAGGGCGAGATCACCATCCGCCAGTTGCTGACGCACACGTCGGGCATCGACTACGCCTCCATTGGCAGCCAGGAGTTCAAGGCCATTTACGCCAAAGCGGGCATCCCCAGTGGCATCGGCACAAACAATGTCGTCCTTGCCGACAAGATGAAGAAGCTTGGCGGGATGCCGTTGAAGCATCCACCAGGTGAAGCTTTTACCTATGGATTGAATACCGATGTGCTGGGCTACCTGGTGGAAGTGCTATCAGGCATGTCGCTTGACCAGTTCTTCCGGACACGTATTTTCCAGCCACTGGGGATGACCGACACCTACTTCTATCTGCCCAAGGAGAAGCACGCACGCCTCGTGCCCTTGTATCAAGTGACCGACGACAAGCTCTCAAAGGTCTCCAATAAGGTTTTCGACAACATCGATCTCAACTACCCGACCATGGCCGGCACGTATTACTCCGGAGGTGCGGGGCTAAGTTCCACCACGGAAGACTACGCCAAATTTTTGCAGTTGTTCATCAACAAGGGTGAATTCAACGGAATACGTCTTCTGAGCCGAAAGACTGTAGAACTGATGCTGACCAATCAGACGAAGCCGCCCATCACCGAGCAGGTTGGGCTGGGCTTCGGGCTGGAAACCAATATGAACGATTACCAGTCCATCTACTCCCTGGGTACCTTCAGCTGGGGCGGGGCCTTCAGTACGAATTACTGGGCCGACCCCAAGGAGAAGATGGTATGCCTGGTCTATACGAACCTCATGGCGTCACCGTATCGCAACATGAATGAAAAGGTCAAAACACTGATCTACCAGGCCATCGTGGATTAGACCTTTTGTAGCTTTACCGTATGGGACATGACCATGGACATACCCACGGCCCACGCATCCTGACCGGGGTCAGCACGGCCTTCTCCATCGGCATTTGGCTCAACTTCCTGTTTGTTGTCGTGGAGGCCGTGGTGGGCTTCCGCATCCAGTCCATGTCGCTGCTGTCGGATGCCGCCCACAACCTGGCCGACGTCGGCACGCTCGTGCTGTCGCTGGTGGCCTTCCGCCTGCTCAAGGTCAAGGCCAACGAACACTATACCTACGGCTACCGCAAAACCTCGATCCTCGTCGCGCTCTTCAACTCGGTCATCCTCCTGGTTTCCATCGGGGCGATTGCCTTTGAGGCCGTCCAGAAGGCGCTGTACCCGCAGCCGCTGCCGGGATCTACGATCGCCATCGTGGCGGGCATCGGCGTACTGGTCAACGGGACCACGGCCTTCTTCTTCCTGCGTGAAAAAGACAAAGACATCAACATCAAGAGCGCCTACCTGCACCTGCTGAGCGATACGCTGGTGTCCGCAGCGATTGTGGCGGGAGGCATCGCTATCGTCTATACGGGCTGGTATTGGGTCGACAGCGCCCTCAGCCTCCTGGTGGTCGGTGTTATCCTCGTGAGCACCTGGCGGCTGCTGCGCGAAAGCCTCAAACTCTCACTGGACGGAGTGCCCAACAATATCTCGGTGAAGGACATTACCGAACGTGCGCTGCGATACGACGGCGTGGTGGGCCTTCACCATGTGCACATCTGGGCCTTGAGTTCCACCGAAAATGCCCTCACCGCCCACCTGGTGCTCTGCAAGGATGTATCCCACGACCGCGAACGAACGATCAAGGAACAGTTCCGGCACGAACTGCTGCATCAGCAGATCCAGCATATCACGCTGGAGACGGAGTGGGAAAACGAGCCCTGCGAAGCAGAGGACTGTCCATAGTCCATGGTCGATAGACGATAGACGCTTAGGCTTGAATTTTATGCGAGATAGTGGTTCCCCTTCAGAGGCAAGGGGCGGGGAAAATAACCGTCAATGAAACCAAAGCCACGGACCATGGACCATTGACCATCGGCTATCGACCACTCAAATATCGGACTTCTTCAGTTTGAGATAGGCGAAGTAGTTGAACAGGAAGGCCCAGGCCAGGGCGATCATTACGGATTCGATGGTGACGTAGTCGCGGATCTCCTGGAAGGCGTAGCGCGCAAATGGCATTGGCACCAGGTTCATGATCGACTCCAGGGGGAAAAACTGGATGAGGTTCGGAACGTATTGGTCAATGTTTTCCTTGATGATCAGCTCAATCAGGTAGGAATTCAGCAGCAGGATAATGGTAAGACCTGAACGCTGGATAAAAATGCCCAGCATCAGCGCGAACGAAAGGAAAGCGAAGACTTCCAGGAAATAGGCGGGGTAGAATTCCAGGCCGGTGAGGCCATAGGGAAAGTCCAGCTGCGGGGAGTAAATGAGACCTGTCACCGTGGCAATCAGCAGCACCATCACCATGCTCAGGGCGGCCAGCACGAAGTTGGTCATCACCTTCGAAATGAGGAACTGCTCCCGGCTGAGGCCGTCGATGATGTTCTGGCGCACCGTGCGGTAGGTGAACTCATTGGTGATGGAGATCACGGTCATGATGGCCAGGCCCATCTTCAGCAGGCCGCCGCTCCAGGCGAGGTTCTGCCAGATGTCGGGGAAATGGTAAAGCGGGATGCGGGTGATGTTGATGCTCTGCCCGAATCCTTCGATCGTGCGGGCCAGCCATTTCAGGAACTCCATGCCCGAGGCGGCGCCCATGCAGAGCGTAAAGAAGTACAACCCCACGATGATCCAGAACGTGCGGTAGTCGAGGAGTTTCTTCAGGTCAACCTTTAGCAAGTGCAGCATGATCGGCTTCGGCTAGAATTTCCAAAAATTGTTTTTCGAGGCTCTTCTTCTGGGTTACCAGGTGGCTGGCCACAATGCCCTTCTCGAAGAGGTAGCGGTTCAGCTCCAGGCTGTGAAAGCCCTCCTTCATCTTGACCACATAATGTCCGCCTTCCTTTCGGACGGCCGCGGCACCCGGGAACGCCTCAAGGATGATCGGCAGGTCATCGTGAAAGGCCATCAGCTCCACGGTTTCTTCACCCTTGCCCACGTCATCCACCGGACCGGTGTAGACCATGTTTCCTTTGCGAAGGATGGCAAAATGAGTGCATACCTTCTGCACCTCATCCAGGAGATGGCTCGCCAGGATGATTGTCTTCCCATCATTGGCAATTCGCTTGATGATCTCGCGGATTTCAGCAATACCCATCGGGTCGAGGCCGTTGGTCGGCTCGTCGAGGATCAGCACGACGGGATCGTTAAGCAAGGCCGACGCGATGGCCAGGCGCTGCTTCATACCCAACGAGTACGTACGGTATTTATCGTTGCGGCGGGGCGTCAGTTCCACCAGGTCCAGCACCTTCGGAATATTGGCCGCCGGGGCCTCCTTGATCAGCGCCATCAGCTCCAGGTTCTTCTGGCCGCTGAGGTACGGGTAGAAAATCGGGTGTTCCAGCACGGCGCCGATCTTCTTGCGCAGGTGGTGCGTAGGCGGCTCGCCGAACCAGGTAAAGTTTCCAGCAGTGGGGTTGGTCACGCCCATGAGCATGCCCAGCGTCGTGGTCTTGCCGCTGCCGTTGGGGCCCAGCATGCCAAAGACCTGGCCGCGCTTGACTTCGAGGTTGAGCTGATTGACAGCGCAGAGCCGGCCAAAGTTCTTGGTGAGCTCGTGGGTGGTGAGGACGGTTTCCAAGGAATGTGCGGTTAATCCACTTTGACTTTCTTCTTCTTCGCGCGTACGGAATCGCTTTCGCGGTCGGTGAAATGCTTGATCCGCTCGCCAATATCGGTACTTCCGTCAATGGTATTGAACAGGGCACCGGCCTTGCTTACATCGATGGTGCCGACGATATCGAGCACATACAAGCTGGATGAATCATTAACCAATACCACGGTACCCGGCTTCTTCCCTTTTTCATCGCGCAGGTACACATCAAAATTGCGGCCATCGATTCGGCTGGTGACGATCGGCTCAAACGACTCCTTCTGGTATTCGGCTACCAGCGCCCGGTATTCCCGCGGGCCCAGCCGTCCGTTGTCCTTGCTCACCAGGAGAAATTTCATTTTCTCGATGTTCTTGATGAGCTGATCGAATTCTTCGTTTTCCTTCTGGTTGAGCATACGCAGGGTGTTCTTGTAGAAGAACAACGTCAGCGATCCTTCATACTTCTCTTCGAGGGCCAGGGTCGTCTTGCTCTGCGCCTGGGCGAAAGAGGCGGCCACGATCCATAACAGCAAAATTCCGGTTCTTTTCATGCTTGTCGCTGGTTAAAAAACGAAGTTCCCCGCGAAGGGTTTCGCAGGGAACCTCGGATTCATGAAGACTATTCCTCGTCGTTTTTCTTTTCTTCCTTGTTGCCCTTCTCCATCTTGTGGAGTTGTTCCAGGCCGTCGATGCTCATCTTGCTTCCGATACGGCTGACTTTTTTCAGGTCGATTTCGCCGAAGAGGCTCAGCATCTTGAAGTCGTCGTTGCCCGCCGCAATCATGAGCAATTCGCTGATCTTGCCGCCCGATTCCTTGATGAGGAACTTCATGTCCTGGTCCTTGTCGCGGACGAACATCAACTCCTCGTAGTCTTTGGGAACCACCGACAAGGCTTCCTTGTACAGTTCACGGGAGTCGCGGGCCTGGTCTTTGGCAATGATTCTCAGCCCCTTGATTTTGCTGATGGCATCCAGGATTTCCTTGTCCTCGGGTTTCTCCACTTCCATGTTGGTAAACAGGCCGAACATTTTGCTGCTCACCGTCACCTGCGTGAAGTCGGGGTTGTCCTGGTACTTATTGAAGAACTTCGTCACGGCGTCGTTCTGCGCACTGGCTGCGATAGCCCCCAACATCATCACTACGCCCATCATTAACTTTTTCATATCGCTTGGATTATCGTTTCGGTTTTTGTTTTCTTTTTCCTGTTTAGTCGCTCTGGTCAAATATTTATTCTGTCACTGTCGCTTTTCATCTGAATCTTCTTCTCCGCTTCATTCAGCATCTGCATTTTGCTGGCCTCCTTCTTGGCCTTGCCAAACGAGTTGGAGATCATCTGAAGGGCCCGCTTGGTCTCCTCGAAGGCCAGCTGCGGATCGGTATACGTGTCCTGCGCTTCCTTGGGATAACTCTTGCGGATCTCCTGGCGGATGAGGAAGGTTGCCGCCACCACCACGGCGATACCCGCCGCAATCCTTGCCATGTTCCCCCATCCGATCATCGTCACCAGCTTTCCCCCTTGACGCGCCTTGAGTCGCTTTGTTACAGCGCCGTCAAAATTTTCTGCCAGCGTCTTGTTTTTCTCCGCCTGGAAGAACGTGAAGAGATCAGCCGCCGCCTTCAATTGCGGGGGCACCTGGCCCTGGGCGAAGTACGCACGAAGACGATCCTCCTCTTCCAGCGTAGTTTCGGTCTGCCAGTACTTCTCAAGCAGTTGTTCTACTTCATGCAAGTCCATACGCATCCATTTTTAACAGTTTCTCCCTCACCGCATTTCTTGCCCTGAACAAGTTCACCTTTACCTGGCTCATGTCAATTTCCAGGATTTCACAAATTTCGTTGTAGCTGTACCCTTCAATATCGCGGAGGTGCATCACCTGCCGCTGTTTGTCGGGCAATTCAGCCATTAATTCTGCTATTCGCTTCATACGTTCACCCAGTTCGGTCGCTTCGGCCGGTGTCAGGCTCTGATGGGTCAGGTGCATCCCCTTCTCCAGCGAGTCAGTCGGGCGGCGTTGCTGCTGCCGGAGCCGGTCGAGGGAAAGGTTCTTCGTGATCCGCATGCACCAAGCCTCCAGGTTCTGTACCTGGTCGAGTTGGTCGCGGCCGCTCCACACCTTGATCATCACTTCCTGGACGACGTCCTTGGCCTCTTCGTTGTTTCCCAGAAGCCGGAAGGCGAAGCGGTAAAGCTTGTTCTTCACAGGAAAAACCATGTTCTGAAAAGCTTCCAAGGTCATCGATTACAGGAGCTAGACGGTGAGGAAGGGGCTTTGTTACAGGGAATGCGAAAATACGCACTCTGCCGCCAATTCAGGGCAAAATGACCTATTTTTAGTCGGAAGGAACTCCCTCCCCCCGCGCTTGGTTTACAGCCTATGGCCTCACTCCACGACCTCAAAAACCTCGCTGACGACCTGCCAGGACGCGGCACCCGTATGCCGGCATTCTTTATTGGACACGGTTCGCCGATGAATGGCATTGAAGATAATGCCTTCAGCCGCAGCTGGGCGGACCTGGGCCGAACCCTTCCCGAGCCCGCGGCCGTATTGTGCATCTCCGCCCACTGGCTGACGGACGGTACCCATGTGACGGCAATGGAACAACCCCGTACCATCCACGACTTCTACGGCTTCCCCCAGGAACTCTTCAATGTCCGCTACCCGGCACCCGGAAGCCCCGCGCTAGCCCGGGAGACTGCTGCGGCCATCACGCGAACAAAAGTCGGCCTGGATCACGAATGGGGCCTCGACCATGGCACCTGGTCGGTGGTGAAGCAGATGTACCCCGAAGCCAGGATCCCTGTACTCCAACTTAGCATTGACTACGCCAAGCCTGCCTCCTATCACTATGGTCTCGCCGAGGAGCTCGGTGTATTGCGCAACAAGGGGGTACTGATCATCGGCAGCGGCAACATGGTGCACAACCTCCGCATGCTCAACTGGCGGCAGCCCGAAAGCGGCTACGATTGGGCCGAAGAGATGAATGCGAAGTTCAAGACAATGATTGAAGCCCGGCAGGACGACAAGTTGTTGGACTATCACCAGCTTGGCCCTTCGGCGAAACTAGCCATACCGACGCCCGATCACTACTTCCCGCTGATGTATGCCCTGGGGCTCCGCGGACCTTCGGAATCCGTCGCCTTTTTC
Source organism: Cyclobacteriaceae bacterium (assembly GCA_016787605.1). GTDB lineage: Bacteria > Bacteroidota > Bacteroidia > Cytophagales > Cyclobacteriaceae > ELB16-189. The sequence continues at coordinate 122,027 of JAEUUE010000128.1, forward strand.
AATGACCATCTCTCCATGGGCAGTGTGTCGATGACTTCGGTCAAGATATTCTGAGCGGACGGCCGTACCTTCATCCCATGGACGAACAAGAAAAGATCATCATTTTCGCCGCCTTCGATACGGTGATCCAGGCGAACCTGGCCAAGACGAAACTGGACGCCTACGGTATTCCCTGCTTTCTGACGGAAGAAAATTTCACCAACCTGTATCCGCTCCGCAACGACATTTTCCCGGGCGTGCGGCTTCACCTCTTCGAAAAAGACCGTGAGCGGGCCGAAGAAATCCTGAAAGAAGAATCAGGTTCCTGACCTGGGGCTGGCTATTTCCAGAATCCGAATCCGTAAGACGCGTAGAGCGACTTGGCGTCATACAAGTGACCACCCTTCATGGTGAACTCCACCTTGCGGATGTCGGAAATGTTTTTCACGGGGTTCCCTTCTACGAGAATAAGGTTGGCTTTCTTGCCCACCTCCACGCTGCCCAGTTCTCCTTCTTTCCCGGCCACGCGGGCCGATTGAATCGTAGCTTTCTGGAGGACTTCCTTGTTGGGCACTCCTGCCTTGGCATACAGCTCCAGTTCGCGATGCAGCGCAAAGCCCGGGAAATCGTCAGTGCCCGGGAGGAATGGAATTCCGTTGGCGTGTAGCACCTTGAGCATCTTCAGCATGTTGTCAAATGATTGCTTGTACTCCGCCTCATGTCCTTTCATGGTAGGAAGTCCGCCGGTATACAGGCTGCGACGAAATTCCGGGGGGAGCATGTTCAGTGTCGTTTCGTATCCCGCGGCCAGTTTGCCCGGCTCGTTAGTGAACATCGATTCGAAGATGGCCATCGTGGGGTCCACCACTACCTTCTTGTCCTTGAGCAGCTTTACAAATCGCTTTACCTCCGGGCCGTTTACGTTGATGTTCCTGGCGCGCTCGGCTACCTTGATGAACCGCCCCATGGAGCGCGTGTCGACGGTATCGCCCATGAAGTTGAGCATGATCATATTCATGTGAATGATCTCATCATACCCATCGTTGACGGCCCGTTCGGCGGTCATGAACGAGGGAATGTGACCCACCACCTTAAGACCCCGGCGATGCGCTTCGGCGGCCAGCGGCTTGACCCACTCTACCGGGATGGAGCTGTAAAGCTTGATCTGCTGGTAGCCGTTGTCGGCGTAGTAGTTCACCGCCGCCATGCCTTCCTCCAGCGTTTTCACGATCTTTCCTGTAGGACCGGCATAGGGGCCGGCAAAATCGATGAACCCGGACATCACGGAAATGTCCGGACCGAGAAGGATGTCGGTATCAACTTTCTTCCTCATATCGGGAAGATTAAGCTCATTGGCCATGTCCTTGATGTTGGTTACCCCACCGGCCAGGTGGTAGAGTCCTTGTGCCATGCCATAGTGAGCATGGTTGTCCCACAGGCCAGGCATCAGCATCTTGCCCTGCCCGGCCACCTCACGGGCTCCGGCCGGAATTTTCACGCTCTTTGCTTTACCGACCTGGGTGATCTTTCCACCCTCCACCACCACGGTCTGATCCGCGAGCACTTTACCACTCTTGGAGTCAAACACATTCACGTGCGTGAAGGCTACTGAAATTTCATTGCGATGGGTAAGCTGGTCTTCCTGGATGGCGAAATACTCTTCCTCAATCCGGTCCTGCAGTTTCTTCAGTTCAGGGATGAGAAACTCATAACCCAGTTTGATGGTTGACATCCATCCGGACAGGGAGGCGAAAAACGCCTTATTGGGTGTCACCCACACATAGGAGGGCGGCCCGCCAAATCCTGAAAACGCATACAGCTCCAACTCCTCTTCAAAGGTGTTGACCAGCGCCTTGTGACTCTTGACATGGGTCGCCTTCAGTTTGCCGGACGGAAGCATATCCATCTCATGAACGTGTCCCTTCTGTCTGAGCAACTGCTTCAGGGTCCACTCGATCTCGCCCGGTACGCCTTCCAGCGGAGAGTAGATCACCGGGCCGGTCACGTTCCGTTGCTCATTCTCCACTTTGTTCTTCCACTTGGCCACACCATCCTTCAGCTCATAGACCTCATCCACAGGGCCTTTGTAATAATCCACACCTGTAATTCTCCGGGACACCACCTGTCCGTTTTCCAGTTGAAGATCCACCTGCAGCTTCGGGCCACGACCCCGGTCATTGTATTCATACCGGTAATGGATTTTGCCCTGGCCGTCTGACCAGGTGATCTGCTTGCCGGCAATTTTGCCTGCTGATATAATCACAAAGCGCGTGGTGTCCGTTGCGAATGCCGCGGTCGAGATGACCAGGAGAATGAGGGTAAGCCTTTTCATAAGGGAACGATCTTGTTTAGTGGGGTTTATTTCTTCAGCACGGTGAACTCCACCCGGCGGTTGTTGGCCTGTCCTTCCGGCGTGTCGTTGGTGTCTATGGGCTTGGATTCGCCGTAGCCTCTGGCCGTGAGCCGCACGGCATCGATGCCCTGGCTAACGAGGTAATCGACTACTGCCTGCGAACGGCCCTGGGAGAGGGTATTATTGTACTCATCGGTTCCTTTGCTGTCCGTGTGGCCCGCGATTTCGATCTCCACCGTGGGGTTGGACTGCAGGAAATCCACCACCTTATTGAGCTCCACGAAAGACTCGGGCTTAAGAGTGGTTTTGTTGAAGTCAAAGTAAATGTTCTTCAACCGCACCGTGAGACCCACCTCAATAGGGGCGAGGTAAAGGTCCTTGCTCACGGGTGAAGCATCTTCGCTGTCGAAATTTAGACTGTCTGTAGCCGGGAGATACCCCTCCGCGGAAGCGGTGAGCACATACCACCCCAGCTTGCCGACCTCCAGGGAGAATTTTCCACCTTCGGCGGCCACCGAGTAGGTGCTCTTCCTGTCCGGGCGGAGCGTGAAGTCCACTTTGGCGCTCAGCAAGTCGTTGGTCTTCTTGTTGAAGACTGACCCGGCAATCATCAACTTTTTCGCGATGGGTGTGAGGTAAACATCAGCCACGAGGGTGGTGTCGCCGCCCAGGGCCGGCACCGTGATCGCGATCTCCTTCGGCTGATAGCCCGAGGCGCTCGCGCTTACCGAATACTCATTCGTCTCGGGGATTCTCGTTTCGTACTTGCCCGTTGCAGGCGTCTTCAGGCTTACGGGTTTGAGATCTTTCACGGTTACCGTTACGCTTGAAGCAATGGGTTGATTTGTCTTTTCATCGTATACTGTACCTGCCACCATGACTTTGATGTCCTTGGGAACCAGCACGAAGATGTCCAGGTTACCTCCGTCAATGCGGCTGTTGGAGCGTGCGGTGTACACATTGCCATTGGAGTCCATGGAAAAGTAATCGTCTGCAGCCGCGGTATTCACCGGTTTACCCAAATTGACAACATCCGACCAGTTGTTCCACGAATCGTCGAGCCGGGTGGTTTTATAGATGTCGGCCCCACCCTGCCTTCCGGCTCCGAGCCGGTCACTGGCAAAGTAGAGCGTCTTATTGTCGGGGCCAATAAACGGGGCGAACTCATCGGTGTTGTTGCTGAATTTCAACTTTACCGGCCTTGACCAGCTTCCTCCTTCTTCATGAGAAACATACAGATCGCTCTTGACGGCCCCGGCTATCTCGGAAAAGTAAAGAACGAGATGCTTACGATCCTGGGAGATTGTAGCCCCGTTGAATCGACCCTTTGCCATGGACTCGAAGTCTTTGATCTTCAATTCCGTCCACGCTCCGCCGGAGCTTACCAGGGAGAAGCCCACTTCATTCTTCGAGCGGCCTCCCCGAACCAACAACGTGCCGTCCGCCAAAACCTGGAACACCTGGTTGGCCTTGTTTTGGTTGAAGGGCGATCCCAGGTGCTGAGGGGCAGACCAGACACCCTTCTCATCTCGCGTCGACGTCCAAATATCCTGGGAGCCTTGCGTACCGTAGGTGTTGGAAGGATGGCCCACGACGAAGAAGTACAACTTCTTTCCGTCGGGTGAAATCACGGGGGCGGCATCGTGGTACGCAGAATTCACCTCCTTGATCTTGATGAGTTCGTAACGGGGCGCAAAAGTCTGCGCCATGGATGTAAAGCCAAGCAACCAGAGTATGAACAGGGCAATACGAGTCATCCGCATCTTGTTTAAGATGGTAAAGTTAACAGTTTCGGCGATGCGGGGAAGGCCGAAAAAGGCGGATTGACTTACATCCCGGGCGTGCCGGTAATCGCGAAGAACCCACGTTGGCTCATGGCAATGGCCATCAGGATGATCACCAGGGCCAGGGCATTGAAGACAAACATACGCTTGTGCTTGGCGGCGTCATCGGTCATCTTCTTGGCGGTGATGCGTGCCATGGTGATCAGCGCAATCGCTATCAGCATGAGTGTGATGTGCTCCACGGTCCAGTACCGCAACGAAGCGTCTTTCATGGTATCGCCACTGAAAACCACGAAAGAGCTTGAGAAATACAGGGCCAGCCCGACCAGCAGCTGGGTATGCGTAACCGAAAAAAGAGACACCCCCAGCAGGTTATCCAGTTTCCCGAAAGGCTTCTTGCCGGTCATGCCCAGGAAGGAGTTGATGACCACTCCAATCAGGAGCAGGAGAACGATAAACCGGAGCAGGGAATGGGTATGAAGCAAGGGAGCGTACATGGGGTTTTCGGTGGTTTAAGGTTTAATCCTCCGCTAAACGCCCCAAGGGGCCGAAGGATGCGCAAAAATAGGGGATGTTTCCCAATACCAAAGCCATGGAAAAGAATGGAGAATTTCCTTTGGTGGGCGTACCTTTCCCCAAAATCCGCACTATGAGAAATCTGTTTCTGCTTATTGGCTTGATTTTCCCCCTGGCGACCCTCGCCCAATCCAATGCCGGCTATCAACGCCCCCCGGAAGAAATTGCAAAACTGGTGGAGGCTCCACTGACTCCGGCGGTAGCCTTGTCGCCCGACAAGAACTGGATGGCCCTCCTTGACCGATCTGACCTTCCCACCATCGAAGAGTTGTCGCGGCCCGAACTTCGTATCGCCGGCCTGCGCATCAACCCGGAGAACTTTGGCCCGAGCCGCACCAATCCCCTGGTCGGCCTGAAGTTCAAGAACCTGAAAGACATGAAGGAGCATGGCGTAACCGGCCTCCCGGAAATGCTCCGGATGAGCATGGCATCCTTCTCGCCCGACAGTAAGAAATTTGCTTTCCTGCAGACCTATGCTGACCGTATCGAGTTGTGGGTGGTGGACCTGACTACCTTCCAGGCACGCGCCATCTCCCGCCGAAAGGTCAATGCTACTTACGCAAACCCGGTGAACTGGGTAAGCAGCAACCAACTGCTTTTCCTGGCCTCCGTCGACGAAGGCAAGAAACTGGCGCCGCGAACCCGCGTGCCGGATGGGCCGGTGATCGAAGAAAACCTGGGAAAGAAAGCCCCCTCACGCACGTACCAGGATCTGTTGAAGAACAGCTACGATGAGAGCGCCTTTGATTTCTATTGCACATCGCAGATGGTCCTGGTCAACCTGGACGGCACCGAAAAACTCGTCGGCAGCCCGGCCATTTACTCCAACTACAGCGCCTCTCCTGACGGCAACTACATATTGAGCCGAACGGTGCAACGTCCCTACTCCTATCTTGTTCCGGCCAGCCTGTTTCCTCAGCGTGTGCAAGTAAGTGACCTCAATGGAAACGTCGTGAAAAAATTGGCCGACATCCCGCTGGGCGACAACATACCGGTGGGGTTCAGTGCCGCCATCACCGGGCCACGGAGTCACAATTGGCGCGCCGACCAGCCCGCCACCGTGTATTGGGCAGAAGCGCAGGATGGCGGCGATCCGCGCACCAAGGCAGATATCCGCGACAAAGTGATGATGTGGAGGGCTCCTTTTGCCGGCTCACCTGCCACATTGATCAGTTTGCCCCTTCGCTATTCCGGCATCACCTGGGGCAACGACAAGACCGCCTGGGTGTATGAGTACTGGTGGACCGACCGCAAGACGCGCACGTACCAGGTGGATCCTTCCAACCCTTCCAAAAAGAAAACTGTCTTCGACCGTTCTTCGGAAGATGCCTATGGTGATCCCGGCGACCCGGTCATGGTGGCCAGCAGCTTCGGCACCTACGTGATGCAGGTCAACCCGGACAACTCCATCTTCCTCCAGGGCGATGGCGCTTCTCCCGAGGGCGACCGGCCCTTCCTCGACAAGATGGATCTGAACACCGGAAAGACCACCCGGCTTTGGCGCAGCGAGGCTCCTTACTACGAACGCATGGTGGCACTGACGGATCCCAAGAAAGTCACCTTCATCACATCCCGGGAATCCAATTCAGAGAATCCCAACTATTTCCTGCGTACCGCAAACGCAAAAAACATCACCCAGCTCACCTCGTTCCCTCACCCCTATCCTCAGATCAAGGATGTGAAGAAACAAGTGCTCAAGTTCAAGCGGGCCGATGGTGTTGACCTTACCGCTGACTTGTACCTTCCTCCGGGCTACAAGAAAGAACAAGGCCCTCTTCCGACTTTCTTCTGGGCCTACCCTGAGGAATTCAAATCGAAGGAGAACGCCGGGCAGGTAAAAGGCTCCCCGTACACGTTCACGCGCATTAACACCGGCGGACCCATCTTCTGGGTCGTGCGTGGATATGCCGTGCTGGACAACGTTTCGATTCCAATCGTGGGTGAAGGCGACAAGGAGCCCAACGACAGCTATGTGGAACAGCTGGTCGCCAGTGCCCGCGCTGCCATCGACTACGGGGCATCCCTGGGGGTTGTCGATCCTAAACGGGTGGGCGTCGGGGGCCATAGCTACGG
>JAEUUE010000133.1 GCA_016787605.1 Cyclobacteriaceae bacterium
ATGGTCCACGGTTTTTCCGTGCCCTCCTACATCTGGGACTCGACCTTCCACGCAGCAGCGAAACGGGGCTATGCGGCCCTGCGCTACGACAACTACGGCCGCGGCTACTCCGACAACCCGGACGTGGTCTATGACGTGGCCCTCTTCGCCCAGCAGCTGCGCGAACTCCTCGACCATCTCCAGATCAACAAACCGATCAACCTGATGGGCCTCTCCGACGGCGGCCGCACCATCTCAGCCTTCGCCTACCAGTACCCGCAACGCATCCGCTTCCTGGTCTACGTCGACGCCGCCGGCTTCAACACGATGGCACCAAAAGACAGCACGGCCAACCCGATGGTCACCGAAGAAGAAATCCAGGCCTTCAAGGCAGACGCCCGCTATCCCAACATGGCCGCCGGACAGATGGAAGACTTCTACGACAGCACGCGCTTCCGCGGGTGGGACAAGCGCTACGAGGAGATGATGAAGTTCAAGGGCTTCGTCCGCGCGCTGATCTCCACCAACAAAAACCGGGCGAGCCTGGAAAACGAACACCGCGCCATCGCCGCTTCCGGCATCCCCGTCATCGCTTTCTGGGGTGAGCACGACACGGTCGTCAAACTCGAAGACATCCGCGCCAACCTCATGGACCGGTTCCCCAATGTGGAACTCTTCGTCCTCCCCAAAGCCGGCCACCTCCCCCACATGGAGCAGGCCGCTATGTTCAACTCCATCCTCTTTGATCAGGTGTTGTGCTGTGACAGGAGTGCGCGGGTGGCAAAATGACCCGCTGAGTCGGGCTAAAGCCCAGGGGTAATTAAATTCTAATTCCCCTTATCCCCGGGCTGAAGCCCGGGGCAATTGTTTTCCTGCCCTTAATTGCCCTGAGGAACTAGCAATCTCCTTTATCCCCCGGCTAAAGCCCGGGGCAATTGCTCCGAGTTCCAGTACCCAGTACCCAGTACCCAGCACCGAGCGCCGAGTTTCGGAGCACCGATCTCCCAAAACCCCTATCTTCGCTTCACCACCACTATGGCTCCGAAGAAACCCCGCCCAGCCGACGACGACAGCCCCATCCCGCAGGCGAAGATCCTGCGCGTCTTTAAGCTGATCGCGCTGCTCAAGAGTGGCCACTATACCATCGCCCAGCTCGCTGCCCGGCTCGACATGAACCGCCGCAGCATCTACCGCTACCTGAAACTGCTGGAGGCAATTGACTTCAACGTTGATAAGGATTTCCACGACCGCTATTTCATCTTCTCGTCAGGCGACGAGCCGGAGAAGTCGGAGTTTACCATCGAGGAGATGAACGTGCTCAAACAGCTCGTCAAGTCGGAGATCTCCCGCAACGCGCTGAAGGCTTCGCTGCTGAAAAAACTCTCCCTCCACTCGGAGATGGACAGCATGCCGGCCCTCATCATCAAGTCGCGCAACGGCAAAATGGTGGAGCTGCTCTCTACGGCGATCAAGAACAAGAAGCAGGTGCTGCTGGCCAACTACCACAGTGCCAACAGCAGCGACGTCCGCGACCGGCTCATCGAACCGATCGGCTTCGGCGACGACTACCAGACGGTGCTCGCCCTCGACGTCAAGGACAAGACTTGCAAGCAGTTCAAGCTAGAGCGCATCGGCGACGTGGTGGTGCGCGCCGAAGATTTCCAGTTCGAGAAGTTCCACGAGAAAAATACACCCGACCTCTTTGGCATGACGGGTCCCACAACGACGCTGATCACGCTGAAGCTGAAAATGCGGGCTTACCTCCTGCTGCGGGAAGAATACCCCCAGTCCATCCCCTACCTGGAAAAACTCGACGACGGCGACTACCAGTTCTATGGACCCGTCAAAAGCTTCGAAGGCGCCTCCCGCTTCGTCCTCGGCCTCGCCGGCGACCTCACCGTGGTAGGTCCGAAGGAATTCAAAGAATTCGTGCGGGAAAAAGCCAAGTTGATATAAACCGCAGAGACG
>JAEUUE010000157.1 GCA_016787605.1 Cyclobacteriaceae bacterium
TACCCGCGCGATCCCCGTGGCGACAAGGCTCGTTGTCAATCCCAGTGTGGCGATAAGGATGCGCACCGACATCTGCTCGGCCCAAAAGGGAAACGTGCGGAGCATCAGGAATACACCCAGGTGCACGGAGAGGCTGCCGTAGAAAATGGCGCTCGATGGCGTGGGTCCTTCCATCGCGCGAGGGAGCCACGAGGAAAAGGGCAATTGGGCTGATTTGGCCGCCGCAGTGAGGAGCACCATCAGCGAAATGAAGACACCGATCAGCGTGTGGGCCTGCAGGTGCTCGTGCACCAGTTCGGCATTCGACAGTTTCAGAAACGTGATGTTTTCGTGCCACAGGTGATGACTCATCCACATGGCGAGGATCAACCCCACGTCGCCGATGCGATAGATGGAGAAAACTTTGACGGCATTTTTCACCGGCAGGTAGCGGTCGCGGTAGAAGGCAATGAGCAGGAAGGAAGAAATGCCCAGGATTTCCCAGCCGACAAACAGGGTTTCCAGGTTGCCGCTGAAAATGGCAATCATGTAGCCGGCATAAAAAAACAGGATGGTGTTGAAGAACCGTTTGTAGCCGGCTTCCCGGTGCATGTAGTAGCGGCTATACAGCGTAACCAGGAACGTGAGAACCGCCCCGACGAGGAGGTACGTGGCGGTGATTTCATCAAAATAGAAGTCAAGGAAGAAGGAATAGTCACCGGTCTCATACAGGACAATCTCCTTGAGGTTGAGGGTGGGATGGTGCTGGATCAGCCAATAGACTACAAAGAGGGAAGCTATGGCCAGGTGAATTCCTACCGTGGTATAAGCCCCGATGGAGATCCACCGCTCGTGGTTGCGGGGAATCATCAGGCTGACAACAAAGCCGATCACCGGAGCCAGGACAAAAAATTCGAGGAAATGGGTCATCGGCTCAGGAGATTTGGTGGACGGGAATGTTGTCGTGGGAAGCCTCGATCAAGGTCGTGATATCGGGGACTACGGCCACGGAATCGGGGAGAACAGAGAGGGGAGTAAAGGCGCCATCCTGAAAAGCGAAGAATTCACGCGTCTGCGGATGAACAGCTACCAAGTGGACCCACTCATTAACGAACCATTCGTAGGTTTCCGGGAGGACCTGGATGGTTTTGAGAACTACTTCCGGGTAGTGTTCCACGATCATAAGGAGACGCACCGGGTCGTGCACTTCGATCATCTGGCTGGGAAGGCCGGGACGGAGGTCTCCGTCGATGCCGTTCGCTACGCCAAACAGGCCCATCACGTTGTGCGGCAATTTGGTGCCGGCCCCGAGTTTCTGGTTGTCCGTACGGGAGAAGAAATACTCCAGGTTGATTCCCCCGCACACCGGGGCCGCCGCCTTGATGATGTTGAGCAAGTATTTGCCGTCAGGGTCCACCCGGTAGTCAAAGGAGTTCATGAAGGACCTCCGGTCGAGAAACAGGTGGGAAGTAATTGCGCGCCGGCCCACGATGCAAAGGGCGTTTGTCGCATGGTTGAGTTCAGGTCGCGGCTCAAACAGCGATACTGACCGGATGCGTACTTCCTCATGTACCTCTTCGGCAGGCTTGCGGTTGTTAATGGAAAGAAAACGGCGAGCGCGTTCTTTGGCATTCAGGTCCAGGGCCTTTTCAAAGGTGCGGTGGTTGTTTTCGTGCAGCACCCGGTTGGCCGGAGACAAGGCCTGTTCATCGAAGAAGACGATCTCATCCCGGGTGGTGTCGTGCAAGCCGCCGACGAATTGCGTGGCAGCGGGAATGTGTATCCCGCGTTCGGCCAGCCGGCTTCTCACCCCGGGGTGATTCACCATGTGGCACATTACCCGCGAGTTGACAGAACCGGCACGCCCGGAACACGCCCCGCAGTCGTATGCGGCAAAGTGGGGGTTATTCACACTGCTTGAGCCGTGACCGACGAGATAGACAAGGGGAGCGAAATGGTCTACCAGGCCGATGCTGCGAAGCAGCGCCTCTGCGCGGACGGTCATCTCTTCAATGGTAAACCCGATTTGCAGGCCATTTTCCTTATCATCGGGGTCCGTGTTCTCAATGGTCAGGCGGGCAAATTTGTCCATGTGCCTGAACGACGAGGCAGTGGCCGGTCCGGCAGAGGGCTTGAAGATGTTGATGAAGAGTTTCAGGGCCGACCAGAAACCCAGGGTGTGGGTAATGAGCATTCCGCCCAGCAGGGAATGCGTTCGCTTGGAGAAGTGGACATCTTGTTCCCGTTTTAGTTTTCCTTCGAACTCCTTGATCAGGTGTTTTGGGGTAACGGGCCACGGGCAGAGTTTGGTGTAGAACTTACCGTCTTCAGGTTGATAATAGAATTCCACGTTGAAAAATCCCGGTGTTCCGAATGTTTCGCAATGGGGATCCAGGTGTTCGACATATCGGCGGAAGGAGCACTCGCGGTCGTCGATGCAGAACATGGCCTGGAAGGATTGGTGTTCCCTGAGGCGTTCTTCTTCCCTCGCGACCTGGATGCCGCTGAGCACCTGGTTATAATAAGTCCATTCGTAAGCCTCCTGCCAGATCGCCCTGATGGCATCCAGTTCATTTTCCGGCACCTCGGCAAAGAGGGGCTCGGGCCGCTCGGCCAGGCGTTGGGACAGTGGTGTCCAGTTGGAGCCGAAGTGCAGATCCAGCGCATCGATTTCAAGCAGGCATTCGAACACCACGAGGTCATGAAGCGAGATGCTCCGGTGATCCAGGAGCGTATGAGGGACATCTTCCACGGTCGACACCATGCCCGACCAACCCTGGTGGGCAAACTGCTGGTCAAATACGTAATGTTCGAAGAGGGTGGGATCACCCACCAGCATCTCCAGCAATTCCGGAATGGAGCAATGATCTTCCAGGAGCAGCATCCGGGCGCGCTTGGTATGGAAGAAGCTGGTGAAGCTGTTGCGTTCCATCTCCCGGATGGAGCCAAGGAAACCCGGTTGGGTGACCGGGAAATTCCACATGGAGATACCCTGGTCAAGATAGCTGCAGAGGGTTCGGAACAGGAGGGGGTGGACCATGGAGTCCAGGTCCATCTGGTATTGCCTTTTCCAGTTGGCGCGAAGGGCCCCGATGCGAGGCAAAGGCAAGGCTCCATAGGTTTTGTTCACGGCGCGTTCTTTCCAGCGGCTCACGCCGTCGGCTCCGTGGCGGTTTCGGATTACGCGTTCGAGAATGTCCTCCCTGATTTTGCCCTCGTGGTAGAGCGTGCGGAATTCCTTCAGGGAGAGGCTTACCCGGTAGCCGAGAATGCTCGACGCCGACCGGACGGCTTCGTGAAAGGGCAGCTTCTGGAACGCATGAAGGGTGTTATGATGGATGAAGTCCTTCAGCGGAGCTTGGGCGGGCAGGTAATGCTTCACCTGGTGAAGCAAGGCATGCTCGTCGAAGGTGGACGAGTGCGTTTTCATGATCAGTGACGCGCGAGGTGCAAGGTCAAAGTTAAAGGGATTTGGAGATAGTATAAGGGCTAGTGCTATTTCTTCCCAGGGATTACACGAAAGGTCGGGATTCAATGGTTTTTGGACGCGGCAGCGGTGAATGTGGGCTCTTGGCCGGGATGGTCGTCTGCTGATTATGCTTACCTTTGCCCACTCGAATTCATTTTGGTCCCGTAGTTCAGCGGATAGAATATCCCGATATGCGGTGGCGGTCTCATAGTTCAACGGATAGAATAGGAGTTTCCTAAACTCTTGATCTGGGTTCGATTCCCGGTGAGACCACCACCGCATGATCGGGACTAAACTTTTGATCCCAGTTCGATTCTGGGCGGGACTACTGACATAAGTCATGAGTGGGTTTTGGCCTACTGCTAAATTGCGGGCTAGTTTATTGCCCATGTCTACCTGTTTTGGCCCCGGAGGCAAGCCTTCTTTTATGGTTCTCCTCCTCTTGCTTTGGTCTCCCATTCTTTTCGCCCAAGGCGCAGAATCATCTTCCCCGGAAGAAACCCAGTTTACGCTATACGGCTTCGGTCGGGCCACTATGGTGTGGGACGATCAGGACCTAAAACGAAGTGATCTCTTTGTGCCGGCCAACATCCAGGTGGGTGCGGATAAGAACCCGAATATCTTCATGGGAGCCAAGCAAACTCGCCTGGGCCTTGATGTCAAGCATAAGTTTGGCGAGGAGACCCTTGCGATCAAGCTGGAGGGCGATTTTCACAACGATGCAACCGATGCGACGGGGATCTTCAGGATGCGTATGGCCTATGCCGAGTACAAGTTCGTCACCGTGGGAATGACCTGGAGTAACTTTTTTGACATAGACGCCAACCCGGTTACCGTTGATTTTGAAGGGCCGAACAGCAGCACCCTTTCCCGTACACCCCAGGTTCGTTTTTCCACGTACCGGAAGAAGAATGTGCTGTCGCTTTCCCTGGAGAACCCGGTTGAAAATGTGACCGTGAGTGCAGGAGTAACCATTCTGCCAGAGCGATTTCCGGATGTCGTCGGTGCGTACCGGGTCAATGGCGGCTTTGGATTTGTCAAAGCGGCGGCCTTGTTCCGGGAAATTCGCTACCAAAGCGATCGGGCGCGCAGCCTGCCCGGGTATGGATTCACGATCCTTGGCTCGGTCAAGGTGGGTTCACGTGACAAACTCAGGGTGCAGTTTGTCACAGGCACGGGCGTAGCCCGCTATATCCAGGGTGCCAGCGGGCTCAATTACGATGCTGTATATAATGGAACCAATGAGCTGGAGACGCTGCAGATGCGGGGTTCCAATATTTCCTACCAGCATTTTTGGTCGGAGCACGTTCATTCGTCGTTGACCGCCGGCTGGCTTGGCGTGGCGGACAATGCCAACCTCACCGGTGGCGATTACAAATCCGGCTATCATGGCTCGGCCAATTTCTTCTGGCAGGCTGTCAAAAACCTGACCTTCGGAGCGGAAGTCCTGGTCGGAGAGCGGCTCAATATTAACCAGGAAAAAGAAGCCGCCGCCCGTATCCAGATGAATGCCACCTACACCTTTACTAGAAGCTTTAATTGATTATCACCATGAAACAACTTGCCTTATTCACCTTCGTCATCTCCCTGCTTTCCGGTTGCGGATCACCCTCAAGTCAGAACGCGGAATCGGCCACCGACTCCGCCAACCAGGTTGCCAACACGGCACCGGATGCATCAAGCCCCAAAGCGCAGGGCTATATCATGCCCGGTCTCGAACATGGCTTCGAACAGTCGCCCATCAACATCATCTCGTCCGCCAATGAGTCGGGGAAACACCAGATCACGCTGTACTTCAAGGATGAGGTAAACAAAGTGGAAAACCTGGGCCATACGGTTCAGCTGGATTTTGCAGAAGGC